>NZ_JAQBOF010000010.1 GCF_028288185.1 Mucilaginibacter sp. | reverse complement strand
TTCCAGCATACAAATACCACGGCATTGGTATTTGTGGATCGCCGGGGTTAAGTTTAGCCGCTTGCTTTTCTTTACCTTCAAAGCTTTTAAATCGTTGAATGAATATATCTTTACTCCATGATCCAATACCGGTTAGTTTATCTGGTGTGATATTTGCAGAACGTACAACACCTCCCTGCTGTTTAAATTCCATTCCACCGCCAAACTCTGTCCCGGGGAGGATATCCCCATGGTATCTTTTACTATGACAATCTACACAAGCCGCTGCGTTAACCAGGTAAGCGCCGTACCTGATGGTATCATTTTCCGATGGTAGCTTGCCCAAACTTGCCTTATGCGGCATGGTATTGATGATAAAATTGACCGGAAAGTCTATTTCTGACGCTGGTATGTCCTTTTTTATTGCGGGAATGGAACGCAAATAAGCAATAATACTATACACATCCTCTTTATCCATTTGCCCGATATGATCCCATGGCATTAGTGGAAAGATTGCTTTGCCAAACTTGTTCTCTCCCGTAGTTAACGCCCGAAAAAACTCTCCATCTGTCCAACTATTTAATTTATAAGGGGTTATGTTAGATGCATAAAATTTGCCGGGAAGGCCCATCTGTTGATCAAATTTTTCACCTCCGGCCCCGAAGCCGCCCACCACCGGGCCTCCGTACAAACGCTCGTCCTTGGTGCTATGGCAGTCCATACAAACAGCAACGTGGTTAGCTAAATAATCGCCGCGTTTTATTCGTTCTGCTGTGCGTTCTATTTTAATTTGAGGTGCCTCGCCCATATCTGGTAACGCTACCTTTACATAAGTGCCGGTGGCAGCCACTACTACCAACAATCCTAACAAGATAAATCCAATTACTTTTACTGCTTTCATACTGTGCTAATTTGTGCTTGCATCTCCCCCCCACATTAATTTTCAGAAATAGTTGGACTTTTCCTATCGTACTTATTGGATTTCACGATATTAACAATGAATTTAGCCACACTTTGCCTGCTGATATATAAACTTGGTTTAGGGAAGTTATTAAAACTCACTTTTAATGTTTTTATCTTATCGGAATCATTTAAGGCAACAGGCCGTACAGCCGTCCAGTTTAAGTCTGAATTTGTTAATAGTTTTTCCTCTTTTTCATGTTCCGCGTAAACAGGGCCCATGTTGGTATAGTTAATTAGCCATCTGAGCCAAAATGGGATTTGTTTTTTGGTTTCCCCAACACCCCACGCAGAAATAGTAATTAACCGTTTTACGTTTTGCTGATCCGCTTCCGCTATCGCATTTTTAATGCTTTCAGATATGAAATTTTTGGCGGTTATTAATTTAGACCAAGGAGCATCTGAGGCTCTGACGATACCCAAAGCACTTATTATCAGATCACAGCCTTGCATTGCAGCCGCTAAATCCGCTCTGTGGGTAGGTGTTCCTTGAAATACGTTAATTGATTTTGAATTAAAGGATATTTTGTTTTTATCTCGCACCAAAACATTTAAATCATAGTCTTGCTTTAGTGCCTCTTCAACGATAAGGCGACCGGTTCTGCCAGTGGCCCCTAAAATGAGTATTTTCATAATATTTATTTACTTGTTTGTTAATTCATTTATTGAACACAAACTATTTTTATCTTTTTATTATTTTTAATTTTTGATTGCCTGTTACAACACTTTATAAATCTGACCGGTTTGCCCGCCCAGCACGCTTTTGACATAAGCCTGTGCGACCCGGCTCATGGTAACCGGAACGTGTCCAGGGAAATAGGAAAAATAGGCTGTGGATTCTTCAACTATATCAGGACCTACCGCATTGATACGCGCGCCGTTCTCCAACTCTATTGCCGCACCTTTTACAAATCCATTGATCGCTCCATTCATCGTACTGATGTTTGTTCCCATTACAATCGGGTCATCGGCTAATGAACCTGATGTTAAAGTAAACGACCCTTTAGGATTAATGTAATGTTGACCGATCAATACCAGATTAACCTGGCCCATCAATTTACTGTTAACCCCAATCCTGAAATCAGCATCCTTCATACTTGATAAAGGCCCGAACTGCGCGTCCCCGGCAGCGCAAATCAAGGCATCGAATTTCCCGACCTGTTTGTAAAAGTTTTCTATCGACTCGGTTGATGATATGTCTACCTGTATATCACTGCTTTTTGAACCGGCCTTAATTACTTCATGATTTTTTTGTAATGCAGCGGTTATGTGTTTTCCGATGGTACCTGTGGCACCGATTATTAATATTTTCATGTTCACTTTTTTTGACAAAGTTGAGCCATTACTTTACCTTTGTCAAGTATTGACATTTAAGACACTAATTCACATTATCAGGATGTTAGCAGAAAAAATAATTAAAAAAAAAGTAGAGCCGGATTGTGATTGCTCTATAATAGGATCAATCAGTATCATAAGCGGCAAATGGAAACCCGTTATTATCTGGATGTTATTATCAGGCCCCAGGCGATTTGGTGAGCTTCATAAAACAATTGATGGTATAGCACTAAAGGTATTATCCAGGCATTTAAAAGAACTGGAAGCTGACGGTATCATCAATCGGAAGGTATATGCCGAAGTCCCGCCAAAGGTGGAGTATACACTCACTGAAAAGGGGATGTCGCTCAACGACGTGATGCAGCTATTAGCAGAATGGGGTAAAAAGAATATTGTAGCCGAATAAGACATTTTAGGATATATCAAAGAATACCTTCGTTATGTGGGATTTCGGGTTGTTCAATACCCATTATATCAAGTGGCTCTATTGTGAAACGCCTCCCGGCTAAGCTTTGTTTAGCTTTTCAAGATCTCAGATCTATAAATGCTATACTCTTCAATAAAAAACCCTCATTACGTAATGTAAAGAGGGTCTTTAATTTTTATAGTAAAGTTGGGTAGTACCTAACTTTTTGTGTACCCAGCGCCGGAGTCGAACCGGCACGGTTTCCCACAGGTGTTTGAGACCAGCGCGTCTACCAATTCCGCCAGCTGGGCATGCTTTGTCTGGATGTGTCTTTCAACCTCTCAGAAGCGGGATGCAAATGTATTTAAACTCTCCTTAATTCGCAACAGATATTTTTGCCTAAAGTAAATATTTGCAATATCGTTTAAGCGGCTCTCTTTTGCGGTATCATCTAACTGTTCATAATCAGCTGTTAAGCTATTTAATTCATCGTTCATATCACCCTCAACTGCAAGCACTTCTGCTGTTATATGACCTAACTCTGTTGCATTATCAACTTCCATTAAGCGTTCGTTAATATCCATCATCTCCATTAAAAAATCTGCCGGGAGTTGTGGTTTCGCACCGTCAGATACCAAGTCATGTAGCCTTAAAATATATTCTAAGCGTTTAGCCGGATCAGAAAGTGTTTGGTAAGCTTTATTATTTAGGGTAGATAACTCCAGTATTTCTTGCTGTTTGGCTTCATCCTCGTTCGCATAAAAATCAGGATGATATTGTTTGCTTAGTTCGTAAAACTTCTTTTTAAGCTGCGCAGCATCGAGGTTGAATGATTGGGTTATGGCGTAAAAGTCAAAATAATTAATCATACTGCAAAGGTAGGCGATATACGTACGAATTGTATTAAATAAATATAATTACTCTGCTATAATATCGCATTACAGTACGCAAAGCAGTGCGGGACAACACCCACCATAGGCTAATATAAAATAATCCGCAACGTCTCTGTTTGTTGTAAGGATAACGCTGATCTATATATCATATTGCTCTCAAAAAAATATAGTTAAAAAACGTTTTTTTAGTGTTCTGTACCCTATACTTTTGACGATATCATCAACAAAAAAAAGAAAAACATGGATAAATTAACCGAAGCCAAACACGATTTGAATGCGCAGCAATTCTTTCACGGCACTAAGGCTCAGCTACAACAAGGGGACTTGATTGCACCCGGTTTTAATTCAAACTATGGCAAGCAGAAGAAGGCATTATTTGTCTATCTGACAGCGACCATGGATGCTGCTATTTGGGGAGCCGAGCTTGCTTTGGGCGATGGGCCTGGTAGAATTTATATAGTAGAACCTACAGGACCTATCGAGAATGACCCCAATTTGACAGACAAGAAATTCCCCGGAAATCCAACCAAGTCCTATCGTACTCGTGATCCGCTTCTAGTTATTGGTGTAGTTACCGATTGGCAAGGACACTCGCCGGAACGGCTCAAAGAAATGAAGAATCATCTTGAACGTCTTAAAGAACTTGGTGTTGAGGCAATTGAGGACTAATTATACTGTAGCCTCATTTTTACATAAATATAATTCTGCTTGATTTATATTTATGCCAAATTAACAATTGATATGCTCCAAAAAATCTCGAACATTGCATTTTTAGTAATGCTTTCTGCCGCTACTTTTGCGCAGACCACCCCTCCGGCGAATGCCCCAACCGGTCAGACACCGCAACGCCGTCGTGGCCAGCCACGCCCATACACTGTAATAATTGCTAATAGCACCAAAACTGATTTAGATACAGCCCAGATCAACGCTGAATTTAAAGCGGTCTATCCCGGTTTTGCCGCTGCCGATGGTTATAATACAAAAAGGGAAGTAACCATGCGCGTTATTGACACCACTAAACAATTCACCATAAGCGCTAAACCAGGCGAAATTGTGGTTAACAGTAAATGGATAAAAAAGAAAAAAAATTTTAAAGGTTTTCAGATAAGCCTACAGGAAGCACTGCATAAAAATTGGAACTCGGTAGATACCATCAAAAAAGATGGCTACCAGTTAGTGTTTATCAACAAAAACTCAAATTTTAGTCCTACTTGTAAGCAAGACCTAATCGATACTTACTTCACTGTTTTTCCTCAATTGGTAAATATGTTTAATGACAAAACTACACATGAGGTTGTATTTGTAACCGATACCGCTTATAAAGGTGTTGCCGAAGCCAGCGGTAACCGCATTTTGTTTAGTACTAAATATATGAATGCCCACCCTTATGACATTGACATTGTAACCCATGAGGGCATGCATATTGTACAGGGCTATGGTTATGGTTCGGGCCCGGTTTGGTTAACTGAGGGTATTGCTGATTTTATCCGTTATAAATATGGTGTAAACAACATTGGTTCAAAATGGTACTTGCCGGCGTTTAAGGCAAGTCAAAGTTATAAAAATAGTTATAGGGTTACAGCCCGTTTTTTTGAATGGATAGACCAAAAAGTTAAGCCTGGTATGATTGTTCAGATTGATAAAGAATTGAGAAATCATACTTATACAGAAGCTACCTGGGCATCACTATCAGGCGGTAAAAGCATAGACCAGCTTTGGGATGATTATGCAAAAGATTCAACTGTAACACTTAAATACAGTGGCAAAGAAGCCCCTGCAAAAATGTAATTGCAGTAGATCACCTATAACAACAAAGCCCGGTATTTTATATTGGGCTTTGTTGTTTGCAATAACTAAATTTAGCCAACAAAAATATCCCCCATGATTAAAACCAAACCCAATCTCCAATTATTTGCTTTAGCTAGCTTTATACTATTTGCAAGTGCCCCGGCTTTCTCGCAAACTAACCTTAGCCGTAAAAAAGCTGATGCTATAGCCGCAACTGAGCTTAAAGCCCAAATGGACCTGCAAAAACCAAAAGCTGCTGAGGAATGGGCCGCCAAACAAATTCAGTATAAGGAGTATATATTAAAATTTACCACCCAGATATTTGGCGAAAAACCGGCGGATGGCAGGAGCCTATATATTTCATTACATGGCGGTGGTGGTACTGCACCAAAGGTTAATGATGGGCAATGGGAAAATCAGAAGAAACTATATAAACTAAAAGAAGGTGTATACTTTGTACCGCGCAGCCCTAAAGATGCCTGGAACATGTGGCACGACTATCCGATGGATGAGCTATTAGCCGAAGTAGTTAAAGATGCTATTGTTATGGAAGATGTAAACCCCAACAAGATTTATGTAATGGGTTATTCGGCAGGCGGCGATGGTGTTTTTCAACTGGCACCACGATTGGCCGATTATTGGGGTGCAGCGTCAATGATGGCCGGGCACCCTGGCGATGCGCAAATTTTGAACTTAAAGAATATTCCATTCATGGCATTTGTGGGTGGTAAAGATGCGGCATATAACAGAAACATGTTAGTTGCACAATGGGGCAAGCGGCTGGATAGCCTGCAAGAAGTTTACAAAGGAAGCTTTATCCACGAAACACATGTTTACCCGGACATGCCTCATTGGATGAATAGAAAAGATACTATTGCGGTACCATGGTTGGCCTCATACAAAAGAAACCCGTTGCCAAAAGATGTGATCTGGATACAGGATGATATTTTACGTGATCAGTTTTATTGGTTGGGCACACCTATTGAAAGTGCGAAGCAGGGTTTAAAAGCACGAGTAGCTGTATCTGGTAATGATATTACTATCCTTGAAAATCAAAACGAAACACTGTATTTATATTTAAATGATGATTTGGTGAACCTGGATAAAAAGGTTACAGTCACCATAAATGGCAAACAGGTATTTAACCAGAAAGTGCCACGCAATGCAGATGTAATTAAAAAGACGGTGACTGCAAGGATGGATAAAGGTTTGATCTTTACAGCTGGTTTGGCTATTAAAAACGGACAGGTAACAAGCATGTAAAAGCATTCTGCAACGTTGTATATACAAGGCCCGGTATTTTTGCGCCGGGCCTTGTTGTTTGTAATATTTAAATCACACAATAAGCGGCCAATGTTTTTTTGCTATTATTGGGCTATTAAACCGCTGTAACCATGCGGCACCCTTTATAACCAACTATTTAGGCCCAACCTCAATACAAAATGAAACTAAAGCATCTTTTTTTTATGCCAT
Organism: Mucilaginibacter sp.; assembly: GCF_028288185.1. GTDB lineage: Bacteria > Bacteroidota > Bacteroidia > Sphingobacteriales > Sphingobacteriaceae > Mucilaginibacter. The sequence continues at coordinate 111,924 of NZ_JAQBOF010000010.1, read as the reverse complement.
TGCTGCTTATCAATACGGCATTTGCGCAACAGCTAAATCTTGTTAACTATGTTAATACTTTACAAGGTACCAACTCGCAATTTAAATTAACCAGGGGCAACACCTACCCTACTACCGCGTTACCATTTGCCATGCACACCTGGACACCGCAAACCGGTAAAAATGGCGATGGCTGGAAATACCAATATTTTTTAGATCATATCCGTGGTTTCCAGCAAGCGCACCAGTGTAGTTCTTGGACAAATGACTACGCCGTTTTCTCGCTTATGCCAATGAGTGAACTGGTTGTTGACGAAAACAAACGCGAAGCTAAGTTTAGCCATGCTAATGAGATAGGTAAACCCAATTACTACAAGGTTCAGTTTGATAATAAGATAACTACTGAGATCTCACCTACCGAGCGCGGTGCGCATTTACGATTTACTTATCCATCAGGCAAAAAGAGTTTTTTGGTATTGGATGGTTACACCAAATTAAGTGGTGTTAAAATTTATCCGAAGGAAAACAGAATAACCGGCTATGTAAACAACGGACGTGGTTTCAGAAATGGCTGGAAAAGCTATTTCGCCATGCAGTTCGATCAGCCTATTAAAGCTTATGGAACCTGGGAGAATAAGAAAAACACAATTAACGCCGACTCAACATCTGCCGAAGGCTTAGGCAAAGGCGCTTATATACAATTTAAAGATGGCGCTAAAGTACAGGTAAAAACCGCTTCATCATATATCAGCTTAGAACAGGCAGAACTGACTCTAAAGAACGAGTTAGGCCCAGACAAAACATTAGAGCAAACCAAAGCCAATGCCGCCGCGGTTTGGAATAAATCATTAGGCAAAATTGTAGTTGAAGGCGGTACCCAGGCTGATAGAGAAACTTTCTACTCTTGTTTCTTCCGTGCCAGTTTATTTTCAAGGAAATTTTATGAAATAGGTACCGATGGCAAACCTTATTACTTTAGTCCGTATGACGGTACTGTGCATCCGGGGTATATGTATACGGATACCGGTTTCTGGGATACTTTCAGGGCACAATTCCCGCTAAACAGTTTGATACAACCAGAAATGCATGGCCGCTACATGCAGGCTCTGATAGATGCTTATAAACAATGTGGCTGGTTGCCGTCATGGTCATTTCCAAGTGAGGCTGGCAGTATGGTAGGTAATCATGCTATATCTTTATTGGCTGATGCATGGGCAAAAGGTATCCATACATTCGACCCTAACGAAGCGCTGTCAGCTTATATGCACGAGGCATCAACCAAAGGTCCATGGGGTCCGGCTAACGGGCGTGAAGGGTGGAAAGAATATTATGAGTTAGGTTATGTTCCGTACCCTACTTATCGCGAATCAACAGCTAAAACTTTAGAATATGCTTATGACGATTGGTGCGGTTACCAGTTAGCCAAAATGACCGGTAATAAAACCTATATGGACATATTTGCCCGCCAGATGTATAACTACAAAAACGTATATAACCCGGCAACTCACTTTATGCAGGGCAAAGGGCCTGACGGCGAGTGGACCAAAAACTTCGACCCTATTGAATGGGGCGGCCCATTTACAGAAGGTAACTCATGGCATTACACCTGGTCGGTTTTTCAGGATACGCAAGGCTTGATTAACCTGATGGGTGGCAGCAATAATTTTAACGCCAAGCTTGACTCTGTATTTAGCGAACCTAACAAGGTTAAAGTAGGCACTTACCGCGGTATGATTCACGAGATGACCGAAATGGTTGCAGCTAACATGGGACAATATGCGCATGGGAACCAGCCTATCCAGCACATGATCTATTTATATGATTATGCAGGCGAGCCGTGGAAATCACAATTTCATGCAAGGGATGCGATGTACAAGCTATACAACGCTACCGAAAATGGCTATCCCGGCGATGAGGACCAAGGACAAACATCGTCATGGTATGTGTTAAGCGCTTTAGGTATTTATAGCGTTACACCAGGCACCGGCGAATATGCTTTAGGCAGTCCGATGTTTAAAAAGATCACTTTGAACTTAGAGAATGGCAAGAAATTCATCATTGATGCTCCAGCTAATGATAAAGACCACGTGTACATCCAATCGGCAACTTTGAATGGAAGCACCTATACTAAAAACTTTATCACTCATGCCGACCTAACCAACGGTGGCGTTTTAAAATTGGAAATGAGTGATAAACCTAATGAGCAAAGAGGCACCGGCGCTGCTGACAAGCCTTTCTCTTTAACCAAACGATAGGTTATTTGATGACAAGAACAGGATCATTATTCGCAGGTATTGCTTTGCTGCTGGCTACTTCGGTATCGGCACAAAAGATAATGCCTGCAGATACTAATTCGCTGACTGGTGTTATCGATTTTCATTGCCATACCGGGCCGGATATTTCTGTTCGTTCTATAAGCGATGTGCAGCTAGCACGACTTGCCAAAAAAGACGGTATGCGCGGTATTGTACTCAAGAACCATTATACCATGACTGCCGACAGGGCGCAGGTAGCCATGCAGGAAGTTGGTGGTATTGAGGTGTTTGGAGGCATTGTTTTGAATCGGTCTGTAGGTGGTATTAATGCCGAAGCTGTCAGGCGCATGGTACAGATAGAGGGCCACCGTGGTAAAGTTGTTTGGCTGCCTACGGTTGATGCGGAGAATGGCTTTGAGCACACTCCCGGCCCGCGCCAGTTTGTACCGGTTGTGAAGGACGGCAAGCCTGTGCCTGAGTTAGCAGAAGTATTTCAACTAATGGCTAAAAATAATTTGGTGTTCGAGACCGGGCATTCATCACCACAAGAATCATTGATACTGATACCCGCGGCAAAGCAAGCGGGCGTTAAAAATATAGTGGTAACCCATGCCATGCTGTTGGGCGCTACATTAGACCAGGTTAAACAAATGGCAGCAATGGGCGCTATTATTGAGTTTTGTTTTCAGCCAGCCGGGTTAAGCTATGCTAAAAATCCCGCTACCATTGCCAATTATGCCAGGGTGATTAAAACAGTTGGAGCAGAACATTTTATTATTGATTCAGACCTCGGCCAAAAGAACAATCCGCTGCATCCTGATGGCTTGCGAACGTTCATCGCGCAGCTTAAAGCAAACGGATTAACCGAACATGACATTGACCTAATAGCCCGTAAAAACCCGGCAAAGCTGCTGGGCCTTGATCCTTCCAACTAGTACTATTTTACGGCGATGCAGTGATTCATAAAAAGTGAATCACTTTGAATCACCTGAATCACTTTTTACTTGTAAGTGACCCGTCCTAAAAAAGTTTACACTTTTGATTGTTAATACTTGATTGAATTTATGGCTCTATTAAAAATTCAACATTAACCCCGAAGATCATTTCGAAGCCACAAGCACCACATCTTTTGCTCTGCTTGCAGGTATTACCTGCAAGTTGGATAGCTTGCCTTTTTCTACATGCCCTTTAACAGTAGTATTACCGGGTGCATGGAGTTTAAAGTCGGCGGTCCAGTCTGCCGGCCATGCGGGGGTTAGCTGTATCCGCTTGCCATCACATTGCATCAGCATGTTTTGAAGCGTGATCATACCCGAACCGCCGTTGTCAAAATCGGGGTTCCAATCATGGTCAGCCCTCCAAAACCATAGAAAATCATCTTTGCCGTAATTGGTAAATTCGGCAATGGCCGCTTTTTTTGCCACATTGGTAAGGCCGAGTATAGATGCTTGGGTGCCATCCTGCCCCCAGCAGGTGTTTGCCGGGAAATGCCTGGCGGCAAATGTATTAAGCGCCAGTTCAAGGTTAGGTTTCCCTACGCCGTAAATACGGTACGGAAAAGTGGTATAAAGTTCCGGGTTTTCGCTATTTTCTGTTTTACCGTATTTTTCTGCAGGCAAAATGACTGCCTTGCCGTCGGTATCGCCTTCGCCAAATGCAGGTATTTTGCCTTTAACGGTTTTACCCATCGGCAGTGGCGGCAGATCACGAAGCACGCGCGACCAGTTGTCGCGCTGTTGCTGGGTGGTCATCTCAGACGGAAGTGCCAGTAAACGCGGGATGACACTCATCAGGCCCGCGATATCCGGTGTAGGATTAGCCGCTGTAAGCTGATAGGTTTCAAGCGACTGCATAGGGTACATATAGATCTTACCATTAGCGTCCCTTTGCCAGTGTTTATCATAGTAAGTAATGATGGCATCGGCAAACGGCACTATAGACGACCGGGCAAATGCTTTGCCACCGTAATAATCATATTGGTCAAGCATTTCGGCAATTACTTCAAGGGTGCCCTGTACATGATAGCGCTGCCAGCGGCTTTGGATCTCATTGGTAGGGTTATTTCCTCCAAAATCGTCCATCCTTGGTACCCCATAAAATTCCATGGTTTCAGGGAAACTTGCACCATCATGATGATAGTATAAAAAGTTGCGGGCCTTAGCAAAATCCAGGTGGTTTAAATACATGTCAAACCAGGGTTTTAGCAAATCGTTATCCCCGGTCATCACCAATGGCCAGTAAAACAAACGGTTATTTTGGTTCCAATAAGCCTCGCCCCATTCGCGAAAATCGGGGTCATAGTTGGTTTTGTTTTGTTTCACGCCTTCGGCCATATCATGCCCTACGGTGAATAAGCCGCCGTTAAATTTTACGGCAGACTCGCCGCGCGAGGATGCCGCAATCATATAGCGTTGCATAGCATAACCTTGCGAAACTTTTTTAGCGTCATCGGTTCCGGTTACATGGATCCAACTACGATTCCAAAAATCAGACCACCATTGTTCATGAGACTTGCGCAAGTTGCGTGAGTCGTAGCCGGCAAGGGTGTTAGCCAACGCATTGATTTTATTGTTCCAGCCGGCGGGCGAAGCTGATTTAATACCCGTAAGCGCTACAATATCGAGCTGCAACTGTCGCCCTGCCTTGGCCGACTTTAAAGTACGGTCATCCTGTTTGACAAGCCCGGGGCCGGTTAACAACGCGCCAAAGCAACGCTGATAAAGCGGGTCCGGGTATTTATTTGTTAAGCTTTCCAGGTGTTGTTGTTTGAGTATGTACGGATAATAACTATCAGCATTGTAATGGCACCAGGCCAGACGGTTTTTCGTTACAGGAAAAACAAAATCAGGTTTTAATTTAGGTTGACGGTCGCCGTTCATAACTGATGAAAAATCCGAACCTGCTGCTAAAGAAACGCCGTCAGCTTGCACCTTGCGCCACATTTCAAGCCCGGCACTCATGTTGCCGGCACTAGCCAGCATTGCCTGCACGTGGATCACCGGGTGATTGGCATCGATCCAGACCAACACTGTGTTCGTGCCACGTTTAATTTCAAGCGTACCGCTTTCCAATCGTAGTACTTGTGTAAAATCAACCGTATCCGCAAATGGATTCGGCGTTAATTTTACGCGAACGCGGCCAATTTTAAAGAGATTTGCAGTCTCTGCCCACGCATCAGATTTAGCAATTAGCAATACGATATCGCCATTCTTTTCGGTCCAGACATTGGCGGCAATATCACCGTTACCCAAAGGCATTGAGCTATTTTCATCGTTACCCAAAGTATGCCATTTGACATCATTCGAGACGGCCAGAATATTAGCTGATGGTTGCCTGACCTGTGCTGGCGACACAGTGCTGTTTATAAAAAACAAGCTCAATAATAAGGGTAAAAATCGTCTATCCATGGCTGGGAAATAAAGTGGCTTATAATCTCTGAAATTAGCTAATTAATTGATTTTATCAATTAATTAATTGCATAAATCAGGTATCTCCATTAGTCCGGATTTCGCCAACCCAATAGCTATCATTCAGCAGCTAATGCCTTTACATGAATATTATCAAACAAATTATGATTATAGGTGCTTGCAATGAAAGCCATACCTTTTAAGCCTGATTTGCTCGTAACGGTTGTCATTTTATGGCCATCCACAAACCCGGTAACCTGGTCACCATTCATTTCCAGGCGGAGTTGGTGCCAATCCGAAGGTTTGAAGTTCTCGATCTGGCCCGAAGCGAGCGTGGTGTATTGCCAGTTTAGTTGCCACCGCCCGTCCCGGGTAAGTATCCAGCGAAAACCCAGCTTATTTCTATCGGCGTAGCGTCCGCCTATCTCCACATCACCACCTTCCAATAAAACGTTACCTTCAATGGTATAATTTTGCCAGTTAGCGTCGCCAAATAACGAGTGTGGTTTCAATAACCAGTTGTTATACCATAAAATTCCCTGATCGGGCACGATCTGCGCCAGGCACATTCCACCGCCCGGATACTGATAGGTTTCGAAAGTACCTTTCTGATCTGAGAAATATCGTGGCGTTTGGCCGGGGGCATAGTTACTAAAATCCTCTATATATGGAAAAGGAAATGGCTTACTTGCCGGCGGCGTACCAAATGTGCCTTTTGTTTGCCCGGTGGTACTGGTTAAGGTATAAATTGCATCAGGCTCCAATTCTATTTCAATAGAGTTCTTATTTAACCGCAGTGGCTTTTGCCTGATAAACTGTTCTTTTTCTGTTGATTTCCATAAATAAACAGGTCCGTTTTTAAGCCCTTTACCAATATCGAGCTTTACCCTCCGTTTTTCTCCGGTGACTATGATAACCGACCAATCGCCGGTTTTCGGATCCCGCATTGCCACATGGCTACCGCGCCAGGTATTAATATCAAATTGCCCGCAAGCTCCGTCCATATATACCCAGCCAGGTTGGGCAAATTGGGTTGTATGGGCCAATGCCCATACCGATGGCCACACGGTATAATGGCCGCTCCACGGCGAGTCGGCCTGTATTGCACCTGTATTAGCCCAAATAATTTGGTCATAAATACCATCAACAGGGCACCAAATCTCGTATTTTGTAATACGATCTCGCGTATATAGTTTATTCATTAACCGGGCCAGGTAGAGGGCCCCTTTTCCTCCCCACTCCTGCCCCGACTGACTCCATTCCTCGGTGGCCCACAGCGGTTTGCCTGATTGCTTGGCTTTCTCTGTCGCATCGCGGCCTGTTTTCTGATCAATCTGCCACGGCTCGCGACCGTCCACATAATGATAACCAACAGCGTCAATCAAGTGGTTATATTCAGGGTTCTTTTCAAGTTGATCAAATACCTGCCAATATTCACTGTCATCATCCGGAGCTTGAAGTTTCACTTTTGAAAAACCATGGGCATCTAATGTTGGGCGCAAGTATTTGGCTATCCAGTTCAAATCAGTTCCATTTTCGTTTTGGGCCGCAGATACCCAGTTTATATCCAGCCCATAGTGTTTGCGGGCAACTTCCAAAAATGAAACAAACCAATCAGCAGACTCCTGCGAAAACCGTTTACCAACCCAACTAGGGTAACCCCATGGAAGACAGTCTAGTATAATATTCGGGTTGCGTTTACGCGCTTCAGCCATCAGCCAAAACTCATAACCCCGGGGTTTAGGGTCAAGTAATTCTTCTCGGGTGATAGCGTGAGAAGGTTCACTGCCGCAAGTTGAATTTTCGCCGCTCCCTATTTCAACTTTAAGATGCTGAAAGCCTGCCCCAAACTTTGGTTTGAATAAAAAATCAAGTACCTCGGCGCGTTGCTTTTCAGGGTAATCGACCAGATTGCGAGTTGAAGCCCCGGCGCTAACAGCCCCGATCCCTTCAAAAACCCTTCCTTTATCATTTGCATTTAAAGAGATCGTTGTTTGTGCGTCAATATTCAACGCAATAAAAAGCATTGCCGCAAAGCAGAGGACATGTTTTCTCATCGGTTTTTTATTAATTTGGAAAGGTTTAAACTCGGGCAACAATACTAATAATGGTAGGCAATCTAAAAATAATATATTGAAATTAAATGGACTATACAGCGTTAATAATGGATTATTTTATCATGTGTACGTGGCATCTTGGTTGTATATTTTTCTCTGGGAAGACAGAGCACCTTTAGCTATCTAAGAAAGAAAACCATTTTCTTAATATCGGCAGAACGCGCCATTAACTTACCGTCAACAAAACACATCAGGCCCTGTCCTTTTTTATACTTGTTTCCAAATTTGTCATAAAGTATGGTTAATGTTTTACCATGATAGGTAATATTATCCAGGCAAAACCAATCCCACTTGTTTTTTGGGATCAGCGGGTTAATTATAACCTTATTATTACTTTGCGGGCGCAAACCAATCAGCCCGGAAATAACCAGGTCGCAGTAAGTCGAATGATTATAATCTTTTCCGCGCTCCCTGCCGCCTAAACCCGGAGGAAAGTTTAAGCCTTGTAATATAGTGCGCGATATCCAATCGCCGGTATAAGGGTTCAACACTTCATCTATCCAGGGTATCACTTTCCCATCTTTGTCAATGCGTCGTTGTGATTTGGCATAAATACTTAACTGATCATAGTAGTTTGAGGCTGTTACCGTTGTTTGATTATAGTTATTCAAAACATTGGCCAGGGCGGTAAGTGTAACAGATGTTGAAAATGGCCAGCTGGGGCCGTTCCACTGACATTCATGACCGGTATAAGCCAATTTAAAACCGGGATCATCCTGTTCGGCACTTGTTAGGCCGTATGGGGCAAAGAAACCTTTCTCCGATTTGATATATTTCCAAGCCGCGTCATAACCTTTATCATCCGGAGGTAGGTTAAAATACCAGGGAGTGTAACCCATGATCTCTTTTACAGCCACCAGGTTCTGTTTGCCATAAGGTAGTACTTTAAAAAAGGAATCATTACTATCCCAAAGTTTAGCCAGTATAAGTGTTTTTAATGAATCTGCTTTTTGTTTAAATTCTTTTTCTGTAGCGCTATCACCTTTCAAATTTGCGATTTTAGCTATCGCTATTGCATCGCCATACATATAAGCGTTAATGGTAGGTCTTTCCCCACTCCCGCCAATAGACATTTCCATGCCATCACGGTCGTCTATACTACTGAATAATCCATCTGCATTTTTACCCATAAATTGATTATGGTAGTTTTTGCCCGTTTGCCACTTTTTATAATTTTCAACCAAGTCCGGCAACAATGCTTTGATATAGGTAGCATCAGGATCAACTTCATAATTTGCCCAAAGCGCATCAGATAGCCAATTACTATAGCTGCGCAGATCGCCTCCTTTTTTGAGCCAAAAGAGCGTATTATCTTTCAGGTATATTTCATTTTTAAGCCAGCGCCCTTCATAAATCTGGTGTCCTAAAGCGCAGCTTATTGTATTATATTTACCAGACCATGGCACTTGCGGCAAAAACTCCGTGATCACATAGCCATCTGCCGTAAGTTTGATATGTTTACGATAAGCCCACCAGCGAAAATAGTAGGTAAGTTCAATATCTTTATCCGGGCAATCAAGCAGCGGTATGTTTTGACTTAAAAAAGCCCAGGCAGAATCATTAGTGAAGTGCTCTTTATATATTTCGTCATCCTCGCGGTTAAAGCGGTCAATATAGAATTTATAATCAGGTGCTTTAAGTACAAAATTTGCCTGTGCTTGTAGTTTAATTGTATAAAAACACAGTAAAATTAAAGCGGTTATAATCTTAAACACATAAACCCGGTCATCCTGTTTTATCATTATTATAACTTTAAAGACTGATCAGAATACAAGGTGTTAGAAACTATTTAGACTTATCAATTTCGGCCTTTAAATCCTTTAACTGCTCAAGCGTGTATGCACCGGATATGTTTATACTATTGCCGGTGATATTGCCCACCATACTGGGTGCCAGTTTAAGTTTATTATTTAAAATCAAACCTATTGTTCGTTTATAACCTGTTGATGATGCTTTGGTATTGGCACTTGCGCCTTCGGCATCAAAAACAATCATTAGTGTTGGGTGCGATGTACCATTAAACTTTACCAAAGTTACCGCTGTAGAAACGATATGCCTGGTACTTACAAACGGAGTTGACTCGACATCATAATATTTATGGGTATGATTTAATTCCAAGTGGATACCCTTTTCGTCAATTACCTTATAAAATCCCGACACTAACTTTTTTTTCGGCGGCCGTGATGCAATTAACAACAAGGGCGTGCAGAAAATAACTGCCGTTATGAGTAAGGTTTTAAAATTCATGATTCAATGTTTAAGTGAAGGCAATATACAAATTATTGTAAATCCAGACTACCCCTTCCCCAATCAGAGGCGTTAGCCTCGGCCAACATTATAGCAATGGATTTCAATCCGTTGAGTTTTAAGACAAAGCAAATGAAGAACCATAGGTTCGGCCCATATAAATATACATCGTGCCTATAGCACTCGTTATTTAATGTTGATCTTTTCAACGGGTTAAAACCTGTTGAAAAAAGCTACGCCTCTTGTGATATTGATCTTTTGAACACTCCTAGATTAACCTGCACTTTTTTCTAAAGCTTGATTAATATCAGCTATAATATCTTCTACTTTTTCTAAACCGGTAGATATACGGATAAGGCCGGGGGTAATACCAACGCTTAATCTTTGCTCATCAGTTAACCTTGAGTGTGTTGTACTTGCCGGATGCGATGCTATACTGCGGGTATCGCCCAGGTTGGCTGTTACCGAAAGCATTTGCAGAGCATCTAAAAATTTACGACCGGCTTCTAAGCCGCCTTTAAGTTCCATACAAAATACACCGCCGCCCATTTTCATTTGTTTTTTGGCGATGTCAAATTGCGGGTGCCCTTCCAGGAAAGGATATTTCACCTTCGAAACATGCGGATTACTTTGCAAGGTTTGGGCAACTGTAAGCGCGTTCTCGCAATGGCGGGTCATGCGCACATCAAGCGTTTCTAAACTCTTACTTAATATCCAAGCGTTAAACGGTGCTAATGCAGGGCCCGTATTACGGCAAAATAAGTATATTTCTTTAATCAGATCGGCACGGCCAACAACTATGCCACCTAATACCCTGCCCTGACCGTCAATCCATTTAGTAGCCGAATGTACTACCAGATCGGCACCATACTCAATAGGTTTTTGTAACAGCGGTGTAGCAAAACAGTTATCTACATTTAAAATAAGATTATGCTTTTTTGAAAATTTACCGGCCCACTCCAAATCCAAGATCTCTAATTGAGGGTTAGTTGGCGTTTCAAGGTAAATCATTTTCGTATTAGGCTGTACGGCCGCTTCCCAAGCCGCTTCATCATTAGCTGGTACCAACGTGCAGGTAATGCCATAACGAGGCAAATATTTGGTAACTAAGGTAAACGTACTGCCAAATACAGAACTACAGCTTATTAAGTGGTCGCCTTGTTTAAGTAATGCAAAGAAAGACCCAAATACAGCGCTCATGCCGGTTGAAGTTGCAAAGCCAGCTTCGGCACCTTCTAAAGCGCACATCTTAGCTACAAACTCATCAACGTTAGGATTGCTGAAACGGCTGTAAATATTATCATCGGTTTCATCAGCAAATGCGGCGCGCATAGCCTCTGCTTCATCAAAAACAAAGCTACTGGTTAAATATAGTGGTGTAGAGTGTTCCTGCTGTTGCGTTCTTTCTGTTTGAATGCGTATAGCCTGGGTTATAGGGTCTAGTTTAGATGACATTTAGTATTAGTTTTATTAGTTATTGTGCAGGATGTACAAACACCTGCGTTTTAATTTCGGCACCGGCTTTTTCTAAAGTAGCCGCAACCGAACAATATTTATTAACTGAAAGATCAACAGCGCGGCTGGCTTTATCCGGGTCTATATCGCCGTATAAATGAAACTCGATGGTAACATCTTTCCATAAAGAAGGCTCTTTACCTGTTTCGCGGCCACCGCTGATAACCATTTTATAATCTTTAACATCCTGGCGCTGTTTCTTTAATATAGCTATCACATCAATAGCCGAGCAGCCGCCCAGGCCCATTAGCAGCATTTGCATAGGGCGCACCCCAAAATTTTGGCCACCACTTTCGGGGCTGCTATCCATCTTTATGGTATGTCCGTTTTCATCACTTGCGGCAAAGCCAAAATCGCCATGCACGCGTTCTAAATTTATAGTAGGCATAATCTATGTAACAAGTGTGCTAAGTTATAACTTTTGCAGGAGTAAACTTTGCGCAAAATCAACATTTCTGTAATTTTAACAACATCCTACTGTAAAATACACGTATGAAAAAGCTACTTACTTGTTTATTATTTATTGGCTATACCAGTTATTGCTTCGGGCAAAAAAACCTGATATCGTACGAGGATCTTAAATTTTTGTTACATAACAACCTTGAGCAAGCTGACACTTTTTTAACGGCCAAAGGATATACTACTACAGTAAAGAATGTTAAAACAAAAAATCGCACTTACAAACTAACTATAAAAGGCGGAACCTTTGTAAGCCTAAGCATAAGGGCCGATGGCAAAAAGCAATTTATGGAATTGGAAACAAACGAGGTGGAGCAATACACGTTGTTAAACAATTCTATATCACAGTATATTAACAAGGAAGGCACTATAGGCGATGTACAAACCTATTTTATAAAAAATCTCTGTAGTATTTATATCACGGTGAATGATACCCAACCTTATGACCCGCTTAAAAGAGATTACATTATGCAAATAGTCCCTGATAAAAATGTAATGGCGTTTGATTGATGTTAAAGATTAGTGATCGAAGATTAAAGATTAGGTACTAAGCGTATTTATCATTGGCCAATAATTATCCCCTATCCCTAATAGGTATAACCAGTTTCAGGCCTGACCATACCTCATCAACCGCGCAAACTTTTATATCAACCAGGCCAATGCGCAGTGCATAGTTGCGGATAGTATCTTCGGTAATATCTGTTAAAACTTTCGATGCTTTTTTGGGCCATGACACCCAGATCATTCCGTTGGCTTTAATCTCCTGCTTTAATAGCGGCAATAATTCTAAAAGTTCGCTCTCCTGTTTGGTAAAGAAATGAATAAAGTCTTTTTTAACACCTTCATCCTTTATTAACTGTACATCAGCAGGCATATCTGTAAGCAAATCAAAATAATAAATCGGTTCATTAATTAAACCTATATTAAAGCCCGGTTTAATACCCAATTTCTTTACCAATTGCGTGCCCGAATATCCGGATGGTTTAGTTAGATCCATTAATACACTTGCCTTAAATGATGTTTTAAGTGATCTACATAATCCTGGGCCAGCCATTCAACGGTATGTAAGCTAACTTCGGTTTTACTGTTGTCACATTGTGCGGTAAGTCTGTCGGCAGGATAGTTTTTCCATACCGTAATAATTTGAAAGTTAAGCAGTCGCCAAAGTTCCAATATCTCATTAATATCGGTATCCTGGTAGTGTTGTACCTGCACCCACTCCACCTGTTCATACGTCAGCTTAAAGTTTTCTTCATAAGTGCAGCGTATAAAGCGTTGCAGGTTTATCTGAGCACTATCAACTAAATGGCCAATAATTTCTTTTCTAGACCACCTGTCCGGCGCGGGTTTGTAATCCCAATCTATGGCCTGCAGATCGGTTGTCAACAAATCATTAATCGCATCGGCTAATTGTGCTATGGTATGTTTCAATTTTTGCTGTTATTATATTTAATTTAAAATTGCGCAAAACAAAAGTGCTTATCAAATCAAAAATTGCATATTTTCACATCTGCAATATTATACTCATAAAGCATGGCCTTAAATTATATCTGGATTGCCTTTTTTTTAATTGCCTTTGTCATCGGTTTATTCAAGCTGATATTTTTAGGCGATACCGAGATATTCAGATTGATGATAGAAGGTACATTTGACTCTACCAAATCATCGGTAATGGATATTGCCTTGCCCCTGGTAGGTATAATGGCCTTTTACCTGGGTATATTAAAAGTAGCCGAAAAAGCCGGGGCAATAAATTTCCTTTCGCGTATTGTAGGGCCATTTTTTAATCGCTTATTCCCTGAAGTACCTAAAGATCATCCTGCTGTTGGACAAATGATGATGAATTATGCGGCCAATTTATTGGGACTGGATAATGCCGCTACACCTTTTGGCTTAAAGGCTATGAACGGCTTGCAGGAATTAAATAAAGATAAAAACACGGCATCAAACTCGCAGATCATGTTTATGGTGTTGCATGCGTCCGGCTTAACACTTTTACCCATAGCTATTATTGCGCAGCGTGCCATATACCATTCTAAAGACCCTACTGATATTTTTATCCCCTGTATTATTGCAACTTACGTGGCTACACTGGCCGGTTTAATTGTGGTAAGCATTAAGCAAAAAATAAATCTGTTTGATAAGGTTATTTTAACCTGGCTTGGAGGAATAACCGTTTTTATAGCTTTAGTGATATGGTATTTTACTGCCTATCTAACTAAAACCCAAATAAGTGATGTATCGAAAGTGTTCAGTAATTTAACCTTATTTGGATTGCCTGTTCTGTTTATATTAGGTGGTGTACGCAAGAAAATAAACGTGTTTGAAACTTTTATTGAAGGCGCTAAAGAAAGTTTCGATATCGCTATTAAAATCATTCCTTATTTGGTTGCTTTATTGGCAGCCGTAAGCATATTCAGGATAAGCGGGGCTGTTACTTACTTAGGTGATGGCTTTAAGTGGATATTTAGCCACTTTAATATTGATACCCGATTTACCGATGTTTTGCCTATAGCCTTTTTACGTCCGCTTAGTGGATCGGGGGCAAGGGCTATGATGCTTGATAACTTAAAAACTTATGGTGCGGATAGCTTTACCGGCCATCTATCAAGCGTTTTATACGGCACTGCCGATACTACGTTTTATATTGTGGCACTGTATTTTGGTTCGGTTGGCATCCGGAAAACACGTTACGCTATCCCCGCCATGCTTATTGCCGATTTTTTTGGTGTAGTAACGGCAATATTGATCTCTTACCTATTTTTTGGCTAAGGCGGCAAGTTGTATATATAAGTTGTTATAAATATTCTTGATGATTTATTTTTGTAGTTTTTATCTTTAACTTTAAAGCATTATTTTATACTAAGCTAATAGTATGGCAAACGATTTACCCAACAACAAAACTGATCAATATTTAAAGGAAAAAGCCGCGAATAAAAAAAAAGGCAACAAGGCGCTTGTAGTATTCCTGTTTTTAATTTTTATAGTAATATCGGTAGTAGTTAAAATAACACTTACAGGCTCATTAAAACCCGATTTTTTTAAAGGCCTGCCCGGCAGTGATGATGCTTATACTATAGCTAAAGAGTTTATACGCCCTACCCTAAAATCATCAAGCGCTAATTTTTCTGATACTAAATACCAGTTTGGAAAGCAATCGGATTCTGTATATGTGATACAATCATCGGTTGAATCAAGAAATGATAGCGGCGACAAAATTAATACCGAATTTAAGATCGTTTTAAAATACAATGGTGGCCAGGTTGACAAACAAAAAAACTGGACGCTTATAGATCTTAGCCAAAACTAATACCTCCCCTGGATTAGTATATATAAAAAAAGCAGGCTGAAATTTTACTTTCTGCCTGCTTAATCACTCTAAAACAATCACCTCTTAACTTTAGAAGTATCTTTGATAATTGATATATATTATATTAATTATTATCTTATTTATTAACGGTCAAAGTTACCATTAAGTTATCTTTCCACGCTGATAGTCAGTATTTTTTACTGCAAGGTGACAGTAGTTTAGTTAATACATCAAGCCCTTTATAAATATATCAAGCAGTAATAACCGCTTGGTATGTATTTCATCCAGGTGTTCTTTTTGCGGAAACATTACTTTTTTATGCGATACCGCGCTTACCCTAACCCCATGCAACGCGTCTAACAGCAGATCAACAATTTGTTCAGGGTTATCAACTGGTTTTATATTTCCCTTATCGGCTTCGGTTTTAATAGCCGCGCTTAACAATACCATTTCGGTTTGGTGTATCTCGGTTATAATTTCCCAAATAGTATCCGGCAGGTTTTGTTCGTTAACTCTAAAAAAATCAAAAAAGTTGTAATTTTTTACGATGAAATTATGCTGAGTATCTATCTGTGATACAAATGCTTCTTTAAGATTGACAAATGTGTTAAGCTTATTTTCCAAGTCCTGTATATACTCCCCAGCCAATTTGCGCATAACGGCAATATATAACTGGCTTTTATCCGGGAAATAATAATATAGTAATGCTTTAGATAGCGACAGATCGCCGGCTATCTCATTCATGGTGGTTTTTGAATATCCATAATGCAAAAACCGTTGGTAGGCCGCTTCTAAAATCTTTTCCCGCTTAATATCCTGCTGATCGCTTCCTGTACTCATTGTAGCGTATTTACTGTAAAACTGACTATTTAAACAAAATTATCAAAAATTCTACATTATAACCTCAATAAGGCCAAACAAGTGTTTAAACTCACAAAATTGATACACAAATTACATTAAAATTAAAAAGCAACCCTAAATCACGCCCATATTAAGCCAGTTTAGCCAACTCTAATCCGGCACTAATTATCAGCGCATCTTCTATTACACCAATAATAGGATGTATCACGCCAGAACTTTTAACTGTAGTTTTTCGCAAAAAGAAACTACCAAATGTTGATGCAAATGCTGCCGTACCGCCTATTAAAGCGCCAACAATCGCGTTGCCCCCACTAGCTTTTAATATACCCGCGCCTGCCAATGCGCCTGATATGCAGCGGGCCGCTATTACTACAGGCTTAATTCTATCTGGTGTTGAGGGTAATTTGTCGCCAACAAATTCGGCCAGCGCCATAAGTTTAAGGCCGTTAGCTACAACGTTTGATTGCATGAAGTTTAATGGCGATCGCTCTAATATTTTTGAATGGTGGTGGCTTAATATATGACTGGTTATAGCCGGTGCCGATGCAGAGCGCATACCGGCTAATACGCCAACTCCTAATACTTGCCAAAACGGTTTTTCTATTTTAAGTTTCATGACTCCAATGTTTGTAGAACCATGGTTTGCAATAATCATTCCCAAAAAAGGTGCATAACAAAAAGAGGCCCCGATATATCGGAGCCTCTTGGTTATAATAAACTTGATAACTATCCAGCTATCTCTGCAGGTGTTTCATGCAATTCTTTTTTGCTGAACCTGGCTTTAATCCTATAACGGATCAAATACATACATGGTACCAATATCAGGGTAATTATGGTTGCAAAACCTAACCCAAATATCATTGTCCATGCTAACGGTCCCCAAAACGCTACGTTATCCCCACCAAAGTGAATATGTGGTTTAAAGTGTGTAAACAAGCCCACAAAATCTATATTAAAGCCTACAGCCAATGGTATTAAACCTAATATGGCTGCGGTAGCTGTTAATAGTACCGGAGTCATCCGCGTATGGCCGGCCTCGACAACAGCATCATGTATGCTTGCGCCCTGTTCCATCAACATATCTGTAAACTCAACCAGTAAGATCCCGTTACGTACCACAACACCCGCGAGGGCAATGATACCTACACCGGTCATTACAATTGATATAGTCATTTTAAATATGCTCACACCTAACAACACCCCTATAATACTGAACAATATTTCACTCAATATGATCAACGTTTTACCCGTAGAGTTAAACTGGATCATGAGGATGATCAGGATCAAACCAAACGAAGTAGCCAAAGCACCCAGCAAAAAGTTCATTGCTTCTGCCTGGTCTTCCTGTCCGCCACCCATTTTTATGGTTACACTAAGCGGCTTTTTAAAAGTGTTTATCGCTCTTAAAATATTAGCGTTAACCTCATTGATGTTATTCGGCTTAATAACGTTAGATCCTAAGGTTAATACGCGTCTTTGTTGTTTATGCTTGATGTTACTATAAGTTGTGGTGTACCTTACATCTGTAAAGGCAGATATAGGCACCTGGCGTATAGCACCACCTGTTGCCATATCGCGATAAGTGATCTTTAAGTTCTTTAAAGCGTCCAGGTTACTGCGCTGGCTTTCTAAGGCACGTACTTTTATCTGGTAATCATCCTCGCGGGTATTTCTAAAATCAGCGGCTTTTCTACCAAAAACTGCAATAGCTAATGCATCTGTTACCTGTCCTGTGCTTATACCTTCGCGGTTTGCTCGTTCACGGTCAACATCAAATACTATTTCAGGTTTGTCGGTCTGCACATCGGCAATCAATCCTTCTATACCAGCTATGTTTTGTTTGGCCAGGTAGCTTTTTAAATGATTAGCAGTTTTAACCAATGTATCTATATTATCACCGGCTATTTCAATACTAATATCTTTTTGTACTGGTGGGCCACCATTCTCTTGCGCTACCGCTATTATAGCACCCGGGATTATCCCAACAACAGCCTTACGCACATTTGCCAATACTGCTTTGGTATCCTTACCATTACGTTTACCAAATTCAACAAACGCTACGGTTATCTTACTCTTGTTTTCGTAATCGCCCTGGTCCTCATCACTTGGGTCGGCAACACTGGCTGTAACGTTTGATATAATGGATGAAACGATATCCTTATCAGGCTCAACAGCCTTTGCAACAAGTTTCTCCAATTTCTTGGTTACCTCATTAGTATAAGTCTGATCTGTGCCGATAGGCATCCTGATATAAACAAAGGCAAAGTTGGGATCACCAGCCGGGAAAAACTCCACTTTTGGCGACCGGGCTACCAGGAAGAATATGGTAAATATAAACAACAACACTGTGCCACCCAATACCCATACCGGGCTTTTAACAGCACGTTCCAACCATCTGGCGTACCAGTCTTTAAAGCGCGGCCATAAGTTGTTTTGGAAACTGTCTATCGCCCGTAATAAAACAAAATGATTTAACAGGTACAAGACGATAGCCAACGCAAACAAATTACCCATACCCATTGTCCACTTACCGGCAAAAAACATCAAGTAACTTAATAAGCCCAAACCACCTAATATGGCTGTTGTACGTGCTGTCTTTTTATCAAACTTAGGGTTATCATGTTCACCTTCAACGTGCGGCTTCATAAAATCAACCGCAAATACCGGGTTAAACAAGTAGGCTACAACCAATGATGCCAGTAACGTTATGATCAATGTAATAGGCAGGAAGAACATAAAGTGCCCTATCAAACTATTCCAAAAAGCCAACGGAACAAACGGTGCAAGCGTAGTCATGGTGCCAGAAAATACAGGTAAAAATACTTCGCCCGCGGCTATCTTAGCTGCTTGTTTAATTGGGATAGCTCCATTGTTAAATATCCGGTGCGTGTTTTCAATTACCACAATGGCATCATCTACTACTATACCCAAAGCGAGCAGGAAGGAGAACAGCACGATCATATTTAGCGTAAAGCCAATAGCCGGCATGACCAGGAAGGCGATAAAACACGACAGCGGTACCGATAGCGCCACAAATATGGCGTTGGTGCTACCCATAAAAAACATCAAGATGATGGTAACCAGTATAAAACCAATAACAATGGTGTTAATAAGGTCATTCAACGTTGTACGTGTTTTGTCTGACTGATCGCCGGTTACGGTTATTTTAAGGCCTTTAGGGAATGTCGTTTTAAGTTTCTGTGCAATAAGATTGTTTATTTTATCAGAAGCTTCGATCAGGTTTTCGCCGGTACGTTTACTTACGTTAAGCGTAATTACATTCTTAAAGTCTTTACTATCGTTTGTTTTTAAACGTGCGTAGCTTTCCTGTTCTAAAAACGAATCTTTTATCTCGGCGATGTCACGCAGGTATATTGGTTGCCCTTTTGGGTTTCTTACTACCATTTCGGCTACTTCGGCAGCGCTCTTGTAATCTTTCTTAATGTCTATACTACGACGGATACCATCTGTAGTTACATTACCTGCCGACGCTATGATGTTTTCATTACCAATTGCTTGTACAATATCGCCAAAGCTTAATTGTACTGCCGCCATTTTATTCATGTCGACATTGATCTGGATCTCGGGTGTTAACGCACCTACTTCCTGAACGCGTGAGATCTCTTTGTAACTCTCTATCTCGTCTTTTAAGTTATCGGCATATTCCTTCAACTTTTTCAGGTCATAATCGCCTGAAATATTTACATAAAGGATAGGGATATCAGCAACATTAATATCAGATATGATTGATTCTTTAAGGTTAACATCGCCCTGCGGCAAATCTTGTTTTGCTTTATCAACCGCTTCTTTTACGTCAATTTTTGCATCCCTGATCTTAACATCCGCATTAAATTCGGCTGTTATTACAGAGATGTTTTGTTTTGAGTTTGATGTTACCTTTTTTAAACCTTTAAGTGATTTTAATTGTTTCTCTAATTGCCTTGTAACCAGCAACTCAATATTTTGCGGCGATTGGCCAATATATGGCGTGCTCACAAAAACCTTTGATTGTGCTATATCCGGAAAATTTTCCTTAGGCAAAGTATTATAGCTGATAAGCCCCAGTACCGTAATTAAAAATATAAGTACGTATATGGCAGTCTTATTATCAATGGCCCAGCTTGATGGCCCAAATTCTTTGTTAAGATCTTTCATTATAGATCAAATTATTTAAGTGTGATTAATTACCAGATTGTAACACATTTACTTTGTCGCCATCATTCAAATCGGCAGCGCCGGCAGTTATTAATTGGTCGCCGATAGTTAAGCCTGATATAATTTCGGCCTGGCTGCCATAGCTTATGCCAACTTTAATATTTTTGCGCTTGGCTGTACCATTATCATTAACATAAACGTAATCGCCCTGCTCTGATTTTTGAATGGCATTTAGCGGAATAACAATTGCTTTGCTGTTGTTATAGTCGGCTATTTTTATAATAGCTGTCATGTTAGGGCGCAGAGTTTTGCGCACAGGTAAAGCTATTTCAATAGCGAAACTACGTGATGTTGGATCGATAACTTTAGCAGCGAAAGTTAACTTCGCACTTAAAGAGTCATTACCATCAGGCACAACAATTTTTACATTGTCGCCCTGGTTCACACGGCTTGCGTATGACTCAGGCACATCAGCTTTAACTTTTAACACATCGGCATTTACAATACGGATACCTGTACTGCCCGGCTGTGCCACCTGGCCCAGTTTAAGATCCATTTGGTCAATACTGCCGCTAATAGGCGAAATGATACGATACAGATCGGCCTGTTGGCGCAATGCGTCAACTTGTTTTTGCGCACTTTGCATTTGAGTTTGTGCTTGTAAAAACTGCACCTCGGTACCAATTTTTTGATCCCACAGATTTTTTTGACGTTGGAACAACGTTTTGGCCAAAGTAGCCTGTGATTCGGCTTGTGATATATTTTCTTTCAGCACACTGTTATCTAATTGTGCCAAAAGCTGGCCCTTGCTTACATGCTGGCCCGGTACTACATAGATCTTAGTAATAACACCCGGCGATTGCGGATAAGCCATTACGTTATCTTTAGCATCAATTTTACCCTGTATATCAACATAGTGGGTAAACTTGGTTTCAGCAATTTTTAATACGCTTATATCAGCACTCTTAGATGAATCCTGGCTGGCGTCTGTAGTTTGCAATGCCGCAATTTTTGAGTTGATGTCTGCCTGTTGTTTTTTTAGATCGGCTAATTCCGTCGCTTTATCCTTTGGTTTTTGCGAGCATGCTGCTAACAACAATAAGGCTGGTATGTATATTAATTTTTTCATTTTTTATGGTGATTTAGTTTTAGTTAATGCGTGCGTATGCTTTATCAAGATCTACCTTGCTTATTAAAGCATTGTATAGTGCCTGTATGTATTGATTGTCTGAATTTTCCAGTTCGGTTTGTGCTTGTGTAACCTCAATGCTTGAACCTACCCCCTGCTGATATTTAATTTTTGATACCCTTAAAACCTCTTGCGCCAACTCGCGACTACGTTTTTGGTTGTTAAGCGATTGCATGCTGTTATAAAAAGTTATCCGCGCAGCGTTGGCTTGCAGCTTAAATCCGTTACTTGCGTTATGCAAATCGTTTTGGGCTTTCATCACGCTTATTTGCGATTGCTTTAGCTGATTAATGCGTTGGCCTCCACTAAAAATTGGAATATTTATACTCAAGCCAATAAAGCTGTTTGGATACATATTGTTATATAAATATTTAAATTGGTTTTCCTGAAAAACCTCGCCGAAGCCACCGTTTAAACTTACCGTAGGTAAAAAAGCGGCTTTTTTACTTTTAGCATCAAGTTGGTTAAGCGTTATGTTGGTTTCCAACAACTTATATTCAATACGATTATGATAAAAAGCTGTATCAAGCGCGCTTGCGGCAGCCTGGTTTTGCATGTCAATACTTTCCAATTTGTCTGTTAATGTCAAGGGCTGCTCAATAGGCATGCCCATCTGGAACTTTAACATCTGTATATTTAACACCAATGACCGTTCAACATTATCGCGATTAGTAATCAGGTTATTATATTGAACTGATAAACGATCAACATCTATTTTCTCTACAAAACCTTGTTTATTTTGCTGAGTTGTTTGGTCAAGCGTTTGTTTTAGTTGGATAACGTTGGCATCCAGCAATTTTACCTGCTCATTACTCACTAATGCCTGGTAATACGCTTTGGTAACATTAACATTGGTTTCAATTTTAGAGCGTACCAAACTGCGTTGTGATAGCTCTCTGAAAGTTTTTACCGCCTGTAAACCAACTAAAAACGTCCCGCTAAATAAAAGCTGACTAGCCTGCAACGAGTAAGTATTGTTATACTTAACAGCGCCAAACGGGAACTTTACTAAAGGTGCATTCAAGTCAATTGGCGGCGGGCCAAAAACATTAGGGCCTACTGTTGCCGGTGGTTTTAAAAAATCCTGGAAACTAATAGAACCGTTTATCTGCGGTAAACCGGAGCCTATAGTTTCCTTTACTTTATATTCGGCGCTTTGCACATCAAGGTTGGCGTTTTTTACCGAGTCCTGGTGGTCATAAGCATATTTTATACAATCGGCCAGGCTAAAGTTTACCGGCGTATTGGGAGGCGGTGCCTGCTGCGCATAACCACTTAAAGCTATGGCACAAATTAAAGACGCTGTTAGAAAAATATATTTCATTGTATTATTGTGTGTTTAGTTGACTATTTATTTAATTGTCTTTTCAAAATAACATCCCGGTTATGACAGCCCTATGTCAGCAGGAAAATTATTCATCATTTATATTTTTAAACTCATTTAGCAATTTATAACCCTTTAGGGTACAAATGCCAAAATTAAAATGCTCTAAAAGCTGGTACTGTACTTTCCATGTGCTAAACTCGGCGATGGGGAAGATGTTAGAATTAAAACCCATCTCTACCTGGTTTACCCGCATACGTGCCATAATTTTAACATCTATATCCGGGCGTATATAGCCTTGCTTAATACCTTTAGTTAGCAACTCTTCTAAAGTGTGTACTATTACATTGGCTTTAAAAGTCTGAAAATGCTGCCATGCTTCCGGGTGATATTTTTGCAGATCATGGATTACTATCGGGTTGATCCTTGAGAATATCTCTTGCGAGCATTTCATCATGTTGATCATTTCCTCTATCACATTCTCAGATTTAAGCATTATGGCACACATCTGATCTTCGTCCTGTTGCAACTTTTTCTTTACCAGAGCTATCACTAACTCGTTTTTATCTTTAAAGAACTGGTAGATGGTTTTTTTTGACATGCCTAAGTGTTTAGCTATATCATCCATCGTAACGCTTTTGATGCCTGCTGTTAAAAACAGATCCTCACCGCCTTGTATTATTCTATCTATTTGACCCATTGACTTGATTGGTCAAAACTATGGAAACATTTTTAGATTTTAAAGTTTCCATTTAGAAAAAGTTTTTAACATTACTTAGTAATGACGATCGAGTTTGGCCCTATTGGACAATTGCTTTACAAATATTTCTGACTGCTACTATAACTGCTACTGCTAGTTAATAAGCCAAATTGTTACCTTTGCACAAAATCACCGAACATGACACTTACACCTCTATCTGCAATATCACCCATTGATGGCCGTTACCGAAAAACCACCGCCCAACTAGGAGCTTATTTTTCTGAATATGCCCTGATCAAATACCGGGTATTTGTAGAGATCGAATACTTTATAGCTTTATACCAGCATCCGTTACCACAACTACAAGGTTTTGATAAAAATTTGATAGAAAAGTTACGGGATATTTACAAAAATTTTACCGAGGCTGATGCACAAAGCATTAAGGATATTGAGAAAATAACCAACCATGATGTTAAAGCGGTTGAATACTTTATCAAACAAAAATTTGATGAGTTTGGCCTGCAAGAACATAAAGAGTTTATTCACTTTGGCTTAACATCACAAGATATTAACAATACCGCCATCCCATATACTTTTAAGTTGGCGTTGGATGAGGTTTACTATCCGGCTATTAATGAGTTGGTTACATTATTAAAAAAATATGCAGGCGATTGGGAGCAAATACCAATGCTGGCCCATACTCATGGGCAAGCGGCATCGCCTACCCGTTTGGGCAAAGAAATACAGGTTTTTATTGAGCGATTAGAAAACCAACTACATTTATTAAGGCAAGTACCTACATCAGCTAAATTTGGCGGGGCTACAGGTAATTTTAACGCGCACAATGTGGCTTATAGCAATATTAACTGGAAGGATTTTGGCAATAACTTTGTTAATAATATTTTAGGGTTGAGCCGTTCGCAATACACCACGCAAATTGAACATTACGATAATTTTGCCGCGCAGTGTGATGCTTTAAAAAGGATCAACAATATCCTGATAGACCTTGATCGCGATATGTGGACCTATATATCTATGAACTACTTTAAGCAGCAAATTAAAGCCGGCGAGGTAGGTTCATCAGCGATGCCACATAAAGTAAACCCGATAGATTTTGAAAACTCTGAAGGTAACTTAGGTATTGCTAATGCGATATTTGAGCATTTGGCAGCCAAACTGCCTATATCAAGGTTACAGCGCGACTTAACCGATTCGACCGTACTGCGTAACATAGGTGTGCCGGTAGCGCATACGTTAATCGCCATAAAATCAACAATAAAAGGCTTGGGTAAATTGTTATTAAATGAAAATGCGCTGAACGCACATTTGGAAGCTAACTGGGCCGTGGTTGCCGAAGCCATACAAACCATTTTAAGGCGGGAAGGCTATCCAAATCCGTATGAAGCGTTAAAAGAGCTTACACGTACCAATACACAGGTTAACGCGCAGACTATAGCAGAGTTTGTAGATACTTTGCAGGTTGGGGATAGTGTTAAGGAGGAGATTAAGAAGATAACGCCGAGTAATTATACAGGAATTTGATGTGCAGATCTGCTTTTTAAATTTATTGATTTGCACATTTGCATATCCGCGCATTTGCACATCAAGACCGTCACCAACAGGTCATAACTAAATTAGGATGATACTTTAATCAAAAACCTATTTAACTTTGTTAAGTAAATAAAAGAGAGAGCAAAATGAATATCAACGTATATACCGAATCTACGCCTAACCCGGCAACCATGAAGTTCATTGTGAACAAATTGATGATCAATGGGAGTGCAGATTTCGCCACTAAAGAGAGTGCAGAAAAATCACCGTTCGCTAAAGAGTTATATAAATTTTCGTTTGTTAACGGTGTATTCTTCGCAAGCAACTTTGTTACCGTTACCAAAACTGAAGGTACCGATTGGGAAGATATTGAGCCGATATTGAAAGAGTTTGTAAAAGGCGCGGTTGAGTCTGAATTAAAAGTTCAACTGGAAGAACAAGCCGAAGATGTTGCTTTTGAAGGTACAGAAACCGAAATAAAGATCCAACAAATATTAAATGATTACGTACGCCCGGCTGTTGAGCAGGATGGTGGTGCTATTTCTTACCGCTCATTTAACGAAGGTGTGGTAACTGTTGAACTGCGTGGTTCATGCAGCGGTTGCCCATCATCAACAATCACCCTAAAAGCAGGTATTGAGAATTTGCTTAAACGCATGGTTCCTGAGGTTCAGGAAGTGGTGTCAGAAGCATTATAATTTTTAGATTGCACCGATTAAGATAAAGATTACACCGATTAAGATAAGGATTGCACAGATTTGTGCGGTCCTTTTTTATTTGAAGTATGTTTGAATAATGGTAATCATTTCTTTAGTGATTCGTCCATTAGTAGCCAACAGCTCTCGCGTATCCAACACTTCATCACCGCCTTTAAAATTAACTACATGACCTCCGGCTTGTTTTAATATCACTATGCCAGCTGCAACGTCCCAGGAGTTAAGGTTATATTCATAAAACACGTCAAATCGTCCCGCGGCGGTATAAACCAGGTCGGTAGCAGCCGAGCCCAGGCGGCGAAGGCCATGGCAGTTTTGCATTAGGTAATTTAGCAACTCCATGTATTGTGGCTGCTTTATAAAGTCATAATACGGGAAACCGGTAGCAATTAAACAATCAGCCACTTTAGGGGCTTTACTTACTTTAATTTCAGTACCGTTCATGTAAGCCGGTGAACCTTTCCAGGCATAAAAGCATTCGTCCTGGTTAATTTCGTACACAACACCCAATACCAGTTCATCATATTCTTTAAGCGCTATGCTTACCGAAAATACAGGCAGGCCGTGTATAAAATTGGTAGTGCCGTCAAGCGGGTCAATGATCCAGTTATAACGCTCTCCTATTTTGGTCGTAGTTTTCTCTTCGGTTATAAAACCGGCTTCGGGTAAAATCTTTTCAAGTCCGGTAACAATGATGCCTTCGGCAGTTTTATCCACGTATGATACCAGGTCGTTCAGGCCTTTGTATTCTATTTTATCGTTGCTAAAGGTTTTTCTTTCCTGGCGGATAAAATCGCCGGCTTGTTTTGAAAGCTCAATTACTTGCGCTGCTATCTGCTCCAGTTGCATGTTGATGTCTTAATGATAGGCTGAATGAGAAAAACTTATGTACAAAAAAACTGGCGAAGAACAGGCTCAGCGCGGCAGCAACACGTGCCACAGGCGGATACATACCTACTGACCTGATAAAAATATCTAACAACATAAGATTGGCAAAAAAACCAATTATAGCTACCGATACAAAACGCACAAATTGTTTGGTTGGTGACGATACCGATTCATTAAAAACCAAATACCGGGTAATTAAAAAATTAACCACTACACCGAAAAAGAAGGATATGGCTAACGCAAGTGTATAGTTATCAAAGATGAAAGTTAATATATTATAAGTGGGCTGTTGCAGCCAATTATGATCTAAAAGGTAGAAAGCAACAATATCAACCAAAAACCCGATCCCTGCCGAAAATATAAACCTGGCTATCTGATTTTTTAATAATTTTTTAAATTTTACGTTAGCCATGCTTAGCAGTTGCCTTTTTATCTCTGTTCAATCCCGTTATAATTAAGGCTAACCCTCCTATTGCTAAACAAAGTGATATCATTTCGGCCTGGGTAAATAATATACCGGCTACATGATATTTGGTATTTACTCTTATCAATTCAATTAAAAAGCGCTCTATACCGTTTAGTACCAGGTATATACCAAACATTACGCCGGGTAACTTAATGCGATCTCGAATGCTCCATAAAACGAAGAACAGCAATATACAGATCACCGACTCATAGAATGATGTAGGATATACCGCTAATTTTAGTTCATTACAATATTTGCCTATACAGTTAGGTATAAGGTTACCGGCATCTTCATTACTTACATTGTGCGGAAACTTAAATGCCCACATCCAATCTGGCGCCCAGCTTAACCAGTGGGGTTTTGGTGCAACATTGGGTATCCCCCAATCACCATCGCCAGACATTTGGCAACCTATACGACCAACGCCATAAGCCAGCATCATACCCGGGCCGCCAATATCCAGCATGGTTAAAGGTTTTATACCATGTTTGTTAGCAATATATAATACGGCTGCACCGCCGCAAATTAATCCGCCGTAAAAAGTAAGTCCGCTAAAACCTATCAGCATCCCAACCGGATCGCGCATAAACTCGTCCCAGTTCTCGAGCGCGTTAAATAGTTTTGCACCTGCAAATCCGCAGATAGCAGACCATAACAGTATGTTCCCCATTAACTCGTATGGGTGTACCTTTATGGTTTTGGTTTCGGGTTTAGCTAAAATTTGTTTTTTATTTTCTGAGTAAGCCCAGTAGCCAAATATGGCTGCAAATAAAATACCGCCAATAAAATTACCATGAAGGGATAACAAAAAATCCTGCGGATCATCAATCATAGCATGGTAATTAAATACCATATCCAGGAATTTATAACCCAAAACAAAGCCAAATACGCAATTGCCTATCAACTCGGGCATAGTAATTGGCGCACCAATGGTTACTTTTTTTTCGAATGTGTGGATATAACCCAGTTTCTCTTTACGCTTAAACTCCTGCACAAAGGCCCAGTAAGCCGCCATAAAGGCAAGCGCCACAAAAAAGCCAAAAGTTTGTATAGGTAACGGAATATCTACCCCTATAAGGTATTTTATTAGCGAACTAATGCTTGGAAACATAGATAAATAATTTGCAGCGAATATAAGGGTTAATGTACTAATATTTCTTCGCCTTCGGTTATTTCAACATCGCCATCGGGTGAAATATTGGATAAGCAGACAGTTTTTAATTCGTTCACCAATACCGGGTCGAATTTGGTTTTAACTTTTACATAGTTGCGGGTAAAACCATGCATGTAACCTTCTTTAATATCCCTTTCAAACAAAACATCTTCCGTACGGCCTAATTGGGTCTCGTAAAAGGCACGGCGTTTTTTTTCTGATAAAATATGCAGCATCTTACTCCTATCAGCACGTGCAGAGCCGGGCACTATGCCGCTCATTTCGGCAGCCAGGGTGTTTTCCCTTTCGGAATAAGTAAACACGTGCAGGTAGGATATATTCAACTCGTTTAAAAAGTTGTAGGTATCTATAAAATCTTCGCGTGTTTCGCCGGGGAAACCAACTATAACATCCACGCCTATACAGCAATTTGGCATTAGCTCTTTGATCTTAGCTACCCTATCAACATACAGCTCACGCTTATACCGGCGGCGCATCAGGCTTAATATTTTATTGGAGCCCGATTGTAAGGGGATATGAAAATGCGGCACAAAACGTTTAGATTGCGCTACAAATTCAATGATCTCATCTGTTAATAAATTGGGTTCGATAGATGAGATCCGTATCCGGTCAATACCTTCCACTTCATCCAATGCTTTTACCAGGTCGAAGAACTTAGTTTCGCGGTTGCCGTTGATGATACCGAAATCGCCCAGGTTAACCCCGGTCAATACAATTTCTTTTACATCTGTTGCAGCTATTTGTTTTGCCTGGTCAATAACACTTTCAATAGTATCGCTCCTGCTTGCGCCGCGCGCTAACGGGATGGTACAAAAAGAGCAGGAATAATCACACCCATCCTGCACCTTTAAAAAGGTACGGGTACGATCACCAAATGAAAAAGCGGGAACAAATTCATTAGCTTGCGACACCGGTTGGTTATAAACCAGCGCCTTTGGATTTTTAGTTAAATCCGTAATATGATCTATGATCTGAAATTTCTCGGCAGCGCCTAAAACCATGTCAACACCCGGTATTTCGGCTATTTCTTTTGGCTTTAACTGCGCATAGCAGCCAACTATAGTTACATAAGCGTTAGGCGATACCTTTAATGCTTCTTTAACTACTTTTTTGCACTTTTTGTCCGCATTATCAGTTACCGAGCAGGTATTGATAACATATACATCGGGGGTATCGGTAAAATCAACCGTATCAAAACCGGCATTACTAAAAAGCCGTCCCAGCGTTGATGTTTCCGAGTAATTGAGTTTACAACCCAGCGTGTAAAATGCTACTTTCTTGTTCATTGCGGACGCAAAGATAATTATAATGAGTGAATGATGGAATTAGTGATTGATGGAATGATTTAACAATGACTAAATAAGCTGATTTTTACCAGAGTCCTTAAATCTTTTAATCCTAAAATCATGGTTCAGACAATTATTATTTCTCAGCCACAGCATCACCAGTATTCAAAAACACAAACTGGTTATCAAACATATCCAACTTGATCTTGCTGTCCTTGTCAATCTTACCGGCAAGTATTTGTTTAGATAATTCATTCAATATCCTTTTCTGGATTACCCTTTTTAAGGGCCTTGCACCAAATTGCGGATCGTAACCTAATTGCGCCAGCCAATCCAGTGCTTCGTCTGATGCTTCGATAACCACGCCCATTTCGGCCAAAGTTTGTTGTACGCCTCTAAACTGTAGCTTCACAATATCCCCTATCTCATCACGGCTAAGCGGTGTAAACATAATGATCTCGTCAATACGGTTTAAAAACTCAGGGCGTATGGTTTGCCTTAACAGATCAAACAACTGGCTTTTGGTTTTAGCCATTACTTCGTCTTTGTCGCTATCCTCAAAATCCTGGAAGTTTTCCTGGATAATGTTCGAACCGATGTTTGATGTCATGATGATGATGGTATTTTTAAAATTCACCAAACGGCCTTTGTTATCTGTTAAACGGCCATCATCCAATACCTGCAGCAATATGTTAAATACATCAGGATGCGCTTTTTCTATCTCATCTAATAAGATAACACTATAAGGTTTCCTGCGTACAGCTTCGGTTAATTGTCCGCCTTCATCATAACCCACATATCCCGGAGGCGCGCCAATTAGCCTTGATACGGCATGGCGTTCCTGATATTCGCTCATATCTATGCGTACCATAGCGTGTTCATCATTAAACAAGTACTCGGCTAATGCTTTGGCTAATTCTGTTTTACCAACGCCTGTAGTACCTAAGAAAATGAACGAACCAATTGGCTTACGTTTATCCTGCAAACCTGCGCGGCTGCGGCGTATGGCATCGCTTATGGCTTCAATAGCTTCATGCTGACCGGCAACACGTTTATGCAATTCATCTTCCAGGCTCAATAGCTTTTCGCGCTCGCTTTGTATCATTTTAGAAACCGGGATACCAGTCCAGCGAGAAACCACACCGGCAATATCTTCGGATGTTACTTCTTCTTTCAGCATCCGGCTATTCGACTGATTAGTCAGTAAAGCTTCTTTTAATTTTTCAACTTCTTCCTGCGCTTCGCGGATGCGGCCATAGCGTAGTTCGGCTACTTTGCCGTAATCGCCGGCACGTTCGGCCTGGTCAGCTTCAAGTTTATAGTTTTCAATCTGCTCAACTTTTAAGTTAATGCCGTCAACCACATCCTTCTCCCCTTGCCATTTAGCACGTAACGAGTCACGCTCGGCCGATAAGTTTGCTATCTCCTCGCCCAATTCTTTTACACGCTTATCATCTTTCTCACGTTTGATAGCTTCGCGTTCAATCTCCAGTTGCATAATGCGGCGGTCCAACTCATCAACCACCTCGGGTACCGAATCCATTTCTAAACGTAATTTAGAAGCGGCTTCGTCCATCAGGTCAATTGCTTTATCCGGCAAAAAACGATCAGAGATATAACGTTGCGACATCTCCACCGCGGCAATTATCGCCTCGTCTTTAATCCGTACTTTATGATGTGCTTCGTAGCGTTCCTTCAATCCACGTAATATGGATATCGCATCGGCGGTATCAGGCTCATCAACCAATACCATCTGGAAACGGCGTTCCAGGGCTTTATCCTTCTCTATATATTTTTGGTACTCGTTTAACGTAGTCGCGCCAATGGCTCTTAGTTCGCCACGTGCCAGGGCCGGTTTTAATATGTTGGCGGCATCCATAGCGCCTTCGCCACCGCCCGCGCCTACAAGCGTATGTATCTCATCAATAAATAGAACAATCTCGCCATCGGCTTGCGTAACTTCTTTAATAACGGCTTTTAAGCGCTCCTCAAATTCGCCTTTATATTTGGCACCGGCAATAAGGGCACCCATGTCTAACGAGTAAACGGTTTTGGATTTGAGGCTTTCGGGTACATCACCTTTTATAATTCTAAAGGCAATACCTTCGGCAATGGCCGTTTTACCAACACCGGGCTCACCAACCAGTATAGGGTTATTTTTTGTACGGCGTGATAGTATTTGAATAACCCTGCGTATCTCTTCATCCCTGCCAATAACCGGGTCAAGCTTGCCTGATTCGGCATACTCATTTAAGTTACGGGCATATTTATTTAAAGCGTTATAGCTTGCTTCGGCGTTTTGGTCAGTCACCTTGTTATCCCCGCGCAGGCTGATAATAGCTTTTTTAAGATCTTTTTCGTTTACGCCAAAATCTTTAAGCGCGGTACTGGTTTTATCGCTTACAGCTAAAATACCAAGTAATATATGCTCTACAGATACAAATTCATCCTTAAACTCTTTAAGGTAGCCGGTTGCTTTTTGTAATACCGAATTGGATGTAGATGATAAGTAAACATCACTCCCGCTAACTTTCGGGAACGATGCTATCTGCTCGTCCAAAATATCATGTAACCGGTTAAGATTAACGTTTAATTTTTTTAATAAAAAGGATATAACATTCTCATCCACCAATAACAAACCTTTAAGCAAGTGTGCGGGCTCAATGGCCTGTTGCTGATTGCCGGATGTTATTTCTGAAGCTTTTTGTACAGCTTCCTGGGCTTTTATGGTAAAATTGTTAAAGTTCATATTTGTACTTAGTCAAAATACTTGCCACAACTGCATTTATGAAATAATGTCATTTTATAATAAATTGGTATGTCTTTTTGTCAATTGCTTATTAAGTAATTATAGTTTTCTTAACAACCAATTAATTTAACAAAAGTTGTTAATAAACAGTAAAAAAGCAGGTTAGCTATAAATCAATGCACATTTTTTATATTTTTGGATACCCATAATTAATTGAATTGAATACCCATTACTTTAAAAGCGTACCCGGTAAATATCGCGTAGCATTCCGTAACTATTATACGTTACAGAATTTGTTGTCTATCCGTAACTGCGCACTAATATTTTTATTAATAAATGTGATATTAAGGGTATTGGTTTTGGCCCTGCCTATCAGTATTACCAAAGCGCAAAATTTCCCTGAGTTTGACTTTACCAACTGGGTGTATCTTATACTTACCCCCGTATTTTACCTGATAAGTCATTTATTGGTTATCCAAATACGTAAGACAAAAAAAGCTAATGCAGGCATGATCCTGTTTGTGTTTTTGTTTTCACTATATATCATTTTAAGCGGTATGTATTCGGCGTTTATAGCTACTTCCGAGCCGCGAAATAACTTAACCATCTATTTGATCGCATTAATTGTTATCAGCGTAATGTGTGTGTTCGAGTATGATGAGGTATTGATACTATTGATCTTGTCGGAAATAGCTTTTACATCGTTGTTACTTTACGCTCACGCGGATGCGACCGGCATGTTGTACGATCAGCTGATATCTGTTGTATTGCTATCAGGGTTTTATTTAATATCCCGGTACTTTTTCTCGTACAAAGCCAGTTATTATGAACAGATCATAGAGATCAGAAGCAAGAATATTGAAATTGAAAAAGCAGGCGAATTTAAGAACCAGGTATTAGGCATGGTAGCGCATGATCTGCGTAACCCTATAGGCGCTGTCGAGTCGATTGCGATGATGATGGAGTTGGAAGAAATTGATGAGGACACGCAGGATAATGTTAACATGATTAAAGAATCGTGCAGTAAGGCTCGTGATATTTTGGATGATCTGTTAGAGGCTGCCAGGAACGAGAACATAAACATTATTGAAACAAAAAAGATAGAACTTAACCAATACTTGAAAGGTATAATAGATGCCTGGAAGATACAGAACCCTATTACTATTATACTGATTAGCTCGGTTAACCCATTGTATACGCAGCTTAGCAAGGAGAAATTTACCCGAGTGTTGGACAACCTGATAAGCAATGCTCTTAAATTTTCGAAAGAAACAGACAACGTAGAATTGCACTTAAATCAAAAAGGCAATATCATCAATATCGAGGTTAAAGATCATGGATTAGGCATCCCGCAGGATATGATCCCACATATTTTTGAACGCTTTAGTAAAGCGGGCCGTACCGGTTTAAAAGGCGAGAAATCTACCGGTTTGGGCCTAAGTATTGTTAAGCAAATTATAGAGAGTCATAAAGGAAAGATAAGCGTAAGCAGTGTGGAAGGTAAGGGCACAACATTTTTAATACAACTACCTGTTAGTGCTTAGACTTAGCCGGTTATTCAATTACTAAGAACTATGAAAGCAGCATATATTATATTATCAGCCCAACCTGCAGAAACCGGGTATTATTTAAAACACATAGCAAATTGGTCGCAAGTAATCATATTATTTGCTTTGGCTATAGCAGCGTATTTTTTTCTAAAAAAGCTGTTTAAATAGCTAGAATGGCTGCTCGACCGGGCCGCCATAAAACTTATCGTTAAAATTTACCAAAAACAATTCTTTAGTAGCACGGGTACAGGCGGTATAAAACCAGCGTAAAAAGTCGGTATTTACCATTTCATCGGTTAAATATCCCTGATCTACAAAAACAGCATCCCATTGGCCGCCTTGCGCTTTATGGCAGGTAATAGCGTAAGCAAACTTTATTTGAAGCGCGTTATAATAGGGATTCAGCTTTAACTCATTATGCTTGGCGCGTTTGTTGGGTATATGGTCGTAATCTTTCATGGCTTCCAGGTACAATCGCTTTTGATCTATAGGTTGTAAAGCGGGCGATTCAGAATAAAGTGTATCCAGTAAAACCTTACAATCTAAAACCGGGTCCTCGGCATAATCAATAAACTCCAGCTGTACATCCGCGAAGCGGAAACCATACATTTCTTCAAATTTGCGCACTTTCCTTATTTTGGCAATGTCGCCATTGGCTATAAAAGCGGTGCTTCCCTCCTCCTGGTCTTGTAGCCAAAAGTAGTTGTTCTTTACTATCATTAGCTGGTCGCCGCCGGTTAGCTCTTCTTCGCGCCATAATAGCCGGGCACGTATTTGTTTATTATACAGGTTGGCGTTTTTATTGGATCGACAGATGATCAGCGTATTTTCATTACCGTATTTATTGTAAGCATATTCCAACCCTTCTTCCAAACGCTCGCCCGTCATCCTGAAAACATCAGTATAACCTTTTGTAGTTATTTGCGGAATAACCTCCACTCCCTGACGGATGATGTCACGAATACGTGTAGCATTATACAATATCCCCGAGTCTTTTCCCTGGCGCAGCACATCAGTTAGTTCGTAGCTAAACACGTTCAGGCTAAAATCAATCTTCATTAATTGTTCATCCAGCGCGGGGCTGTTATCAGAGCCTACAGGCGGTAATTGCGCGGTATCGCCTACCAGCATTAACTTGCAATTCTTCTTATTATAAACATACTTAACCAGGTCAAACAACAATGTATCGCGGTTATTGCCACTTATCTGGTCAGATATCATGGAAGCCTCATCAATAATAAACAGGGTATTACTGGCCAGGTTATCGGCTATCGAAAATGATTCATCAACATTTAGCGCTGTTTTTTTGCGGTAGATGCGTTTATGTATAGTAAAAGCCTTACGCCCCGAGTAGCTGGTAATTACTTTAGCCGCCCGCCCGGTTGGCGCCAACAATACCGATTTATAATTATAGCTTTTTAACGCCTTTACCAGCGCGCCTACAATAGTGGTTTTACCCGTGCCGGCATATCCTTTTAAAATAAAACATTCGTCACCATCCTCCTTTAATAAAAAATTATGCAGCCTGTTAAATAACTCCTGTTGCTGGGCGGTAGGTTCATGCGGAAAAGCTTTGCGGATATGATCTGTTTCTGTCACCTAACAAAAATGCAGATAAGTAATTAAGTAATTCAAAAAATATTACTTTTGTTAACAGCATGAGCGAACAAATTTACACTTTCCGCGATCCATCGTTTAATCTTAACCAGGCCTACTATTATACGTTGTTAATACAGGTAGATGCTATGTCATTTTCGTATGCCATAACCTACAAGAAACAGTTAATTGCCTGGGATACCAATTGCAGTATAAATGAGCTTTCTGACCCGCAGGAACTGGCCGAAGAATTAACAGCAACTTATAAAAAAGTGGTTGTTGGCTTACCTGCCAACGGGTTTACCTTAGTACCTGCGCCGCTTTTTAGTAAAAATCAAATAGCTAATTATGGCCGATTGCTGGATGTAAAACCTGATGAGGGCGTTTTAGCACAGGTGTTGGATAACCAAAATTTTATTATTTATAAGGTCGATGAAAAGATATTATCTGCAGTGCAAAAGTTTGACATGGATAATACGGTTTACTTAAATAAAGGCTGGATAACAGCTGTCGCCCAAAACAGTCCGTCAAACCAGGACCTTTACCTGCATGCAGAGAATAGCAAAGCCGAATTTTTATATTTTAAAGATGGCAAAATCCGCTTTTACAATAATTTTGACTATAAAAACGAAGACGACCTGGTTTATTTTACCTCATTAGTGGTTGAAGAATTAGACCTATATGCTCAAAACGTACACCTAAAATTAAGCGGAAACTTAAAGCCTGAAGATAGATACAGCTTACGGCTGGCCGAGTTTTTCCAGCACATAGTGTTCTTTAACCCGCAATTATTAGAGTTGCCTGAACAAATAGACTCAAAACAGGTATTGACTTTAGCAGCATTGTCATTATGCGGATCATTGGAGGTACTTTAAAGGGATTAAGGCTTAATCCGCCTAAGAATTTACCGGTACGCCCTACTACAGACCTTGCTAAAGAGGCGCTTTTTAATATCCTGCTAAACCAAATTGAGTTTGATGATATTAAGGTACTTGATCTTTTTTGCGGTACCGGCAATATTGCTTACGAGTTTGCATCACGCGGCGCTAAACAGGTTATAGCAGTTGACCGTAGCATACACTGCATTAACTATGTTAAAGATACCAGCCGCCAGTACGGCTTAACCAATATAAAAACTTTTAAGGCCGATATTTTTAAATACCTGCAGGTTGAAACAGAACAATATGATCTGATATTTGCCGATCCACCGTATGATATGAACCAGATTCCGGAGATACCGAAGATCATTTTTGAAAAAAATCTATTGTCGCCTGATGGTCTATTGATTCTGGAGCATCAATCCATGCAGAACCTAAGTAATCACCCCGCATTTGTTGAGCAGCGTACGTATGGACACTCATCATTCTCGTTTTTTAAAAAATTAGTATACTAACCAATGAAAAAACATGTATTGCATATTTTAGTAACCCTTTGCGTTATTATCACACTGCAAAGCTGCCACTCAGGCACGCCGGGCGTATGGGTAAATGGCGATATTAACAGTGATATTAAAAAGCAAATTACAGAACTAAACCAAAAGCTTTTTAAAGCGATCATGGCGCGGGATACCAACGGTATTAAAGCACTTTTGTCACCAAAACTGCTTCAAAAAGCAGGCAAAAAGTTAGATACGCTGATATATACTTCGGCACAAAACTTTCAAGCTAAAGATTATGAGGTGTTGGACGAGTATTATACCAAGCACCATGTAAAAGGACCGCCTGATACACTGTTATCTAACAAAGGAAACATCAGCGACTATATGGTAAGCTACAAAGCCATGAATGCGGAAATGTACACCTCGTTACTGGTAACTAAAGATCTGCCGGTAAATGGATTGATATTGGTTGTTTACGGCAAGTATGGCAACGAGTGGAAGATAAATGTACTACAGATTGGTGAGTATAGCATAAATAATAAAACCGCGACCGATTATTATAAAATGTCGAAAGAGGAATATGATAAAGGAAATTTAGTAGATGCTACTGACCTGATCATTATAACTTCACAATTGGCTAATCCGGCAGGCGATTTTTTTAAATATACCCATGAGGATACGATGAGAATTTTCTCTGCTACAATTTTAAACGAAGCAAATAACCGTTTTAGGTTCCCGGTAGTTATTGACCAGGTTACAACTAAACCCCAAATTTTTTCTGTAGAACCCCAATTTATTGGCGAGGCCGGGCATGAGGGCATATTTCCGTTGATAAAATATAAGTCGACCATTAAACTTACGGATAGCGTTGCTTTAAAAGCAGAGAACAATGCTATACAACAAGTAATCGGCAGTATGTTTAAAGGTATTGATCAAAATAAAAAGTATATTCTTTACCAGGCCTTTGATCAGATACCTAATAATAAGCCGGGCATTAAACATTATGGCTTTATACAAAATATAAAACAGAACTGATCTTTTAGCTTTATCTTTACGTAAAATACAGCAAATCATGAAAATAGCCCTTTTCCCGGGATCATTTGATCCGGTTACCAAAGCTCATGTTGATATTGTGAAAAGATCGGTAGGCTTGTTTGATAAAGTATATATTGGCATTGGTGCCAACAGTACCAAACCCGGCTTTTTAAGTATTGAAACCCGTGAGAAAATGCTGCGCGCTGTTTTTGATACGGAACCCAAAATACATATAATAGCCTACGAGGGGCTTACTGTTAACTTCTGCAAAAGTATTGGTGCCGCCTACATGATCCGTGGCATTCGTACCGTATCAGATTTTGAATACGAAAAAGCTATCGCCCAAATGAACCACTCTTTAGCGCCCGATATTGAAAGTATATTTATTGTAAGTAAACCGGGTTATTCGTCTATCAGTTCAACCATTGTGCGCGAAATACTGCGTTATAACGGCGATGTAACGCAGTTTATTCCGAAAGAAGCTTTGGCTTTTCTGTAATCAAGTCCATCGCTGCCAGTACATCTAAAATAGATGGGAAGGTATTGGTTAAAATAGCGTCAATGTCATTAGGTTTAAACCAGCGTACATCAGTTATACCTTCTTCTATTTGAGGTTTTAGTTTATTTTGCCCTTTGGCCTTCATTTTATACCAGTGGGTCTTCTTTAAAACCACTTCGTTTTTGTAGATATATACGTGGTAGGTTTTGCATATTTTATCGCCGCGTTTGCTTACTACAATATTGCACTCCTCCTCTACTTCGCGTACGGCGGCCTCCTTAATGGTCTCGCCTTTTTCTATTTTGCCTTTCGGCAGATCCCATTTATCGTTACGATAGATAAACAAAAGATCCTTGTTTTCATTCTTCACCAAACCG
This sequence comes from Mucilaginibacter sp., assembly GCF_028288185.1. Lineage (GTDB taxonomy): Bacteria > Bacteroidota > Bacteroidia > Sphingobacteriales > Sphingobacteriaceae > Mucilaginibacter. Next base: position 73,141 of record NZ_JAQBOF010000010.1, on the reverse strand, counting down.
CCTGCGGCCTCAATAACATTAACGCTTTGCTTAATTTGTTTCAGGAATGATTTTGCATCCTTACACAATATGTAAAACAGATCATTCTTGTGCGCCAGTATCCAGGTGTAAATTATTTTAAGATCAAATGCCTGGCTATCAATCTTTTGATAATGCTCTGATTTCTTCGGTTCAGATTCTGTTAATAAGATAACCTTTTGGTTAATATAAATTCTGTATTTTTGAGCCATGTTTAATACTACTGAAACCGAACAACAGGTAGCGGAATTTCTGTTGCAAATTAAAGCAATTAAATTACAACCTAATAATCCTTTTACATGGGCTTCTGGTTGGAAATCGCCTATATACTGCGATAATCGTATTACGCTTTCACATCCAACCATACGTACTTATATAAGGCAGCAATTAACCAAGATCATCCAGGAAAAATTTGGATCGGTTGGTTGTATAGCCGGGGTTGCCACCGCGGGTATACCGCAAGGCGCATTAGTAGCGCAAGAGTTAGGCTTGCCATTTATTTATGTTCGAGCCAAACCAAAAGAACATGGTACAGGCAATATGATAGAGGGCGATATACTTACCGGCAAACGTGTTGTTGTTATTGAAGACCTGATATCAACCGGAAAAAGCAGCTTGCAAGCCGTTGCAGCTTTACGCGATGCAGGTTATGATGTAGCTGGTTTAGCCGCCATATTTAGCTATGGATTTGATATAGCAACAGAGAATTTTAAAGCTGCTAATTGTCCATTTATAACGCTATCAAACTATACAGCTTTATTAAACTATGCCGAAGAACATCAATACATATCTCGCAAAGATGTTGACGTATTAAGAGAATGGCGCGAAAGTCCGTCAACCTGGGGCACAGAAACTGCTGAATAAAACATGGCTACTTTTGAAAGTAAAATAAATATAAATAAATCAGTAAGTGATGTATATCAGTTCTTAGCTGATTTTAATAATCATCAACAGCTAATGCCTGATAGTGTGTTGGATTGGACCTCTACTGTAGATGAAGCCAGTTTCAATATCCAAAACATGACTTATCTTTCTCTAAAGATCTCAGGACGTGTTGAAAATAAGGCAATCAACATCATCGCCACCGGCAAACCGCCTTTTGCTGTACAGCTTAAATGGGATCTAGCAGTTAATGGCGACACAACCGCTGTTACCTTCACCATAAATGCCGAGTTAAATATGATGATGAAAATGATGGCATCAGGCCCACTGCAAAAACTAGCAGATCATGAAGTTAATACATTAAAGAAAGTGTTAGCATAATAAGCCAGTACCGTCTTTAATAACTAATCTCTAATCTTTAACCCGCTAATCTTTAAAAATCCTTACCTTTGCGCCAAATTACAGGTGCAGCATGATCTCGGTATCCAATCTATCTTTACGCTACGGTAAGCGTACATTATTTGAAGACGTTAACTTAAAATTTACCCAGGGTAACTGTTATGGCATTATTGGTGCCAACGGTGCGGGTAAATCAACATTCCTTAAAATACTTTCGGGCGAAATTGACCCCACCGGCGGGCAGGTAAGCTTTACCCCCGGCGAACGTATGGCGGTTTTAAGCCAAAATCATTACGCGTTTGATGAATTTACTGTCATTGAAACAGTGATGATGGGACACAAAGAGATGTATGCCATCATGAAAGAAAAGGATGCCATCTACTTAAAAGAAGATTTTAGCGATGCCGATGGCGAACGTGCCGGCGAACTGGAAAACCTTTTTGCCGAAATGGATGGCTGGAACGCAGAAAGCAATGCCGCTACCCTATTAAGTAACTTAGGCATTAAAGAAGAATTTCATTACCAATTAGTTAAAGACTTAGATAACACTCAAAAAGTACGTGTGTTATTAGCACAAGCACTTTTTGGCAACCCCGATATATTGCTATTAGATGAGCCTACCAACGATTTGGATATCCATACCGTTAGCTGGTTAGAAGATTTTCTGGCAAGTTACGAAGCTATTGTATTAGTTGTATCTCACGATAGGCACTTCCTGGATACCGTATGTACGCATGTGGTGGATATCGACTTTGCTAAAATGACTATCTACACTGGTAACTATTCATTCTGGTACGAATCGAGCCAGTTGGCTTTGAAACAACGTTCTGATCAGAATAAAAAGACTGAGGACAGGGTTAAAGAGTTGCAGGAGTTTATCCGCAGGTTTAGCGCGAATGCGTCAAAATCAAAACAAGCTACCAGTCGTAAAAAGGCTTTGGATAAGATCAACCTGGATGAGATCCAACCATCAAACCGTAAATATCCGGGGATTATATTTAACAACCTTGGCCGTGAGGCCGGCGACCAAATCTTACAGATAGAAGGTTTAAGCAAAAAACTAAATGGCGAGACCTTATTTAGCGACATCCGTTTAATGGTTAATAAAGGCGATAAGATCGCGGTGCTATCCAACAACAGTTTAGCCACTACTGCTTTTTACAATATATTAACCGGTCGTGATAAGGATTATAAAGGCGAATTTAAATGGGGCGTAACCATTAACCCTGCCGATATCCCGATGGATAATACAGATTACTTCAAGGGTAAGAACGATAACCTGATCGACTGGTTGCGCGAGTATTCGCCGGGCGAAAAGGATGATCAGTTTATTCGTGGTTTCCTGGGCCGGATGCTATTTTCGGGCGAGGAAGTGTTGAAGAAAAGCAGTGTATTATCAGGTGGCGAAAAAATGCGTTGCATGTTTAGCCGCATGATGCTGCAATCGGCCAATTTGCTGATGTTTGACGAGCCTACCAATCACCTGGACCTGGAATCTATCACTGCCCTAAATAATGGCATGAAGGACTTTAGAGGCACTATCCTGTTCACCTCGCGAGATCATGAGTTGGTGGAGACCGTTGCTAACCGTATTATAGAGCTAACACCAGGGGGTATCATCGATAAACTGATGACGTATGACGAATACATCAACAGCGATGCCGTACAAAAACAAAAAGACGAACTATACGCTATGGCGTAAATCACAAACAAGTATAACAGCCTGACTTAACGGGCCGTTATACTTGTTTGATATAAGAATCCAGGTTCGGCGCTATCCTTTGTCGACCTGTCATATTCTAACCCGAAACATCCCTTTGTTGTAGTTGAGCTTATTGCTATAGTATAGCTTTTACCTGCTGTAATTTTTATTTTTGGATGGATAATCATATTCTTTGGCGACCAGCTCATTTTATCAACTTTGATAGTTGATGAACTTAGCGTTTTGTCGTTGCCTGCCTCTCCTATTTCAATTAGCAGATCAGCATCCGGATAGGTATTTTTAAATGCTGATATACTTACCTCGCTTAATAACCCTGTTTTTGTCGCTTTAAATGTTTGGGTGCGCTTAATACCATTACTAATATCACATCCTGGCGCATAGTTAGTTGGCTTGTTTTTTTTATTTACTGCCGATGGTATGGCTACCGTGTTTTGGCAAACTATCGGGTTAATAGAACCATCAGCAGCAAAACTTAGCGGGGCCCAGTAATAGTTAGCCAGCGACTCATTTTTAGCCGCCTTGTTCCACAAATCACTGCCGAACAGGAATACATCGCCCGACTTTAGTTTGATAGATGATACAAACGATGGCTGCCCGCCACAAGAGTTATCACTGATCTTTATCCCGTCAGACCACGGCCCTAATGGTGACTTAGCCGTACGATATGATGCGCCGGTACCCGAACAATAACCACAATTTGGGTCAGAGTAAACCAGGTAATAAATACCTTTGCGCTTAAACAGTGCAGGCGCTTCAGTACGGGCGGCGGTTACCGCTTGTACAACTTTACCCATGCCGGTTAAGTAATCGGCACTTAATTGCTCTATAGCTATGGCGCCTTTTGCGCGCCAGTCGGTATAGGCCAGGTAGGCGGTGCCGTCATCATCTACAAAAGTGTCATGGTCGCCATTGTTTAGGCCGGCAACAGGGGCGGTGCCATTAACGGCGAGTTTGGGCTGATCTTTTTCTATAAAAGGCCCAACCGGGGTTTTGCTGGTGAATACCCGGTAGCCAACCTGGTTATCATAAACATTGATCCAAAGCACATATAGCTTAGTATTTTTATTGTAGATAACATGCGGACGAAAGCACCCATAAGTATTGCCATTGCAGCGGGTTTGCCATATAGGTGTCGAAGCATCAAACAGCATGCCCTTGTTTGTCCACGTCACCATGTCTTTTGATGAGTAGACCATAAATCCGCAAAATGGCGCGTCTTTATGTCCCCATTCAAAACCACAACCATAACTGGTACCGTACAAATAGTAAACACCATTAAAGTAGGCTATCTCGCCATCGTGCGCGTCAACGGCATCGCCCAGCTTGCTAAACTTGGTTAATTGTTCGCCTTTATTGTTGAAATTATTGATCGATTGCGCTTTCAATAATACGGGGAACAAACAAACCATTGCTAACCATAACTTCATCTGGTGCCTTATCTTCATATTCGGTTTTATTAATTATCCGGGCGGATATGTTTCGGTAAATATAAATTTATTGCGCTATATTTGCCACCCCACGAACAAACAATCAGACTTGGTAGCTCAGCTGGTAGAGCAACTGACTCTTAATCAGTGGGTCGAGGGTTCGAACCCCTCCCAGGTCACGAAAAGCCTTTCAGCGTAAAAGTTGGAAGGCTTTTTTATGACAAGTCAGAGCCATTCTATTCTATGAGTTTGCAGAACCTGAGTTAAGTTATATTTGGCTTCATCCTTTAAAGGGAATGATGCCAAATCAACATTTGAGAAAAATTTTAAACTGACAAAAGCATCACAACTAATCATTGCCGCTCAAGGAAGTTTGTTTTAAACCTCTACAAATAATATCCGTTACCAATTATAATAATTATTATTAGATTGCATTTATGGACTCAACTAAACCTAAAATATGATAATCAGGCAGGTAACTAAAGATGAATATTGGCTGGATAAAACATTAATGTAGGAGAAATAGTTTATCGATATATGGGCGCGACATATAAATGCATTAGAGATACTAGTCCTGCTTTTACGTTGACTCCTAACACGCTTCCATTTTTTCAGCTACCTAAAAATGCTATAAGTCCCGCATCCGAATTGATGGTAGATTAACAATAATCGTAATTATTTGAACTACATTATATGAAACCAAAACTTATTAAAAAACTATATGAGCCTCAAATCAACAGGTTACGGAATTCAAGCAAATGAATTTGTTAATAAAGTAATATCTAAATTTGAAAACATTGACTATGATGATACTCGCCTAACGGTTACTAAATAAACTAAGATGAACGCTGCTAAAGATTTGACCCATTTGCTCTCCAATGAAACATTTGACCTGGATCTTTTTGTTCAATCATCGCCAGATATGATCTGCATTGCCGGATATGATGGTTTTTTCAAAAAGATCAATCCGGCAGTGTCAAAAACATTGGGGTATACCCAAGATGAGTTATTATCAAAACCAATAAATGAATTTGTTTATCTCGAGGACAAAGCTGCCACTAATGAAAGTCGGGAGTCTATCAAAAGATCTGTTCCGCTAATAAATTTCGAAAATCGGTACCTAACAAAATCGGGCGATATTGTATGGCTGTCTTGGACATCTATAGGAATAGAAGAGCAACAGTTAGTATTTGCAATAGCCAAAAACATCACCCACAAAAAACGACTCGAAGAAGATAGAAACCTATTACTTACCAATCTTACAAAAACAAATAACGAACTTAAACAATTGGCCTATACTACTGCACACGATCTCCGGTCACCGGTAAATAGTTTACTTTCTATATTTAGCATAATCGATGAGCAAACCGTTGATAACGAAGAGGTAGTTGAATTATTAAGTATATTAAAAAAATCTACGGAGAATCTTCGCAATACTTTAAACAATTACGTAGATGTGCTAATACAAAAAAAGAGTTTAAATATAGAAGTAAGCGAGGTAAGCTTAACAGAATCTTTTAACACAGTCCAAAGATTGTTACGGTCATTGATAATCGACACTAAAACCGAGATTACTTCAGATTTTAAGAGGGCGGATGTTATAAATTTTAACAAAGCCTATTTAGACAGTATATTCCTCAACCTACTCTCCAATTCAATTAAATACGCAAAGCCTAATACCTATCCTAAAATTTCTTTGCACAGCGAAAAAGTGAATGGAATAGTTAAGTTGATATTTAAAGATGAGGGCCTTGGATTTGATATGGAAAAAGTGCAAGGTCGGATCTTTGGGTTTAACCAAACGTTTCATGATAATAAAGACAGCAAAGGCATCGGCTTGTATTTGGTGCACAATCATTTAACAAGCCTGGGTGGTCATATCGATATTGACAGCCGTATTAATGAAGGTGCTACATTTACAATCACGTTTAAGGCGTAGATAAGGCGAGGAGAATATACATAATCATTACAGCAAAGTTAGGCGTGAATATGGATACATGGCAAGGAGCTATATCCAACATTTTACCTTATAAAGAAGTGGTTTGAGCCAAGCCCAACAATCAGTGGATCGAGGGTTCGAACCACTCCCAAGGTCACGAAAAAGCTTTTCAGTGTAAAGTTGAAAGGATTTTTAAAGTGATTCACAAATATATGAATCACTTTAGCTTTTTACCTATTTACCAAGTTTAAGAAAGTGCCTGTTTCAAATCATCCAGCAAGTCATCTACATCCTCTACTCCTACGCTTAAACGTAACAGGTTATCAACCACGCCCACCTTTTCACGGGCATCTTTAGGTATGGAAGCGTGCGTCATGGTAACCGGGTGATTGATTAGCGACTCTACTCCTCCTAAGGATTCGGCCAACGCAAATACTTTGAATGATGATGCTATTCGGAACGTCTCTTTCAGATCGGCACCTTTCAGAGTAATTGATATCATCCCGCCAAAATCGCGCATTTGTTTTTTGGCGATCTCGTGGTTTGGATGGTCGGTAAAGCCCGGCCAATAGATCTTATCCACCTTAGGGTGCGTTTTCAGGAACTCGGCTATTTTACGGCCATTCTCGCAATGCGCTTTCATACGCAGGTGCAGCGTTTTAATACCGCGTAACACCAAAAAACTATCCATTGGCCCCGGTGTAGCGCCGCACGAGTTATAAATGAACCAAAGGCGTTTATAAAGATCCTCGTCATTTAACATCAAAGCACCCATCACAACATCAGAGTGCCCGCCTATATATTTGGTTACCGAATGCATTACCACATCAGCCCCCAGATCAATAGGATTTTGTAAGTATGGAGAAGCAAAGGTGTTATCAACTACGGTCAACAAACCTTTTTCCTTACCGATTTTAGTTACCGCCGCTATATCCACGATCTGCATAGTTGGATTAGTTGGTGTTTCTATCCAGATCAGCTTAGTATTGGCGTTGGTATACTCACGGATAATATCCGGGTTAGACAAGTCCAGGAAATGAAACTTGATACCATAATTAGCAAATATTTTAGTGAACATACGGTATGAGCCGCCGTACAGGTCATTACCGGTAATTACCTCATCGCCAGGCATCAACAGCTTCATAACAGCATCAGTAGCACCCATTCCGCTTGAAAAGGCTAAGCCAAACTGCGCGTTCTCCAAGGCTGCTAAACAATTCTCTAAAGCCTTACGGGTTGGGTTTGTACCACGCGAGTACTCATACCCCTGGTGATCACCCGGCGATTTTTGCCAGTAGGTAGATGTCTGGTATATCGGTGTCATCACGGCGCCAGTTGATGGATCAGGTTCCTGGCCCGCGTGTATTGCCTTAGTCGCAAATTTCATGGTGATACTTTTTTATTTACAGTTAAAAAAAGCGTCATTGCGAGGAACGAAGCAATCTCTGCACTTGCTAATCAATATGCAGATTGGCTGTCCTATGTAGAGATTGCTTCGTTCCTCGCAATGACGGGCGTGTCAGTAGCACTACCCAATATTTATTCTCTTATTACTCTATCTTCCGTGACATCAGGGCTAATAGGCTCTTGCAAACAAAACCCTCTGGATACTTGGCTTCCCGGTCAAAATACACTTACCCTCTTCCTGCTTATTATCTAAAGGAATACAACGGATAGTAGCTTTGGTTTCGTCTTTTATTTTTTGTTCCGTTTCTGATGTGCCATCCCAATGTGCTAAAAGGAATCCCGGTTTTTCGTCCAGCAGGCGTTTAAACTCTTCGTAAGTGTCAACCTCGGTAGTGTTTTCAGTACGGAAGTTGGCGGCCTTTTGATAGATGTTTGTTTGAATTTCTTCTAACAATGCTTCAATATGTTCAGCAAGCCCTTCCTGGTTAACAGTTTCTTTAGTCTTTGTATCTCTACGGGCCAGTTCAACTGTTCCGTTCTGCATATCGCGGCTGCCTATGGCTACACGCAGTGGTACGCCTTTTAACTCATACTCGGCAAATTTAGCACCGGGGCGATGGGTATCGCGTTTATCAAACTTAACTGATATATCTTTAGCTTTCAGTGTTTTACTTAATTCATTTACATAAGCCGTGATGTTCTCCAATTCTTCATCATGTTTATAAATCGGTACTACAACAACCTGTATAGGTGCCAGTTTTGGTGGCAATACTAGTCCGGCATCATCGGAGTGTGCCATGATCAACGCCCCAATTAAACGGGTTGAAACACCCCATGAGGTGGCCCAAACATAATCCAGTTTGTTTTCTTTATTAGTAAATTTAACATCGAACGCTTTAGCAAAGTTCTGCCCTAAAAAATGCGATGTTCCTGCTTGCAACGCTTTACCATCCTGCATTAACGCTTCAATGCAATAAGTATCTAACGCACCTGCAAAACGCTCGTTAGGGGTTTTGCGACCTTTAACTACAGGTAATGCCAGCCAGTTCTCTACAAAATCAGCATATACTTCCAGCATTTGCTCGGTTTCGGCTATGGCCTCCTCAGATGTCGCGTGGGCGGTATGCCCTTCCTGCCATAAAAACTCACTGGTGCGTAAAAACAACCGGGTACGCATTTCCCAACGCATTACGTTGGCCCATTGGTTAACCAATATGGGCAGGTCGCGGTATGATTGGATCCAACCGCGGTAAGTGTTCCAGATAATAGTTTCTGATGTTGGGCGGATAATTAATTCTTCCTCCAGTTTAGCATCTTCATCAACAATAATATTACCGTTACCATCATTTTTTAAACGGTAATGGGTTACTACAGCACACTCTTTTGCAAAGCCTTCTACGTGGCTGGCTTCTTTAGAGAAAAAGGATTTGGGTATCAGCAGCGGGAAATAAGCGTTGCTGTGGCCAGTGTCTTTAAACATTTTGTCTAACACGGCTTGCATTTTTTCCCAAATAGAATAGCCGTACGGTTTAATGATCATACAACCCCTAACCGGCGAATACTCAGCCATATCGGCTTTTATAACCAAATCGTTATACCATTGCGAATAATCTTCATCTTTACTAATAACGCCTTTGCTCATTTGTATGTGGAATATATTTTGACTGTTTAATTACTTATTATTGTGGTCAAATTTATAAATTTATACGTTATTAGAACGTCAAATTAAACTATCGCTGTAAATAATAGTCTAATTTTCAAAACCAAGCCTAAAATGAAAAGGAACCTGCTACAAGGAATAATTTTGATCAGTGCTATAGCATTGAGTTCCTGCTCTACCTTAAATACAATTTCTAAATCAGAAAATACCGGCGATGATGTTTATTATACCAAAGCCAAAGCAGGTGATGATTATGAATATGTACCCGAATATACCCAACAACCAACCAACACGGTAAGAAACGATGATTACTATTATTATGGTGATTACGAATCGCGCATAAAACGTTTTAGCTATTTCACACCGTTTGATTATGATGACGATTTCTATTACAGCTATACACCTTATAATTATTACAGCCCGCAGCCTACAGTAACAGCTGATGCTAATATAGGATACGCTTACGGCTATGATCCTTATGCTTATGATTTTGGCACCTACTCTGCCTATGACTTTGGTTATGGCGATTATAGCGGCTATGATAATTTTGGCTACGGATTTGCCTATTCAACTTTTATATACGGTGGCGGCGGCAGGACTAGTCATAAAAAATCATATTCTCATAGCAATAACAATGTAGTTGGTTCGGGCGGTTTAACTTTTACAAGGGCAAACGGTGGTTCAAATCGTTCTAATACAAGTAATGGCTCGGGCTTAACTTTCGCGAGAGCCAACGCTAATAGTAATGGTAATGGCGCTGCCTATTCCGGTAGCCGTCCGGGAGGTACTAACGCGGTTTATCCTGGCCGTCCCGGCGCAAACTCAGTAACAACAGTTCCTACAAATACTACTACACGTTACATACGTCCGCAAAGCGAAAATCCAAGGCCGGTAATTCAACAACCTACTATGGAGCGCGCGTCTCCTCCGGCCCAATCCACCAGCAGTTCATCAAACAGCAGCTCAAGCGGTTCAAGCAATAGCAGCGGCGGCGGTGGCAGACCTGTTAGGCCATAACCTATATCACTTATGAAATTTAAATATATACTATCCGTAATTGCTTTTGTAGCAGTTAGCAACAGCAGCTTTGCCCAATACGCAAAGGATGCCGTACGTTATTCAACTTTCCAAACCGGATCTACATCGCGCATAAAAGCAATTGGTAATGCAGGTACAGCTATAGGCGGAGATCTGACATCTATAAGCGGCAATCCAGCCGGTTTAGGTTATTTTACCCGATCTGAGGTTAGTTTTACGCCCGAGTTTGATGGCTCGAATAACAATTCGGCTTATTTGGGTCAATCAGGTACCGCAACTAAAAGTAATCTTAATTTAAGTAATGTCGCTATTGTGTTTTATTCGAGATTAAACACACCAAGCGGGCAAGATAAAACTAAAGGATGGGTAAGTATAAATTGGGGTGGAAGCTATAATCGTACAAATAATTTTTATGAAGGTATTCAGTACGGTGCTAAAAACAATACGAACTCTGTAAATGATTATTATGCCAGCCTGGCAAATTCATTTGGTGTAGATAATGGTGGTTTGCAGGCCTGGGCTTATGATCAAAAATTGATAAGCCCATATGGTACTGCATCTAATTATACCTACAGCAGTAATTCTTTGCCGGGTGTACAACAAAATAATACTATTAACCGTACAGGCGGACAAAGCGCCATCGATTTTTCCGTAGGGGCAAATTATAGCAATAAGTTATACCTGGGTTTTGGGTTTGGAATTACAGATCTGCGATATAAATACACTAATAACTTTAATGAAACAGGCTCTGTTACCGTAACAGAAAATATCTTACCGGTTACCAGGGGCTTCAATTCTACTTATTCAAGATTCCAGGATACGAAAGGTGAAGGATTGAACGCAAGATTTGGTATCATATATAAATTATTAGAAAGTGTACGGATAGGCGCAACTATTACCACACCAACGTTCTTAACTGTTGACGATACTTACAGCGAGGGCCTTACCAATAACCTAAGCAATGGTAATAAATACTCAAATGGACCTACAGACTATCCTTTAACTTATACCATGCGCACGCCATTTAAAGCAGCGGGTGGATTATCCATATTTTTAGGGCAATATGGTTTTATAACCGGCGATGTAGAATATATTGATTACAGCACCACCCACATGGATAGTAATGACAACTATACCAATACCTATGATAATGGTATAATAAAAAGCACTTACAAATCGGCTATTAACGCCCATGCCGGTGCCGAAATTAAACTGGGCAGCGTTGCTTTACGCGGTGGTTTAGGTATACAGGGCAGTCCTTTAAAAACAAACGGCGTAGCTACAAAAACTGTTACAGGTGGTTTAGGTTATCGTATCGGTAGTTATTATATTGATGCTACTTATGTACATTTAACTAACTCGCAAAGCATATTACCTTATGATATTGGTACCACCAGCCCTACAGCCAATGTAAACGGCACCAATAATAATTTCTTTTTAACTATCGGATATAGGTATTAATAAAGGACACCACATAGGTAGGCGCTTCTGCTATTATTGAATTTAATAGCATATTTATACCCTTATGACTATGCTATTACCATTTATTAATGAGCAGCTAACCGGCGTGATCTGGCGCATGGAAATTGACAGTTTAAGTGATACGCTTTTCCTTGAAATACGTACGACAGATAAGCAGGTTTCATTCACCTCTTTAGATCTAACAAGCGGCCAACCCAATTTCACAAACTATATCACGCCCGACAGGTGGTTAACCGGGATAGAAGCTGCTTATAACGATGTACTGTTATTGCATAACTACCAATCAGAAAACACACCAGTACATAAAGGTGTTATGGCCGTTAATACTAAAGGCGAAGTGATATGGAGTAATTATACTTACGCGTTTGATCATTTGTCAGTAAACGGCCCTATCTTATATAATATCCAGCTACAGCCTAAAAAATTATTTTTGGTTGATGTGGAAACAGGTTTGACCGTAAGATCATTTGAGCAAACCATTGATACAGAGATTGAAAATTATGTGACTGCTCCGCAAATTTTGCAGGCATCCCATTTAAATCAATCCTTACCTGTAGAGCCTTACGGAAACATTGTACATTCCCTTGATTACAATAATTTCAGAATTGTATCTTTGCACTCTTTCGTATCGGGACAACTTCAACAACATTTATATATTATGGATAGAAGCGGTCTTGTTTATGAAGATTTATTAAATGCTGATATACAAAAAATGCAGCCCGAGTCGTTTATCTTGTATAAAAACTCGCTCATTTATATTAAAAACAAATCAGGATTGAGGGTTTTAAACCTATAAATTACTGACTAATAAATTATTATGAAATTAAGAACTTTGTTATTCCTAACTCCCCTACTAACAATTTCTACCTCACTTTTTGCTAAAACCTTATTAACCGATTCTGTCGGGATTGAAAACCTGGATGGTAAAAAGGTAATTCTGCATAAACTTGACCCAAAAGATAACTACTACTCTATAGGCCGCAGATATAACGTAAAGCCCGGCGATATCATAAAATTTAATAATAACGCTCCTCTAAAAATTGGCAACATTATTAAAGTACCTACCGACAGATCGTTCGTTGAAGCGTCAAAGCCTGCTGTTGTGCAACAAAAAACGGTGGTTACACCTCCTGTCGTAACGCAACAATCACCAGAACAACAACCTGCTGCACCGGCAAACACCAGTGGTTCAACACAACAATACAAAGTATCGGCCGGAGAAACGCTGTATTCTATAGCCAAACGCTTTAACTCGACAGTTGAGGATATTACTAAGTTAAATGGTTTAACCTCGACTACCGTAACTCCCGGGCAAGTTATACAAGTAAAATCTGGCACGGCTGATGTACCTGCAGTTGTACGCCCTGTTGCCAAACGCGACTCTACAACCTATATGACCAGCCAGGATAGCGCCGACAGTAAACTAAATGCCAACCGTTATGGTTTGTTTGAGAAAAGCGAAAAAGGCGTAGCCACCTGGATAGATGATGCCAGCCTTGATCCTAATAAAAAATTGGTATTGCACCGTACTGCTCCAATTGGGACGGTTATAAAAATAACCAACCCCATGACCAGTAAAACTACTTTTGCCAAGGTTGTTGGCCGTTTTACAGAGAGCGAAGCTACCAGGGATGTTATATTAATCATGACAAAAAATGTTGCCGAATCTATAGGTGCTTTAGATAAACGCATCCACGTAAATATAAGCTACGGTAGCCCAAATGAATAAACCTTACATTGTAGGTATTGCCGGCGGTAGTGGCTCTGGGAAGACGTTTTTTTTAAATCGATTTTTAGATCATTTTTCGCCGGATGAGGTTTGTTTGCTATCGCAGGATGATTATTATATCCCTGTAGCACATAACATGACTCCTGAAGAAAATAAGCTCTATAACTTCGATCTTCCGCGTACGATTGATTATGAGCAGTTTGAGCATGATGTAACCAAACTGCTAAACCGCGAGGTTATCTACAAAAAAGAATACACGTTTAACAACCCTAATATCGTCCCAAAAATACTGGAGATAAAGCCTGCACCAATTATTATTGTTGAGGGATTATTCATTCTACACTTTAAAGGCATCGCAGATTTGTTCGATATGAAGATATTTGTAGATGCTAATGAAGACGTAGCTCTACAACGCCGCCTAAAGCGCGATCTGCTGGAACGCGGCTATTCGCACGATGATGTGATGTATAAATGGATTAACCACGTTGTGCCGGCTTATAAAGAGTTCTTGCTGCCTTATAAAGACGGCTGCCATAAATTGGTAGTGAATAACACCCATACCGCTGATGGTATACAGGCGGTTACTGACGAAATATCCAGAGATTTGAGAGAAAAGGTATTTAGTTAATATCCATTTCAGGTATATCACCTTCAATAATTAACCTTCCTGATGTAGCATTTTTTATTTCTTCGATGCTTACCCCGGGTGCGCGTTCCAGCAATTTGAAGCCGCCGCCGGGTAGTACATCCAACACCGCTAGTTCGGTAACGATTTTTTTAACGCAGTTGATACCTGTTAACGGTAAGGTACATCGCGGCAATAGCTTTGACTCGCCGGCTTTGTTTACGTGCTGCATAGCTACTATGATATTTTCTGCCGATGCTACCAAATCCATCGCTCCTCCCATTCCTTTAACCATTTTGCCGGGAATCTTCCAACTAGCTATATCGCCGTTTTCTGCAACTTCCATGGCACCTAATATGGTTAAGTTTACCTTACGAGCCCGTATCATCCCAAAGCTCATTGCCGAATCAAATATAGCCGAGCCCGGCAGCGTGGTTATGGTTTGCTTACCTGCGTTTATAATATCAGCGTCTTCCTCGCCCTCAAACGGGAAAGGCCCCATACCCAGTAAACCGTTTTCAGATTGTAATACAACATCCATATCCTCAGGGATATAATTAGCTATCAGCGTAGGTATGCCTATTCCTAAGTTTACATAGTAACCGTCTTTTATTTCTTTGGCGATGCGTTTCGCTATTCCTGTTTTATCAAGCATCCTGTCTTTTTCTTACTGTACGTTGTTCAATGCGTTTTTCGTAATTGGTACCCTTAAATATTCTATGCACATATATACCAGGTGTATGTATATGGTCAGGGTTTAGTTCGCCAGGCTCTACCAGTTCTTCTACCTCGGCAATAGTGATCTTGCCGGCCATTGCCATAACCGGGTTAAAATTGCGCGCGGTTGACCGGTATACCAAATTCCCCATGCTGTCCCCCTTCCAGGCTTTTACTATGGCGTAGTCGGCGTCAAAGGCCAATTCCATCAGGTAGTCTTTACCGTTAAAGTTGCGTACTTCTTTGCCTATGGCTACTTCGGTACCAATACCTGCCGGAGTGAATATTGCGGGCATACCATATCCTGCTGCCATGCAGCGTGTAGCAAGTGTGCCTTGTGGTATAAGTTCAACTTCCAGTTCGCCACTTAGCAGCTGGCGCTCAAACTCGGCATTCTCGCCTACGTAGGATGAGATCATTTTCTTAACCTGGCGCTGCCTTAACAGCAGGCCTATACCAAAATCATCAACACCGGCATTGTTGGATATGCAGGTAAGGTCCTTCACCCCTTTTTTAACCAGGGCGGCAATGCAATTTTCGGGCAGGCCGCATAAGCCAAAACCACCCAGCATCAAGGTCATGCCATCCGCTATATCATGGATAGCCTCATCGGCATTATTAAAAACTTTATTCATTGATTGGTATTGGTATTAGTAAAATTACTAAAATCATCAGCAGCCTGAAACAATAACTTATGTCTTATTAGGCGGTAATTTTACCCTGTTTACATAACGATAAAACCGTGTAAGTGTTTCACAAAATAGTGAATCACTTTGAATCACTTGAATCACTTTTTGCTTGCAACATACTGTAAATAAGTTATTTATAAAAAATGAGTAAATCACCCTGAATCAGTACCAAAACTTGAGGTCGACATAATTAGCTTATTGTAAATTAGCAAATTATGTAATTTTTATAAAATTTAAAAATTCTGAGTGAATCACTTTTGTGAATCACCTGAAATGAGAAATATGTTATAAAATATTAAATTTAGTTTTAAAAACTTCGATTTCTCTACTTGTTAAATTACAAACGTCTTTCCCTCTATCGCCAAAGCAGTATTCGGGAACACACTTTGCGCCTCTTCCAGCAACTCATCCAAACTCTTATAACGGGCCGAGAAATGGCCTATAAGTAATTTTTTAGCATTTACTTGTACGGCTATTTCAGCAGCTTGCAGGGCTGTGGTATGATGGGTTTCGTTAGCCCTGTCCAGCATATTATGCAGGAAAGTAGCCTCATGGTAAAGCAGATCAACATTGCTTATTTGCTTAAAGTATTGCGGATTAAACAATGTATCAGAGCAATAGACATAAGTTTTTGGCGCGTCCGAATCTGTGGTAAGCGTATCGTTCTTATAAATCTTACCTTTTGGATTTGTATAGTCGGCTCCTTTTTTTAAGGAAGTGTATAATTCTATAGGCACCCCTATTCGCTCCAGTTCGTCTTTTAATAATTTACGTAGTCTTTTCTTTTCTCTGAATAAAAAACCTGTACAAGCTATACGATGGTCAAGGGGGATAGTTTCTATCGTTACATCGTCATTAACAACAATTACTTGTGATTGGGTAGCATCGGTTGCAAAAAAATCAATTTCGTATTGCAGTGTAGTTTCAGAGTATTTAAACTGCAGGTCGATAATTTCCATCAGTTGCGGTGGGCCAAATAATTTCAAGGTTTTTTTTCTCCCGTTTAAATGCAGGGATGACAATAACCCGATCAAGCCCAGGTAATGATCACCATGTAGGTGGCTGATGAAGATATGATCTATACGGCTGGCCCTTATATCAAAACGAAGCATTTGCTGTTGCGTACCTTCGCCACAATCAACCAAATAAAGGCGCTCATTAATATTAAGCACCTGCGATGTAGGATTTCGATTATAAATAGGAGTTGCAGAACTACTTCCGAGAATTGTTACCTCAAATTTCATGTCAGGTAAACAATGTAAGTATTATCTTGCTTCTTTTTTTAATTCTTTTTCTATCTCTTCCATAAAAATAAGGTCAATGCCTTCTTCTGATTTTGAGACGATAGTTAAAACGGTTTCTAACTGCGAGATAGTAATTAAACGTGAAACAGCATCATTTAAACCTGTTAAGATAAATGAGCCACCTGCATTTTTGCATAAACGATGGCCAACCAATAAGCTGCTTAGACCCGATGAGTCGGCAAATTTTATCTGAGACAGATCCAGAATTATATTTCTCTGCCCTTCGGTATTAATCAATATTAACTCTGACTTTAATTGCGGGGTGATCAGTGAGTTCAGTTTTGATTCATTGAGCTTCAGCAAAATATATTTCTCGTGTTTATCAACAGTAAACTTCATTTCTTTATTTCTGTAATTTAGTGCTAATATAATACATTATTCACAAATAAAAATCACAATGATGTTAATGCATTTTTAATTGCAGCTTCAACCCTGTCTAAAATATTTATTCCTCCAGGTTTTACAAAGGCTTCGCCGGTAATTTGTTCGTAAAGTTCAATGTACCGTTCTGATATAGATTCCACCTTCTCCGGCGTCATTTCCGGCACTACCTGCCCATCTTTACCCTGGAAGTTATTTTCTATCAGCCACCGCCTTACAAACTCTTTAGACAGCTGCTTTTGAGGCTCATTGCTTGCCTGCCTTTCGGTATATCCCTCGCTATAAAAATAGCGTGATGAATCGGGCGTATGTATCTCGTCTATTAAAAATATTTTGCCATCAGCTTTGCCAAACTCGTATTTGGTATCAACTAAAATCAAACCTTGTTTGGCTGCAATTTCGGTACCACGGGCGAATAAGGCTTTGGTATATTGCTCTAATTGCTCATAATCCTCAACTGATACGATACCTTGTCTTAATATTTCTTCTTTTGATATATCCTCGTCATGCCCCACAGCAGCTTTAGTTGTCGGGGTGATGACAGGCTCGGGCAGTTTATCGTTTTCTTTTAGTCCTTCGGGTAAGCTAACACCGCAAACCTGGCGTTTGCCGGCAGCGTATTCGCGCGCGGCGTGGCCCGCTAAATAGCCGCGTATTACCATTTCTACTTTAAACGGCTCGCAAATGCGGCCAATGGTAACGCTTGGGTCGGGCACGCTCACTACCCAGTTTGGTACAATATCGGCAGTTGCTTTTAAAAATTTGGCTGCTATCTGGTTCAGTACTTGTCCTTTATATGGGATAGGTTCAGGCAATACAACATCAAATGCCGATATCCTGTCGCTTACCACCATTACCAGGTATTTATCAGCTATAGTATAAACATCCCTTACCTTGCCTTTATAAAAACTGGTTTGATTAGGGAAATTAAAATGGGTTTCTTTTAGTGCAATCATTTAGTTGTGAGTTTTGAGTGATGAGTTGTGAGTTTCTAAGCTCGCGAGAAATTACTCACCACTCATCACTCACTACTCAACACTCTACTGAATATCTCCGTAAGCTTCTAAGATCTTTCTTACCAGTTTGTGCCTTACTACGTCTTCGCCGCTTAGGTAAACTATTTCTATGCCTTTAATATCGGTTAATATACGCAGGGCGGTATGTAAGCCTGATTGTTGTTTTTTAGGCAGATCTATCTGTGTAACATCGCCCGTAACAATAAACTTAGCTGATGGGCCCATACGTGTTAAAAACATTTTTAACTGCATATCGGTAGCGTTTTGCGCCTCATCTAATATCACAAAGCAATTATCTAAGGTACGGCCACGCATAAATGCAAGTGGTGCAATTTCTATGGTACGATTCTCCAGATACAATTTAAGTTTTTCAGCCGGGATCATATCATCCAGGGCATCATACAATGGGCGTAAATATGGGTCGATCTTTTCTTTCAGGTCACCCGGTAAAAAACCCAGGTTCTCCCCTGCTTCAACAGCCGGTCGTGTAAGGATGATACGTTTTATTTCTTTATTCTTTAACGCTCTTACCGCTAATGCAACAGCAGTATAAGTTTTACCGGTACCGGCAGGGCCTATGGCAAATAGGATGTCGCTTTTGTTTATACAATCAACCATTTTGTGTTGGTTGGCTGTACGGGCCTTAACCATAACACCGTTAGGGCCAAAAACAATAACCTCGCCGCTGGCAAATTTATCAGTAGTCGGATCGTTTGTAGCGTTTATATCAACCTTTGAACCCAGCACTCTTTCCAGGTCGGTTATGTTCAAATTTTCAAACTTCTCTATGTGTTGTATCAGGTGGTTAAATTTTTCTTCAAAAATTACTAATTCCCGTTCATCGCCCAGCACTTTTACCTCGCTGCCGCGTGCAACAATTTTAAGTTTTGGATATTGTTTTTTAATGATCTCGAAGTGATCATTGTTGGGGCCCCATAAAACAGCGGGGTTAATATTTTCAATTGATATTTTGAGCTCGTTCAATAGTAATTTTGATTATTTTGTTGCCGATTTTTATGAATTAAAAATTGAATATTTGCAGCGTCTAAAGCTTGTACAAGATTAGTAATAAATATTTGAAAAATTAATGGCAATAATAACTTTAACTACTGATTTGGGCGATAAAGACATTTATCAAGCCGCCCTTAAAGGAAGCATATTAAAATTGCTGCCGACAGTAAATATTGTTGATATTACCAACAGCGTTGCCGCTTACAATGTACAACAAGCAGCGTTCATTTTAAAAAATAGTTTTCATTATTTTCCGGACGATACGGTGCACCTTATTGGTATTGATACCGTATATAGCGATCATACCAAATATCTGGCTGTTCAATACAATAATCACTATTTTGTTGGTGCCGATAACGGTATTTTCTCGTTGATGTTTAACCATGATCCGCAGGAAATGGTAGAAATAAACATTATGCAGGATTTAAAATTTCTGCACTTCCCCCTGGCGGATATATTTGTGAAAACTGCCTGCCACCTGGCAAAAGGCGGCAAACTAACAGAAATTGGCATACCGGTAACCGGGGTCGAAAACAAAATGAACCTGCAACCTGTGATCGAAAAGAATTTAATTAAAGGCGCCGTAATTTATATTGACTCTTTCCAAAATGTAATTACTAATATTACCAAGGAGTTTTTTAACAAGGTGCAGCAAGGCCGCCAGTTTACTTTGTATTTTAAACGTAATGAAACTATTAATCATCTAAGCTGGCATTATAGCGAGGTGCCCGAAGGCGAAAAACTTTGCCTGTTTGGTATAAGCGACCACTTAGAGATAGCTATAAATAAAGGCAACGCCAGCGGCTTATTAGGCTTAAATTTGGGCGATAGCGTAATAATTGATTTTGACTATACCGCATGAAAAAAATAATACTATTTGGCTTAATGTGCTTTTTGTTTGCCGGTGCATTTGCACAGTCAAATTCAGATTCGCTGACTTACCAGGTACAGCGAAACAAAATTAACAGCATGCTGGCAGTCCGCAGTCAGAAATTTGGTCAGTATGACCAAAGCCTGAGCGAGCATACCGGCATTTTTGGTTTTCAAACTAAAAAGGATATCCGCCGCAGTAATGATATACTAATGGACATTGTTAAAACGGATAACGAAATTTACCAACAGCTTAAAATATTATTAGCGTACCGCACGTTTCAACAAAGCCAGGTTTTGGACAAATCAAAAGAAACCGAAAATACTGCTCTGGAATCTATGTACACCATAAACAAGTTACAGAATCAGCTGGAGAAAATAAAAAAAGAACAAGAAGAGAATATCAGGCTACAGGATAAAGCATCGCTTAACTTTAAGATCATTGTTTTTATACTGGTTGGAATAATTCTATTCCTGCTAAGGAACCAGATACGCCGCAAAGAAAAAGCTTAATGAAATTAACTATACACGGTGCTGCCCGGCAAGTTACGGGTAGTATGCATTTGCTTGAGATAGGCCAATACAAAATACTAATAGACTGCGGGCTCGATTACGAAAAGGACCGTAGCACACAATCAAACGAAGATTTTCCGTTTAGCCCTGCCGATATAGACGTGTTGGTGTTAACACACGCGCATATAGACCACTCGGGTAACATCCCTACGCTGGTACGCTTAGGATTTAACGGCCAAATACTATCAACCCCTCCTACTGCCGACCTTACCGAGCTTTTATTGCTTGACTCGGTAAATATATTCATAAACAAGGCCCATAAAAGCCGTAAGCATGGTAAAGGTAAGTTTGGTACTAACGCTCAGCCATTATACCTGCAAAAGCACGTAATGGACGCTATGGACAGGTTTGTTACTATCGGCTTTAATAAACCATTTAGAATTACGGGCGATATTGAATTAACTTTTATCCCGGTTGGACATTTGTTGGGCGCGGCGGCAGCAGTATTTAAGGTAAACGATAACGGCACCGAAAAGTCAATTGCTTTTACCGGCGATATAGGCCGTAAAAACTACCCGGTGTTGGATGACCCGCAACCGCTACCCTCTGTCGATTTTATAGTAACTGAGTCTACGTACGGTGGCAGGATGCATACAACCGGCAAAAGCGTTGAAGAAACTTTAATTGAACATATTGATAAATGCTGTATTAAAGAGCAGGGACGTATGATTATCCCGGCGTTTAGTATCGGACGTACGCAATCATTAGTTTACTCGCTTAATAAAATATTTAGCAGCGGTTTATTGCCGCCGGTTAAGGTTTTTGTGGATAGCCCGATGGCCAGCATGGCTACCGGTATCTTCCGTAAATATCATGACCTGGTAAACAAAGAGGCGCAGGACTTTTATATGTCGCAGGGCGATGAGTTTGAATTTGATAACCTGACGTATGTGGAGACTTTAAAAGATAGCCGCCAGATCTCCAATTATTTTGAGCCTTGTATTATCATCTCATCAGCAGGAATGCTGGAGGGCGGACGCATACAGGATCACTTGTTTTATAATATCCAGAATTACTATTGTACCATATTATTTATAGGCTACTGTGCTAAAGGAACGTTAGGACATCGTTTATTGCGCGGCGATTCGATAGTACACATCAAGGACCGCGATCTGGCCGTATATGCCACTATTAAACAAACAGACGTACTAAGTGCCCACGGCGACCATGCCGACCTTGTAGACAACATTAAACATCAAGATAAGGCCCAATTGAAAGGCATCTACCTTGTACACGGCGAAGAAAGCAGTATGCAGGCATTGGCTGATAGTTTAGAAGCAGAAGGTTACCCGGTTATAATTCCTGAAAAAGGGGTGAGTTATTTGTTGTAGCAATTTATTTATTGTCTCTGTTAAAATACTTTTCACGGCAGGCAACCTTATAAAAATAAGAGCGTATTGTTTAAATAAAAATTAAAAAAATATGAACAAAAAACTTGCTATCCTACCTGTCTTGGCTATACTTATTTTTATGCTATCGTGCCAAAAACAAGGCGTACAATCAAACTCCTCTGCTACTAAGACTATCAAATTTATTCTTTATACCAATAAAGATTTTTCTGGTGTTAATGATACCATCAATTTCTCATTAACTATAAAAAAGAAGTCAAACATCACTGTCTTCGATTCGGCTTTAACTTCAATGAGAATTAAGGATATCCCAGGTCCTGCAAATAAAATGATTTTTCAAAAAACAGTACCTGATGATGGCTCCACCCTTATTGTGGGCTTTAACTATAGTATCAAGAACGTTGGTTATTCATGGTTTTTAGATACTGTCGCAGTCAACGAAAAATTAAAGGTTATCGAGTACCCTTTTCAATAAAAAACTAATTTACTGTAACAAAAAAAGGAGGCATAAACCTCCTTTTTTTGTTGTTAACGTCACATTATTTCTTAAAGTGCCCAATTATTAAACTGGCCAGCTCTGCCCCTATACGCTCTTGTGCTTCGTTTGTAGCAGCACCAATGTGCGGGGTTAATGATATTTTAGGGTGGGTTAATATCTCTGCACGAGGGGTCGGTTCATTATCAAATACGTCTAATGCCGCGTATGATACCTGGGCACTGTTTAAAGCGTCAACCAGGGCTAACTCGTCAATTAATCCACCACGTGAAATGTTGATTAGTTGTACACCTTTTTTCATTTGCGCCAATTCTTCGGCGCCAATTAAAGCTTTGTCGATGAATGGTGTGTGCAGGGTTATAAAATCAGCAGTTTTAATGATCTCGTCAAGTGTTGATGTTTTAACGGTTACATTAACTTTAGTACCACCCGTACCTAATGTTATTTCCACTTCAGGATTGAACGGGAACAGATCATAAGCAATAATATCCATACCAACACCGATAGCGATCTTTGCCACTTCGCGGCCGATACGACCAAAGCCTACAATACCTAAAGTTTTACCACGCAGCTCGATACCTTTGGCGTAAGCTTTTTTCAAGTCGTTAAACTTAGTGCCGCCATCAACCGGCATTTTGCGGTTACTGTCATGCAAAAAACGCACGCCGGTAAACAATTGTGCGAAAACAAGCTCTGCAACTGATAATGATGAAGAAGCCGGCGTATTATATACGCCTATTCCTTTTTCTTTAGCGTAATCAACATCTATATTATCAACACCTACACCGCCGCGGCCAATCAGCTTTAGGTTAGGGCAAGCGTCAATTAATGCTTTGCGTACTTTAGTCGCACTACGTACGGTAATAGCATCGTAATTTTGTAATTTAACAGGTAATTCATCCTGTGGTATATTGTTAGTATCAACCTCAAAACCGGCATCCTCTAACATTTTTTTTCCGATAGGATCTATCCCATCGTTAGCTAATATTTTGATCATCTTTTAAAAGTTCATTTGTTCAATAGTTCATTTGTTCATCGGTCTGCTTCATTAGCCCATCGATATGCACCAATGAACTATTGAACCAATGAACCAGTGAACTAACTATTCTTTTCTGCAAACTCCTGCATGGCGTCAATCAGCACATAGATGCTGGTTATTGGCAACGCGTTATATATGGAAGCACGGAAACCGCCTACGCTTCTGTGGCCTTTAATGCCAACTATGCCTTTTTCATCGCAAAGTTTAAGGAATGGTTTTTCCAACTCAGGGTTTTCCATTACAAAGCAAACATTCATATCCGAGCGATCTTCAACTGCGCAAACTGCTTTAAATAGCGGGTTACGGTCAATTTCTTCGTACAATACGTATGATTTTGCTTTATTTTCTTTGGCAATTGCTTCAACGCCGCCTTTTGATTTTAACCAGTTTAGCGTAAGCATTGATACATATATAGCAAATACCGGCGGGGTGTTATACATTGATCCACCTTCTATTTGTACCTGGTAATTTAACATTGCAGGTATTTTACGGTCTGTTTTACCTAGTATTTCGTCTTTAACAATTACTAAGGTTGTACCGGCCGGGCCCATATTTTTTTGAGCGCCTGCATAGATAATACCAAAATCAGCAACATTAATTTTTCGGCTGAAGATGTCTGACGACATATCGCAAACAACAGGTATTGGCGATGCAGGGAACTCATGCAATTGCGTACCATAAATGGTATTATTTGATGTTAAATGCAAATAAGCCGCATCAGCAGGTATGGTATAATCTTTAGGGATGTAAGTAAAATTACTTTCTTTTGATGTAGCAATAACATCAACCTCGCCAAAGAATTTAGCTTCTTTTAAAGCTTTGTTAGCCCATACACCCGACTCTACATAAGCAGCTTTACCGGTTGATGGCAGCAAGTTATAAGGCACCATTGCAAATTGTGTACTTGCACCACCTTGTAAAAACAATACCGAGTAACCTTCCGGAACTTCTAATAACTCTTTCACTAATTTTACGGCTTCATCTAAAACCGCCTCAAACTCAGCCGATCGGTGCGAGATCTCTAAAAGAGATAAACCGATGCCATTAAAATCAACAACCGCAGCTGCAGCTTGCTTTAAAACTTCATGAGGTAAGATGCCTGGTCCGGCACCAAAATTATGTTTCATATGTTTTGAAAATTGGTTTTCTGCGCCATATCGAATTAAGAACTTCGTATTTTGCTGGGGCAAAGGTAATTAATTTGACAAAGTTTACAGGGTTTATTTACATTTATTTTAAAAAATATAAATATTTAATAAAAATGACTTTTACAGCCCTTTTATTAAATAAAATTAAAAAGTTGTACTATTTGTATTATGATTGTAATAACATTCAGGAGTTTTTGAGCGTTGAGATCATTGCCGACGGACTAGATGCCGAGAACACCGAGCTACCCGCAACTAACACATTTGCACCAACCGAAAACAATTCCCCAGCGTTGTTTTTATCAACTCCGCCGTCAACTTCTATAAACAGATCAGGATTATATTTTTCGGCTAGCCTTTTAATATCAGCTACCTTTTTGTAAGTATTTTCAATAAAGTGCTGCCCGCCAAAACCTGGATTTACAGACATGATCAAAACCAGGTCAAGGTCACCAACAATATCTTCCAATAAAGCAACAGGGCTATGCGGGTTAATGGCCACTCCTGCCCTGCATCCTAATTCTTTAATAACTTGTATAGTACGATGTAAATTAGGGCAAGCTTCTAATTGCACGGTTATACCGGCTGCACCCGCGGCTGCAAAACGTTTAAGGTAACGATCAGGGTCTACTATCATTAAATGTACATCCAGTGGCTTTGTAGCGTGCTTATAGGCAACCTCGGCCACCGGGAAACCAAATGATATGTTAGGCACAAATAAACCATCCATTATATCAACGTGTATCCAGTCTGCTTCGCTTTGATTAAGCATTTCTATATCACGTTGCAGATTCCCAAAATCGGCAGATAAAATTGATGGAGCAATCAAATGGTCATTGGTCATTGTGTCATTAATCATTAGTTGTTGCAAATATATTAAATGTAGGGAATTGTGGTAAGTTTATTAGCAAACATGCTAAAGGCCGTCATTCAATGACTAATGACTTAATGACCAATGACAAAAATCAATCACAATTCAACAAAAGATCATAGTATTTTTTCATCAGTATAATATCATAGTTAACTAACGAGTTGTAGGCTTCGGTAATCAGTTCGGTTAAAATAGATGAGCCAAGCTGCCCGCCCCCATTTGGAATGGAGTCATAATAAGCAATAAGTTCTTTTACCCTTATTATTTCATACAATAACATCTGTACCAAATCGGCACCAGGGCCTGCCAGTTTGCCAGAATTATTATTGTTATTGAGAAAGTCTAAAGGATCATTGGTAGTAGAGGTCATTTCAATTTGGATCGGCCTTTTAGCTTTTATCAACTAACTATAAAAGATATAAAGCTCAAAAAACAGCTTTTTGTTTCAAAAAATAAAAAATAATTAAAACAAAATTTCGATTAAACAGTAAAGGCCTTATTTCTAAGGCCTTTACTGTTTAAAATATGATTACTCACCCGGTCTTTGCATCGCTCGACCACCTTCTCTTCCGCAAGCGGTAAATAGGGATTTAGGGTGAGGCTATTACTTAGCTGCTTCTGGCTTAGGTAATAAAACCTTACGCGAAAGTTTTAATTTACCTTGCTTATCAACATCAAGCAATTTCACACGTACTTCATCGCCGACTTCAAAAATGCCGTCCATAGTTTCAATACGTTTGTGGTCAATTTCTGATATGTGCAATAAACCGTCTTTACCTGGCATAATTTCAACAAATGCACCAAAAGGCATAATTGATTTTACTTTACCTTCGTAAATCTCACCAACCTCTGGTTTAGAAGCTATGTTTTTAATACGGGTAACAGCTTTGTCAATTGCTTCTTTGTTATCAGCAAATATTTGAACTACACCCTGGTTGCCAACTTCTTCAATAGAGATAGTAGCACCGGTTTCACGCTGCATTTCTTGGATGATCTTGCCACCAGGTCCGATAACGGCACCGATAAACTCTTTGTCGATACGGATAGTAACGATACGCGGAGCGTGTGGTTTGTAATCTTCGCGAGGTGCTTCCATGGTTTTAGCCATTTCGCCTAGTATGTGTAAACGACCATCTTTAGCCTGGTTTAACGCGTTGGTTAAAACTTCGTATGATAAACCGTTTATTTTCAAGTCCATTTGTACAGCAACAATACCATTTTTAGTACCTGTTACTTTAAAGTCCATATCACCTAAGTGATCTTCGTCACCTAAGATATCAGAAAGGATAGCATATTTAGTACCCATTTCGTTAGTGATCAATCCCATCGCGATACCTGATACCGGGTTGGTAATTTTGATACCTGCATCCATCAAAGCCAATGTACCGGCACAAACCGTAGCCATTGATGATGAACCGTTAGATTCTAAGATATCAGAAACAATACGGATAGTATAAGGATTTGCATCCTCGGCAGGTAATACACGTTTTAATGAACGCATAGCTAAGTTACCATGACCAATCTCGCGACGGCCTGCACCCCTGTTAGGACGAACCTCGCCGGTTGAGAAACCTGGGAAGTTATAATGTAACAAGAATTTTTGGTAACCATTAATGAACGCGCCGTCAATCATTTGTTCATCATCCTTAGCACCTAAGGTAACTGATGTTAATGACTGTGTTTCGCCACGTGTAAATACAGCCGAACCGTGAGCAGCAGGTAAATAACCAACTTCGCTCCATATTGGGCGTATTTGTGTAGTTGTACGGCCGTCTAAACGTTTGCCTTCGTCTAATACAAGGTTACGGATAGCGTCATACTCAACATCGTGATAATATTTTTTAGCTAATGATTTAGTTATATCATCAATCTCGCCTAAAGTAGCGATATACTCATCACGTACTGCTTTAAATTTAGCACCACGCTCGTCTTTACCAGAAGCTTCGCCTGCAATAGCGTAAACTTTATCATAAGTAGCAGCATAGATAGCTTTTTCAAGCTCGTCATTGCTGTGCTCATGGCTGTAAGTACGTTTTTCGGTTTTATTCAATTCAATGGTTAACTCTTTTTGAGCTAAACACTGTATTTTAATAGCAGTGTGTGCAAATTTAATAGCTTCAACCAATTCTTCTTCTTGTATCTCGGCGCTTTCACCTTCCACCATGTTGATGTCATGCTCGCTACCTGCTACTATAAACTCTAAAGTTGCAGTTTGCAATTGGCTTAAAGTTGGGTTGATAATTAATTTACCATCAACTTTAGCTACACGTACTTCTGATATAGGGCCGTTAAACGGAATATCAGAACAAGCTAATGCAGCTGATGCAGCTAAACCTGCTAAACAATCAGGCATGATATCTTTATCAGCTGATATTAATGATATCATTACTTGTGTGTCCGCATGATAATCATCCGGGAACATTGGGCGCAATGCACGGTCAACCAAACGCGAGATCAAAACCTCATAGTCTGATAAACGAGCCTCGCGGCGTAAAAATCCACCAGGGATACGACCGGTAGCAGCGTATTTTTCTTGATAATCAACAGAAAGGGGTAAAAAATCAATACCTTCTTTTGCTTCTTGTGATGATACTACAGTAGCCAATAACATGGTATCACCCATTTTTATTACTACAGAGCCATCGGCTTGTTTGGCCAATTTTCCTGTTTCGATCTCGATGGTGCGGCCGTCACCTAAATCGATCACCTTTTTAATTACGTTTAAACTCATCTTGTTTTCGTTGTGATGCGCTTTTCATCTTTTAGAGCGTATCGGTTTTTTTATTGTGTGTATATTAATTCGTAAAGTAAAAAAGCCATCTCCTAGTAGAGACGGCTTTTTGTAAAAAATAACTTTAAGTTACTTAATGATATCCCTAAGCGCTAAAGCTTTGATGATGGCACGGTATCTTGAAATATCTTTTTTGTAAAGGTAAGCCAGCAATCCGCGGCGTTTACCTACTAATTTTTGCAGTGATAATTGGGTTGAAAAATCATGTTTGTTTTTTTTCAAATGCCCTGTTAAATGTGCGATACGGTAAGTGAATAATGCTACCTGACCTTCGGTTGAACCTGTGTCTGCTGCATCTTTACCGTGTTTTGCGAAAATTTCTTGTTTTTCTTCTGTACTTAAATACATTACGTAAATAATATTAAAGCGTTAATAATTTTGTTATTTGTGGGTGCAAAGGTAAGTGTATTATTATTATTATGCAAGTATGTTTTAATACTGATCAACAAACGTAAACTCTTTTTTTTCACGCACAAAAAAAGCATTATTTCCAAAAACGTTAAAATGACCCCCTCTATTATAGTTATTGAATGATTGAATGCGTATTCTATCTGTAGTATAAAAACCTAAATACATTTGTTTAACAAGTTTCTGGCCCGAATAAAAATCAACAGGAATAGGTTGTTGTCTAAAATCAACCACATATCTCAATTTTATCAGGTGAGTGGTATCTTTATAATACACAGTCTTGTCATCAACAAAAATAAACTTATGATCACTTATTTTTCCTTTAAACGAATTGCCCCATTGGCCTAACAAATCTTTATAAATCGGCAAATGCATTTCAGTGCCGGTCATAGGCTGTTTTATTTTTAAATAAACTCCTACCTTTTTATTGGTGGTATCGGCATCCTTAGGTATGTCCCAACTATTAATTCTAAGTAAGATTACACTGTCGTTTAAAAACTTGATATAGCCACGTTCAAAACTTGGTTTTTTGCGGTTTAATTGAGTTGTAAATTTAAAATTCATTTGCCTGTCGCCTACTTTTTGTATGGCAGGTATGTACTTAAATCTATTCAATACAAAACCGCCTTTATCTAGCCATGCCCCGGTTGTATCACTGGTAAAAATTATGTTAGAATTTTTAAATCGTGATGATTGCCATCTGCCTACCAGATCTTTCGCCGAATAGCTTTGCGCGTATAGAAGTGCTGTGTTGACTAATAAAATTAAGGTGATAAGTATTCTTTTTTTCATGCGATAGTTGCATTTAGGTTTCTCAAATATAAAACGAAATTAACATGATTACCAGTGCAAATATACCAAGCATTGCAGGTGATTAGTTTTTAGCTGATGTTTGCCTCTTATACGGGATGAGCGCTTTGATTCCTATCAGAAAGGCCTTAAAATGATCCCGCCGTTTATCATGCCCAGAATATTCCACTAGCATAATATTTCTGTTATAAAAGTAAAAAATCGCCTCATCTACAGGTTCGTTACCCTTGTAAAAATCTATCATCATTGGCTGTTTGGTAAAATCAGCAACGTAACTTAGCCTCACTGAGTTCTGTCTGCCGTTTTTGCTATAAACAGTACTATCATCAACAAAGTTAAGCTCCCAGCTATTTAAAGTATCCTTAAAGGAATATTTCCACAAACCCAACAGATCCTTAAAATTGTGCATGCGCATTTCTGTACCCGGCAAATCATACTTTATTTTTTTGTAAACTTCTATTTTCTTATCGCTCGTATCTATTTTTTTGGGGATAGCGCTTCCCCTACTGGTAATCAAAACACTGTCGCTAATAAACTTAAAATAAAACTTTTCGTAGCTCGGGCTTTTCCGGTCAATTTGAATAGTAGCGTCAAGCTTAATAATGTCCTTATCGGGCTTGATGGTATACTTTATTTTATTTTTTAAAAACCCATCATCACTCAGGAAGGCGCCGGTAGAGTCTGTAAAAAAAGCCATATTAATTTCTTTCTTCCGTGTTGATTCCCATCGGCCCAAAAGATTTTTTGCCGAATATTGCTGCGCATAAATAGCCGCAGCGTTAAGCAATAAAATTAAGGCGATGAGTATTCTTTTTAGCATGGAGGAATATATTTAGGTTTCGTCAAATATAGAAGGAATCTCTTAATTACCAACTTCCGGTAGCAATCTCAATCCTCCCTATGGTGATGAAACTTATGGTCTATTTACGGTTGGCTCTACAACGGGCTTATAGGGTACCTTCTCAATCAACTTTCCATCCAAATACAGCCGCAGGTTGTCAAACCACATTTTGCCTTTGCCCGTTAATAAAGCCCCAACATTAAGGCTGCGTGCAACATCACTATTATAAGGCATTGAAATTGTGTACTCCTTCCAATCATTAGTACCATGCAGATTTTGCTTTTCCATTTTATCAAACTCGTCAATGCCATTTACCCGCATCCATATACCTGCGTAGCCATTGGTAACATTTTCTGTTTTTATAAATCCTTTTAATTGTAACGTGTGCCCGGTAAAATTATACGGGATAACGCAGTTAATAGCACCATAAGGGTAAGCATCGCTTGATGTAATGCAAATAGAATATTTGCCGTGATACACAACATTGCTATCCAGGGTGTAGGTATAGCCGCCTTTCATAGCGTTTGTCCAGGCCACCGGCATATTGGTTTTAGGGTCTATATTTTCAAGATCGCCATTAAATATTACTTGTGCTTTTAAGTGGCTGCTGCTGATAAAGCATGTCAACAAGAAAAACATGAAAACAGGACGTTGCATTGGCATTGAATTGGTAATTAAAGTTACATATTAAAACTGTCGATTTCTTAATTTTAAAAGGACATCTATTCTAATTATTCCCTTTTGAATTTTTACTTTTGGTTTTTAACTTAACCATGAGTTACGCCACTTTCGAAACTGAATACCGTGTACGCCCCGATGATATTGATATGTATCGCCACGTACATAACAGCAAATACTTTGATTATGTATTAGCTGCCCGTTATGACCAAATGGAGCGTTGCTATGGTATGGCTATGGAAAAGTTTTTGGAGCAGGGCAATGGTTGGCTAGTACGCAGTGTTTTTGTTGATTATAAACGCCCTTTAATATTGGGCGATTACTTTATTGTTACTACCGGGATTGAAAGCATTGACGAGAAAATTTGCCGCGTACAATTCAACATTAAAAACAAAACTACTACTAAAATATGCTGCGATGGCTGGTTTGATTTTGTGATGATAGATATGAATACTGGCAAAGCTGCCAAAATCCCCAACGATGTAATAAACCACTACACCTCTTTTAAAAAATAATTTAGGTGCCCTTATTATGATTTTGTGCAGCAAGCCGAATTGCGGTAAATTTGCTGTAGTTGAATAGATATATTTTAATTTATTTCTTTAAATTTGTTAAATGACAACAATAACAGTCGAAATTACAAAGGATAGGGATCTTACTGCTATAAAAGAATTTATAGCGCAATTAGGGTTGAAGTTTAGGGTTGCCGATACTGAAACCATAGTATATACAGACGAACTAAAAAATATGCTTGACCAACGATATGCTGATTATCAGGCAGGCAATATTAATTTGATTAGTGAAGAGGAAAGTCGTCAAAAAATCCAGAAACTACTTGTAACCAAGTAAGTGATAGCTTTTAAATACCGGCTTCACCCATCTGCCCAGGACGACTACGAATCCTCAGTATCATGGTATCTTAAACGCAGTTTAAAAGCAGCAACTAATTTTGTAAATGATATTGATAGAGCTTTAGCTCACATCTGTTCAGACCCAAAGCAAAATCGTAATGAATACAAAAACTATTATGAATTAAACATTCATAAATATCCATTCACTATCATTTATATGGTCGAAGAAGATCTACAAATAGTCATTATTGTAGCTATATATCATCACAAAAGAAAGCCGGGAAATAAATACAGATAGCACAAATTTTTTATAAAGCGGAAAAGTTTATCTGCCTTAATCACGCCAAATCTATCCCTACAATTTCATGATCCATTATCTGCGTGACTGTTAGCATAATCCTGCCATCTTTAATAGTATATGCCGGTTTTCGTTCGCTTACAGGTAAGTTCACACCTGTTACTTTTGCATTAGCGGGTATTTTAATGCTAACATCGGCGTTAACAGGTATCAGCTCGCGCATGGGGCCTTTCATCATCATTGGGTTGGTTAGGTTAACCAAATGCACCGCCATAGACTGCTCTTGCCGCCACACGGTGGTTTCTATTAACCCCGGTGCGGTAACTGCAACTACCGGCTCTTCGTTAAGCGCCCATTTAATGGTATTATTTAATAGCTTTCCATGATCAGGCGCCATGTATTGCCAAAAAGTCCTTTCAATATCCCAGGGGATGTAAGCTACCCGGCCTTTCCCAATCTCGCGTAAATAAAGCTCACGGGTATCGGGGTCCGGATTACGGGTGTAAACATCTTCCATCGGCAGATCCGGGTAGGTTGGCACTAAAGTAACCGGGCTGGGGAAATTAGTCGCCACCGGTTTCACCTTAACCGTATATATACCATTAATAATGCGGTTAGCGTCTTCCAGCCCTTCTAATACCGGGTGAAATTTATTGGTAGCTGCATCACTATGTAACCGCAAATAGCTGTTTTGCATCGGCCCTTCAACAGCATTATCAAAACTTACCCCAAATAGGTTAGCCAGTCCAAAATCTATACGCTTTTTACCATTCTCATCATATAACGATGATTCAAAAGAAGCCACAACACTTCCGCCATCCTCAACAAATTTGGTTATGATAGCGCATTGACTATCAGAAAGCGAGGTAATATTTGGCAATACCAATAGCTTATAAGGCTTCAATAGTTCGGCATTAAGCACGGCAGAGTTAATCATTTCGAAAGGCACATGCCCCTCTACCAAACTATGGTACATACCATTCATGTGATACGCACCGTTTGTTTGCCATGGCTTGCCACCCGCGCTTGCGACGCCTTGTTCTAATACGGCCACCCTTGCCATTGATGCGGTATTGCGCAGGTACTTTTCGCTGCGATAAAACCCCTGGTAAACCTGTTCTATAGGGCTCATCCAGCGTTTATCAATAGGTGTGGCGCCAAATTTTACAAAGCATGGCAACATGCCGTTAGCCACGCCATTAACAGCCCATATCCTTAACTCCGCAGCTGTATTTACCGAGTCTTTCCAGCGTGGAGACTCTTCTAGTCCCACGCTAAAAATATGTATCAGGGGTTTCATGTCCATACCACCGGCACGTAATTCTTTTGCGCCGCGGCCACTGTCCCATGGTGGTATATTGCCCGACCGGCCCTGCCTGTCAACAAAAAATATATCTGCCAATTGTCCGGTTATTTTTCTATCTGGGAACCCGTTAGGGATAAAACGCGATACCGGTTTTATTTTACGCATCTCGGCATCCCATAAAAACCATAATTCTTTTAAACGGGCGGTATTCCATTCGCGATACTTAGCTGTCGAACCACCATCCCGGGGCAGTTCCATACCACCCGAAAATGCTTTGAAGTTTTGTACACAATGCTCGCAATAACACATACCACTGCCCGACCAACGGTTAGAGAATATGCCTTCGGGTTTATACCTGGTCATGATCTCTTTGTGAACCGATGTCATGAAATCAAAATTATAGGGGCCCAACGCGCAGGTAACCCATAGATCAGGATTGGCCCAGTGACGGCGTTTTTTACCATCAGCAGTAACTGCTATCCAATCGGGATGCGCATCGTACACATTTTGTCGTGCAGCATGCGGGTCGGTGCGCAGGCAAACGGTCATATTCATTTTGCGGCAACCCTCTACCATATAACCAACCAGGTCTTTATTGCCTAAATAATCGCTGCGATGGTGTAAAGGGACATCGGTAGGATAAAAAGCCACTACCCCGCCGGCACTCAACAAAGCGCCCTGCGCGTGGATGCGTTTAAAATAATCAAGCCAGAAATCGGGGTCGCATTTGGCCGGGTCATTTTCAACAAAAGCCAACTGCGCCCAGCGCATTGATTTATTAAACCAGGCTTTATCGTCAGTTAAACTCTTTTCAGTCGAAGGAAACAAACTACCGGCATTGGCTAGCAGCGCCGGGCCGGTTATAGCATATCCACCTGCTATGGTAGACGTTTTGATAAAATCTCTTCTTCGCATAGTTGGTTAAGGATATGGTATTGGTGGCGCTTGACTTGTACCAAAATGACTTTTAAGTCAGAAAAAGTGTGCCAAACTGTATCATGAAATTAAATTCAAAAATACAATTAACTCATTAACAAATAATTATAAAAATAGGTGTATCAAAGTGTATCATCAAGACACACGCGCAGTGGTACACCTGTTTACATATTCCCTTCTATCAACTCGCTATAAAAATCAGGCACGCTCATACCTGCCGCCCGTACCTGTTGCGGTATCAGGCTATTTGATGATTGGCCGGGTGTGGTGTTTATTTCGATGAAATAGAAATCTAACGTTCCTTCTAACAAAATAAAATCTATCCTTACCATTCCTTTGCAGTTTAACCGCACATACACTTCGGTAAGTATCCCGGCTATTTCCTCATTCTTTTCTGATGATAGATCAGCCGGCGTTATCTCTTCGGACACCCCCGAAGTATATTTAGCCTCGTAATCAAAAAAGTCTTTCGAGCTTATGATCTCGGTAGTAGGCAATACTATTATTTTGCCTTGCAGGCGGGCTATCCCCTGGCTAAACTCACGGCCTTTTATAAACTCCTCAACCAATATCTGGTCATCCTCATTAAAAGCTTTGTGGATAGCAGCCGGTAGTTTGGCAGCATTATAAACCTTACTCATCCCTACACTGCTGCCCCCATTATTAGGCTTAATAAACAACGGGAATTTTAGCGTTGAAGCTATAGTAGCAATATCGTGTCCATCACTCTTAAATAAGCGCATAGACTTGGCCGTATGTAAACCGTGTATACCATTTACAATGGTTTTGGTATAAGCCTTATTCATACTAATAGCCGATGCAGTAACATCGCAGGTATTGTACGGGATGTTTACCAGGTCCAGGTAGCCTTGCATTTTTCCATCTTCGCCCGGCGTACCGTGTATGGTAATGAATGCGAAATCAAACTTTATCTTGTCGCCCTTAACTGTTATGCTGAAATCATTTTTGTCAACATCTATCCTATTGCTGCCCTCCTCATAAAACCAACGGTCGCGATTAACCAATATGGTATAAACGTTATACTTGTTCTTGTTTAAATTGGCAGCAATATTTTGGGCGCTGTTTAAAGACACTTCGTATTCACCGGTAAACCCACCGGCCAAAAGGGCTATGTTTTTCATTAGAATAATTATTCGTTAATAATTGTTTTTCAGTGGCACTCATGAGTGCTACGCAGTTTGTTTTTAATGGTAATGAAGCTATCATGAACTAGTCTATTTCACTCCGATACGTAGACAGTAGCCCATGATGGTTTCATTGTCATACGGTCAAATATAATTATTTTTTGAAGCAGGATGTTTAATTAATACATTAGTTTTTCAAACCGATAAATCCGAAATTATCCTTATGTTTGATGCGTGATTAAGTATAATATCACCTAACTGCGGATGAATAAATTTGGGGCCTATTTAAAAACTAAATCTTTTAGAAACACTATACTGTTAGCTATTGGGTCTGTTATAGCAATAGTTTTAATAGCTTTTTTTAGTCTGAGTTTTTATACTAATCATGGCTCTGGCATACCTGTACCTAAACTAAAAGGCTTGCCTATAGACCAAGCCATCAACATATTAAAAGAGCAGGGATTTGATTACCAGGTAGATTCTGTTTATGTAGGTGATGCCCCGCCCGGGACCGTACTTGAACAAGATCCCGATCCTGAAACCAATGTTAAAGAACATCGTAAGATCTATTTAACCATGGTGACTGTTAAGGCCCCTCCTGTAGCATTGCCAGATATTGAACAAATGCCATATATACAAGCGGCGGCTACCTTATCAAACAATGGGTTAAAGGTTGGTGATACAACTTACCGATCGGACATAGCGCTTAACGTAGTTTTAGAAACAAGGATAGCCGGCCAAACTATTAAACCCGGCACAAAAATACCTAAAGGATCAAAAATTGATCTGGTATTGGGCGATGGTGTAGGCGCCAGCGAAGTTGAAGTACCTGACCTTACCAACCAGGACCTTGACGCGGTGCGGTTTGTATTAAAAAATTCAAACTTATCCATAGGGACCATTACCTACCAGGGTATCATAACCGATTCAAGCAATGTTGTGGTTGTTAGCCAGTTCCCTATGAAAACAGATTCGGTAACCAAAGTAAGCATTGGCACAAAAATAAACCTAACAGTTACACAAGCTAAAAAATAATGCAGCAGATTAGTGCAGGCAGTTTACAAAGCAGGTTGCAAAGCGGCGAGGAGCTAAATTTGCTTGATGTACGTGAGGAAATTGAATACCATACCTATAATATCGGGGGCAAAAACATTCCCCTATCTAAATTAACTGAAAAATCAGACTTTGTTCATCCTAACAAAACCGATGAAATAATTGTTATATGTAAAGCCGGCTTGCGTAGCCAAACGGCTCAATCAATTTTGATAAGCAACGGTTATCAAAATGTAAAAAACTTAACAGGCGGATTATTAGCATTGCAAAAATTGCAGTCTTAACCATACTTTTATATCATGGCTAAACAAACATCATCAGGCGGAATATTCAGGAAATTTATTATTGCCCTGGTAGTTTTGATCGTTTTAGGACTAGGGGGTACTTTAATATTTTATTATCTAAGATACTTTGGCCCTAATGTTACCGGCAACGAGGAGTACCTATACATACATACCGGCGAAGACTTTAATGACGTTTATAAAACCATTCGCGAAAAAGGAATAGTAAAAGATACCGCCACATTTTCATGGGCTGCTTATAACATGAAATATGCAGAGCATGTAAAACCAGGTAAATACCGTTTGCACGAAGGTATGAGCAACCGCAAGTTTATACGTATGTTACAACTTGGCGAGCAGGAACAGGTTGAGCTATCTTTCCACGTTTTCAGAACCAAAGAACAATTTGCAGGATTTGTAAGTAAAAAACTGGAAGCCGATTCATTAACCCTGCTCCATTACCTTGACTCGACTGATTTTGTAAAACAGTACGGTTTTAACACAGACAACGCTTTTGTAATGATTATGCCCGATACTTACCAATTGTATTGGAATATATCACCCGAGAAGTTTTATAAACGTATGTACTCGCATTATGAAACCTTTTGGACGCCTGAGCGTAAGCAGCAGGCAGCAGCCATAAATTTAAGTGAGCCTCAAGTATCCATATTAGCATCAATAGTTGATGCAGAGGCAGTTTATGACGATGAAATGCCAACTATTGCCGGCTTGTATTTAAACCGGTTACGCAAAGGCATGAAGCTGGAGTCGGACCCTACGATTATTTTTGCCATGCATGATTTTACTATTCATAGGGTGTTGAATAAATATCTATCGGTAAATTCGCCTTACAATACCTACCTGCATACTGGTTTACCTCCGGGCCCTGTTATGTTGCCATCGGTAAACGCGGTTAAAGCTGTACTTAATTATCAGAAAAACGATTACTTATACATGGTAGCTAAAGAGGATTTTTCAAATAGGCATAATTTTGCTACCAATGTGGCCCAGCATAATATTAACGCGCAAAAATTCCGTAAGGCGTTGGACGAACATAACATTAAAAAATAATGTTTGAATATTCAACCAAAATACGAGTACGTTACGGCGAAACCGATCAAATGGGTTATATGTACTACGGCAATTATGCTGAGTTTTACGAGGTTGCCCGTGTAGAAATGTTACGCAGCCTTGGCCTAACTTATAGCGGTATGGAGGCATCGGGCATAATGATGCCAGTGTTGGAAATGAAAAGCAAGTATTTAAAACCTGCCTTGTATGATGAGGAGATCACGGTGAAGGTTATCATGGATAAAATGCCGGGCGTAAAGATCTATTTCAGGTATGATCTGTACAACGAAAAAAAAGAACTGATACACCAGGCCGAAACGCTCTTGGTCTTTGTTAATATGACGACTAACCGCCCATGCCTGCCTTCGTCTGAATTTTTGGATAAATTAAAGCCATTTTTTAAGTAAATTAGCTCGAATGAGATGGGTGAATCGTTTACTTCTTCGCATAAAAATTTACCGGGCCTTTGTTAAGTGGACCAAATCTGCTGTTTTACCCGGTTTTGGTAACCTTTCTATATACGCGGTTAGTATTTCGCTCATTAATGAGTTTTTAGAAGATTCGTTGTTAAACAAAGCATCATCGCTGGCTTATAACTTTATGCTGGCGCTTTTCCCCGGTACCCTGTTTTTGTTTACGCTGATAGCCTATGTACCCGTTGATAATTTCCAGGATAAACTGCTGGAGCTATTGCATACCATTTTACCTACCTACGCCTACCTGGCTTTTGAAACTACCATAGAAGACATTATCAAACATCGAAATGCAAGCTTATTATCTTTAGGATTTATCACCGCTTTATATTTTGCAACCAATGGTGTAAGCACCTTAATGCAGGCATTTAATAATTCATCGCTTATACTCGAAAAACGTAGTTGGTTAAAGCGCCGTGGCATTGCTATGTTACTTACTATAATCATCAGTATAGCGCTTATTATAGCTATAGCGATTATGATAGCCGGCGAAAGTGCTATAACCTACCTGCAAAGCCATATTGCCAGCAAAAGTCATTTTTGGATATACCTGCTTATACTATCCAGATGGTTAATTATTATAGGCATATTCTTTGTTACTATATCGCTGTTATACCGTTACGGGCCATCGCATAAATTAAAGTGGGCATTTTTAAGCCCGGGGTCTATATTGGCTACAGGGTTGGCTATTTTAACGTCATTAGGGTTTACCTATTATATTAACCATTTTGCATCATACAATAAAATATATGGCTCCATAGGCACCATTATCGTGGTGATGTTGTGGTTATATTTAAACTCGCTGATATTGTTAATCGGGTTTGAATTAAACGCAAGTATTGACCTTTCTAAACGTAATTTAAAAATTGTAAAACCACGTTTTAACAACTTTCGTGCAGAAAAACTGATTGATTAGATTTACAATCAACTAATCATCAATCATTTATGACCTTTTAAAAAATTGTTAAAAAAAGTGAAAATCAGGTTTGGCAATTCGGCCCGGATTTGTACTTTTGTCCCCGGAGAGCTGGCAGAGTGGTCGATTGCGGCAGTCTTGAAAACTGTTGACTGTAACAGGTCCTGGGGTTCGAATCCCTAGCTCTCCGCTCCTTATCTTTAAAACAGATAAAAAGCGCTATAAATATGACATTTATAGCGCTTTTTATGAATTCTCATTCAAACTGATTCAAATAATCGCAAAGTTCGGGGTCTTAATTTACACAGAACTTTACCGACTAATACCGCCGCCTGCCCCTGTCAACCGCCGCCACATTGCGGGGACCACGGCCTCGTGCCCGTCAAACAACTCCGGCAACTGCCATGCGTCAGGCTGTCCGGCACGCCAAAGGCCTCGGGCAGCATATTCCGCATTCGATTCATTAAGATCCATAATAAATGTTAATTTTTGGTAGTGATATCGCTTAATTTCTTCGAATTTTAGGATGGGATATGTTATATTTGAGTACAATTACAAACCAATTAGGCCATTTTATTGTATTACCAATGCGTATCTCTGATTTGAAGGTCCTGCTGTTTCTTGGGTGCGCGTTTTTTTCGGTCAAAACGGCTTATGCTCAAAACGTGGTGCTTGTTGATACTACGGTCAAACAGCATAAATTTGTACAAAACGAGCTTGATTATCTGAAAGATAAAAGCAATAAGCTAACTTTTGATGAGGTAAAGCGTCTGGACGGAGACTTCATCCATAACAATGTTTATTATCCAAGCAATAACACTAATAAATATGCCTATTGGTACCGCATAAAAGTGCACTTTAAGCAGTCGATCACTAAAAGAACCTGCCTTTTTGAATTTTTTGACCAAACGACTGATGAGGTTACGGCATACATCTCTAACGGCAAAGGCAGTTATAAAATCTCCAGTTCGGGTGCTGATGCCAGTTTTACTAACAGGCTTTACCTTCATAAAAACTTCGAATTTTTAATTACCGATCCATCCAAAGGTGAACATACGTATTATTTTAAAGTTCGCTCAAAAAATCCTGTTAAGGTAATTATAGTATATCGTACGGTTGATTATTTTATCCAGTATGCACTGTTAGAATATTTCAGCTTTGGGTTGTTCTATGGCATGATATTGATTTTTTGTTTCCATAACCTGTTAATGTTTACAGCAATAAGGAAGAAGCAGTACCTGTATTATGTGATATACATTATATGCGTAGCGTGGTATGAAATGAGTGTCGACGGTATCGCATTTCAATATTTATGGCCAAACACCCCAGTCTTAAATGATTACATGTATGGCATTGCTATGTATTTGGTAAGTGTGTTTGCATTGATATTTACCAAAGAATTGTTACAGGTAAAGCAAAAGTCCTACAGGCTTTACTATGCCATA
The DNA here is from genome assembly GCF_028288185.1 of Mucilaginibacter sp. Lineage (GTDB taxonomy): Bacteria > Bacteroidota > Bacteroidia > Sphingobacteriales > Sphingobacteriaceae > Mucilaginibacter. The sequence continues at coordinate 32,048 of NZ_JAQBOF010000010.1, read as the reverse complement.
AATATTATTCTTGTTGTAAGAACGATATATTTCTTATACTGCTTGCTATTTAACAAGGGGCTGTTTATTTACAAATTTGTGGAGGTTATTCCACTTTCTATCGCCTTCGTCACTGGTATAAACATATATCGCAGGGGCTTTAAACCGGCAAGATTCTTTGTATTGGCTTATGCGGTACTATTTACCGGTTTCATAGTTAAAGCAATTACCGCTTTAGGATACGCGTACTTTTTACCCGAGTTTTTATCATACTATAGCATAGGTTTTTGTTTTGTGGTTGAGATGTTGTTTCTATCATTCGCTATTGGCGACCAGGTGCGTATTATGCGGAAAGAAAAAGATGCCGCACTTGATGAAACCATACAGCAAATGGACATCAACAATAAACTTAAAGACACCATTAACCAGGAATTGGACTTGCAGGTGAAAGCAAGAACCAAAGAGGTTATAAAAAAATCTGAAGAGATCTTAACGCAGTCGCAAACTATTGAGCAGCAAAACCAATTATTAGAAAGCACCAATCACCAACTGGAACTACAGGCAGCTGAAATTAATCGAATGAACATTTTGCTTGAAAAAGATAATGTTCAGCTTCAAAACGATATAGAAAAAGTTACAGACGCCAGGGCACTGTCAACTGAGCTTAGTTTTGAGGAGTTTAGCGCCAAGTATCCCGACCAGGAAAGTTGTAATAAATTCCTGTCCGATTTAAAATGGCAAAACGGTTATCAATGTATTCGTTGTAATCATGATAGCTATTCGGGCGGCAGGGTGCCTTACAGTCGCCGCTGCACCAAATGCAGCTATGAGGAATCGGCTATGCACAATACTATTTTCGAAAATAACCGCATCCCCATCAACAAAGCCTTTTATATAGTATACCTGGTTTATAGCAGTAAAGGCACCATATCATCTTACCAATTATCGCAAAAGATAGGTATTCGGCAAAGCACCTGCTGGTCTTACGCCATCCGTATAAAAAAAGTATTGAGCGAGCAAAAGCGGGCCAGGAAAAAAGGTGCCCAACAGGGTTGGGTAGCCCTCGTAATGTAATCATTGTTTTATAACCGCATGCCTTTAGCTAAACGGTCCTGGCGGGTTAATGCCTCTAAATAGTAATAATCAGCATAACTTATCGGCACATCAATTTCGCTTTTAGCGGGCTTATGCCCGGTGCTATGCAACAAAATAAATCCCTGGCTTTCGCCCGGCCTGGCTGTATAGTTATTGGTTAGGCTATAAACTATCTTATCGGCAGTTGCTTTATATAATTTACTATTGGCGCTATAAGTACTTAACTCGTAAAGTGCCGATGCTATAATAGCTGCTGCAGAAGCATCGCGCGGTTCGTTAGGAATTCCCGGCGCATTAAAATCCCAATAAGGCACTTTGTCGGCAGGTAAAGTAGGGCTGTTTAGTATAAATTGGGCAATGTGCTCGGCCTGCACTAAATATTTCTTATCGTGGGTTTCGCGGTAGCACATGGTAAACCCATACAAAGCCCATGCCTGTCCCCTAGCCCATGCGGACTCATCGGCATAGCCCTGGTGTGTTTGGCGATGGCGTACCTCGCCGGTTGCAGGGTCATAATCTACTACGTGGTAAGAGCTGTAATCGGGCCTGAAATGATTTTTAAGTGTAGTGTTTGCATGGGTAACGGCTATTTTATAAAAACTTGAATCGCCAGATAAACGGGTGGCGGCAAACATTAGCTCAAGGTTCATCATATTATCTATGATCACAGGGAAAGGCCATTCCTTACGCCCATCCCATGATTTTATACAACCTACAGCGGGATTAAAACGGGTAGACAAGGTTTTGGCAGCTGTTACAATTACATCTTTATAATGTGGGTCATTTGTAAGGCGATAGGCATTACCCACGCTGGTGTATATTTTAAAACCAACATCGTGGCTATCGCCATTATTTTGTTCAGGTTCTATTTTAGCTGTGAAATCTTTCGCGGTTTCCAGCCATTTTTTGTTATGTGTATAGTCATACAGGTACCATAATTCGCCCGAAAAAAAGCCACTTACCCAGTCTCTTGATGATATAAGTACCAGGTTACCTTGCGCGTCAACAGTACGAGGCGCTACCAGGTTTGGTTTGGTAGCTTTACTTTTGGCATCGGCTGTTGCTTTTAACAAAACCTCTGTTTGGTCTTCAGCAAATTTAAAATCCTTTTTTGCGTCATGCTGCGCGTAAGCCATTGTGGTAACAATGGTTAATAGTATGGTAGCTATCTTTTTCATTTAATATGCGTTCTAACTTTATTTAATACCAGCTGCCAGTCGTTATAATTATCGCCGTTTACTTTTTTGATGATCTCCTGTAAAGAAGGATCAAAATAACTTGCCAAAGACAGTACCAAAATACCTGATTTCGGTACAAAATTAGCCGGCTCGTATCCTTTTTCGTGGTTGGCTGCCCGGTCGCGGTCAAACTTTACGGTGCTGTTTAAAAATTCAATATGAGTTTTCTCGCCGGTGATAAATGGCATCAGGAATTGTACCGATTGCTGAATTGACGATTGACTTTTAGACTGAAAGGTATAGTAATTTTTACCAGTGGCCCTATTTATAACTATTATTGCTTTTAGTAATGGTTCAAGCGTATACACATGATAATGTAGCGCGTCCCGTTGTTTAAAGTCGAAACCCGAACCGTCTACAAATAGATTTTGGGCTATTTGTTTTTCAATTTCATCATTAACATATTGCTCCTGTTTTTTACTATGCAGCGTGTAAACAATAAACGTAATAACTTTTAAGCGGTGCGAGTTCCAGTTATTAATCGCAGTTAGTTTTCCTGATTTTAACGATTCGCTGTTTATCTGCTCACTTGCAAATTTATCCAACCAAGCATCTATATCCGCTTTTGTCTGCGCATTCACTTTATCCCTTACCAGGTCATACCCGGCTATCAGATCTTCCAGTTTAGTTCCGTCTATTGGGTCGCCAGTTGGTTGGTTTATTTTTGCCCAGGCTGTTAAATACTCAGTGGCTTTATTTAAATATTGCTTATCGTTATAAAGCCTGTAATATAGCGCCAGCGCATAGATCTTAGGCGCATCATCAACAGCCTTCAAACTTGCTGTTTTAGCCGGGTTTCCTGCCAATAAACCCTGCGATGTGATCTTTTCGATAGGATTGGGGTGGTCATTTAAAGCTTTTTCGGCAGTAGTTTTTATGGGTTCAAATATCGCCCTTACCTTGTCATCGGTTTTGATGGCATTTGCCAACGTCTTAACCTCGGTACTAGATAAACTAACAAACTGGGCCTTTACCGGTGCATAGGCACATATTAGAAATACAAAAACAAAAAGCTTTGCCATCGGGATGCGGGTTTATTGCACAAGCTCAAATTTACTATTTAATATGATATGATCTGATGAGTTGCCTATCATTACATCAAAAGTACCGGGCTCGGTTGTCCAGTTCATTTTCTGATTGTAGAAAGATAGTTTTTCTTTATTGATCACAAAGGTAACCGCCTTACTCTCGCCGGCCTTCAAGTAAACTTTTTCAAAACCTTTTAACTCTTTTACCGGGCGTGTAACGCTGCCTACTTCATCGCGTAAATATAGTTGCACTACCTCTTCGCCGGCATATTTGCCTGTGTTTTTTAAGGTGCATGTTACTTTGATGTTTTCATTAGGCTTAATGCTTATTTTATTCAGTTTCAGGTCTGACAATTCAAATTGTGTGTAACTTAAACCGTAACCAAACGCGTAACGCGGACTGTTTTGAAGGTCTGTGTATCCCGATTTGTAGCCGGTGCCATAATCGTTAGTTGATGGCCTGCCGGTGTTTTTGTAATTGTAATAAACCGGGATCTGCCCTTCAGATCGTGGGAACGATATAGGCAGCTTGCCTGATGGATTATAGTCACCAAACAGTACATCTGCTATGGCGTTACCTGCTTCGCTGCCCAACCACCATGTCTGCAGGATGGCATCAGCGTGGTCTGCAGTCCAATTAAATATCATCGGGCGGCCAGACATCGTTAATACAACAATGGGCTTCCCCGTGGCTTTAATGGCCTTAATAAGGTCCTCCTGCACGCCGGGTAAATGTATGTTTGCTTTACTTTTGGCTTCGCCTGTCATATCAAAATGTTCGCCTACTGCAAGCACCACAACATCAGCCTGCATAGCGGTTGCAACTGCCTGGCTAAAATTTGCTTTTGAGGTATCAGTTACATCACAGCCTTGCGCATATAGTAACTTTGTTGTCTTTCCAACCTTGTTCTCTATTCCCTCGTACGGCGAAACCAAATGGTCATTGTCCCACTTAACCGACCAAAAACCCATCATATCTATATTTGATTTAGCCAGCGGGCCTATTACCGCGATGATTTTAATTGTTTTTGACAGGGGTAATAACTGGTTATCGTTTTTCAACAATACAATGCTATGCTTCGCGATATCGCGCGCGGCGCCCCTATTTTCGGGCGAATTTAATGTGTTTTTTTCGCGCTCTTCATTGCTAAAGCGATAAGGATCATCAAATAATCCCATCTCAAATTTTTTGCGCAGGATACGTTTTACCGCCTCATTAATTGTAACGACAGATACCTTTTCCTCTTTTACCAATTGCGCAAGGTTTACAATATAACTGTGGCTTTCCATATCCATATCGCTGCCGGCATTAATAGCCAGCATGCCTGCTTGTTTATTGTCAGTTGCAAAACCATGGTTCACCATTTCGCCTATTGATCCCCAATCACTTACCACAAAACCCTTAAAGGCCCATTTGCCTTTTAAAATATCGCGCTGCAAATAACTGTTACCTGTTGCAGGCACACCATTTAGATCATTAAATCCGTTCATAAAGGTAGCGGCACCGGCATCAAGCGCGGCTTTAAAGGGTGGAAGGTACACTTCCCAAAGTGTGCGGTCGCTCATATCGGTTGTGTTATAATCACGACCACCTATTGCCGCACCGTATGCAGCAAAGTGTTTGGCACAAGCCATTATCGCATCCAAACTACCTAACCCTTTACCCTGGAAACCTTTTACCCGCGCACCAGCAATTAATGAACCTAAATACGGGTCCTCTCCAGCACCTTCCATTACCCGGCCCCAGCGTGGGTCGCGGGCAATGTCAACCATTGGCGCAAATGTCCAGTGAATACCTGCTGATGCTGCTTCTTTACCAGCTATCCTGGCCGATGTTTCTATCATACCCAAGTCCCAACTTGCGGCTTCGGCCAAGGGAACCGGGAAGGTAACCCTGTAACCATGTATCACATCAAGCCCAAAAAGCAACGGTATTTTAAGGCGCGATTGCATGGCCAGTTCCTGCACCATCCGGGTTTCTTTTGCGCCCTTTACATTAAGCATAGAACCTACTTTGCCGGTTTTTATCTCATTAAATTTGCTGCTATTAGGTGTAAGCGGGCCGGTAGCTAAGCGGTCGCTGGTGTATTGGTTAAGTTGGCCAATTTTCTCGTCCAGCGTCATTTTAGCCAATAGCGTTTTAACTTTAATATCAATTGCATCGGCACTTTTAGGTTGAACAGGTTTTTTTTGTGCCGATAGCGTAAGACTTAAATGTACCAGGCTTAGTATAAGTAATATAGTATGTCTTTTCATTCTGATGGTTTAGGTTTCAGGCTACCAAACAAATGTTGCTACCGAGCCGCCACCAAGCGATGCAGTTACTATTTTGTTATTAAATTTTATGTTGAAGTTTTGCAGCGTGGCCGATGTATTTAAAACAATCAAAACCTTTTTGCCATCGGCAGTTTTAAAGGCTACATTGCTTAAATTGTCGGGGGTATTAGAGTCTATACGTACCGATCCGGGCCTTACAAATTTTGACGCATGTGCAACTATATAATAAGACACATTGCGCGTTACAGTAGCGGGCCCGATAGTTAGCGCACCCAAACAAGTAGTGCAGCCACCAACGGTATGCGGGCCGTAGCCTGCATCTGCAGCAAGATTCCATTCTAATACATTACGGCTCCAGTTACGGGTAGCGCCAATAATTAAATTATTAACGTGCCACGAAAGATCGCCGGCGAAATTACCGGGCCCACCAACCCATTGCTCGGTAAAATAAACGTTTTTGGTAGGATAGGCATCATGCACTGCCGACATAGAAGTAATGCTACCGGAATATAAATGAAATGCCGAACCATCTACATAAGGATTAGCGGCTGCATCGGCTAAAACAGTTAAAGGGTAATCTGTACGATCTAAATTATGATCGTATGATATAATTTTAGTGGTTATGCCCGCCGTTTTAAATTGTGGGCCTAAATAGTTTTTTATAAATGCAGTCTGTTCGTTGGCCTGCATTACCAAGCTTGGCGTATTATTAGGGTTTAAGGGCTCATTTTGCGGCGTGATGGCATCAATAATTATGCCTTCGGCTTTCATGGCCTGGATATATTTTATGAAATACCTTGCGTAAGCATCATAATAAGTTGTGCTTAGGCTACCTCCTCTGAAACTATTATTAGTTTTCATCCAGGTAGGCGAAGTCCATGGGCATGACAATATTTTTATGGACGGATTGATGGCTATAATTTTTTTAAGGATAGGTATCAGGTCTGTTTTTTCCTGGTCGATGCTGAAATATTGCAGCGCGTTATCTGATGTTTGCCCGGCCGGCAATTCATCATAAGTAAAAGTTGTAGCACTTAGATCAGACGCACCTAAACTAATCCGCAGGTAACTCACCCCTATTTTGGTGCTATCGGTTGCAAATAGTTCTTTTAACAAAGCATCTTTTTGTGCGGCGGGTAAATTATTAATAAGCGTTGCGCTGCCGCCGGTAAGTGTGTAGCCAAAACCATCGATGGTTTGGTAAGTCTTTGTAGTATCAATGGTAATTGTGGGGTTTGAATTTGTGCCCGAACTAAAAAGCAGGCCAATATTTTGTTTTTGAAACAACGAGCTTTGGTCTGGCTGCGTTAACCACATTGCTACATCAGTTTTAACAGGTGCGGTAACAACCGGGTCGGGTGTTGTATTTGTACCACCTGTAACAGGTTGTTTTTTTTGGCAGCTGCCGGTTGCAACAACAACCATAAACATTGCTGTAAAAAAATAAGTTTCTTTTGTTTTCATGAGGAGATTTTATCGTTAGTGACGATGTTAATCGCTTTTTTTAATATTATTTATTAATGATAGTATCTGTTTGGTTTGCTCGGGGTAAACCGCAATTTGGTGTGTATGTAATAAGTATGGCGAATTTTGATTTTGTGCCGACATTTTGAATGATATCAGTCTTGATGGCATTGCAGGCATGTGGCAGTCAATACATTTACCTGCTATTGCGTTGCCTAACTGCGGGGCCATTTTGCAAAAGTTATGGGTTTTTGTTTTATGACAGTCCAAACATTTTTGTGAACTAATTACCGGGTCATGCTTTTCTTGCTGATGTACATCATGACAGGTGGTACAAGTTAAATTTGTACTGTTAATATAACATTTGCTGCGTTGCAGCAATGTTGCCTGGTTGCCATGCACATCAGGCTCTGTAGTCATTCCAAAATTGGGGTCATAAAAACTTGCCAGGTTATCGCCGGGCTTATAGCCAAAGGTTGATTTTTCTGTTTTCAAGTCATTGCCGCCATGACATACTGCACACATATTAACCTTTAGTTGCTTGTTTAATGAGTTGTAGGTTGTAATATACCTGGCTGTTTTAACAGTTGGGTTTTCTAAATGAAATTGTACATGGTTAGCGGCCGGGCCATGGCACCGCTGGCAATCTATGCCATAAATTATTGAATGTTTTGAAAATTCTTCGGCGACAGATAAAGGACCGGTTTGCACAAAACTCTTTTTAAGGTAAGACCCATGACATTCAAAACAATGACTTACAATTGCCCTGTCATAATAAACTACATTAGACGGAAAACCCGGACTAATGCCCCAGTCATTTATTGTATCAAAAAAAGATAATGGTAATTCATAAACCCGGTTTCCTTTCCAGTAACCATATGTTTGTGCTTTTTCATTTGCGCCAAACGCGATATCCATTTTTTGGCTGCGTACTTCTTTACCTTTAAACCAGGCAGTCTGGTAAATGCCGTCTTTACGCGTTTCAATAATAATTTTCAGATCGTTATTATAAATAAACGAGTGGTTTCTGGCTCTTGATTTTGCCGGTAAATTATTGCCGGTAATAGGGCCTGATGTTTTAAAATGGGCTGTGTGTATGTAAGAGTTACTTATATTTTTGTGGCAGCTTGCGCACGTGGTTTCATCAGCATAAGCTTCACCTCGCAGGTCTGGCTTTTGCCCATTATCGGAGGCGCATTGCGAAAGAAATGCAGCCAGTGTGAATAATATACCTGAGATAATAACAATGAATAAACGGGTGCTTCCCTTCATAAATAATATTGATATAATTACCCGGTTAATCTTTCATTAAAATATAGAAGGCGGCCGGGCGGCCGCCTTCTGATGAGTAATAATAAACCAATTTAGTTTACCAATTAAAGGGAACCACCCCATTCCTTACTTTGCTGAAGCTTAGTATTGTTTAACTCGCTTTGTGGGATAGGGAAAATTTCATTTTTACCCGTAACAAATCCTTTTGATGTTAAAACAGTACCTGCATCGCCCCAACGAACAAGATCTAACCAGCGTTGTCCTTCGCCGGCAAGCTCTAAACGTCTTTCTTTTTTAATATTATCTAACGTAACCGCTATTGGTCCTAATCCTATGCGTGCTCTAACTGCGTTTAGTAAAACATATCCGCGGCTTCCGGCACCCACACCCGCGCCACTGGCTAATTGTGCCTCTGCTTCTAACAGGTACATGTCGGCTAAACGTATTTCATACATATCAACCGGGAAGTTTAACTCTAACTGGCCGGTTGAAGCCTTTGTAGATGTACGGCCAGCAAATTTTTCTATGAAGTGGCCTGTATTTTGGTAGGCATGTAAGTAAGTAATGATGCCATTGGCTTCCAAACTATCGCAATTGGCAACAGTAGCAGCATTACGTGGATCGTAATGTACCAAATTCCAAAAATCATCTGTGAAGGGCTGACCACTCCATCCTGAAACATAATCAGGTGCTGTTGATTTTAATGGGGTGTAGTTACGCGGTCCAACCAAAATACATTCTAAGTTTCCTTCAGTACCTCCTACACTGTTCCATGATCCGTTTGAAGTTGAATTAAATACAATTTCAAAAATTGACTCGGAATTGAATTTGTTGTTTATCTTCCAAAGGTCACCAAAATTTGGAATTAGTTTATAGCCATACGCACTTGCTGATACACCGGGTGCAGAACCGTTTACTAAAGCAAGTTCTGAAAGTGCGTTGGTGTAATCTTTTTGCCACATGTAAACACGGGCTAATAAAGCATGGTCAACCCCTAATGTAACGCGGCCGCCTTCGCTTGTAGCCGGAGCTGTAGTAGGTAAACTAGCCTGCGCATCTTTAAGATCCTGAATAATTTGCTTGTAAACAGTAGCAGGAGGAACTTGGGTAATGGTATAAATTGCAGATGGATCAATTGGTTCTAACGTTAATGGTATGTTTTTAAAAAAACGCACCAGATCAAAATAAAAATATGCCCTTAACAACTTAGCTTCGGCTATATATCTTGCTTTTAAGGTGGCATCCATTGGGGTATTGACAACGTGTTTTAGAAACACATTTGCACGATATACCCCTGTGAAACCTTTATTCCACAAGTAACTTACGGCTCCACTCTGAGCCGATGGCGTATAAGAGTATTTAGCTACAGATTGCAAATCACCAATATCGGATGAGTTAGCGCCGCCTGCAAAATGGTCGTCAGATGCAACGTTCATAATATCTGTTTTAGTTAAATATCCACTCGACTGGTTTCCCACCATATCATAAACTGTGGTTAGACTGGAAAATGCCTGAGGCTGAGTAGTGTAATAAGCAGATTCCAGGATTCGTTCTTCAGGATTTACTGCAAGATACTTCTTGCATGACACCATTAATTGCACTCCTGCACACAGGACTAGAATTAATTTAATTTTGTTTGTCGTTTTCATTTTATTTAAGTTTTTTAAAATCCAAGATTTAGCCCAAGCATAAATGTACGTGCCTGAGGGTAATTGCCTTTATCAATACCTAATACGCCACCGCCGCCTGCTCCGCCATTTCCAACTTCAGGATCATAACCGGTATATTTTGTAAGCGTAAATAAGTTTAATGCACTGGCATATACACGCAGCTTGTTTATACCAATTTTTTGGGTTACAGTTTTTGGTAACGTGTAGCCAAGTTGCATTGTTTTTAACCTAAAGTAATTTCCGCTTTGTAAATAGATCTTACTGAATTTAGTATAGTTACCATTCGGATCATCGTCAGCTAAACGTGGGTTAGTTGTAGATGGATTTGAAGGGGTCCATCTATCTAAAATCGTTGTTTGATAGTTGGCATTGGTAACATCTAAACGGCGTAATCCCTGGAATAGAGAATTGCCGCCTACACCATTTCCAAATGCAATAAAGTCAAAACTTTTGTAAGCCACGTTAATAGTTAACCCATAAGTAACTTTAGGGATTGGATTGCCTATTACAGTGCGGTCGTTTCCATCAATTACGTTATCGTCGTTTAGGTTAGCATATTTAATATCACCTGGTTTTGCATTAGGTTGTAATTTAGTTCCGCCCGGGCCGACATAACTATCAACCTCGGCTTGGCTTTGGAATATACCTAACATTTGGTATCCGTAAAATGCATTGTATGAGTTGCCAACGATTGAACGTGAAATATTACCCATTGTCTGGAAACTGGCAGCTAAGTTTTCTGTGAATAAAATTCCGGGGGATATAAAAAGAATTTTATTTTGTAAGAACGATACGTTGCCATTAGCCCCGAACGACCAATTGCCAATTCTGTTATGATAACCCAACTCAATATCAATACCGCGGTTTTGCGAAGTACCGTAATTAGCAGCAGGGTTACCAAAATAACCAAGGTAGCCCGGCACTGCGGGTGATTGTAATACACCCACTGTTTTCTTGGTAAACAAATCAATGTTTAAGTTAAAGTTATTGAATAATATCGCATCAAAACCAATATCTGTAGATTGGGTTTGCTCCCATTTTAAATCTGCATTTTGTGGGGCATTAGGACTAAAACCTACAACACTTGAATTGCCTGTACCGAAGGTATAATTCCGTCCGCCACCTACTGTTGCGTTAAAAGCAAAATCACCTATACCCGCATCATTACCGGTTACACCGTAACCGCCTTTAAATTTTAAGAAATTAACTACTTCATTCTTAGGCCAGAACTTCTCTAACGAAGGCACCCATCCTAAAGAGAACGATGGGAACACGCCAAATTGATTATTAGAACCAAATCTTGAAGAACCATCGCGGCGGATAGTACCTGTTGCCAGATATTTTTCGTCATAATCATAATTTAAACGCGCAAATAGTGATGTGATTCTATGTTCGGTACCATCACTGCCATTACCCGTTATATCACCGGCAACTGGTTTATAGTTCAAATTACCTTGATCAAAGTTTGTTGCTATCACGTTTGCGAATGAAACGTTAACGTTCTTAGTATCATTATCCATATATATACCTTGACCCACCAATACAGATATATTGTGTCTATCAATAGTTCGCTGGTAAATTGCTGTGTTTTCAAAGTTATAAGCCAGGCCGGTAGTCATTGAACGTGCAAACGTTTGTTTACTACCTATGCTGGATGAAGTGAAATAATACAATGGGGTGTAATTTTCGCTACCGTAGAAAGCTAATTTTGTACCTAAACTCGACCTAAACTTTAGTCCCCTAACTGGGCTTATCTCTACAAAAGCGTTACCTACTATGTTATGCTCCCAATTGTAATTACCCAATTTGGTTTGAATGTATGCCAATGGATTAGATATTTCCTGGCCAACATATGGCGAAATACCAAACACATTTCCATTAGCGTCATGGCCCACGTTTATATTGGTGTATGGAGATGCGGCAAGTATAGCAGGGTCTGTTTGATATGCGGGTGTTATAGGGTCAAGATTGACAGCATCACTAAGTGTGCCGCCAAATTCTGTATTGTAATTACCTCCATTAGATTGTGTCTTTGCAAAATCATAACCTAAATTCTCTCCTACCGTTAGCCACTTAGCCAAATTATAAGTGGAGTTTAAACGCACATTAATGCGTTTATAGGCTGAAATAGGTTTCGCTACAATACCTTTTTGATCTAAATAGCCAAATGAGGTGAAAAAAGTCGATTTATCGCCGCCGCCGCTTATACTAACCTGATGATTTTGTATAGGGGCTGATGAGAATACCAATGACTGCCAATCTGTACTGTTAGTTAATGCCGCCACGTTAGGAAAAGGCAAGGCTGGTTTAGTAGCAGCGGCCTGGTATGAAACAGTATTCATAAAAGACTCATTTCTGATAGTTGCATACTGCGTGGCATTTAACAAATCAAGTCTCTTAGCTGTGCTTTGCGTACCAAAGTAACCATTGTAATCTACTTGCAGATGGCCTGCTTTACCTTTCTTAGTTGTGATTAAAATTACACCGTTAGCTGCACGTGTACCATAAATTGCTTGCGATGCAGCATCTTTTAAAACTTCGATAGATTCAATATCGGCCTCATTAAGATAACCTATGCCACCGTTGTCTACTATTACACCATCAATAACCCATAAAGGGTCATTATTGGCACTTCCTGAGAACGAAGTATATCCACGTATACGCACTGTTGATGAAGCTCCTGGTAAACCAGATGCAGCCGAAACGTTTATACCAGATGCACGGCCCTGTAAAGCTTGCTCGACACGGTTGATAGGCATATTTTCCAAATCTTTAGCACTAACACTTGAGATCGACCCGGTAACCAAACTTTTCTTTTGCGTACCATAACCCACCACCACTACTTCATTAAGATCGTTCTCTCTAACCGTTAAGGTTACATTTAATAAATTACTGCTACCTACTTGTACGGTTTGTGCAGCAAAGCCTATATACGAGAATATTAAGGTAGCATTTGGTGGTATATTGATACTGTAATTACCATTTGCGTCAGTTGTTGTTACACTTTGCATATTTTGCACTTTAACCGTTACACCCGGTAATGCCTCGCCTTTGCTGTCGCTAACTTTACCTTTTACAGTGGTATTCTGTGCTAATGCAATATTAATACATGTAAAAAGCATTAAAATAAATAAAGGAAATTTTCTTGTCATAATTAAGTTTTTTAATTGTTAAGATTTACTTTTTGGCTATCCGACAGACTAAAAAATTCGGCGAAAAAAATAATAGGCGTGTCAGCCATAAGCAGTTTGTGTGTACATTTTTATTAACGGTATTAATTGGTTACTTAACCGGCAACATAGGAGATGCCGTGTTGTTTTGTTAGGTCAAATTTATATAAAGTAATATTAAAAAAACAATAAAATATTACATAAATGCCTGATAATTAAAATATTACAAAATATTTAATACGGTTTATGCACTAATGGAAAAAATATATTTCAAGTATGTTTATGTGTTTTTACGTAATTATCGGCAGGCTTGTTAATACGTTTCAGTCGACATGAAAAAAAATGTTTTTGCTATAATTTTTTGTCCCATAAATGTTACAATTGGCCATTTTCCCCTTATTTTATTTTCTATTGACAGGCTATTTGATAGATTTATTGTAGATTTACGTCAGGCTTTTTTAAGAATTCTATTTTCTTAAAACGATAGCTCGCTTATAAACCAATTAGCTGATCATTTTTTACGTATTAAATGCAAAGAGGATTTGTTTTTGCCCTTCTTTTAAGTGTTTTTGCTGCGCCTGTATTTTCACAGAAGCCGGTAGAACTGGATAATACACACAAGCAATACATATTTTCTGCCAACGAGTTTCAATACCTTGAGGATAGATCGAACAAGCTAACAATAAATGATATTAGGGCCGACAGCATCTACCATCGGTTTAAAATAAACAGCGATTTTTATCCAACAAATCACAACCTGAATGCTACTTATTGGTATAAGATTAAAGTAAAATTTACCCAACCATTAGATCTTAACAGTTCGATATTTGAATTTTATGATCAAACTACAGATCATATCACAGTATACCAACCAGATACAAATGGCCGCTATGTTCAAACAACCGAAGGGGCTGCAATGGCCTTTGGCAACAGGTTGTTCCGGCATAAAAACTTTGAGTTCCCGATATATAACAGGGATAAAGGTGAGCGCGTTTATTATATAAAAATACAATCGCAGAACCAGGTAAACGTAATAGTTGTTTACCGCAAAATAAGCCATTTTATATATTATGCGCTTACAGAATACCTAACCTATGGTATTTTCTATGGCATGATCCTGATATTTGGTTTCCATAACCTATTGATGTTTATAGCAGTTAAGAAACGGTCGTACTTATTTTATGTGCTGTATATTTTAAGTGTGGGACTTTATGAAATGTGTACAGATGGTATTGCATTTCAATATATATGGCCCAATGCCCCCAACTGGAATGAATATGCTTATGGCACCGCTCTATATTTGGTAAGTTTATTTGCCTTGTTATTTACCCGCGATCTTTTACGTGTGCGCAGCCTAAATAATAAGCTATACCGCCTTATTAATTATACCATATTATTCAGGACGCTATACTTTATTTTTTGCCTTTTTGCCCACCGGTATTTCATATATAAATTCATAGAGTTTATACCGCTATCGCTGGCGTTTATGACTGGTATAATTATCAGGAACAGCGGCTTTAAACCTGCAAGGTTTTTTGTATTAGGTTATACCTTCCTGTTTCTTGGCTTTATATGCAAGGCTATTAGTGTACTTGGGTTTTTCCAGGGGGTATCGGGCGTAATAGGTTTTTATAGTTTAGGGTTTAGCTTCATTTTAGAAATGACCTTCCTATCATTCGCTATTGGCGACCAGGTGCGTTTATTCAGGCGCGAAAAGGAAGCGGCTATGGACGCTACCATAAAGCAAATGGCCATTAATAGTAGCTTGAAAGATACTTTAAATCAGGAACTTGAAATTAAGGTGGAAGAGAGAACACAGGAAGCAATTAATAAATCAAAGCAAATATTTGAACAGGCGCAATTTATTGAGCAGCAGAACAAGGAGTTATTATATATAAATGAGCAACTGGAAAAACAGGCTGCAGAAATATCCATGATGAATGTATTGCTTGAACAAGACAATACAGAACTTAAGCATAATATTGAAAAGGTTAATGATGCAAGAGCACTTTCGACCGAACTGTCGTTTGAGGAATTTAGCGCTAAATATCCCGATCAGGAGAGCTGCAATAAATTTTTAGCTCATTTAAAGTGGGATAACGGGTTTTCTTGTATAAAATGTGCCAATGTAAATTATCACGCTGGCCGTGCGCCATACAGCCGCCGGTGTACTAAGTGTAATTACGAGGAATCGGTGCTGTTTAATACTATTTTCCAGAATAACCGGATCCCCATAAATAAAGCTTTTTATATTGTGTACTTGATGTACACAACTAAGGGTGCCATCTCATCCTACCAACTATCAGAAAAAATTGGCATAAGGCAAAGCACCTGCTGGCAGTATGCTATCCGCATAAAAAAGGTGATGGATGATCATAAGAAAGATGTGCGAAAAAATGATAACAAAGGTTGGAGCAAGCTGGTTATGGATCATCATCCCACCCATAAAGAGGTGCATAAACTACAGGCGCCGCATCATAATTAAATTACAACCAAATAAGCGGGTTGCGAATTGGCAGGTTCCTGATAACTTCTTCCACTTGCGGGTCATGATCTAATTTAGCCCATGTCTTGAACCAATTATCCTGCTTGTAAGCATTTGCCCCAAATAGTAAAAAAGGTTGGGCAACCGGCCAGTTTTCCCAATACATTACATCGGGTTTTAGTTGCCACTTACTTTTATCGGCAATATATGGATATAGGTATGCAATGCCTTTTTT
Organism: Mucilaginibacter sp.; assembly: GCF_028288185.1. Lineage (GTDB taxonomy): Bacteria > Bacteroidota > Bacteroidia > Sphingobacteriales > Sphingobacteriaceae > Mucilaginibacter. Next base: position 16,135 of record NZ_JAQBOF010000010.1, on the reverse strand, counting down.
AAGAGATTTGCCGTCGGGCGTTTCATAACTCCATAGATCATCCGTTTGTGTTGACAGGATCTGGCACAGCATTGTCATAGCGTCTAAATTAAAGATAGAATAACCATAAGGCTTGGTACGCGCCAATTCTAATGGAAAACTACCATCAACAGCCATCTGATTAGGCAGCAATATTGTCTTATAACGTATCCGTAAAGAGTCCAGCATAACCTTATCCTCACAAAGTTTGGCAAACGCAGCTACCTGCATGGCCCAGCAGGTAGCATGATTATTTTTAACATCCCTTTCCTGCATACCGGGTTTGCTAGTGTTTAACCAATTGATATACCCGGCAAACCATTTTTTAATATTTATTGCTGATTGTTTGTCAAATGATCTTGCGGCCTCCATAACCAATATACCCTGGGCTACCTCCATTAAATGGATAGAATCAATAATACCGTAATTACGCCCCGTAAACTTACCTTTAACGGCCTGTGCATAAAGCAAATTAGGGTTCATCATGGTTTCGGGGTTTACAAACCATGCGTTTAAGTGTATTAGTGCTTGCTTCACATACTTTTCATCGCCCGTTATTTTATAAGCCGATGCAAGCGCGCCTATGATCTTACTTAGCTTAACCATTGCTTTTCTGTGCTCCAAAAAATTATCCGGGTTGGTTAATCCATCCCGATTAATGTACGGCCCATCAGGATTTGCGGGGTCGGGCCAGAAATAATCTGCTTCCGAAAAAAAATCATGCAAACCACCCGCGCTACGTGGCGAATGGCTTGCTGTTATAGTAATCGGTTGTTGTTGTAAGGCCCATGCCGCATTGGCTAATATTTGTTTTTTAAGCAGTGCCGCAGCTTCTTTTTTTATGTCTATAGCTTCAGTTTCTTTTTGCTTTTGTGCTGAGAAGCCTGTTTGAAAAACATATATGATCACAACTAAAATGCTACAGCAAATTCTTTTCATAACAACATCAATTTTTTATAAACTGTATAGATTTAAAATTAAAGCCACCTTCATCCGCCGCCACCTTAATTTTATTTAAGCCTTTATTTAAAGCTACGTTTTTAATGTCGACCGTATACCACCCTTTGGTATAATTAGTTAACCAAACTGGCGGTAGCAATTTATCTCCCAAAGCTAAAGATATCTTTCCTTTACCGGTATCGGTTAATACTAATAGTTTAACCGTATAGGTACCTTTTTGTGCAACCTTTGTGGTGTATTGCAGCCACTCACCATCCTCGATATTAAAAACATGATAGCCATTGTCATCCGCCTCTATATCAACACCATCATTACGATAAGCGTGGCCGCGATTGCCAATTGTTTTTACTCCTGGTGTGTACTGGTAGCTGGCTGTGTCCTTATCAAAATAAGCAATGCGCTGGCTGCCCATATCATAATCAACGGCGTTAATGGTAGTATTGGCACCGATTGTATTCTTTTTAAAGGGGACTGCTGTTGCTAAACGCACCTGCCTGAACATAGCATCGATAACATCTTTATGGTAGCTATTATTTTCGAGCTTTATATTTTCTAAAAGTTCGTCTAACGTTGCTATGGCCTCAGTTTGCGATGGTTTTGTCCCCCGGCCGCTCCAGTAGTCCACCAGTTTTTTATAAGCCGGTGTAAATTTTATTTCAAGAGGGTTGTTTATTCCCATTTTTTTAAGTTGCCACCAGCACCAACCTATGTCGTTGCTCTCTACCAGTTTTATGGCTTCTGTAAACCAGGTGTTTGAGTTTTCGCCCGATTCGCCCAGCCACAAGGGCACGTTGTTTTGCCGACCCAGTGTTAAGAAATTTTGAATTGCTTCTGTAGTATTGAAATTTCCATATTTATGAAAACTCACTGCAATATTATCATCCCACACCGGGAAGATACCGTGGTAATTGTTGCCGAAACCATTACCCTCAATAATTATTAGATGGTTTTTATCAACCTCGCGAATGGCTTTGGTAATATCTACCATCAAAGCGCGTAGCGGTTCGTTTTTACTTTCGGCTGTGCCCCGCTTATCTTCGGCATTTTCAAAACCCCAGTTGGGTTCGTTAATAACATCATAACCGCCAATGGCAGTTTCGTTGGCGTATCGCGCAGCCAGCTTCCGCCATAAAGCGATCATCTTTTCTTGGCTTGCTTTACTCTCCCATAACGAAGGTTTATCCGGGTAACGGTCTGATATAGGAAGGTCATTACCCTGGCCGCCGGGTGTTGCATGCAAGTCGAGTATTAAATAAATATGGGCGGCTTTGCACCATTTTACTAAACTGTCGGTCATTGTAAAACCTTTTTCAACCCAGGTATTTTGCCCTTCAACGGGTTCTTTATCAACCGGCAAAGTATATAACTGGTAATGCATAGGTAGCCTTATCGAATTAAATCCCCACGCAGCCATCGAGTCGATATCTATTTTACGGGTATGGTTATTTAACCATTTATCGTAAAACTTTGCTGTATAATCAGGTCCCGCCACTTCTTCAATGCGCTGCCTGATGTTATGCTGCTGCCCCAGGTTGGCTAACCTAAACATATAGCCTTCCTGGAGCATCCACCCACCCAGGCCCATACCCCGCAGGATAACTTTATTACCTTTCCCATCAACAATTAACCTTCCTTTGGCCTTTAAAAAGCCTTGGCTATGTGTGGCTGTCGAAAGTAGTAATGTGCATAGCGCAGTGCCACAGCACCTTAAAAATTGGTTATGTTTCATTATTGGTCAGGTTAATTGATAACTAAGGTTTCGATAGAATGGGCAGGGCTATTTGTTGTAGTACCTTTCCCTTTAATCCATAACGTGTATGGTATTTCATTATCGGTACTGTTCATCACCACTACGGCAATTTTACCATCGGGGTTAAGGTAAGCTGTGGTTAATAATTTATCTCGGCTGGCGGCGCTTACAATGCGTTTGGCGCCCGGCTTAATAAATTTAGAGAAATGGCCTATATAATAATACTCGTTAGTGTATATCAGGCTGCCATTGCGGGTATCAGCATGTACGGGCGCGAAGCAAAAGTTGCCAACATGGTTGGGCCCACCCTTCTCATCCAACAATACGTTCCAATCTGTCCATGCAACGGTGCCAGCGTTAAAATCATTGATCATTGATGTGCCGTACTTCTCGCCGAGCGCCCAGTCATCCAATCGGTTAAAATCAAATTTCTCTATACAGCCTTCGGTAAACACCAGGTGTTTAGAAGGAAAAGCCTCTGCCACACGGCGCGTATTTTCAAACGCCATACCTGCTCCGGTCCAGGTTTCATACCAGTGAAAGCCTATGCCCCAAACATATTTTGCCGCGGCCGGATCTTCCAACATCGTGCTGGCACGCTGGTAAAGCAAATCGCGGTTGTGATCCCAAACGATCAGTTTTTTATTACCCAAGCCTTGCTTTTGAAGTGTGGGCCCTAAATAGTTCTTTACAAAATCACGTTCCTCTTCGGCGGTATATATACATGACTCCCATCTTTGTTTGGCCATGGGCTCGTTTTGTACAGTAAGGCCCCATATTTTTATGCCTTCCTGCTCATAAGCCTTAATAAACTTAACATAAAAGTTGGCCCAGCTTTGGTCAAACTCGGGTTTTAGCTTACCGCCGTTTATCACATTGTTATTATCCTTCATCCAGGCTGGCGGGCTCCAGGGGCTAACAAACATATCCAATTTGCCGCCCGCGGCTTTGTAAGCCTCTTTTATAAAAGGAATACGATATTTTTTATCATGGCTGATATTGAATGTTTTTAATAGCGGATCGTTGTCGGCCACGTAGCTATAGGTATCGCTCGAAAAATCACAACTTTGGATATTAGTGCGGGCAAACGTATAGCCAATGCCCTTGTCTTTGCTGTAATAGGCCGTAAGCAATTCTTTTTGTTTAGCTGCCGGCAGCTTATAAAAGGTTTCGGCAGCTGCATCGGTAAGGGCGCCGCCAATACCTACCATGGTTTGAAACGTTTTACCCGGATCAACAAACACGGCCAGCTCTGTTTCAACCGGCTGCGGTTTTTTGGTTAATGCTATGGGTCCGGATGATGCAAAATGCGCAGCCGCTCCCTTAGCGGTGGTATATATCGTTACTGTGCTTAATGGCTTTTGTGCCGCAGCGTATAACGAACTGCAAACGACAAGTGATGAAATAATAGTTCTTTTCATAAATTGATAGCGATAAAATAGGCTTGTAAAATTTAATTGATGGTGGTAAATGTAAAATAGATTAGCTTAAATGCAAAAATATATTTTTCGCAAAATGCTGCATATCAACTAATTACAAATAGCTTAATACGGTTTAATAACGATGAGTTTAAAGCCCGGCAGGTTCAATATCCCGTCAGTTCTAATACGCTTAATGATAATTGAAAATGTTGAGAAAAGCACCGGGACAATCGCGGCGCAGCTACCGCCCCAGTTAGTAGCCAATGAACAGCGCCACCAGGATAATCACAAAAAAGATATATGTGTCAGGTCTGTGACCAGTATCATTCTATTTCTAATTTTTATTTAGCACCTTTGTTTGATTGTTGTGTTGTAAGGTTTTTAGAATTAATTAAGTATCTTAGATAAATGAAACGCTCCGCGCTTATCTTATTAACGGCCATTTATTTGTTATCCTGCGTGGGTATCGGGGTAAACCGTTTTTACTGCTGCGGTAAGCTAGCATCTACCACCTTATTTTATGGTGCTGATGATAACGCCAACAAACAGGCCGGTAAAGACAATAATTGCTGCAAGAATGAACGGCAAAGCTTTAAGGTGAAAGATACGCATGTCAGCAGCTATTCATTTACTTTTAGCGAGTTATCACCTGTCATCCTACCTACCTTGGCCGTTTGGGATGCTATTATCCCTGTTAAAGAACATGCTTTAATTGTCGGTTATCAAAGCAATGCCCCACCGGGCAATCTGGCTATACCAATTTACACCCTTAACTGTACTTACAGGATCTGACCTGCATTTTCCTGTAGCCGTACTTTCTGTACCCGGCTATACCTCCCTCGTAATTCATCTTAATTCATAATCACGTATAGGTTTTGCCTATGCTATTTTATTCATTTTTAATTTTAATCTCATGAAAAAATTAATGCTGATGGCTGTTACCATCCTTTTTTCTGTCGCAACCGTTTTTGCTGCCAATAGTACCCACCCGTTATCGGATACCATAAAAAACAAAAATGTTAAACCTGCTAAAGTGCGATATACCTGCACCATGCATCCGGAAGTGATTAGCGACAAACCCGGCAAGTGCCCGAAATGTGGGATGACGCTGGTTAAAAAAGTTGATGCCAAAAAGAAACCGGTAGCAAAAATGAAAATGTAATTCATTTCGGCTCTCAGCCAAATAGCTGAGAGCCGATTAAAGCAATTAAGATGATTAATCAACTTATTAGCCTGTCTTTAAAAAACAGGTATATCGTACTGCTTATTGCTATCGCCCTGTTTACATGGGGCGCTTATTCGGTGAGAGAGAATCCCATTGATGCCATACCCGACCTGTCTGATAACCAGGTGATCGTATTTACCGAATGGCAGGGCCGCAGCCCGCAGATCATTGAAGACCAGGTGACTTATCCGTTGGTGAGTAATCTGCAAGGCATCCCAAAAGTAAAAGCAATCCAGGCTACCTCTATGTTCGGGATGAGCTTTGTGTACATTGTTTTTGAAGATAAAGCCGATGTATACTGGGCAAGAAGCCGTGTATTGGAAAGACTGAATTATGCACAGCGACTTTTACCTCAAGGTACAACGCCAACATTAGGACCGGATGGTACAGGTGTAGGTCATATTTTGTGGTACACACTGGATGCCAAAGGCATGGATCTGGGAGAACAACGAGCCCTGCAAGACTGGTATATCAAATTGGGACTACAAACAGTTTCTGGTGTAAGCGAAGTAGCCTCTTTTGGCGGCTTTGAAAAACAATACCAGGTTACTATAGATCCACATAAACTCAACTATTATAACATTTCGTTATCACAAGTGCTCAAATCCATCAAAAGTAACAACAATGATGTGGGCGGGCGTAAGTTTGAAATGAACGGCACCGGTTATATTGTACGCGGACTTGGCTATATCAAAAGCATTACCGATGTAGAAAACATTCCGGTTGGTGTCATCAATACCATACCGGTAAAAATAAAAGATATTGCTGCCGTGCAAATGGGCGGAGACGAACGCCTGGGGATTTTTGACCGGAATGGAAACGGCGAGGCCGTTGGAGGCATTGTAGTGATGCGCTATGGTGAGAATGCCGATAAAGTGATACATGCTGTGAAGGATAAAATGGCGGACATTCAAAAAGGCTTGCCGGCCGGTGTGGGTTTTAACATTGCCTATGACCGTAGTGAACTGATCGAAAGCGCAGTCAATTCGGTTAAGCATACGCTGTTCGAGGAAATGATCACTGTATCCATTATCGTCATCCTGTTCTTGTTTAGCTGGCGTAGCGCATTAAGTATCATTATCCAGATACCGATTACCATAACTGCAAGTTTTATTCTACTCAATGCCTTTGGCATCAGCTCGAATATTATGTCATTAACAGGTATCGCTTTGGCTATCGGGGTTATTGTAGATAACGGTATAGTGATGGTAGAAAATTCACATCGCAATTTATCCATTGCACAAGAAAAGGAAAGATCATGACCACAGCAGAACGAATAAAAATCATAGAGGCATCCTGCAAACAGGTTGGCCGTGGCGTGTTTTTCTCAACACTCATCATTGTCGCTTCATTCCTCCCGGTATTTTTACTGGAGGGACAAGAAGGTAAATTATTTGGGCCATTAGCCTGGACAAAGTCTTTTATTTTAGCTATTGATGCTATCCTGGCGGTAACACTTGCGCCTGTACTCATTTCCTTTTTCCTTAGGGGAAAGTTGAGACCAGATAACCACAATCCACTGAACCGGAGATTGGAAAAAATTTATCACCCTTTATTAAACTGGTGTATGACCTGGCGTAAAACCACTATCGGTATTAACCTTCTTGCCTTGTTGATAAGTATACCGTTGCTACTTAGCCTGGGCACTGAATTTATGCCGCCGCTTGATGAAGGTACCATCCTGTTTATGCCGGTTACCCAACCTGATGTATCTAACGCCCAGGCCAAACAGTTGTTGCAGATACAGGACAAGATCATTAAAAGTGTGCCCGAAGTAAAAAGCGTTTTAGGAAAAGTGGGACGCGCTAATACCGCCACAGACAACTCACCCATAAGTATGACCGAAACCATTATACTGTTAAAGCCAAAAGACGAATGGCGAAAGGGGCTAAAAAAGGAAGATATCATTAATGAACTTAATGCCAAACTGCAAATACCGGGCGTGGTGAATGGCTGGACACAGCCCATCATTAATCGCATTAATATGTTATCTACGGGTATTCGTACGGACGTGGGATTGAAGGTTTATGGGCAGAACCTGGATACGATCAATAGTTTATCTAATCAAATGAAACAGGCACTGATTGGGACAAACGGTGTTAAGGACCTATATGTTGACCCAATTACAGGAGGCAAATACCTAGACATACAGGTAAACAAAGAGGCCATTGGCCGGTATGGCCTCAGCGTAGACGATGTGAATGAAGTAGTGGAAAGTGCATTGGGCGGGATGAATTTAACAACGACTGTGGAGGGCAGGCAACGATTTAGTGTCAATGCACGCCTGGCGCAAGACTACCGCAGTAACCTGGAGGCGATTAAACGTACTTTAGTACAAACTTCCGGCAACGGTCCGATTCCTTTATCCGCCGTGGCTGATATTAAGATCAGCAATGGCCCTGCCATGATCCAGTCTGAAAACGCGTTGTTAAGAGGAACGGTCTTGTTTAATGTACGTGACCGTGATCTGGGAAGTACGGTTAAGGAAGCGCAGGATAAACTTAATAACCTCGTTAAAACACTCCCAAAAGGCTATTATATAGAATGGAGTGGTCAATATGAAAACCTGATCCGGGCGGAGCATACCTTAAAAATGATTATGCCTGTGGTGTTGATAATCATTTTCGCCTGCCTGTATTTTGCTTTTCATTCTATTCGCGAAGCATTTTTTAGTCTGATAAGTATCCCATTTGCGCTGATAGGCGGTGCTTATATGGTTTACTTTTTTGGTGTGCATTTATCTGTCGCGGTAGCCGTTGGCTTTATCGCCCTGTTTGGGATAGCGGTAGAAACGGGAATTGTAATGGTGATCTATCTGAACGATGCTATGCAGCAACTGGTTGCGCTTAAGGGAAACTCCAAAGAAACGATCACCCGTGCAGACTTGCATGAATATGTAATTAATGGGGCGGTTAAACGACTAAGACCCAAATTGATGACGGTTTGCGTGGCATTATTTGGTTTAGTGCCTATACTATGGTCCACCGGTACAGGCAGTGATGTAATGCTGCCAATTGTATTGCCGATGATCGGCGGGGTATTAACATCCTCCACACATATTTTACTGGTTACCCCATTGATCTTTTTAATGGTGAAGGAATACGAATTAAAGAAATACGGCAAACTGGAAGTATTGGAGGTAAAAGAATAATGAAAAGATATCAGATCATATTAACCGGATTGATGTTTACTGCAAGTTGTGCAAATGCACAGCGCCTACCGTTGGATACTGTTTTAAATAGAGTTGCAGCTAACCCCGCCTTGCAGGCTTTTGACGCTAAAGCGCATGCACAGGAAGCCTACGCATTGGGTGCTAAAAGTTTGGATGCGCCAAAAATTAGCGCGGGCCAGTATCAGGTGCCTTATCAACTAAACCCCAATGGCGGTTCATTTATGTTACAAGCAGAACAAATGTTTACCAACCCCGCCAAGTTAAAGGCAAAGGAAAATTACCTAAAAGGGCAAGCAACAGTGACAGCAACAGATAAGGATTACCTGAAAAATCAGTTGACCAGCCAGGCAAAACAATACTATTATGAGCGCGTGATGCTGGAAAAGAAACTGGCTTTATTACAAAACACACAAGGATTGTTGGATTATATGCTCAAGGATGCGAACATCAGGCTAACCTATGGTAAGGAAAAATTGAGTAATATCTATAAAGCTAAAGCAGACTTGTTTGAACTGGATAATACCCGCGAACAGTTAAACAATGAGATCAATCAAAAGAATATTGCGCTGAATACCCTGATGAACCGGGACAAACAAACCGCTTTTACGGTTGATACGAATTTAATATTAAAAGATTACGCAAGCGCGACAACTGATACTGCCAGCCTGGCCGGGAGTCGTAGTGACATTAAAGGGATAAGCCAAAGTATCTATTTGCAGCAATTGAATGCTCAAATGGAATATAGCAAACGTAAGCCGGATTTTGGCGTGCAGGCCGGGCATATGTTTAGCTACGGGGGCATGGCCAATCAATATATTCTAATGGCATCGGTTACGATACCTATCGTACCCTGGGCTTCTAAAGAATATAAGGCCAATCTGAAAGGCATTCAATATGAAGTGCAGGAACTGCAACAAAAAAGATTGGATATGCTAAACCAGGCCGCAGGCCAGTTGGCAGGTTTAAGAACTGACATGGGCAGCAAGAAAAGACAGATAATCAACTATCAGCAAAACATTATTCCTGCCTTGCAAAATAGTTATAAAACAGCCCTGCAGGCTTATGATCAGAATACGGGCGACCTACCTACTGTATTGAATGGCATTAGGGATCTGCAAATGGCGAGAATGGCGGCTTTAGACCGCTTACAGGAATTATTAACCTTACAGGTGGCTTATGAAAAAGAAAATGAAAGGAATTAAGATATATCTGGTAGCCTTGTTTGGCATCGCCGCGCTCATTAGCGCCTGTTCTAATCCTAAACAGGCGCCTCCAGAGGTAGTTGCCAAAAGTGTTGTACAATATACCTGTCCAATGCATCCGCAAATTTTAGAGGATCATCCGGGTAGCTGTCCTATTTGCGGGATGACACTTGTGAAGAAATCCGGGCAGGCCAGCGAAGGCGCAGGCATTAGTTTAAACACAGTTTTACAGCCTATAAATTCCACTGTATTGTCTAATGTCAATGCCATAATGCCGGAACAAAAGGAAGTATCTCAAACGATATCAGCACAAGGGTATCTGGATTTTGATACGCGTACATTTAATAATATCGCGTCCCGATTTTCTGGCCGTATCGAAAAGTTATACATTAAATACGCTTTCCAGGAAATCCACGCAGGACAGCATATTTTTGATATCTATAGCCCGGAGATTGTTACGGCGCAACAGGACCTGATCTTTATCAGCAAAAATTCATCGCAGGAAACTGCCCTAATCAACGCGGCCAGGCAAAAGCTGTCTTTATTAGGAATGACCGGCTCTCAAATTGACCAGATAATCAAAACGGGGAAGGTTTTTTACAACATACCTGTTTATAGCCCTTATGAAGGCCATGTACACGATGTAGCGCATAGCCAGATGGCTGGAACATCAGAAACTAACCCAAGCACAGATTTTACAAGCAATAGGCCTTTAGCTATTAAAGAAGGTATGTATGTGGAAAAAGGTCAAGCGCTTTTTAATGTAGTTAACCCCCATATGCTTTGGGCCATCATTAAAATTGATCGCTCATCTGGTTCCGCTATCAAATTAAACCAGTTGGTTAAAATTATACTGCCCGATATACCGGGTAGAGTTATACATGGCAAGATAAACTTTATTGAACCGGTTTTACAGGACGGGGATAAAACTACCAGCATCCGGGTTTATCTGGATAATATGAACCATGATCTGAAAGTAAATAGCCTGATAAAAGCCGAAATACAAGCCGGAAAAATCAAAGGTTTATGGATACCGAGATCTGCATTGGTTAATTTGGGGCATACACAGGTTGTTTGGTTAAAAAAAGGTTCGTCTTATCAAACACATCAGGTAAATATAGGGTCAATAAACGGTAATGAAATCCAAATTACCAAAGGGTTAGCCGCAACAGACAGCCTGGCATCTAATGCCCAATATTTAACTGATAGTGAAAGTTTCATTAAAACCCAAGGCCATGAATAAGCAATCTAAAAAATATACCGTTCTTATTTTATTGATAACCGTGCTATTTGTTGCGTGCAAGCAAAAACCGCAGGCATTGGGAGTCAAAAAAACAATAGAAAAAGCCTATTACACCTGTTCCATGCACCCGCAGGTGCATGAGGAGCATCCCGGTAATTGCCCTATCTGTGGCATGAAACTGATCAAAGTAGAACTGACGGGTGATCAAAATATAGCATCGGATAAAATAACGCTAACTGCTACGCAGATTCAGCTTGCCGCCATACAAACGGACACTGTTCGGGAAGAAAATACGGGCGATGAAAAAACACTGACAGGAACAGTAACCGTTGATGACAATAAAACAGGAGAACTAAGCGCTAGAATAGCCGGGCGAATACAGCAATTATTTGTTCGTACAGTTGGAGAAAAAATAAGAATAGGCCAGCCCGTTTTTACCATCTATAGCGATGACTTACAGGAAGCAGAAAAAGAATACCTGCTGGCTAAACAGCAACAAAAAACGCTGCATAATCCGGATGTGGATTACCAGCAACTGATTAGCGCGGCCGAAAACAAGTTACTGTTATGGGGGCTTTCACCTGCACAGGTCAGGAGTTTAGCAGCTTCGGGTAAAGTAGCTGCAGCAACAACCGTTTTAAGCAAGGTTGGCGGAACGGTTAGCGACATAGCCGTACATGAAGGCGATTATGTTACCGAAGGGATGCCTATATTGAAAACCCAGGCCCTAAACAGTTTGTGGGTACAAGCACAGCTTTATGCCAACGAATCGGGAAGTTATAAAGAAAACGACCACCTAAGTGTGGCCTTTCCTGACATTGGCGGACTGGTTATTCAGGGTAAGGTAGGATTTGTTAATCCCGAACTGTCGGATGCTTCTAAGGTGGACCTGATCCGGGTGAGTGTTCCCAATCCACAAGGATTGATACGGCCGGGAATGCTGGCGTATATCTCAATTGCTAAAACTGGCAACCGTTCATTAGCTGTACCTGCTTCGGCTATTTTAACCGATGGCAATGGTAGTAAAGTATGGGTCAAGAATACAGACGGCAGTTTCTCAGCAAAAATGGTCACAACAGGTGCAGGGAATCAGAGCTATAAAACCATTACCTCAGGATTAAGCAAGGGTGATATTGTGGTAACAAATGGTGCTTATCTTCTAAATAGTGAAGCAATATTTAAAAATGGAGGTGAAAATATGGCAGGAATGAAAATGTAGTAATAGTTAATTATTTACCATTAGCCTCATTTAGAAGAGCCACAGTCTTTGCATGTCACTGGGTGCATGATAGTAAATTCATCATTAAGTTTTGTGCTATGCCCTTCGAAATCTTTTAACCAACACCTTGAAACATCATTCACTATATTTTTAAAAACGCCTCGTGAGTGTTAAATCGTCGGCTCACGGAAAACGCCTTTCCCTGTAGTAAAATAAGAAAATAAACTTGTTTTGATCCAATGTGTCCAACCTGGTGCACAGTCCTTGTAACACTCAACTTCCGGTGTAAGCCCTTCATGCGTAAAACTCAGATCTGTTACGTCATTATTCTCAGTGAGATCAAAAATCAATTTAGTGTTAGCCCACTCCTTTTTATCAGAATACCAGGGCATATTGCAATCTGTAACTAACCAAACAACCCTTTTACCGGGAATTAATTCTGCTATTGTAAAGTTAAAGAATGAATCACCACCCATCTTTATTATAAATTGATCATTTTGTTTTTCGGAGCTCCCGCTAAAGGTCACACCCCACCACCCGGGTACATTGCTAATCTTTTTGATCGCCTCGCCCGCGCTGATTTTTGCAGAGATACTGCTTTTAAAATCGTTTTTTGCCATTTTATTTATTTTTTAAACAAAGATCAGTATATGGCAGCTTTAAGTATTGTACAAATCGGAATTCAGCTAGTAAAATTCTTAGTACTAAGTTCGTTCGTGCTGTTTTGAAGATCGGTCGGGGTAGATCCGGTGAACCTTTTAAATGCCCTGATGAAATGGGATTGGTCGTGGTAGTTATAGTAAATTTGTTCCTTTAACTTTTTTAATTCGGTACCAGTTGAATACGCATGATAAAATTGTTTGAATCGAACTATTTCGGAAAGGTTTTTTGGCCCTGTACCCAGATGTTCCGAAAATTTTGAATGAAGCCAACGCGAACTATAACCAGTTTCCTTTTCCAGTTGAGTAACAGTCAGAAGACCATCAGCACCCAATATTCTATTGATACAATAATCATAGATCGGGTCAGCTACCGTTTTCTCCAACTGTTTGATCAGAAAATTTTGTAGGAGCTGCAATTTCAGAGTTACAGAATTTGCCTCGGCAAGTTGGGATCGGAGTTCTTTTGCCTGGTTGCCGATCAAGTCCGCTAGTTCGACGATTTGATTTTTGACCTCAGCGTATGATAAACGAAAAAAACGATACGCGCCGAGTGGGTTGAATTCAATGATTATGGTGCCAGTCTCCGCATCTTCCTCCACATCAAGCATAACTGGCGAATCGATTATGCCTGTTAAGCTTAATCTATTTTCACCTTGAATAAAGACCTTGTTCCCGATGCGGGCCATGATCCCGTTACGGTAGGTAAGCGTTAATTTAAAATTTGCATTTGGCACTATCAGTTTTTTTTCCATAGCGGGAAGACGTCCGCTGCTTTCGAACACACATATTTTCGCAACGTATGGTCTTAGTAAAGGATGTGGTGTGACTGGATTGAATTGGAACGCTGTCATTTGCTTCTTCCCACAAAGTATTACTGCTATTTTAAAGATAAGGCTAAAAAATGAATTTTCTCAATTTTTATTCTGGAACATATTATCCATCAATAGATTTGTAGACTATGATGAACGGCTATCGGCTATACGGACTCTAACTTGTAAATGGCTGATTAGGATATTTCTAAACCATCTAAAAAAGTCAAAAATGGTACAAGGAGTTCGATTGTACTCCCTCACTCTACGCCAAGTAATATTTTAGAACCTAATCCATTGATTTATACTCTAATTAGGCAGTTAATAAGCCTACGGCGCATTCTATAGGAATTATCGCTGCCATAAATTACTCTATTTGTCCTTACCGACTCCTAAAAGCTCGGCCAGCCGCAATTGCCGGCAAATTTAGCATCCCGACCGACCAGTTTCTTGCCCGAATACCGCGCAATAATAAGTATGGCGGTTTCATCTTACTGACATTGAAGAATTTGAAAAAAATAATTTTAATATTAATTTGTCATTATGTAGTACATAACTATATATTTGTTTAAGCAACGCCTTGTTGCACATGCCAAATTATTAACCTTTAAATCCTAAAAAAATGAAAAAAAACTTCTCTGCACGGGTACGTCCCGGGATTTTGTATGCTACTATTGCCTTTTTATGCACTTCATTAATTTTTTTTTCGTGCAAAAAAACGACCCAGAACACGGTAGGCTTGGCTCCTACAGCGGATGCCGGTATAAGCTTCAGCGCTGCTACCCTTACCTATAACTACACCAATCTTTTTAATGGTGGTGATGGGGCTTATCACAGTTATCGCATTCCATCACTCATCCGTACCACTAAAGGTACCATGTTAGCTATTTGCGAGGGAAGGAAAAACAGCTCTGCTGATTATGGCGACATTGACGTGGTATGTCGCCGGCTATTGAGCGGTGCCAGCAGTTGGGAAACCACACAACGCATTGTTGCCGGCGGCACAGCAGGCGATACGGACACCTGGGGCAATCCCACCCTTGTAGTAAACCAGGTAGATGGAAAGATCTGGCTATTCATGTCCTGGAATGACAGGAACCACAGTCAAGGCGGGGCCGGTGGCCTGAGCCCGATTAATGCTTGGGGGCAGCGCCGCGTTTACGCGTGCTATAGTACTGCTACCCAGGATGGTTCTGCCTGGTCTGCGCCGGTAGATATGACCGCCACACTTTTACCAAGCAACTATGCATGGGATGGAATGGGCCCGGGGATAGGAATCCAAAAAACACAGACTCCTAATATTAACCGTATGATCATTCCGGCAATTGGCAGGAATATTTATAGCGATGATAATGGCGTTACCTGGAATTATTCTTTATTACCCGGCGGTGGTAGTAATAGCGAGGCAACTATTGCAGAATTAAAGAACGGTACTTTAATGCGTAATGACCGGCCTACCAACTCTTACTACCGTAAAGTATCAAGCGGGCAAATAGGCAACTGGACTCAAGCCTTTACAGATGATACCAGTTTGCCGGACCCACGTTGCGAAGCCTCAATTTTCAGATATAATATGCCGGCACCAAACCGTATCTTTTTTCTGAACTCCAACAGTCAAACACAGCGCCGGGTTCCTTATATACGTATCACTTATGATGAAGGCGGTACTTGGCCTATC
Organism: Mucilaginibacter sp.; assembly: GCF_028288185.1. Lineage (GTDB taxonomy): Bacteria > Bacteroidota > Bacteroidia > Sphingobacteriales > Sphingobacteriaceae > Mucilaginibacter. Next base: position 776 of record NZ_JAQBOF010000010.1, on the reverse strand, counting down.
GGCAGAAGTATCCCGCAAAATGGGACCGGCATATTGGGCGGCTATACCAGCCTCAGTAAAACACCTGATCTGATGACCGGCGCATTGATTGAATACAATCAAAATAATACGGCGGGTAATCTGTCTATTCAATACCATAAATTCAATTTGTCCTGGATCTTAAACGGCGCAACCGAGCCAACAGGTTACTAATAAATAATTCCTTAAAAAAGAGGTACTTCAACTGTTCTCTTAGTTGAAGTGCCTCTTTTCACCCTTGTTGGCGTTATTCACTACCCAGTACCCTAGGATCAAATAAGCCACGGTATTATTTTCTATTCGAACACCAGGTTAAATTTATCTGTTGATGGGTCGAATTTATCCGGATAGACAATAACTATAAACACACCCCATTAAGTACAAAGCCGCTCTACTTTCGCAAGGCGGCTTTGTGCTTAATGGGGTTCGTGATTGCTAAAGTTTATTCTGATTTTGTTTTTTATTTTTTTTTAAAACAAACCGTTACTACTCTTGTTTTCTGTTTTCCATACATTTATAAAGAAATTAGTTTAAAAATAGATATACTGCTTTTTCGGCAAATACTGTTTTTAGAGATGGTGTGTACTGAAAGTTTATTACCTAATATATTACTTATTGCAAAAATATTGATCTATGGAACAAGATCTACTTGACCTTAAAATTACCAAGCCGCAGGAGGATGCGGTCCCGGATGATTCGCTTGATGTAAAAGAGTTGCTAAAAGTGCTTTCGTTTGTTAAGAACGGGAAATTAAATGT
>NZ_JAQBOF010000005.1 GCF_028288185.1 Mucilaginibacter sp. | reverse complement strand
CCGTCACTGAGAAGTTGCCCGGCACGCCTTTGCCTTTACTGTCTTTTGCTTCTAAATTAATGTTGATATGCTCTTTGCTTCTATAGGCGCTTTTTACTGTTTTTACATCAAGTTTCATCAAGTCATTACCGCGGATAAAAGCAATACGCTCATTCAGCGGCTCGCCATTATTATTGAAGATGGTAAACTGCGCTATCCCGGTTGGGAACGCTTTTTTTTCCAACCAAACAGATGTTGTGGCTTTTTCTATTTTTACGGGCGATGCAAATATAGCTTCTCCGCTGGTTTGGGCTATCAGCCCAACAGTTGTTTTTTGCAAAGCGGCCGAGGCGCTTATCCTAACCAATATACTATCCGGGTTAGGTTGATAAATGCTTAACACATAACCCTCATTTACAGACTTTGGCAATGCGATGTTTTTGGTGGTGCCATCCGCAAAAATGATATAGGCGGTATAAGTTTTACCGGCCTGGGGATGTAATAAAAAACTGCCCATGCCTGCGTGCAGGGTTTCAATCTCGGCAATCTCCTTGTTATCGTTATCAGTTATCTTTCCTTTTATGGAAATGCCCGCGCCATCAACCCCTATGGCTTTAAAAGCTACTCGTGATGTTAGGCCGTTAACTAGATTACCGCTCTCCGGGAAAAACTGTACATCGCTTTGCGATAGCGCGGCTTTTATGGGGAAATCTCTTGTGATGGTGTTTTTATCACTGCCATCTAAAATGGTGGTGATGTACGCGCCGCTCAGGTCTACATGTTGTTCGTTAGAGATCTTTACAGGTATATTACCTTTCAAATCTGTTTTGGCGGAGGTGGACCAGGCTACTTTTTTGTTGATGATGATCTGGTAATGTACATCCTTTCCTGCCAATGGTTTGCCTTCGTCAGTAGTATAGTTTAGCGTTGCGGTTAAAACAGGTATGCCGTTTATGGTTTTATATTGATAGTCGGCTTTGGTAATGATGTTATGGCTTACAATGTTGCCTACCGTAAATGTCCGATCGAAAAAGTAATCTTCACCTGCATTGCGCATCCATTGGGTGTAAGCGCGTATGCGGTAGCTCCCTTCTTTAAAGTCATCGCCTAAAGTAAAATCGCCCATTACCATGCCGGTGGTTATGGGTAGTTTTAAGGAACGAAAAACAGAATCTTTCTCGGTTATCAGATCGACATATAACGAGCCGCTTAGCTTTGATAGCTGGTGCCTGCTGCCGATGGTTACGTAGCCCTTAAACCAAATGGTATCGCCCAGGGCATAATAGGGTTTATCCAGGTGCAGGTAGGTTTTTTCCTGCGGGATGCTATCGGCCCATTGTTGCAGGTTTGCTGCCAGCATATAAGTTAGGTCGTCGCCTGTTGCAACAGGCGGTTGGTATTCAACCGGCAGTTGGTCGGCTACACGCGCTCTGGCCCAATTACCATGAATAAAGAAATCACGATAGTCGGTATAACTTCCTTTTCTGTCAATTATGGCTTCTTTTAATCCCAGGTTCACTACAGATGCTTTTTTATCTATATCAATACTTCTTTTAAGTTCATATTCGGTGGTATGCACACCAGGCGCTTTTCGGGGATCATAAATAACATATAATAGCTGTTTAAATTTTAAGGAGATAAAATTGCTATCGACAGTTGTAATTAATGAGTCAAACCTTACCGGGCGGTCATTAATTACTACTCTGTCCATATTTGAAGTTACGTCATCATGTTTAAGTGTTACGTAACCGTATGATGGCTTTGTTATGAAGCCATTTTCTAAAACTTTATTGCTATAAACCGAACGCAAGAAATGCATGAACGAACCCTGGTAGGTTTGTAAGCGGTTTTTTGCCCATTCCTTTTTTTCGTCAGCTGTTCCGTCTAATTCTTCAAAGCTGCATTCGCCATGATATAAGGCTATATCGTCTGCAGATTTATACCCAAAATCTTTAAGCTGATAGTGGATGCGGTAGCCCAGTCGTTTGTTCTCAATGATCAGAAAATCATCAGCATCTGCAAATAACAATCCCTTTTTAGTGCTAAAGTTTATAACTTTTGGGTTGAGGATAACACATTGCTTCGCGTTCTCTGACCGGCCTAAAAAGTTTTCTTCAAACAACTTAAAGTTTTTATTACGGGCACCGGTTTTTCCTATTACTACCTCATCAAGGCTTATGGTTTTTACCTTTAACTGTACTTCTACATTAACCGGTGCCGCCTGCACAATCACATTGCGCGTTAGTGGGAAATATCCTATCAGTTGCACAGAAAGCTGAAATGTACCCTGTGGCATATCAGCAAAAATGAACTTGCCATTTTCATCGGTGGACATCACACGTTCTGATCCGCCAATAAACACGATAGCGCCCTTTACCGGCTGGCCCTTTTCATCTACTACAACACCCGATATGTTCTGGCGTACCTGCGCATAAGTGTGAGTGCCGGTAAAAATAATGACCGCAAATAATATGTATCGTAAAAAGATCTTCATGTAAACAGGTTATTTAAAGCTATATTAAAAAATTAATTGGGGTATAAAAGCAAGCAATAATATAAGCGGGCAAAATAGCCCCGACTTGGTTAATAAATTACGCTCCATTTTCATATCGATTTAGTTTAATCAACCGTATATTTATATACCTGCCTGCCCAACTCGCCATCGGCGTTTATGCCTTCAACAATTACCTTGTAGGTTCCCAGCCCATCGCCGTTATAAAAACTAAAGCTGGTTTTGCCGGCCGCATCTGTTTTTAAATAAGGGTTCCAGTAAATGGTGCTGCGCAGGTCGGGTAGTTTATCTGCATCGCCTCTTGGTTTATCATATTTAGGCGAGTAAAACTCGCGCGCTTTATTGAAACCTTTAGGAGTTATGTTGGCTACGCTGGGAGTGTAAAATTTACGCACCATTCCCCGATTGGTATAGATCATTATGGCGGGCCCGCCTAACATAGCAATCAAAGCCAGGTTGGTTCTTACCACTTCTATTTTAACAATATCTTCAGGCTCGATCACATTATTATGCAAAATATCTTCTGTCTCATTAAATGACATTAGCCTACCATCCACAATCAAATGCATCGCATTTAAGCCATTAATTTGACGACAAAACGGCAAATCGGTGAATATTACTTGTTGATTTCTAATAGAATCTTTAAAAGTGATACCATGCAACATCCCTCGTAAACAGGTTAACAGGTTTGCACAATGTTCCGGTTCCGGTATTTTATAGGTTTGATCAGAATGTCCCTCCGGTATCTGCAATATACCCTGCATAGCATAAGTAGGCACCACAATTTTATTAGCTTTTATCCGCACCTCTTTTAACCGTTGCACTTTATTTAATTGCCCGGTCTTTTCATAAATCTCATCTAGTTTTTTACCGTTATCAATATAGGCTTGCAGCGTACCGTTTATATTAAGGTTAACATCGGCCAGGTTGCGATTTTTGGTTGCTTGTAGTTTAGGTATGCTGTCCAGTATCAGTTTAACCTTATCGCTGTTTTTTGCGGTGCGGGCTTGTAAAGAAAACTTAATGCTATCTGTTAAAAATATACCATCAAACCTAAACCGCCCTGCGGCATTGGTAGTGGTGCTTTGTACAATCTTAGCTCTTAAAGATACCAGGGTAACTTTGGCATTAGGCGCAATCTTATCACCAAGCGTAGTTACCCTACCTGCTATGTTTACGCCCAGCCCTTCTGCCTCAAAAACAGGTTTTGTGCTTATCGTGTTGTTTAATTCTTTCCACGTAAATCTGCGATAACCTTGCGTCATCATCAGGTTATCCAGCGCTTTATTTACCTCATCAGTTTCATTAGTAAAATAATAATTAGGCTTTTCTATATAACCTTTAAGATCGGAGGTTAATAGGATATTGGTAAAAATGGTATTCTCTAAACTTTCATCAACCGGTACTTTGCTTTCGTCAATTACCGTCACTGAGAAGTTGCCCGGCACGCCTTTGCCTTTACTGTCTTTTGCTTCTAAATTAATGTTGATATGCTCTTTGCTTCTATAGGCGCTTTTTACTGTTTTTACATCAAGTTTCATCA
>NZ_JAQBOF010000004.1 GCF_028288185.1 Mucilaginibacter sp. | reverse complement strand
CCGTCACTGAGAAGTTGCCCGGCACGCCTTTGCCTTTACTGTCTTTTGCTTCTAAATTAATGTTGATATGCTCTTTGCTTCTATAGGCGCTTTTTACTGTTTTTACATCAAGTTTCATCAAGTCATTGCCGCGGATAAAAGCAATACGCTCATTCAGCGGCTCGCCATTATTATTGAAGATGGTAAATTGCGCTATGCCTGTTGGGAATGCTTTCTTATCCAGCCAAACAGATGTAATAGCCTTTTCTATTTTTATAGGCGATGCAAATATGGTTTCGCCGCTGGTATGGGCGACTAAGTTCAGGAATACTTTTTGCAAACCAGCCGAAGCGCCTATCCTCACCAAAACACTGTCATTATTTGGCTGATAAACGCTTAGTACATAACCTTCGCTGGCTGCTTTTGGCAAGACTATGGTTTTTGTTGTACCATCGGCAAAAACGATGTTGGCATTGTAAGTTTTACCTGCCTCGGGTCTTAATAAAAAACTACCCATGCCTGCATGCAGGGTTTCTATTTCGGCTACTTCCTTATTTTCATTATCTGTTATCTTTCCTTTTATGGCGATACCTGCGCCATCTATGCCCACGGCTTTAAAAGCCACCCTTGAGGCTATACCGTTAACTAAACTACCACTCTCGGGGAAAAACTGCACATCGCTTTGCGATAGCGCAGCTTTTATGGGGAAATCGCGGGTTATGGTGTTTTTGTTGCTGCCATCAAGCGTAGTAGTGATGTAGGCGCCGCTCAAATCCACATGGTTTTCATTAGTGATCTTTACCTGTATATTCCCTTGCGTATTTGTTTTTGTGGATGTTGACCAGGCCACTTTTTTATTGATGATGATCTGGTAATGCACATCCTTGCCGGCAAGGGGCTTGCCTTCGTCATTAGTGTAATTCAGGGTGGCGGTCAGAACGGGTTTGCCGTCTATGTCTTTATATTGGTAATCGGCTTTGGTGATGATGTTGTGGCTTACAATGTTGCCCACGGTAAAAGTTCGATCGAAAAAATAATCTTCGCCCGCGTTACGCATCCATTGGGTATAGGCGCGTATGCGGTAGCTGCCCTCTTTAAATTCATCGCCTAAAGTAAAATCGCCTATTACCATGCCGGTAGTTATGGGTAATTTTAAGGCACGGATAACAGAATCTTTCTCGGTTATCAGATCGACATATAACGAGCCGCTTAGTTTGGATAGCTGGTGCCTGCTGCCGATGGTTACATAGCCTTTAAACCAAATGGTATCGCCTAAGGCATAATACGGTTTATCCAGGTGCAGGTACACTTTTTCCTGTGGGATGGTGTCTGTCCAGCGCTGTAGCGAGGCAACAATTTTAACCAGAGGATCTTCATCGCGGGGTATAAAAGCTAATAACAGCAACATCGAACAAAATAGCCCGAATTTAACTGGAAGCCGGGAGAATATCCGCAATAAATGGCTGATATACATTAGATGGGTGATTAGGTATTATTGGTTAGAATAAATATATAGATATTATTCTGACAAAGTATTATCCGTTGACAATAAATGACTTATAAGTATGTGCCAACACATAGCCACGACCTTTAAAAACAAAAAAGCGCCCCGACAAATAGGCGGGGCGCTTATAGCTGAGTATATTATTACTTATTGTTTAACATACGTACCGGTAAGCAGGTTGATGATGTAAACAGTTGTACCTACGGTTAAAGCAGCGCTATTATTGCCGCTAAATACCATGGTACCGGTATAGCTAAAAGTGCCTTTGGCTGATGAGCCTGATATAGTAACGGTAGCCGTACCGCTAACAATATTACGTGCTGGTTTTGATAGTAATACATTGGTGGCGGTAATTTCCACATTGCTGCTGCCGGTTGCTTTGCCACCTACTTTAGAGGTGAAAGCGCCCTTGCGGCTGTATTTGCCATTAACAACAAAGTTGGTAGCATTGGTGGTTAAACCGCCAATAGTAACATTTGCTGTGCCGGCATCAACCGAGGTAATGCGCGGGCCGTCAATGCTGCCTTTAAAGGTAATGGCGTTGGCCACATTATCAGGCTGACTGTTGGCATTACAGTTTAGCGTACGCATAAACTTGTAGAAGTAGCTAAACGTAACATCATTGGTTTTACCCGATGCCGAAATACTATCGGCAACGGTAGTTCCGCAGGTCTGGCGGGTGGTATTGGTTGTAAGCGAGTTAACAGATTGCCCGCCCACACTACCTACCGAAGTAAGTGTTTGCGCATTTACGCCAACATTATCGGCAACGGTAGCAAAGCCGAATGTGTTTGACGATACCGAGCTTGCAGCCATGTCGGCGGCTTCATCGATGGTTACGGCGGTACTGGTGCTGGTGTCTGATTTTTTACACGAAATGGCAAACGCCACTAACACTGCAATTAAAGTGAATTTTAACGCTTTCATAATTTTAAGGGGGTTATAGTTAAAAAATGTATGGTTATGTACGACTTTACTTAATTGTAATAATTTAGTTACAAAGATTGTTTTTATTATTTTAATATACAATACTTTATACGAAGGAGTTGCGTGGTTTGTTATGGGAAAGTTTTCGGTTCTACGTCTCCTGATAGCTATCGGACCACGGCGTGTTTTGTTTCACGAAATAGCCGTCCGAAGTCAGCGGAATTCGTACAGCGCGGTTTGTTGGTGCGGCGCTTCTCTCCACGCGTCATTGCTGTAAGGACGTGGTGGGAAGAAAAGCAATGACGTAGTGGGAGGTGGGACTATTGATGAGCTGGACGCGCTTACTCAACCTTAATTGTACTATTAAACAAAATCTTACTACTTCCGCCGAATCCTGAGTTTCTTAACTTAATTGTTGTTGTACCGGTTGTTAATGTGTTAAACGTCCAGGTATCTGTACCTGCACTTCCAATTAATCCAGCGGGCGGATTTATATGTCCGTGGGTAACTACGTTTAATACACTTGTGTCAAACTCCCAGCTACCCGGTTCATAGTATGGACTGTTACCAAATTCAAGCGTTACGTAAATAACCTTGCCTTTTTGCACGGTAGTAATTTTGGCGGTATCTGCATTAGATAGTTTAACAATATCAGAGTAATCCTTTTTACAGGAAACTAACGCGAAAAGCGCGGCGAAAAATAATAGAGCGAGTGTTATTGAAGTCTTTTTCATGGTTTAGATGATTTGCTTTTTTATGATAATACGCAGATGCATCACCAAACGCTACAATAAAACTAAAAAAACTTAAATAGTAATAGCTGCCTTTACCAAATAAGGCAAAATTTCTTTCTGGAAGGATACAAAGTTTTTTCGCACATCACTATCGCTTACTGATGTAAAGGCAAAACTAAACACAATGCTTTTGCTGCATTTGATCAGGAAACGCATGCGTTGCTGATAGTTATCCGTTTTGCGGATAGCGGTTATACGGGTGAAGGACGCCATGAGCAGGTCCTCCAGCTCATTACTCAGGTTCTTTAAAAAATCCTGCGAGTTCGCGCTTTCACGGATGAAGTCCCAACCGATAAACTCGTTACACACGGTATAGCTCAATCGGCAGGTTTTCATGATCAGGTTGCCCAGGTGAGTTTCCTCGTCCATTTCGGGATGGTTCGACAGGATCAGGTCGTCAACACTTACGCGAATATAATCCATCAGCAAGGTATGCAGCACGTGCTCCTTACTGTCAAAATATTTGTAAATAGTAGCTTTAGCAATCTTGGCCCGTTTGGCAATTTCGTTCACACTGGTTTTGTGGTATCCAAACTTGCGAAACAGATCTTGCGCGGCGCGTTTAATGCTATCTTTTATTTTATCGGCTTCCATGTATCAGTTCTGTACAAATATCTCAAAAGCGCTGACATTTACAGCATACTCCTTCAATGATTTTATAGCCGGGGCCTTAACTGGCGTACCATCCTGTAACAACCACTTGGACGTACTGCACGGGTCTGAGCAGGTTAACGTGGGATTATCAAGCGTTACGGCGCATTTATTTTGCGGCAGATAGGCGCTGCAACGGTCGTAAGCGGCATAGCTCCCATCGGCCCGGCGAAATAATATCAGCCCGGCCACGCCATAACCGTTAATAATTACCGCGCCATTGGTATTGTGCAGGGCATTCAGTCGCGGGTCGGTCAATGCCATCTGGAAATTAACCGAAACATTAGGGACGTAATCGGTTGATTTGCCGCAGGCAAAGCAGCTTAAAATAAACACGGTTAGTATCCCTAATTTCCTCATCCTACTATATAATCTCTGTCTGGAACTGCTTTAAAAAGCGTTCATCATTCTCACTAAATAAACGCAGATCGCGTATAACATATTTTAAGTTGGCAATACGTTCCATACCCATGCCAAAAGCAAAGCCGGTATATTTTTTACTGTCGATACCGCAATTCTCTAACACGTTAGGGTCCACCATGCCGCAGCCCAATATCTCCACCCAGCCGCTGTATTTACACATATTACAGCCCGCACCCTTACAAATGGTGCATGATATATCCATTTCGGCCGAAGGCTCGGTAAACGGAAAATACGATGGACGGAAACGCACCTGCGTACCTTCGCCATACAGTTCCTGCACGAAATGATAAAGAGTTTGTTTCAGATCGGCAAAAGATACATTCTCATCAATATATAACCCTTCAACCTGGTGAAAGAAGCAATGCGCCCGGGCAGATATAGCCTCATTACGGTAAACACGCCCCGGCATAATAGCGCGGAACGGTGGTTTACCATTCTCCATCATCCTAACTTGTACAGACGAGGTATGGGTACGCAAAGCGATATCATCTTTACCGGCATTTTTCTTGATGAAGAAGGTATCCTGCATATCACGCGCCGGGTGTTCCTCCGGGAAATTAAGGGCCGAGAAATTGTGCCAATCGTCCTCGATCTCCGGGCCTTCAGCAACAACGAAACCTAAACGTTTAAATATATCAATGATCTCATTGCGCACCAACGACAACGGATGACGCGAGCCAACCTGGAAACCATCACCGGGCAGAGTAAGATCAATATCCGAGTTTTGAGTTGTGGGTTCTGAGTTATGAGTTTCTTTTAACTCATTGTATTTAGCTTCGGCCAGTTGTTTAAACTGGTTCAATACTTTACCAAACGTGCGTTTCTCCTCAGGGCCAACGTTTTTAAATTGCTCAAAAAGATCTTTTATCAATCCCTTGGTACCTAAAAATTTTATACGAAACGTTTCCAGCTCATCCGCATTAGCGGGTGCGAAGGCGTTGATCTCGGCAGTGTATTGATCTATTTGGTCTTGCATTATAATGTTCTTAAAAATTGTTCAGGAGTTAAAACCGGGATAGTTGATTCTTTATAGTCTTTTATGTTTCTTGTGATGATAACATCTGCTTTCGCATTTTTAGCAGCATAATATTGAACGGCGTCCTCAAAATCATTTATTCCACTTTTTAAAGCCAGGTCTATTATCTCTTCGCTAACGTTTATTATTGATAGAATTGACCTTAGTTCTTTCAATAATGTAAATTTGTTAGACCTGTCATATCTGTCTAAAAAATAATGAACATTCACAAATACGACCGATGAGGTTACTGCCTTGACTTGTCTGTTTTGGATTAAATTTATAATATTCAATGCAGGCAAAATAAATCCGGGTCTTTTTAGTGTTGCATCTAATAAGATATCACTGTCTAAAAATATAACCCTCACGATCCGTATTTTTCTTCAAGGTGCTTATGATATTCGGCCTTATGGTCAAAATCAAGCACCGGATCGCCTGCAATAGTAAAATGTTTAACTATATCTGCCAATTCATCTAAGCTTTTCATCCTGAAAGGCTCGCGTTCCATTTCAACTTCTTTCTTAAAAAAGGTCTCGGCTAATTTTGAAATACTTGTATTTCTTTTTTTAGCAACCCGTTTCATTTGCTCTATTATTCCTGGTTCAATATTTAACGTTAATTTCATAACAATTGAATTTATACGTACAAATATAAAAAATCTATACGTATTATTTTATTACTTCTAATTCCTTACCCACTTTGGTAAACGCGGCAATGGCTTTATCTAAATGCGCCTTATCATGCGCGGCAGAGATCTGTACCCTGATACGTGCTTTACCTTGTGGTACTACCGGGTAATAAAAGCCTATCACATAAATACCTTCTTCTAACATCCTGGCGGCAAACTGCTGCGCTAGTTTAGCATCATACAGCATAACCGGCACTATTGGGTGTACACCAGCTTTTATATCAAACCCCGCATCAGTCATCGCTTTGCGGAAATATTGGGTATTACTTTCCAGCTTATCGCGCAGTTGGGTGGTTTCGCTCAGCATATCCAATACTGCTATTGATGCGCCGGTGATTGCCGGAGCCAAAGTGTTCGAGAACAAGTACGGCCTTGAGCGTTGGCGCAGCATATCAATTATTTCTTTCCTGCCTGATGTAAATCCACCCGATGCCCCACCTAAAGCTTTACCTAGCGTACCGGTAATAATATCTATCTTACCCATTACATTATGATGCTCGTGCGTTCCCCTGCCGGTTTTACCCATAAAGCCCGAGCAATGGCTCTCGTCTATCATCACCAACGCATTATATTTTTCGGCCAGGGCGCAAATTTTATCTAGTTGAGCAATTGTACCATCCATAGAGAACGCGCCATCAGTAACAATAATACGGTGACGCAAGCCAGCGGTTTCCTGCAACTTAGCTTCCAGGTCGGCCATATCATCATGCTTGTAGCGCTGGCGCTGGGCCTTGCATAAGCGCACACCGTCAATAATAGATGCATGGTTCAATTCATCAGATATAATGGCATCCTGGGCATCAAACAAAGGCTCAAACACACCACCGTTAGCATCAAATGCAGCGGCGTAAAGTATGGTATCTTCGGTACCTAAAAACTCGGCTATCTTTTTCTCCAGTTCCTTATGGATATCCTGCGTACCGCAAATAAAACGTACCGATGATAAACCGTAACCATGGGTATCCATCGCTTGCTTGGCAGCTTCAATAACACGCGCATCGCCGCTTAGACCCAGGTAATTATTGGCGCAAAAATTTATTACTTCTTGTCCGCCCTGTACGGTAATATCAGCACCCTGCGCCGATGTTATGATACGTTCTTTTTTATATAAGCCTGCCTCTTCTATTGCTGCAAGTTCCTGTTGCAAAACCGGTTGTAGTGTGTTATACATGATAAAAGTTAATTTTTTCAAAATTAAGCATAAACTGGCATTTAGCTTCAAAACCGCGTGTTTAAAATAATAATAGTTGCCGGCGCAAACAATTAAGCCTTTAAAACCTTAATTGTGTACTGTATGAATAGATTTTTACTATCGTTTTTTATGCTGATGAGTGGTTTAGTTTTTAAAGCATCAGCGCAGCAATTTATTCTATCAGGCCGCATAACCGATACTAAAGGCACACCAATATCCTTTGTTTCTGTCTACATCCGCAATTCTACCTATGGCACTACTACCAATGAGGATGGCATATATAGGTTTAAACTAGAGCCGGGTACTTATGATGTGGTTTACCGCTATGTTGGTTATAAAGAACGAATAGACAAGGTAACCATAACAGATCATAACGAACAGCATAATGTACAAATGGAGACTGATGTATATCAGCTTAAACAAGTATCGATTGCTGCTAAAGGCGGCCGCGATACGGGTGCAATGAGTATAATGCACAAGGTGATTGCTAAAAGAAATTATTATTTAAATGAGATCAACTCCTACTCGTGCGTTATTTATGTAAAAGGGGTGCAAAGACTAACCAGCGCACCAAAATCACTTTTAAGGCAGGGCGTAGCCAAAGTTTTAGACCTGGATACCAATGGCAGGGGAATATTATACCAATCAGAATCACTATCAAATTTTGATTATGAGCGGCCCAATAAAGTAAAAGAAGTTACCATATCTACCCGCATGGCGGGTATTACACCTACATTTAGCTACAACAAGGCATCCGACCTTCAGGGCAATTTTTATAAAAACATTTTCACCATTAATGGTTTAAGCAGCCGTGGATTTATATCGCCGGTAGCTGGTAACGCGTTCCATTACTATAACTATAAACTAGCCGGAATAGCTAATGAAAATGGTAAAACAATTTATAAAATTGAACTTGTTCCGCGCCGAAAATATGACCCGGTATTTAGGGGCAACATTTATATAGTGGAGGGCGATTGGCGCATTTACAGTGTCGACCTGCAATTAACCAGCAAGGATAACGCGCTTAACCTGGTTGATACCATGCAAATAAGCCAGCAATATGTGCCTATAAAAGATAGCACCTGGATGCCGGCATCTATACAATATGCTTACAAAGGCAAAGTATTAGGTTTTAATTTTGAGGGATATTATATTGGCATTTACAATAACTATAAGTTTAATATTACCCATCCGCCCGGCTATTTTACCGGCGAAATACTAAAAATTGACACCGCGTCCAATTCTCAAACGGCAGGCTATTGGGATAAAAACCGGCCGGTGCCGTTGACTGCGCAGGAAACCCGTGACTATCAAAAAAAGGATAGTATAGCTGTGATACAAAAAACAAAACCCTACCTGGATTCTTTACAAAAAAGCAAGAACCGCGTTTTACTTATACCCTATACTGTATTTGGTTTTACAGCTACCAGTCGTGACAATAAGGACTCGCTTTACGTATATCCATTTTTGCAAACGTTGTTTTACAACACGGTTGAAGGTTACGGGCTTAACTTAAAAGTACGGTACTCCAAAACGTCTGATGATTTTAAAACGTTTAGCATTTCGCCGGCTGTGCGATATGGTTTTGCCAACAAAATGTTTAGCGCCAATATACACTCATCTTATACCTATGATCCTTTTCATGCCGGCGAGTTTTTTGTCAACTTTGGCACCGACGTGCTCGATCTGAATAATGTGGGTACGCGCTCATTGTACTTTAACACCTTGAGTACCTTATTGAGCGAAAACAATTATGTTAAATATTACCGTACCGAATTTGGCTCGGTTGGATATAAGCGAGAACTGGCTAATGGGGTATTATGGTCGGCTAGCTTATCTTATGCCAATCGTACCCAATTGTACAACAACTCCTACAATCATATTTTCACCAATTCAAAAACAGATTATACTTCAAATAATCCGTTAGCTCCGGCAGGTACATCGGCTGACGACCGCTCATTCCTGTTTCCGCAAAACCAGGCATTTACTTTTAATACATCCGTTAAGTTTACGTTTAACCAGCAATATATTACCCGGCCAACAGGCATAGTTTACCTGGAACCACGTTACCCTACGGTTACGTTAAATTACCGCAAAGCTATTCCCGGCGTTTTCGCATCAGATGCTGATTATGATTTTGCTTCGGTTGATGTTTCTAAAGATCATATCCGGATAGGTTTATTGGGATATTCTTCTTTCAAATTATCAGCCGGCGATTTTTTTAATCGAAACGCGCTTTATTATATGGATTATAACCACTTTTTAGGTAACCAGGGTACAACGTTCGACCCTACCTATGTAGGCAGTTTCCATTTTTTACCCTTTTATATTTACAGTGCAAATAGCGCCTATGCCGAGGCTCATTACCAACATAATTTCTCGGGATTTATATTAAAACAGGTTCCGTTTTTAAGGAAACTGAAATTGGAAGAAGTAGTAGGTGCCAATTACTTAACCGAAAAGAACAACCCCAATTATTCGGAATTTTATGTGGGCCTGCAACGCCTTATTTTCAGGGTTGATTATGGCGTATCTTATGCCGGCAATAAAAAGTATTTGCAGGGGATAAGGATATTCTATGGAATACGTTAAGCTGAAAGGCAAAAGCTAAAAGCAGAAAGCTTTATCAACTTCTATGCTTTAGCCTTTTAGCTTTCAGCTCAAAACATTATCTTTGCCCTTCATTTAACGCCGTTTGCAGCGGCATCAATGATTTTATGGGAAAATATAATACACTACTTTACTATTGTTATTCGACAATAGCGGATGCGGAGCAATTTGCTGCCGATCATTTAAAATTTTGCAAAGAGCTTAACCTTACCGGGCGTATTATTGTTGCCGAAGAGGGATTAAATGGCACCGTTTCGGGTTCTGCCGAATCATGTAAAACTTACATGGATACCTTGCATGCTGACCCGCGTTTTGCGGCTATAGACTTTAAAGTTGACGAGGTGGATACGCCATCATTTGTAAAAATGCATGTGCGTTATAAATCAGAGATTGTACACTCAGGCCTGCGCGATCCAAACATTATCAATCCGCAGCAAAAAACCGGCAAGCATTTAGAGCCCAAAGAGTTTTTGGAACTGAAGAACAGCGAGGATGTTATTATACTTGACGTACGCTCCAACTACGAGCATAACCTGGGCAAATTTAAAAATGCTATAACGTTGGATATCGAGAATTTTCGTGATTTTCCGGATAAGATCAATGAGCTTGCCCAATACAAGGATAAAAAAATAGTTACCTATTGCACCGGCGGCATAAAATGCGAAAAAGCATCGGCCCTGCTATTACACGAGGGTTTTACTGATGTTTACCAACTACACGGCGGTATTATTAAATACGGCAAAGAAGCAGGCGGCGAGGATTTTGAAGGTAAATGTTATGTGTTTGATAATCGTTTATCGATTGAGGTAAATAGCGTTAACCCGGTGGTGATATCAACCTGCTACAACTGCGGCAAAACCACCGGGAAAATGATAAACTGCGCCAACCCCGAGTGCAACGAACACTTTACCCAATGCGATGACTGCGGCACCACCATGGAAGGCTGCTGCAGCGATACCTGTAAAGAGCACCCGCGCAAACGTATTTATGATGGCACCGGGTATTATGTAAAAGTACCGCAGCCGGTTAATTTGAAGAAACAAGAGTCAAGAGATAAGAATCAAGACTTGGTGGTTTAGTATTGTTAACCAGTTTCTTGATTCTTGTCTCTTGATTCCTGACTCTAAAACCCTATTTCTCTTTCGGTACAAAATCGTTCATTACCGCTTCACGCAATAGCGCCGGTGGCAATATGCCCTGTGCCAATACAAAGTCATGAAATTTTTGCTGATTGAATTTCGCGCCTAACGCGGCCTCTGTATCCTTACGTAGCCTTACCATTTTGGTGTAGCCATAAAAATAACTGTTAGCCTGTCCGGGCGAGTTTAGCGTATAACGCTCCACCTCTTCCTGCGCAAAGGCATGCGACTGTACCACATCGTTCATCAATACGGCATAGGCCTGTTTTTGGGTGGTGATTCCGGCCTGTAGCTCGGGATCCAAAAAGGCGCGGGCGCAACGCAGCAGGCGATAATCCAACGAGATCAGCTTACCTTCAATCGGCATATATGGCAAGGTTATCGACTCAGAATACAATCCCCAGCCCTCAACATTGGTCGAGTTGAAAGCATACAACGCACGTGCTTGCGATACACCTTCTTCAACCATCTTATCAAACTGTAATTCGTGGCCGGGGCGCGCTTCGTGAGCTATCAATGTCCATGAAGCCGCATCGAAGGTAAAGTCGTCATACTTGTCTTCTTTAACACCTGCAGCAGCCGGCATATTTAAAGGCAATACAAAAACGCCGCGCTGGCCGGTGTTATTTAAAAATGGTGGCGGCACCATGTGCGGGGCAGGTTGCTGCGCAGTCTCGGCAGCAGACGCCAGCCTAATAATTGCCGGCCTGTTAGGCAATGTAACCAAATGATGCTCACGGATGATGGCTTCTATATCTGCCAAATGGCGATGATAAAGCGGCATAATAGAGTCGCCTACTATCTGGTCTTTCTTCAGATATTTGATTACATCGCGGTAATCGCTTGAAGGCAGTTTATATTTTTCGGCAATTTTTTTTGCCAAACCACCCATTTGCTTTTGCAGATCGTTAAACATAGCATGGGCCATTTTAGCCAGCTGTGCAGGCGGAATATCTATCCCATAGTTTTCTAAAGCCAGTTTATATTCTTCGGCAGGCAATCTAAAATCTGTGCGCGATTTAGGAAGTATCGTGGTGCGGATCCAGCCATCATAACTGCTTAATTGTTTTTTTATAATGGCGTAAGACTGCTCCCAGCCGGTCAGCTTGTATTTTTTAAATAACTCGCCAATACCATCCAACATGCTTACATCATGCTGTAATGATACTTCAACATCCTGTTTTGAAGGATAGATGACGCCCGGCTTGGCCATTTGTTGTTGGATGCGTTGCTTCATAATATCAACAATAGGCGTGTATCCTTTTTCTAAACCGGCGTATTTGCGCAGGCGTACCAATGCTGCCTGGCGGCGCTCGGGCGCGGTTTGGTCGTCAAGCAGGGTTTGCAGCCCGCCAAACACGCTGCCGGTAGCATTTAAAAACGGCACTCTTTTTTGCAGTCCGTATAACTCACTCCTTATCCCCAGTTCTGATTTAGTTATGAGGATATTCAGGTCCTGCTTAACAAATTCATCGGTTTCGGTTTGGCGGGCCGCTTTTAGTTTGACAATTGCAGCCAGGCGTTCTTTTCGCGCAGCAGTGCCGTTGGCCAGTGTAGGTACAGATATCTGCTCGTCATACACAGCCAGGCCCTGGCGTGAGCCAAACTCGGGCGAATATTTTTTATCAATATCCAGTAAGATCTTTGTATAGTCATTTGATTTGGACACCCAGACTTTGGTCTCGGGTGTTTGGGCGTTTACTGCAAAGGGCAGCAGCGCAAGCGCCATAATAGTTAAGCGATTGATAGTTTTCATACAGGCTAGCGGTTTTATTTTTTGTAAAAAGGGAAGATACGGAGAATGTTGTAAGAAATAAAAAAATCTGTTAAACAGATATGCCGAGGATGTAAACTGCTTACTCAGTGCGTGTAGAAGATCCTTCGCTCTAGCTACCCATGACATGTTGTAACGCGTTATAAACTTTCGCTGACAATCTTAGCTGACAACAAACATAACGGTATACCACCACCCGGATGCACACTACCGCCAACAAAATACAGGTTCTTTATTTTGGATGATTGATTAGCATGGCGCATAAAGGCGGCATATTTACCGTTGGAGCTGGTGCCGTAAATTGACCCTTGGTAGGATAAGGTTTTACTTTCAATACCGCGCGGGTCGAGCACGGTTTCACTAATAATGAGTTTGCTTATGTTTTCGTTTAACAAGCTGGATAGTTTGGCTAATATATTTTTACGGGCATCGGCTATCAGGTTGTCCCAATCCTGCCCTGTATTTGCGGGGACGTTTATCATCACAAACCAATTCTCGCATTCCGGCGGGGCATCTTTTGGTTTGAGCTTTGAAGTGATATTGAGGTAGACTGTTGGGTCGTGATAAATTGTTTTTTGCTGCCAGATATGGTCGAACTCGGCCTTATAATCGGCGCTAAAAAATATGTTATGCAGATCAAGTTTGGCAAATTTTTTATTTATCCCCCAATAAAACACCAATGCCGAACTGCTGCGCTCCTGCGCTAATATTTTTTCAGGCTGAAGTTTTGGATAACCGCTTAACAGCTTGTTATAAGTAAACCAAATATCCATGTTAGATACCACCACATCGGCATTAATAACCTCGCCTTTAACTTTTATCCCGGTCGCGGTCTTGCCCTTTAAAACAATCTCATCAACCGGCGAATTATAATTGAAATTAACGCCCAGCATCACCGCCAAATTAACCAGGCTGGTAATAATGCTATACATACCCTCTTTAGGAAAATACGCCCCAAATTCCTGCTCCAAATGCGGAATCACATTTAACGTTGCCGGTGCGGTGTACGGGTTTGAGCCATTGTAGGTAGCATACCTATCATAATACTGCACCATACGCTCATCCTTAAAAAAGCTTTGATTAGCCTGGTGCATGGTGCGGCCGGTATCTAGTTTTTTTAAGTTGAGCAGCGCCTTAAAACCCTCTTTAGTAAAGAAACTTTTTAAGCCCAGGAAAGCTCGCTGTAAAAACACGGGATTAGTTAGCTCATAGATCTGCGCGCTATTGGCCATTTGCTTTTCCAGGGCTTCGGCTGGCTCGCCAATATGAGTAGTTATTTCTTTCTCAAACTTATCCCTATCGGCATAGGCTGTTAATTTGGTACCGTCCTCATAAAAATATTTGCACGTAACGTCCAGCTTTTGGTATTGGAAATAAGCCGATGCCTCTTTACCGGCCAGTTCAAAAAGCTCGTCAATATATTGTGGCAGCGTAAGCAGGCTGGGCCCGGCATCAAACCTAAAATTATCTTTCTTAATTTCGGCCAGTTTACCGCCGGGGGTGGCGCTAGCTTCAAATACATCAACCGTATAGCCTTTAACAGCTAAACGGATAGCGGTTGCAATTCCGGCTATACCTGCACCGATTATGATGGCTTTTTTTGAAGACATACTAAACAGAAGTCTTAATATTTTCAGAAACCAAAAAAAGGTTTAGTAATTTATCATTTGTTAAAGCTATATCGATAGATTGGCTAACAATACAAGCAGTAGCAAGTTGTATTGCGTCTAGCGTTCGTAGACCTTCAATACCATGTTTTTCGATTAGGCTTTTTGCTAAATTTATAATTTCTGCTTCTATCGGTATAAAAGTATATTTTTCTTCATCAGCAATAAATGCATCTAAAATATCATGTACGTTTTGGAGTGTTAAGCTTCCTGTTCGTGCTTTTTTATAAATCGCTGAAAAGAATTCAACTTTTGAAACTTCGGAAAGGAAAATCTTAGTTATCGTATAATTGGCTAATACTTTATCCAACTCGATTGTACCTTCTTCCTTAAAATACAATTTAATTAACGTGGACGTATCTAAGAAAAGTTTCACAATGCGCTTCTTCTTTCCTCAATAACTGCATCAGAAAGACTTCCTTTAACATCTTTTAGTAATTCCCTCGATTTGGCGAACGAGAAATCATTAAATGTTAAACGCTTTTCTTTTGGATCGGCATCGATATCCATAAAAGTAACAATCACTTTAACCGACTTGTCAATATTTATAGGCTCATCCAATGTGATGTTCCCATTACGATATGTTCCGCTTAATTGTACCATAATCAAATTTACTAAAATCTGATCAAACAAAAAAATTGACCTTCATTTCAAACGGAGAAAGAAATCTTAAGACTGCCAGGTAGCTCGTATAAGATTTCTTACTCGTTCCTCGTTTCGAAATGAAAATAGCGCAATTTGTTCCCCCTTCAGGGGGTTAGGGGCTACACCTCATGATGCACACCTTCCGCAATCTCCTCGATCATCTTTTTATTAAATGCGGGCAGATCGGCAGGGCGGCGGCTGGTTATCAGTCCGTTGTCTACCACAACCTCTTCGTCAACCCATTTGGCACCGGCGTTTTTCAGGTCGGTTTGCAGGGATGGGTATGAGGTGAGTTTACGGCCCTTTAACATGCCGGTTTCTATGAGTACTTGCGGGCCATGACAGATGGCAGCCACAGGTTTACCATCTTCTAAAAAAGCAGATACAAAGGCGACCGCATCTTTATTCTGCCGCAATTTATCGGGGTTCATAACACCACCGGGCAATACCAGCGCATCATAATCATCGGGGCTAACCTCGCTTAGCTCCTTATCTACATCAACCGTAATACCCCAGTCGGTTTTATCCCATGCTTTTATTCGCCCACTTTGCGGGGATATTATATGTACCGTTGCTCCGGCATACCTTAATGCCTCTATCGGACTGGTTAACTCCACCTGCTCAAATCCTTCCTCGGTTAGAACAGCTACTATTTTATTACTTAAGACTGCCATAATAGTATAGATTTTAAATTTATCTCTATAAATATTACAGGTGGGTTGATGGATGGTTTTGGGAAAGTTGAGAAAAACACATCTGTCATTTCGAAGCGCAGCGAGAAATCTTATACGAGCGACTATACTGCCAAGCAGGGTGTTTAAGATTTCTCACTCGTTCCTCGTTTCGAAATGACAGATGTGGTGAAAGGATGATATAACAAAAAAGGGATAACCAACCGGCTATCCCTTTTTAATATTAGTTCCCCCTTCAGGGGGTTAGGGGGTTAGGGGGTTACGCTTCTACCGCCTGCCCTACCAAATGTTTAGCTACCAAATACTCGGCAATTTGTACAGCGTTGGTTGCCGCGCCTTTGCGCAGGTTGTCGCTCACTATCCAGCAATTTAAAGTGTTTGCCTGGCTCTCATCACGGCGGATACGGCCTACAAAAACCTCGTCTTTATCATGGGCGTCAAGCGGCGTTGGGTATTTTAAATTGGCTACGTCATCGGTAACAACAATGCCCGGCGCTTTGCTTAGTATATCTCTTACTTCGGCCAGGTCAAAATCGTTAGCAAACTCAATGTTTACCGACTCTGAGTGCCCACCCATAACCGGGATCCGTACCGTAGTAGCCGTAACACGGATACTGTCATCGCCCATGATCTTGTTGGTTTCTTTAACCATTTTCATTTCCTCTTTGGTGTAGCCATTCTCGGTAAATACATCAATATGAGGTAAAACGTTCAAGTCAATTTTGTATGGGTATGCCATTGGGCCGTCAATACCGGCACGCTCATTCATTAACTGGTCTACCGCCTTAACGCCGGTACCGGTTACTGATTGATAGGTTGATACAACCACACGTTTAATTTTATATCTATCGTGCAATGGTTTTAAAGCCACTACCATTTGTATGGTCGAGCAATTTGGATTGGCAAATATCTTATCTTCGGGAGTTAACACAGCGGCATTAACTTCGGGCACAACCAGTTTTTTGGTTGGGTCCATACGCCAGGCTGATGAATTATCAATAACCGTAGTACCTGCTGCTGCGAAAAGCGGAGCCTGCGCCAATGATGTGCTGCCACCTGCCGAAAATAAGGCGATGTCAGGCCTCTGTTTTATCGCATCCTCAACAGATATTACCTTTATAGCCTTACCCTTGAAAGTGATCTCTTTACCTACACTTTTTTCTGATGCGACTAATAATAGTTCTGTAATGGGGAAGTTGCGTTCTGCTAGAACCTGCAACATTTTAGTGCCAACTAATCCTGTGGCACCTACAACTGCGATTTTCATTGTGTTAAATTGTTTGTTAATTGTAATGAAGCTTCCTGCGGAGGTTTCATTGTGTTAAATTGTTTGTTAATGTTATGAAGTTGCCTCACGGCGGTTTCATTTTGTTTAAAACGTTAATTAATAATTATTTATTGAAAGGCAAATATCGGACTTTTTTTTATTGACTATGTATTATTTATGTAAATGATGCAAGAACCCTTTTAACGCCACCATTAAATTCCCCAAATTTTCGTATATTGTTAGGAGTTCTATTAAATCCGGCTCCATCGGCCATCACAAAAAAATGCACATTTGATTTGTCTCAAAATCAACCATTCGTTCTTTGATTTTAATTTAATTCATTTATTTTCAATATGTTATATAAGAAAATAACTGTCAGTATAAGCGTTCATACCCGATAAATAGTAAAAATTACTACCGGCAAAACACCTGATACCCGAAAAACGCTTAAAATTACTACCGGCATAGCCCCCGATGCCCGAAAAATGCCTGTTTTAACTACCGGTAATAATTAAGATACAGGTGTGAAATCCACGCAAATCATTTCATGCAAATTTTTACCTTTGCTGCAACTGATACTCAATATGAATGAAAAGATAATAGTGCTTGGCTCTAACGGCCAAATAGGCACTGAATTGGTTATGAACCTACGCGCTAAATATGGTAATGACCAGGTTATAGCATCCGATATCCGCAATACTGATAACCCCGTTATAAACGCCGGGCCATTCGAGCTGGCTAATGTGCTGGATAAGGACAATCTGCATAAACTGTTCGAGAAACATCGCCCTACACAGGTTTATTTACTGGCTGCCATACTATCTGCCGTAGGCGAACAAAAACCAAAACTAGCCTGGGATTTGAACATGAATGGACTCATTCATATACTGGATCTTGCGGTCGAGTTTAAAACTGCCAAGGTTTTTTGGCCAAGCTCTATCGCCGTTTTCGGGCCGCATTCGCCGAGAGAAAATACGCCGCAGTTTTGCGTGATGGATCCAAACTCGGTTTATGGATTTAGTAAACTGGCAGGCGAGCGCTGGTGCGAGTATTATTATACTAAATATGGGGTTGATGTGCGCAGTATCCGTTACCCCGGCCTGATAGGCTGGCGATCTGAACCCGGAGGCGGCACAACAGATTATGCAGTTGATATTTTTCACCAGGCTTTGGCTAATGGCAAGTATGAAAATTTTCTTTCTGCCGATACTGCTTTGCCAATGATGTATATGGAAGATGCCATTCGCGCTACTATGGAGTTGATGGAAGCACCCGCTGAAAAATTGACCATCCGTTCATCGTACAACTTAGGGGGCATTAGTTTTACACCTGCGCAATTATCCGCAGAAATAAAAAAACACCTGCCTGATTTCGAGATAAGCTACGCCGATTTTGACCCCCGCCAGGCCATTGCCGATAGCTGGCCAAAAAGCATAGACGACACTTACGCCCAAAACGATTGGGGCTGGAAACAAAAATTTGACTTGGGCAGCATGACTGCGGATATGTTGGAAAACCTGAAAAAGTAAAAGAAACCTCTTATCTTTAACCCCACATTCTATGGACTATCGACCATGGACTATTGACTAAATATTACAATGGGAAGAGCATTCGAATTCCGTAAAGAAAGAAAATTTAAGCGTTGGGCCAAAATGGCCGTACAGTTTACCCGTTTGGGTAAAGAGATAGTGATGGCTGTTAAAGCCGGTGGCGGCGATGTGAATACCAACTCGCGTTTACGTACCGCGGTACAAAACTCGAAGGCGGTTAATATGCCTAAAGATCGCGTTGAGGCTGCTATTAAAAGAGCGACCAGTCGTGATGAAAAAGATTACGAAGAACTGGTTTACGAAGGCTATGCCGCCCACGGTGTTGCCATACTAGTTGAAACCGCTACCGATAACATTAACCGTACCGTAGCTAACGTACGCAGTTATTTTACCAAATACAATGGCGCGCTGGGTAAAACCGGGTCGCTTGATTTTATATTTACACGTAAATCTGTTTTTACGTTTGTACCCGGCGACCGCGACCTGGAAGAACTGGAGTTTGAACTGATAGATGCCGGTTTAGAGGACCTTTTTGTTGAGGCTGATGAAGAAGGAAATGATATAGCTGTACTACATACCGCTTTTGAAGATTTTGGCAAAATGCAAAAAACTTTAGAGGAGATGGGTATTGAAGTACGATCGGCAAAATTGGAGCGTGTAGGGCAATCATTTAAAGATGTAACCGAAGAACAGGCTGTTGATGTATTAAAGCTGATTGACCGTTTAGAGGAAGATGATGACGTGCAAGCGGTTTATCATAATATGGCGGAGTAAAGCCCCACCCAACCCTCCCCGGTAGGGAGGGTTTTTAAAAACATAAATTAAAAAGTCTCCCCTACCGGGGGAGATTTAGAGGGGGCCACATGCCACTACTATACTCACGTAAGCAGGAAAAAAAAGTTAAAGTTATCTTTAACAATGGACTGCTTTTTGTTGAAAAGGAAGATGGCAAACAACAGGCTTTTCCGTTAGAATGGTTCCCAAAATTATTGAACGCTACTGACGAAGAGCGCGAGGATTGGGTACAAACGGATAAGGGCATACATTTTAATAAATTGGACATTGATATTGCTACGCAATAGAGTCAGGAAGTAAGAATCAAGAACCAAGACCTGTTTTTCTTGACTCTTGATTCTTACTTCTTGACTCTTAAATTAAAAACATGACTTTCGAAGAGTTTTTTAAAAAGAAGCGGATTGACCTGGCAGCCTTACAACAAGGCGAGCCGGCGCTATTTTCTGAATTTAAATTGCACTACGAGCAAATGGGCGAGAAAAGCTTTGACCATACTAAGAAGTATTGGTTCAATAAAGTCAGGCGGCAGTATAACCTGCCACCCGAGGTTAAAACCGAAAAACCAAAAATAGAAAACCAACTGGCCGAACAAACGGTAAACGAAGAATTAAGCGAAATGGCTGCGCCATCGCCAAAGGTTGGCTTTACACCCCGGTTTAAAGCCCCCGCTCCGCCCAAACCTGCCGAAGATACGCCGGAAGAAAAGAAGGAAGAAGCACCACCGGCTACTCCGCCTAAAGTTGGGTTTACACCAAGATTTAAAGCAGGGGTTACTAAACCTGTTGAAGTCCCATCCGAAGAAAAGAAAGCAGAAGAAGCTCCTGTTGAAGATAAACCTAAAGTTGGTTTTACGCCGAGGTTTAAAGCGGGCATTACTAAACCTGCTGAAACTCCATCCGAAGAAAAAAACGAAGAAGCACCTATTGAGGACAAACCTAAAATTGGTTTCATCCCGAGATTTAAAGCCGGAGTTACTAAACCTGCGCCACCAACACCGCCCGAAGAATAGGTTTACGCTGTAACAATTTTTCTGTTTGCGTATCAAATTTTATATCAAAACCTAACGGTATGAATTGGAAGTTCAATTTCAAAAAAAACACTACTGCTGTAAAGCCTAAATCTAAAGCCCGCGAGTGGCTTGATGCTATCGGTTACGCGGTGCTCTTTAGCCCGAAATTTAGAGTGGCCCCGAAATTTAAACCAGGAATTACAAAACCCGCGTCACCAACGCCTACCGAAGAATAAATTTGTTTATTCTGGCCGAACGTTTATCTTGTATCACTTTTAAAAAATGATCTCGAAGGGCCAACTAATAGATGTTTATTTCAATAAAACCGTTGCCGATCCCAACGCTTACCCATTCTCGTTACCATTTTTTAAAGAGAGGGATGGTTTTAAAATCCACCCAAAGGTCACTTATTTTGTTGGCGAGAACGGCACCGGGAAATCGACACTATTAGAAGCTATCGCCATAGCATCCGGATTTAATCCGGAGGGCGGCTCGTTTAATTTCAATTTTAATACCAGGGAAACTCATTCTGTTTTGCACAGGTATTTACGTACTTCAAGAGGCACCAATCGGCATAGCGATGGCTATTTTTTACGGAGCGAAAGCTTTTTTAATGTTGCTACAGAAATAGATAACCTCGATGCCGAACCCGGCCCGAGCCCTTCTTTATTGAAGGCATACGGCGGCAAGTCGTTACATGAGCAATCACACGGCGAGGCTTTTTGGTCATTATTCATGAACCGTTTCAAAGGTAATGGCTTTTATGTTTTGGATGAGCCCGAAGCTGCATTATCACCTACCCGACAAATGGCCATGTTAGTGCGAATGGACGAGCTCATAAAAGACGATTCGCAGTTTATTATCGCCTCGCATTCGCCCATACTTATTGCATACCCCGACTCGCTGATCTACGAGTTTAGCGATATAGGGGTGACAGTTCGCACATACGACCAAACCAATATTTTTCAAACCTATGCTAACTTTATTAAGGATCCAGCAAGGATGGTGGACCATTTGTTAAGAACTTAATTATTTTACCTTGTAACAATTTCTTGTTTTAGCTATCTAAGTTTTGAAAAAACTTAAGTTCATGAATTGGAAGTTCAATTTTAAAAAAGACCCTAAAGCGGTAAAGGTTAAAAAATCTAAAACCCGCGAGTGGGTTGATGCTATAGTTTTCGCGGTAATAGTTTCTACTGTGGTAAAGGGCTTATTGTTTTCGGCTTATGCTATTCCATCCGGATCAATGGAAGGCACGCAGCTAACCGGCGATTACCTGTTTGTAAGCAAAATAAGCTACGGCCCGCGTATAGCTAATACCCCTTTAGCCATACCGTTTACCGAGCCAACCCTATACGGCGTTAAAACCTATTGGGATATATTGCAACTGCCTTATTTAAGACTACCCGGTTTTACCAAAATAAAGAACCGCGATATTGTTGTTTTTAACAAACCTGATGAAGCAGGCCCCGTATATAATCTACCTGTTGATGAGCGCACCTGCTTAATTAAACGCTGCCAGGCTATCCCCGGCGATGTATTGAGTATTGTTAATGCGCAAGTTTATATTAATGGCAAACCCGCGCCAAATGCGCCAAAGCAGCAAACATCGTATGATGTGGTAACTAATGGGGTGACTATTAATCCAGATATTTTGCAGGAACAACGTATCACTATACAAAACCAACCATCAGCAAATACTTATGAAATGGTGATGTCAAAGTCGGCAGCGGAGATGCTTAGAACGCTTTCTAATGTAAAAAGCGTTACCCCGGTAATTGCCACGGCGGGTATGTATGATGCCGAGATATTTCCGCATAACCCAAAGTTTAAATGGAACCTGGATAACTTTGGCCCGATAAGGCTACCTAAAAAGGGCTGGACAACCCCATTGAACGATTCTACGCTTACTTTATACCGCCGCGCGATAGAAGTGTATGAAAACAACAAAGTGACCGTAAACGGCAAAGACATACTAATAAACGGCAAGAAAGCCGATACCTACACCTTTAAAATGGATTACTACTGGATGATGGGCGATAACCGCCATGACTCTTTAGACTCGCGCTTTTGGGGATATGTGCCAGAGGACCATGTGATAGGCAAAGCTGTACTTACCTGGTTCAGTACAGATTCAACCCAGAATATATTTAACCGGGTTAGGTGGAACAGGGTGTTGAGGCCGATAAACTAATTAATAAATCAGGCAAAAAGAAAGGCTCCATTTTAGTGGAGCCTTTTACATTAATTTTTCGGTGCGGCGGGTAACGCCTTGCGTGGTATCATCTCATCGCGTTGCGATGTATTGTACACAAAAGATGCTGTAATTACAGCCGCTTGTTTCAAATCAGCCTCGCTTAATTTATCGTAGGTATCCTGGTTACTGTGGTGGGTACGGGTACCATAATCCATTGTATCCTGTATAAACTGGAAGCCAGGAATACCAACCGCATCAAATGATAAGTGATCTGTACCACCGGTATTATTTATGGTGATGGCGCTTGCACCCATATCTTTAAACGGCGTTAACCATTGCTGAAATATTGACCCTGCTGCTTGGTTGCCTTGTAAATACACACCGCGTATTTTACCGGTACCATTATCTAAATTATAATAGGCCGATACTTTTGCCTGCTCAGTTTTAAGCTCCATGGTTTTAGGATCGCCGAAATGATTTAGCACGTAAAAGCGCGAACCAAACAGACCCTGCTCTTCCGAACTCCATAAAACAATACGTATGGTGCGGCGCGGTTTAAAACCTACTCGTTTTAAAATACGCATAACCTCCAGCATTACCGCGCTGCCAGCGGCATTATCGGTAGCGCCGGTTGCTGCATGCCATGAATCAAGGTGACCGCCGATGATAACCAATTGATCTTTTAATTTCGGATCTGTACCGGGTATCTCGCCAACTACATCATATCCTTGAAGGTCCTTGTCAAAAAATTCGGTTTTAATATCAGCATCCATCTGTACTTTAACTCCGGCTTTGGTTAAACGTAAAATACGCTGATAATCCTCGCCACTGGTTTCCAGCTCGGGGGCAACAGCTTTAGCAGTATCCGCGTATGATGCGCCATTAGTGGTAAATACGGTACCGTCGGTACCACGTGCCTGGCTCAGCACCAACGCAACACCTTCGCTTACATAAAACTTGCTTACAGCACTCCGTAAGGCAAGCATCGCTACTAATGATCCTCTGCCCAATCCTGCACCACGGCGTGGCGTAGTTTGATCTGTAGGGGTTGCATTAGCCATTGCTGTTAATGCAGAATCTGTAACACGGCTCGCATCAGCTTTAAAGGTGCTTTCTATATTACCTTTAACATCCATCATTACAATTTTGCCTTTTAAAGTGCCTTTGTATTTGGCAAGATCAGATACGCTGTCTGCTTTAATAACTACAACATCGCCATGTATAGGGCCATTGGTGCCTGGTGTCCATGCTTTTGGTATAGCGATTATAGCATGGTAGTAAGGTACGGTTATAGCCGCATAATTTTTTTGAATTTCCCAGCCTTTACCAAATTTACCCCAGGCTTCGCGCTTGGCATTTACCATGCCCCAGGTTTTTAATGAGTTTACAGCCCAATCCTGCGCGCGTTTTAATCCCGGCGAACCGGCTAAGCGGGGGCCCGAAACATCTGTTAGATAGAAGGCGGTTTCCATTACTTTGGATCTATCCATTCCTTCATCCTTAATTCTGTCTAACATTTGCTGGTCGGTTTGGGCAAATGCCGACCCAATTGATGCCGCCAAAAGCAGGCAAGCGTAAAGTAATTTTCTTTTCATGATGTGAGTGAGTCAGTTAAGTATCAAATTTATCTATTTACAGCTGTAAAACAAATAGCTGTTTAGACAAAGTTGTGGGATGTATCAGCAATGTCACGGGGGGTAGGTGGGCCACTCTGGCCAGTTAACTAATTATGCCTATTGTTAGTAAAATTTAGATAATATGACGAAAGTAATTATATTTGAGTATGAGTTCATACCGATTAGATAGAACCGTATTTAAAGCCCAAACTGCTGATGAGGCAACTGCCAGCCAAGCCGCTTATTACAGGAGCTTAACTTGGCAGGAACGCTTGCGTATAGCTAACTATTTAAATAGCATTGCTTACAACTATCCCGAAAATGAGCCTCCACGTATGGATAAAACCGTTTTTAGTATGAGGTCGCGAAAATAAAATGGGGAATATCTTTAATGACGATTTCAGAGATTTTATTCATCAGTTTAACATCAACAATGTAAGATATATTTTGGTTGGCGGCTATTCTGTTATTCTTCATGGACATTCGCGTACAACCGGCGATATAGATATTTGGGTAGACAGGACAGCCGAAAACTATAGCAAAATAATACAGGCTTTTTTTGATTTCGGTATGCCGGTTTTTGACATGACGGAAGATGCTTTTTTGAATGATGAAAATTTAGATGTTTTCTCTTTTGGCAGACCGCCTACCTCAATTGATATTATGATAAAGGTAAAGGGGCTTGATTTTAATGAGTGTTTTGATAATTCTGTTTTTTTTGATGAGGATGGCTTACAGATCAGAACAATACATATTAACAATTTGATCAATGCGAAAAAAGCAGCGGGGCGTTCAAAAGACCTAAATGACCTTGAAAATTTAAAACCAGAATAACGTGCTACAATCAGCCGCACCCATATTAGCATCTTTAAACGCAGACGAAACTATAGCTTTCTACACAAACAAACTTGGCTTTACGCTCGATGCCAACTGGGACGGCTATATCATTTTTAGTCGCGATAACATTGGCATACACCTTTGGCCTTGCGACAATAAAGAGATAGCCGAAAATACGGCGTGTTATATTTATGTAACCGAAATTGAAAAACTTTATGCCGAGCTTGAGCCCCGCTGCATCATTCATACCAACGGCCTCTTAAAGGAAATGCCCTGGAACATGAAACAATTTAGCGTACTGGACAATAATGGCAACCTTATCAATTTCGGCCAACGGATTAGCGAGGACTAATTAACCAGCAGCTTATACCCTTTACCATGTACATTAATGATCTCGATAGACGAATCATCTTTTAGGTACTTGCGAATCTTGCTTAAAAAAACATCCATACTGCGGCCGTTAAAGTAATTATCATCATGCCATATATGCAGCAGGGCTTCTTCGCGGGTAAGTACTTCGTTCTTTTTTATGCAGAGCAGGCGTAACAATTCGGCCTCTTTGGTTGATAGCTTTTGCTGGTTGCCGTTTACAGTTATAATTTGCGTGGTATAATCAAAATCACTATTGCCTATCTCAAATTTTGATGGCTGCAATTCTTCTTTCTTTTCGGCACTATCGGTCCTTTTAAGCAAGGCGTTAATGCGTAGTAATAGTTCTTCTATCCTAAAAGGTTTGGTAATATAGTCATCGCCGCCCAGGGTAAAGGCTTCGGTTTTATCTTCGATCATGCCTTTCGCGGTTGCAAAAATTATAGGCACATGCGGATTTATCTTACGTACATCTTTGCCTAAAGTAAAACCATCCTTTTTAGGCATCATTACATCCAGTATTAACAGATCATAGCTTTGCTTGGTAAAAGCGTGTAGCCCCGCCTCGCCATCGGTACACAAAACCACATCAAACTTTCCTTTTAATTGCAGGTAATCCTGGAGTAACAGGCCCAGGTTAGGGTCATCTTCAACCAGTAATATTTTTTTCATAATAGGAAGTTAGGTTTATGTGGTAAAATGTTTTGTTATAACGGTCAATACGGCATTATAATATTATGCACCCTGAAATTTCAATTCAAACTCTGATCCCTTATCTTTTTCTGAACGTACATTAATGGTACCATTAAGCCTTTTCACTATCGTATTTACATAACTCAACCCCAAACCAAACCCTTTCACATTATGCACATTCCCTGTAGGGATACGATAAAACTGCTCAAATATTTTTGCCTGCTGATCGCGGCTCATGCCAATGCCCTTATCGGCCACTTTAATAATTACATGCCCGTTTTTATTAGAGCTGCTGATAGATATTTGCGGATTTTCTTCGCTGTATTTTATAGCGTTGTCTATCAGGTTATATAACACGTTCGAAAAATGCAGTTCATCGGCATTAATTACAGCATTCTCTGCATCCAGTTCCATCACTACATCAGCATTACATTTTTGCAGTTTAAGCGCCATGCTATCAACTACAATGCTTATCATTTCATTAACATCAAGCGGTTTTTTATCCAGCTTGAAATCGTTTTTGTCAATCCTGGCAATATTTAACACCCGCTCAATATGGCTGCCTAAACGCTCGTTTTCTTCGTAGATGATATTAGCTAATCGGGCTATGCGGCTCTTGTCGTTTACAATTTCACTATCCTTTAAGGCTTCGCTGGCTATCATGATGGTTGATACCGGAGTTTTAAACTCGTGGGTCATGTTGTTAATGAAATCGGTTTTCATTTCGGAGATCTTTTTTTGCC
The DNA here is from genome assembly GCF_028288185.1 of Mucilaginibacter sp. GTDB lineage: Bacteria > Bacteroidota > Bacteroidia > Sphingobacteriales > Sphingobacteriaceae > Mucilaginibacter. The sequence continues at coordinate 261,686 of NZ_JAQBOF010000004.1, read as the reverse complement.
TGATGATGGAGAAAAGCGTATATCCAAAGCAAAGTACCAACACAAATAACAAACCGCCGGTAATAGCCAGATTAGCCGTCATCTTGCCTAATATCTCAGAGTTTTTTTGCGGGAACGCCAGGCGGATCAACCCCGGGTCATTCATCACCTCTTGTTTAAATATCTGGGTTTGATACGTATTGGCAGCTGTAAATGTAGGCTCGGCATCGGTTTTACCCATAGCGGTCGAATATATTACCGAATCGTTTTTAGCTTGCGATACTTCATAATCAAACGGTAAATAAATACCCTGATTACGCAATTCCATTCGCAATAAAGTGTCTACCCAACGCGGGTCGCTTATCCGTTTTTTTAACGGCTCGGCAGATCGTTGATATTCGTCAAATACATTTTGTATAACGTTGGCTTTGTTATTGGCTTGTAAACTCTGCAATGAATCTGCAGCAAGCATGTGTTTTACACGGTTAAGCTTGGCCTCTTTTTGCAAACGATCTTGCTCCTGTAGCCATAGCGGGTTGATCTCTCTTTTGACTATCAATTGTACACCAAACTGAGGATCGGCATAGGTTAAACGGTGTATAATATATTTTTCAGGCTTTTGGTGTGCTTTTTTTGCCGATACCGCTGGATCTTCGATTACCGGTATTAAACGGCCATAAGGCACGCCAAACTCATCTGTAAAAGTTTCCAGGTGTAGTTGGATATTGCTTTCCAATTCATCCAGTTTTTGGCGCATCAACATGCGTTTTAAACTATCGCGCAGCGAAGCCAGCTTGCGTTGGCGATGTGCCTGTTTGTTAACAGAGTCCTCGTTAAAGGTTTTACTGCTTCTTGTATTGTCTGATATTTCAATAACCGGCTTTTCGGTAGTAACCTTGGTGGGAGCATTAGTCCGTTGCGCTTTATCCATTAAGAAGTTATACGCGTCCTTCTTGCTTAGTTTAGCTACAACATTGTTTAAAGCCTCGTTAACCGAACGGTCAAAAAGTTTAGATTGCATGTTGTACGATTCGCTTAAAAAGTACAATTGCATAGCAACTACACCCAATAGTGCAAAACTCATTAAACCAATAATAATACGGATGCTGCTTTTTTTCAACGGGGTTATCCTTTATAACTAACAAAAATATTTTAAATAAGCCTATTAGCGTGGCTTTTAACAATTTTTAACATATGTGCGAATATCCGCGATTACTCACCCGATCATCGCTTCGCTTGATCACCCTCTCTTCCGCAAGCGGGAAAGAGGGTTGGACCTAATTTAGATTTGACAACTTTTAAATAGCCCTCTTTCCGCGCAGCGAAGAGAGGGTCGACCAGCGAAGCGTAGTCGGGGTGAGTCCTCGCCGACCAGCCAACCCTAAACAGTAAAACCCCGCCAAAGCGAGGTTTTACTGTTACTAAAGACTTGTGACAGGCCTTATGAGTTATTAAAATGGAAGATCGTCATCCTCCGGCGCCGAGCTGATATCAGCTGGAGCGGCGTAAGCCGGAGCCGCAGCAGCACTGCCTGCACCACTTAATACGTTTATCTTCCATAATTGCATAGAGTTAAAATAACTCTTTTTTCCGGTCTTGTCAGTCCACGGGCGGCCTCTTAGATTAAAGAAAACCTCAACATCATCGCCAACTTTTACATTGTCTAATAAGTTGCAGCGGTCTTGTATAGCTTCAAATTTCAAGTACTCCGGGTATTGTGGATTCTCTACATATTCAACTATAACTTCTCTTTTTTTCAGTGCCTCAGTAACCTGCGCAGTCGGGAACACTTCGTGTATCTTACCCTTAATTTCCATAATTTATAAAACTTAAAAATGTAAAGTTAACAGATATGTAATAAAATTGGTATGTACCTGCTTGCTAAATACAAACAAGTTTTCCACAATAAAAGCGCTGCGCTACACCACGGTGCAGGTGGTGTAGTTGATGGTGCAGCAATATTTGATAGCTGCGCTTAAAGCCATAACAATTGATGGTTGCTTTTTTATCCGTACTTTTGCGGCAATGTCAGTTTTCACCACCGAAAGTAAAATAATCATAACCTGCAACAAAAGGCTGTCGCCTTACCTGCAGCAGGAAGTAGAAGAATTAGGGTATACCCCAACACGCGTATTCCAAACCGGCGTTGAGCTGGTGGGCACCGTTACCGATACGATAGCTTTAAATTTAAACCTGCGCTGTGCCAGCCAGATACTATATTTAATAAAAGGCTTTACCGCCGCTGATCCGCAGGAGTTATATGATGGATTGGTACAAATTGAATGGGAAAACCTGATTGATTTTTCGGGTTATTTCTCGGTAACATCAAATGTTAATAATGAGCATATATTAACACCGTTGTTTGCCAACGTAAAGGTTAAAGATGCTATTGTTGATAGGATAAAATCAATAAAAGGCATACGCCCAAACTCTGGTGCCGAAGGCAATAAAACCGTAGTGCACTTGTACTGGCAGGATGATAGCGCCGAGATTTTCTTAGATACATCAGGCGAAACTTTAGCTAAACACAGCTACCGTAAAATACCGGGCAAAGCGCCTATGCTGGAGGCTTTGGCTACATCAACCATAATGGCTACCCATTGGGACAGGAACAGCACATTTATTAACCCTATGTGTGGTTCGGGCACGCTGGCTATTGAGGCGGCTTTATTAGCTACCGATAAACATCCGGGCTTGTTCCGCATGAATTATGGGTTTATGCATATAATGGGGTATGATGAGCAGGTATTCTTTGTTGAACGCCGTGCGTTAAAGGACAAATCGAAGAAAGATATCGGCTTTAAAATCATCGCTACTGATATATCACAGGACGCGGTTGACATCTCGCAAAAAAATGCTAAAACCGCAGGTGTAGACCATTTAATAGAATTTAGCGTTTGTGATTTTGAAGAAACCGAAGTACCGGAAGCTCCGGGTATTGTAATGTTTAATCCCGAATATGGCGAACGCCTGGGTATACATAGCAAGCTGGAAGCAACCTACAAACGCATTGGTGATTTCATGAAGAAAAAGTGCCTGGGTTATAATGGATACATTTTTACCGGCAACCCCGATTTGGCCAAAAAAATAGGCCTGCGCGCTTCAAGAAAAGTAGAATTTTATAATGGCAAACTGGACTGCCGCCTATTAGAGTACGAATTGTATGAAGGCAGCAAGCGCGAGCCAAAAGAAGATATATAACAACAATATCGACAACTTAATGTTTGAAGAATGAAGTTAGATTACTTCTATATTCAAAATTAGATATTAATTATTAAATGAAAAAAGTATTAATAGTAACCGTAGCATTATTTTTAGCTTTTAACTGTTTCGCGCAGGATCAATTGGCTTTCCCTTTCCAAGGAGGCAAAGAAGTAATGGCGAAGTTTTTTAAGGATAGCCTTATTGTTTCATCGCAACTGATATCGCAAAAAGCTACCGGCACCGCTGTTTTTAAATTTACTGCCGATGAAAAAGGCACCATCAGGAAAATAATTATTTATTATGCCGATGATATAAGGCTTACACAACCCATTATTGAAGCATTAAAAAAATCAAATCATAAGTGGGTAATACCTGATCATGAAAAATTTCATGATTTTATAATTCCTTTTAATATCAGTTTTAATGCGCCGGCTGTGCCTAATACGGCTTTACAAAAGGCTGTTTATAACTTTTCTACCCACCGCAAACCCGTAGTTACAACCGACCAGGTACCTTTGGATATGGCAACTTTATTGCCTACAGTTACTATAAATTACGATCTAACTCAATAAAAAAACAGTCTCTTTAATTTAAACGGAATTTAATAAATCCAAGCGCGTCTTAACTTCGTTAGTAGGACTACAACCCTACTAAACATGAGCAATAAAATTAATTTAAAAATTAAAGCCGTCGCGGCTGTCATCAGAAAAAAAAGAGGGCAAAAAAATTACACACAAGAATACCTGGCCTATAAGCTAAACATTTCTCAAAACGCGTACAGCAAAATCGAACTAGGTTACACTAAAATAACTGTCGAAAGGCTTTTCCAGATTGCCGAAGTTTTAGAAATAAGCGCCGGCGAATTATTGGATGTCGATAGCGATGAAGTTGGGTTGAAACTTTCGCATGCCGGGACAGACTGATAGAATTTTATATTTGCACCATAATTTGCAAATATGGATCACGAAGCTACCATCGCCCAAACAATACTTTTTGTACAAGATACCCTCAAGAATGCCGAAGGCGGCCATGACTGGTGGCATATACACCGGGTTTGGACCAACGCTAAACTAATAGCAAAAACAGAAGAGGCAGATTTACTTATTATTGAGCTTGCCGCTTTATTACATGACATTGCCGACAGTAAATTCCATAACGGCGATGAAGAAATTGGCCCGGCTACCGCCGGCACATACCTGCACAGCATAGGTATTGACGAAGATATTATACAACATGTACAAAATATCATCAGGTATATGTCTTTTAAATCGGGGTTTGATAAACCTGCATTTCACACCATCGAATTAGCTATAGTACAAGATGCCGACAGGTTGGATGCCATTGGTGCCATTGGTATTGCCCGTGCCTTTAATTACGGTGGTTTTAAAGGCCGTGAGATCTATAATCCCGAAATAAAGCCCGATCTGAATATGAGCAAAGAGGCTTATAAAAACTCGACAGCACCTACCATTAACCATTTTTACGAAAAACTATTGCTACTTAAAGATAAAATGAATACCCAAACCGGTAAGCAACTGGCACAACAACGCCACAATTTTATGGAAGATTATTTAAGGCAATTTTATATCGAGTGTAATTAATTCAATATTTTTAGATAAGTCTAAAAATATTATTAGTTTTGTCTAATATTAATTACGCCTACAAACAAATTATGAAAAGAAACATACCCCTACTGGTACTACTATCCACGGCAAACCTTGCCTTTGCGCAAGACACCCTGAAGAAAGAACGTTTTAACTTCCATTTCCAGCAAACTATAATAACGCAGTATAAACCTGCATTTAGCGCCAAATATACCGGCGACAATAGTTTACAAACAGGTACAGAAACAGAAAGCTCTATCACTACTACGTTTTATGGTGCTGCCCGTTTATGGAAAGGTGCCGAAGTGTTTTTTAATCCCGAAATGTCGGGCGGTGCAGGTATAAGTAAAACTTTGGGCGTGGCGGGTTTTCCTAATGGTGAAACATTTAGGGTAGGCAGCTCATCGCCGGCTATTTATATTGCCCGTTTATATTTCAGGCAGAATTTTGAATGGGGTAAAGATAAAGACACTATCGAAGCAGGCCCTAATCAATTAGCCGGGTTAAAAAGCAAACGCTATTTATCGTTCACAGCGGGCAAATTTGGCATGGCCGATTTTTTCGATGGTAATGAATTTAGCCATGACCCACGTTCGCAGTTTATGAACTGGGCGCTAATGGATAACGCCGCCTGGGATTATCCGGCAAACACCCGTGGTTATGCTTTAGGTTTTAATGCAGAATTGGGTCAGCCCGATTGGACATTGCGTTTTGCCTTCACGCTATCAACCACCGAAGCTAACGGATCTATATGGGACCAAAAGATAGGCAAAGCCAACACCCAATCCCTGGAGTTTGAAAAACGCTATAAATTAAATGGCAAACCCGGAACCATACGTATTTTAGGATTTATGAATAATGGCAAAATGGGGGATTACCAGCAGTCGTTAGCACTGAGCCCGGTTGCGCCAAATGTTGATACCACACAAGCCTATGGCCGCCATAAGTATGGCTTTGGCATAAGTGCCGACCAATATTTGACTAATGATTTTGGTGTATTTGCTAAACTAAGTTATAATGATGGCCATACCCAAACCTGGTATTTTACAGAGGTAGACCGCTCATTAAGTTTTGGCGCGCAACTAAAAGGCACTTCATGGAAACGTAAGAACGATGAACTGGCGCTGGCTTTTATCGGTAATGGCATATCGGCCCAGCATCGCAACTATTTAGCGGCAGGTGGCTATGGTTTTATTATTGGCGATGGCAAATTAAACTACAGCACAGAAATGATAGCCGAGCTTTATTACAAACTAAACGCCTATCAAAACAAACTCTTTATAACTCCCGATTACCAGTTTATAGTTAACCCGGCTTACAACAAAGATCGTGGCCCGGTGCAAGTTTTATCTATAAGGGCGCATGTCGAGTTTTAATACCCCGAATGTAAAAAAACCAACACATAATACTTTACCGTTAATAAACATCGTTACTTCGCAGTATGAAACGTATTGTTGCCCTAATTATACCCTTGCTAATTTTAGTCAATATTGCCACTGCGCAAAAAGTTGTTATTCTAAAAAACACCATTAAATTTCAATTAAAAAATCTGGGTATAAATACCGGCGGCACGATAAACGGCTTGCAGGCAACCATGGTTTTTAGTCCCGACAAATTAGACAGTAGCACCATAGAAGCCGCGCTTGATGTAAGCAGCATCAATACCGATAACGACCTGCGCGATAGCCATCTGCGCAGCGATGAGTTTTTTGATATGGCTAAATATCCAAAGATCATTATGAAATCTGTATCCTTTAAACATAAAAGCGGCGATAATTATATTGGGCAGTTTAACCTCACCATCAAGGATAAAACCAAAATATTTGATGTGCCCTTCACCTATACAACTATAGAAAATACTGCCACTTTTAAAGGCGGCCTCAAACTTAACCGACTTGATTTTAATGTAGGCGGTAAAAGCTTGGTAATGAGCAATGAGGTGTCGGTTAGTATCGAGGTGCAGATAGCGAGGTAATAGTTATTTCTTAGTACTATCAGTGTCGTGTCGCTCTTGGCCGCTGGGCCTAGTTACTTTTCCTTGATGAAAAGTAACCAAAAATCAAGTCATACGGGATGCTTCTTTGCCGCACTTGGCCTTTGCGCTGCAAATCAGTTAAAACCACGGTCTGCATAATTTTGCGCCATACCGCTCTTGGCCATTGCCCTGGCAAAAAGACGCTATCCCCTTCCCTCCGCATATCCCAACTTGTTTTACCTGCTTTCGCCCGAAGCTGCCCGTCTGACACTTTTCCGTTAGAACCAACATTCTATTATTAATGAGCAATGAAAAGAGGGCAAAGGCCTGTCAGCGCACGCGGCCGGGAGTATGGCCCGTGAAGTGGCAGCGATTGGGCTGACTTGATCTTTTGGTTACTTTTGTATCAAGACAAAAGTAATAGCCCTAGCGGCAATTGAGCGCTACGACGCGTTCTAATGAACATGCTATTAAAAATTAACGGCGTCTTGTACTATTTTAATTATTAACGTAACCTTAATATCACACCCAAAAAACCAACTATCAAAATCGTAACTTTACTTTATGAAATTACGTGTACTGGTTTTTATAAACGCGTTGGCTGTTGCTATTACCATATCAGCGGTAAACTATTATTTTCAGCACAAGTTTTATGATATGGCTATAACGTTTGTAGCTACCATTATAAGCAGCTTCCTGGTTTTTTATTACCTGATAGAGAAGTACGTTTACTCTAAGATCAAGCTGATCTATAAGCTCATCCACAACCTAAAACTGGGCCGCGATTTGCGCGATGCCCTTGGCGAACACATGAGTTCTGACCCTATAAACGATGTAGAACACGAAGTGCAAGAATGGGCAAAAGAAAAGAAAATAGAAATTGATGCCTTGCGCACCCAGGAAAAATTCAGGCGTGATTTTTTATCCAATATATCGCACGAGTTTAAGACCCCGTTGTTTGCCATACAGGGTTATATAGAGGCCCTGCAGGACGATGATTTTGACGATCGCGAAATGGCACGACAGTTTTTGGATAAAGCATCTAAAAACGTTGATCGACTAAGTTATCTGATCCAGGACCTGGACGAAATTTCTAAACTGGAGTCGGGCGAGTTGCCCATAAACTACACTAAATTTAAAATTAATGATCTGATAAAAGAGGTCGTAGAATCGTCAGACTTAAAAGCCAAACAGCACAATATTAAATTAATATTTAAACAAAAATATGATGAGCCTATTCAGGTTACTGCTGATCGTCAGAAAATAACACAAGTGCTGGTAAACCTTATTGACAACTCTTTTAAATACGGCAAAGAAGGCGGTAGTACCTGGATAACTTTATTCGACCTGCACGACCAGGTATTGATTGAAGTTACAGATGACGGAATGGGCATTGAAGAGAAGAATCTGCCAAGGTTGTTTGAGCGCTTTTTCCGTACAGATACCAGCCGTTCAAGGCAGATAGGCGGCTCGGGATTAGGGCTGGCAATAGTTAAACATATTGTAGAGGCGCACCAGCAAACTATTAACGTGCGCAGTACCGAAGGAGTAGGTTCAACATTTGGGTTTACGCTGCAAAAAGTGAAGCAAAATTTGCCGTTCGCGCACATACCAATTTTAAAAAGTTAACATTAAATTAACATAGCAAACTTACCTTTACCAAATAATCATTAAGTATGTCATTAAATAGCATCTTCCAGTATTTTGTCCCTAAGGATAAAAAGATATTTTTCCCATTGTTTGAGCAGGCATCAAATAATGTTGTTGCCATGGCTACCATTATGGTAGAGGTTGTTAATACTAATAACCCTGCAACCCGTGAAGAACTATTTAAACAAATTGACAAGTTAGAAAACAAAGGTGACGAGATTACCCACCAGGTTTACCTGGAGCTGGGCAAAAACTTTATTACCCCTTTTGATCGTGAAGATATCCATTCGTTAGCAAGTGCTATTGATGATGTTGCCGATTATATACAAGGCGCGGCAAACCGCATGAATCTTTACCGTATAGACGATTATAATGAGCATATACGCAAACTATCTGAACTGGTGTTACAATGCAGCATAGATCTGGAAAAAGCGGTTCGCGAATTAAAAGACCTTAAAAACGTACGCGCCATTGCCGATTCATGCATCCGCATAAACAGCGTAGAGAACCAGGCTGATTATGTGTTTGACCGTGGCGTTGCCGATCTTTTCCTGTATGAGAAAGATGCTATCCGCTTAATTAAATACAAAGAAATATATGCTGCTTTAGAGACGGCTACCGATATGTGCGAAGACGCGGCAGACGTTATGGAATCTATCTTAGTTAAAAACGCCTAATCAAACTATATATAAATAAATGGTTACTACCCTTTTAGTTTTTGTAGTTGCACTGGCGCTGATTTTTGATTACACTAATGGTTTTCATGACGCGGCAAACTCCATTGCCACTATTGTGTCAACTAAGGTGTTAACACCTTTCCAGGCGGTATTAATGGCCGCCGTATTTAATTTTGCCGCTTACTTTTTTATAAAAGATCATAAAGTAGCCAATACCGTTGCAAAAATTGTAAACGAAAACTTTATTACCCTGCATGTAATACTAGCCGGTTTAATTGCCGCCATTACCTGGAATTTAACCACCTGGTGGTTTGGTATTCCGTCAAGTTCATCGCACACGCTTATTGGCGGCTTTGCAGGTGCGGGCATAACCAATGCTTTATATATGGGCGCGCACGGGCTGGATGCGGTTAATATGAAGTATATATTGACTATCATAGCCTATATCGTATTAGCTCCTTTTATAGGTTTAATTATAGCGTACTTCATCACCATAATGATATTACACATTTGTAAACGGGCCAAACCGGCTGCTGCCGACAGGTGGTTCAAAAGATTACAATTAGTATCAGCAGCGGCTTTAAGTTTTGCACACGGCACCAATGATGCGCAAAAAGTTATGGGTATATTATATGTCGCTTTAATTGCTTCTAAAATTATCCCAAGCGGCGCGGCTATGCCAGAGTGGATCCCATTGGCATGTTATACAGCAATTTCATTAGGTACCATGTCCGGCGGTTGGAAGATCGTTAAAACAATGGGTTCAAAAATAACCAAGATAACCCCGCTTGAGGGTGTAGCTGCCGAAACAGCGGGCGCCATTACTTTATTTATAACAGAACGCTTAGCCATACCAGTATCAACCACACATACCATTACCGGTTCTATAATTGGCGTGGGTTTAACCAAACGTGTATCGGCAGTGCGTTGGGGGGTTACCATTAACCTTATTTGGGCCTGGATAATAACAATACCTGTTTCGGCATTAATAGCGGCATTGGTATTTACATTACTGCGTGTAACCGGCTATTAAAATCAACATGATTTTTTGTTAATTTGCAGCATGAAAAAATTCTTGCTATTACTCCCGTTATTGCTGGTTGGTGTAAGTTTATCCAACTTCGCTCAAAGTATTCCTTCTTCGCTTGAAATTGGTACTGCTTTAAAACAGGCGCTTGAACAAGGCACTATAAAAAGCGCAGATCAGCTTTCGGTAGTTAATGGCTTTTTCGGGAACGCGGCTGTTAAAATATTACTTCCACCCGAAGCTCAAAAGGCCGAAAAAACATTACGCAGCATGGGCATGGGCAAGGTTTGCGATGATGCCATCCTGTCGCTTAACCGTGCAGCCGAAGACGCCGTTGTACAAGCTAAACCCATATTTATTGGCGCTATCAAAAAAATGACCTTGCAGGATGTTACCAATATTTTATTAGGCCAGCCAGACGCAGCTACACAATACTTTAAGCTGGCTACTACCGCCGATCTTGCTGCTAAATTTCAGCCATCTATACAGGTTAGTTTAGATAAAGTTAATGCTACCCGGTACTACACAACTTTGGCAACTACTTATAACAGGATACCATTCGTCCGCAAGATCAATCCGGATATTGCCAACTATGCTACCCAAAAAGCTATCGAAGGTTTGTTTGTTGAAATTGCGGTACAGGAGTTGAGCATTCGCCAAAATATTGGTATGTCACGCACTACGCCGTTGCTAAAAAAGGTTTTCGCTTTCGCGGATAAGGCTATTAAGCATTAGGACTACACCACCTTAATATTATACTTTAACAAAAGCCCCTCCAAACCGCCAATATCAAAAATCGCGCGGTCCATGGTATTCAGTTCGGGGTCGATAATATAGTTTTGCGCGCTGGTAAAATTTACCGCGGTTAGGTTGGTATTGCTAAAAACAGCACCCGACAGGTCACTATCATCAAACACAGATCCATTAAGATTAGCCTCTGTAAAGGTTACTTCTTTTAATGATGATTTGATAAACAAGGTCTTAAACATCTTCTTGCTCATAAACGAAGAATAATCCAGCATGCAAGATTCAAACCGCACCTGGAACAGAAAATCCTCGCATAAGCTAAAATTCACGCCCAGCAATTTACACTTCTTAAACACCACATTGTTTACTGTCGACCGTCCCCAATTTATCATGGATAGGTTACAATCTTCAAAAACACAATCGATAAATTTACATAAGGCAAACTCACTGCCTGTGAGATCGCAGCTTTTAAAAATACAGTTATTGAACTCAGTATTACGGGTTACCTTTTGGGCGTAGGTTATGTCGTTAAAGGTTTTATCATCGTGTATTGGTGAGCTCATGTAAGTAGTTTATTTTAATCCCTCAACAAACTCACGCATAGCCAACCCGGGGTCAGCTTGCTTCATAAAATTCTCGCCTATTAAAAAGCCGTTAAAGCCGGCTTTCTTTAATCCTTTTATAGTTTCAGTATCGCTTATTGCGCTTTCGGATATTTTCATAAACTCGGCGGGGATATGTTCAGCCAATTGATATGATGTTTCAACTGATACCGTAAAATCGGCCAGGTTGCGGTTATTTACGCCAATGGCATCCAGGTTAGGATTAATGCTGCGCTGTAATTCTTCCAGGTTATGCACTTCCAACAGTACATTAAGGCCCAGGCTTTTTGCCAGCGATGCTAGTTTATCTATTTCTTTAGGCGTAAGTATAGCGGCTATCAGCAAAATAATATCGGCACCTAACGATTTTGCCTCGATCACCTGGAACTCATCAATCATAAAGTCCTTACGTAAAACAGGGATGATATTAGCCTGGCGGGCTTTGAACAAGTCCATTTTGGTGCCCATAAAAAAGTCAACATCTGTTAGTACAGACAATGCCGAGGCACCTGCCGCCGCGTAAGCGGTTGTAACGGCCTCAACACCGGCTTTATCATTAATAATACCTTTTGATGGCGAACGGCGTTTAAACTCGGCTATAATGCCCGTGCGTGCAGGGTCAAGCAAAAACTCCTTGAAAGAGTAGGTTGGCCTGTTAAACAATGCTGATGCTTCTAACTCTTTAGTGGTGGTATCTTTTTTTGCCAATTCTACCTCGGCTTTTTTATTAAGAACAATTTTATCAAGTATATTAAGCCCCCTAGCCCCCTTAAGGGAGAACGTTTGTTTGTTCATTATTATCGTTTATGTTTAATATGCAAAGCTAACTAATTTATTAATTGCCCCTCTCCAGCGGGCATAGGGGTTAACCAATTTTGCAGCATCTCTTTTCCATACTCGGTAAGGATAGATTCCGGGTGAAACTGTACGCCTCTTACATCGTATTGCTTATGGCGTATAGCCATGGCCGAGTTATCTACCTCATCAACCGCGGTTACGGTTAATACTTCGGGGATTGATTTTTCATCAACCACCCATGAATGATAACGACCTACTTTAAATTGGTGCGGCAACCCGGCAAAAAGCTTTTCGCTATCGTCAGTAACGGTTATTGGGGTAGCTATGCCATGCATGGGTTGTTTAAGATTATATAACTTGCCGCCAAATACTTCGGCAATGGCTTGCTGGCCAAGGCATACACCAAATATGCTTTTGGAAGGTGCATATTTAGCAATTACGTCCAGCAATAAACCAGCTTCTGACGGGATACCCGGACCGGGCGACAGAATGATCTTATCAAAAGCGTCAACATCATCAATGTTAAACTTGTCATTTCTCCAAACCTCGCATTGCAGGCCAATTTCATTTACAAGGTGTACCAGGTTGTACGTAAATGAATCGTAGTTATCAATAATTAAAATTTTACCCCCCGGCGCCCTAAAGGAGGAGGAAGAGTTTTCTTTATTAGGTTTCATATCACTTTATACTTTCTATTTATTCATTGTTCCCCTTTAGGGGCTATAACTCTTCTGCCAGTTCAATTGCTTTGCGCAGGGCGGCTATTTTATTATTTACTTCGTTCAGTTCACTCTCCGCAACCGAGCCGGCTACTATGCCTGCCCCCGCCTGGTAATGCAGCGTATTATTCTTGCTTAAAAATGAACGTATCATAATAGCATGGTTAAAATCGCCATTAAAGCCTAAGTAGCCTATGGCGCCGCTATAAAAGCTGCGCTTAATGTTTTCGTTAGCATCAATGATCTCCATGGCACGGTATTTTGGCGCGCCACTTAGCGTACCTGCCGGAAAGGTATCTGCCACCACTTTAAACGTTGGCACATCAGGCAACAGGTTACCGCCCACCATAGATACCAGGTGTATCAGGTGCGAATAGTACTGCACCTCTTTAAATGCCTTAACCTCTACATGCTCGCAATGACGGCTCAGGTCGTTACGGGCAAGGTCAACAAGCATTACATGTTCGGCAGATTCTTTGGGGTCGTTCTTTAAGTTTTGAGCAATAACCGCATCCTTTTCATCATCACCACTACGTTTAAAGGTGCCTGCTATTGGATAGATGGTAGCCTTACGATGTTTAATAGTGATCTGCGCCTCGGGCGATGACCCGAATATCCTGAAATCACCATAATCAAAATAAAACAAATAGGGCGATGGATTAATGGAGCGCAACGCACGGTATACATTAAACTCATCCCCGGTAAATTGTTTAGAGAACGCTCTTGACGGTACTATCTGGAAAACATCGCCCCGATAGATATGCTGCTTCATTTTCTCTACGATGGCAATAAAATCTTCGTTTGTTAGGTTTGACTGCTCATCGGCTTTGCTTTGGAAAGTGTACTCGGGGAAGTTTTTATTTTTTATTAGGTCCTGTATCTTATTGATACCGCCATTCTCGTCCTCACCTTCGGGTTGGTTATGGAATATATAAAGCTCGTTTTTAAAATGGTCTATAGCGATAATATAGCGGTAAATATTGTACTGCATTACCGGTATCTTACGGGTAGTATCATCGCTCTTTTTTAGGCGGATGGTCTCGAAATGCTCAACAGCCTCGTGAGTAAAGTAACCAAACAGGCCATTAGCCGTAATTTTTAGCGGGATATCGGTAGCCTCAAAACTATTCAGGAAATCGCTGATCTGGCTAATCAGTTCGAACTGGCCCTCGGCAAGGGTTTCTTCGGTGCCGTTAGGGTAACGTTTGTTTAGCTGGCCATCGTTTAAGGTAAGGCCGCCAATTGGGTCGCAGCAAACGTAGCTGGTACTGTTTTCGCGGCTATGGTAGTCAGAGCTTTCCAGCAGCAACGAATTTGGGAAAACATCGCGTAAGCGCAAGTATATGCTTACCGGCGTAGTAGTATCAGCAAGCAGTTTTTTATAAGTGGTATTAATTTTATATTTTTTCATTATGTTATTTTAAAAATAGTTGTAAAACAAAAAACCCAGCGAATGAGGTTCGCCGGGTTTTTGTATTAGGTTTACAATTGGTTAGTTTCCTATGGTCAAAAAGTCATCCGGCTGCCAAATTTAATTGGTGCCACCAGCTTTTTATATTAACGTTTTTGATCATTGTGGACGCAAATTTATAAAGAAAATTGAATTACCAAACTTTTTCTCAATTTTTTTTCAACTTATTTAAAGATAGATATTTTGCCAACAGCCAATGTGCCGATAATTATAAGCAGTCCAACCGTATAAAACAGCGCAATTGTTTTGTGCTTGCGCTCCGGTAATACCACCTTTTTGCTCTTGCTATGGCCTATGGTTATTAGTACTAAGGCTATTACCATCATTACCCAATGCTCCACCGTAAAATAACGGGTTACGGGGTCTTTCATAGTGGTGCTGTTAAACGCCACCAGCGGACTTAAAAAGTATAATACTATCCCTATCAGCAATTGCGTATGTGCCGATATCAGAGCGAACAAATTACTTAACCTGTTGCCGTTAGTATAGGGCCTTTTACCCAACCAGCCTAAAAATGCCATTAAAATGGTATAAATAAACAATACCAATACAATATATCTGAAACCCGAGTGCAGTTGCTGTACAAAACTATATGCGTTCATGATGTTAAAGTTTTTTGCTAAGATAAAGATTGGTTGTTAAAGATTGAAGATTAGTTATTAAAGATTAGGCTTAGCAAATTAATAAAGCGACCGGGCCAATCTTTAATCTTCAATCACTAATCTTTAACAACAAGCCAGTAGGTTAATTAACAACAAGGTAACACTATCGTCAAACCATTTGATTAACTTTATACATACCTAAGTTTACTGACATGGATATTGTAATAAATTACTGGTGGGCCTTTGTTGGCCTGGGACTTTTGGCTGCATTGGTAATATGGCTAATAGTACGCAATGTAAAAGACGAGAAACGTTTTGAAAAAGACCTCATGCAATCAGAAATAAAACCCGAGAAGCATGACGATGAAGAAGATAAAGCGGTTAACCCTTAACCTGCAAACTTCAACAATTGGCTTGCCGGGCAGCTTTTTTGTTGGTCGGCGGCACCAAATTATAAACCCGGGGCGAGGGTTTTTAAGGTGTATGCAGTAATTAACTTAACACGGGTATAAAACCTTTTGCCGGTAGTAAAAAACACTATTTTTCTGGTATCAACCCTTTTGCCGGTAGTAAAAAAGGCCTTTTTTCGGGTATCAGGCGTTATGCCGGTAGTAATAAGTGGCGTTTATCGGGTATCAGGTGTTATACCGGTAGTGATTTTTTAATTTAAACTATTGATAATCAATAGCATAAATAAAACCCTTCAAAGAACGAAGCAAAAAATGTATTTGAAATATTTGTGTTGATTACGGGCAAACCGCAAGCGGGGAGTTTACTCAAAGATACGAAAATTTGGGGAGAGGGGCAAGTGAAGGGTGCAAATCAAATTGCCGCTAAGGGTTTTGGCTAAAGCCCTTATTTTCATATTTACTCTTACCGTTCCTTAAAAGGAACGGCAATAAATTACCTGTTTCTTATCAATTCATTGCCGTTGGCTTCAGCCAACGGGTAAAAGAATCATTAAAAAAACTGGGCTTTAGCCAAAATAGCGACAATTTGATTTGCGCCCCAAGTGAAGGCACCGCCGGTTAGAATAAAGATAGACCAAATCATTGAAATTGATTGCTTGTTTTTTGGTCAGGTAGTCTAAAGACTACGAGTATAGTCGTCCGAAGTTTACAAACTTCGGACAGCAGGTGACTTCGAACAACGGGGGTAACTAAGCCTCTACTTCCACATTCGTTTTTCAATAGATTTCACAAAATCTTCACCTAAATTTATCGCCACAAGATTTTCTGTTGGAAACTGAAATTGCATACTTGTGTCTCGTTTAATTTTTTCAGTCGATTGCAAATCTTGAGTTGATCTATGAACGATGACGTTATCGTGCGTATTAGATACATTCAATTGAAAATAAGGGGCCGGAAGGCAAGTAAAATCGTGGGTTGAATTGAAGTTTAATATGTGACCCGGTATAGAAACCTGGAACATGAAATGGCCAATAAATAAGCAAAAAATATGATCACTGCTTTCGGGCGAATTAACACCAATTTTTTTCTTAAAAATTATAGTAAAAGGCCGAGCTAAAACAATCGCTGTTTCTACAATAACAGCTTTTTTAAATTTATTCAGCTCAGGATATTGCTCCGGAGACAGCAAAAACTTAAAAGCCAAGTCGTAACTGGGAATATCATTCGCTGGAAGCATGGCTAAAGCCATTTTCAGCAAGGATCGGTAAAGAGATTCTGGGCGGTAAGGTTGCGTAGTCATGTTAATACCAAGTTTTCCAGTTAAGAAATCCACTTGAATATCTTCTGAACTCCCACTTTTGGTATTAAGAATTACATTTCCGTTAGGTAGTTTCTTGATGCGCACCTTGCCGTTACCTGATTCAAAACCTGGCGCTTTGCGTTCCGAAATTATGTGATCAAACGTTCGATGGGTGCCTAGTGAAGCGCCAAGTTCAGTTTCGAAAGTGCCGAATAACTTGTTGCAAGTGTCGCATTCATCGTGTGAATAAACCCCATTGTTCCCCAGTAGTCGCGAGATCAAATGTGTGTGTTGGGTAAACGTAGTTTCGCTTCGTGTTTTTTTACAAAAGCGACATTGCTCCGTTTTCTTTTTTAGCCCTTTAGATTCCGATAAATTACCCTCGAATGTGCCTTGACAGCCGTATGGCTCGTAAACTCTTAAAAAAGCTTCCGCTACTAGGCGATCTTCCTCAGAAATATATACTTTTAAATGTTGCAAAATTTCAGTAATCACTTTTCCGAATATAAGAAATAAAAACGAAAATCTGATCTCAATCGCGCTGTCCGAAGTTTTATAACTTAGGATATTATGTAGTCTGCGACTAGCTAACGTGATGTTTGAATACAATAGTCTAAAGACTATTTGCATAGTTCCAAAACTGGCGCAAGTATGTTGAGCGGGGTTGCGGGTAAAGGCTACTTGTGCGAAACAACACATCGTTAATTGATTAGCTTACGTAGAGATTGCTTCGTTCCTCGCAATGACGTGATGGTGAGGTCGTGTGGTGACACAACCCGTCCACTTGTTTTTACTGCCCTGCTCCCCTTTCGGGCAGATACCCGCCGCACATTGGTTGGTGATAACACGCAACAAAGGCTGGCGCACAATTAAAATCATGGTAATCCTCAAATCCTAAAAATCCTAGTCCTACCCCGCAAAACTAAACTTACCCATCAACACGCTCGGATTAGTACCAATAATTAACGGCTCACCAGCCAATGCTTCGTTACCCAGCAAGGCAAAAAGTATGGCTTCTTTAGCATCGGGGTTAATGCCCAGGGCGGCGGTGTCGGCAATGGTGGTGCGGTATAATCTTTTCTCCAGGTATTGCATCACGAACGGATTTTTGGCCCCGCCACCGCTTACAAACATTTTGGCGCCTTTGGGTAGGTAGGCACGGGTAAAGTCGGCAATAGCTTTGGCGGTAAAAGCGCTGAGGGTGGTTATCACATCCTTAGGGTCTATATGGCTGGTGCCTGATCGTTCCTGCGCCTTGCGTACGTATTCCTCGTTAAACAGTTCGGGACCGGTAGTTTTAGGCGGAGTTTCGGTAAAGAACGGATGCTTTAATAACGAGCTTAACAAACCCTCATTAACCTCGCCAGAGAAAGCAATTTCAGAATCCTCATCAAACGGACGGTTAAAATAGTTACGGCAAAAAGTATCTATCAGGGTATTGCCTGGACCGATGTCTGAGCATAAAACTTTAGCCATATCGCCATCCGCAGGTAAAAAAGTAAGGTTTGAGATCCCGCCAATGTTTACCAATATGCGGTCTTCACCGGGTTTGCTGCCCAGCAATACATCGCCATATAAAGCAAGCGGAGCGCCCTCGCCCCCGGCTGCCATTTGTTTCTGGCGGAAATCGCTAATGGTTAAAATACCTGTCTTAACGGCAATATGGTCGCCATCCCCAATTTGCAGGGAAGCATTAGGGTAGCCCTCCTGCTTATGCAAACGCTTTGGCGCATGATAAATGGTTTGGCCGTGGCTGGCAATAAAGTCTACGTCAGCAGGATTAATCTGCCAGCTATCTAAAGCCTGCAATATTAGTTCGGCATGATAGGTGCCTATAAAATCATTCAACAAACAAACCTTTTCCAGATCAACCTGCCGGCGCGAAAAGATGGAACGCACTTCGCTTTTAAAAAAATCAAGGTAAGGTGTCGTAATAAACTGCAATAACTCGCATTTGGTTTGCAGGCCGGTACCGGTAAACCTGCACAAGGCAATATCCAACCCGTCTAGTGATGTACCCGACATCAGCCCAATACCCATACGAGCCGGTTTTTGAGCGATGGTAAAAAGGTGTTGCAAATTGCTGTTGAGATGTGCCATATCTGTTTAAGCCCCTAAAGCCCCCTCTAAATCTCCCCCGGTAGGGGAGACTTTTAAATTTGTTTGTGAATATTTTTTAAAACCCTCCCTTCCGGGAGGGTTGGGTGGGGCTGCCCCACGCCTTTAAGTTAGGCAATTATAGATGGATGAGCAAAATTATATCACCTTTATTTTATCCTGCCGGGACAGCCAGCTCGGTACCGGCTTTAACGGGTATTCCAAAATCAGGCGAGCCATCTTTTTTCCAGGTAAACTTTTGCATCCGTGGCGACCGTTGCCCGCCGCAGCCACAACCGGGTGTCGGGTTGGCGTGGTAAATTATCCAATCCTCTTTACCATTAGGCGATTTAAAAAAGCTGTTATGGCCGGGGGCATATACGCTATTCTCTATATTGGTTTGCAATACTGGCTCGGGCGATTTTGTCCATGATTTAGGGTCCATCAAATTTGCCGAAGCTTTTGCAGTAAGCATGCCTAAAGCATAATGGTCTGTCCAACATCCACTGGCCGAAAAGATCAGGAACAACTTGTTACCATGCGCCAATATTTCGGGGCCTTCGTTAACGCTAACATGTGGCGGGGCTTGCGAGCCAAATTTTTCCCATTCAAATTCGGGGCTTGATATTTTAGCCCGCTCACCTTTTATAGTGTATGGGTTTTCCATTTTTGCGATGTAAATGCTTTGCTGGCTGTTTGTATCGCCCTCCCAGCCTGACCATAGCATATATAGCTGGCCCTTATTCTCGAACACCGACACATCAATTGCCCATTTATTGGTTGGGTCGCCTACCTGGCCTTTAAAGGTCCACTCGCCTATAGTTGGGTCGGCTGATGGATTTTCAAGCACATATACGCGGTGATGGTCATTACTACCATCATCGGCAGCAAAATACATATACCATTTGCCTTGTAAAAAGTGCAGCTCGGGCGCCCAGATCTCTTTAGAATAGTTGGTACCGACAGGCGGTTTCCATATAACCGTGCGCGTTGCAGCGGCAAGCCCCTGCATGGTCTTGGTCTTGATGATCATGAGCCTGGTACCTGTAGAATTGGTATAATAGTAAAACCCATCATGATAAATCACCCACGGGTCGGCCCCCGAAGGCAGCAATGGGTTGGTAAATGTAGCCGGGGCGGTATCCTGCGCAAAAACATTGGTTGTAATTGCAGCGAACAGGCAAAACGTTAGCAGTAGGTATTTCATGATGTTTTTGTTTGAAGTGTAATTTTAGTTAAAAATTGGGGAAATCTAAAACAACCCTCTTTCCGCCGAAGGCGAAGAGAGGGTGATCGAGCGTAGCGATGATCGGTGAGTCCTGATGAAGCGACATTACCGCCAATGCATTTCGGCGATTACTCACCCCGACTACGCTACGCTGGTCGGCCCTCTCTTTGCTGCGCATAAAGAGGGCGGACAAGGGTTTTATATTTTTAATGCGTCTGCCTCACCCAACCCATCTCCTTTGGAGAGGGCAGGCTGAGGCAATTTTATTATATTTGCCCCAGCCCATCCAACCTACAACATTTATGGCCAGATTAAATTTATTAGAAGAAACACGGTACGAAAAACTACCTGTAACCGTATATCCAAACCCGGCAGCAGGCGCTATAGCCGTAGCGCAACGAATAGCAGCCCTTATCCGCAGTAAACAAGCAAATAATGAAAAAACGGTCATCGGCCTTGCAACCGGCGTAACCCCAATTGCGGTTTATACCGAGTTGATACGCCTGCACAAACAGGAAGATTTGAGTTTTAAAAATGTAATCACCTTTAACCTGGACGAATACTATCCCATGCAACCCACAGCTATACAAAGCTACGTGCGTTTCATGAATGAGAATTTATTTGACCATATTGATATTGACCGCGCCAACATCCACATACCTGACGGCACACTAGCCGAGGATGCCATTGCCGCCTTTTGCCTTAATTACGAAAAAAAGATTGAAGACCTGGGTGGACTAGATTTGCAGATTCTAGGTATAGGCCGAACCGGTCACATCGGTTTTAATGAGCCGGGGTCGGCACCAAACTCGGGGACGCGTTTGGTTACCTTAGATGACCTTACCCGTACCGATGCTTCGCGTGATTTTGGCGGCAAGCAGGGTGTACCGACAAAAGCTATCACTATGGGGGTAGGCACCATATTTAAGGCGCGCGAAATAATATTGATGGCCTGGAGTAAAAAGAAGGCCACTATTATTAAAAAAGCGGTAGAGGGTGAATTATCAAGCGAGGTACCGGCTACCTACCTGCAACTATCAGAGCATGTAGAGTTTGTATTGGATGAGCCCGCCGCATCTGAATTAACGCGCTTTGATACCCCATGGCTGGTTAAAGATTGTGTTTGGGATAATGAGATTAAAAAGAAGGCCGTAATATGGTTATCGCGCAAGGTTAACAAGCCCATATTAAAGCTGATAGACGAAGATTACAACAACAACGGTATGGCGCAATTAGCTACCGAGCAAGGCCCCGTGTACGAAATAAACATTGACATATTTAACCAGATACAACATACCATAACCGGCTGGCCGGGTGGCAAGCCTGATGCGGACGACAGCCAGCGGCCGGAGCGTGCGCAGCCTGCTAAAAAGCGTTCGGTTATATTTTCGCCACACCCGGATGATGATGTGATATCAATGGGTGGTACGTTTATCAGATTGGTTGACCAGGGACATGATGTACATGTAGCCTACCAAACATCGGGCAATACGGCCGTTTGGGATGATGATGTGTTGCGTTACATGGAATTTGCTATCGACTTTAACAAAAGCCGTGGCGATGATATTGCTAAGCTGAAACGCATTCATAATGATATGCGCACGTTCTTCGCTAAAAAACAGCCTAACCAGATTGATACGCCCGAGGTTAGGGATGTAAAAGGTTTTATCCGTAAAAGCGAGGCTATTGCAGGTGCGCGTTACGCAGGCTTGCATGACGACCATATTCACTTTATGGCATTACCTTTTTATGAAACGGGCAAGGTCACCAAAAACTCGGTTAGCCAGGTTGATGTACAAATGACTGTCGACCTATTACAAAAAATTAAACCGCATCAAATTTTCGCCGCAGGCGATTTTGCCGATCCGCATGGTACGCATATTGTATGTTTTAATATCATTTTAGCTGCCCTAAATCAGCTTAAAAAAACCGAAGATTGGGTAAAAGATTGTTGGCTATGGATGTACCGCGGTGCCTGGTTTGAATTTGCCACGCACGAAATTGAAATGTCTGTACCCCTATCGCCCGATGAAGTGATGCGCAAACGCATGGCGATATTTAAGCACCAATCGCAAAAGGACCCGGCAGTTTTCCCCGGCGAAGATGCAAGAGAGTTTTGGGTTAGAGCAGAAGATCGTAACAGAGAAACTGCCGAAAGCTATGACCAATTAGGCTTTGCGGAATATGCGGCTATGGAAGCGTTTAAGCGGTATTATTTTTGAGTTTTGAGTAGTGAGTTATGAGTGTTGAGTTTTTTGTTTAAATTTATTCATGCAAGATTTTAAAAAGTTATTGGTTTGGCAAAAATCAATTCAACTGGTAATTAATACTTACAAAGCAACTTCAACATTTCCATCCGAAGAAAGGTTTGGCTTAACTAACCAAATAAGAAGGGCAGTCATATCTATTTCAAATAATATTGCTGAAGGATGCGGAAGATTTTCTCAAAAAGATTTAGTTCATTTCCTCCAGGTGTCACTTGGGTCAACTAACGAAATTGAAAATTGTTTAATTATAAGCCAGGCTTTAGACTTTATGGCAGAAGAAGTGTTCAATAACCTAAATTCACAAAACACTGAAGTTAGAAAAATGCTGATTTCTCTAATTGAAAAAATCAGAAAAGAGAAATAACATTCTATCGAAATGGCAAAAAACTCAAAACCCACAACTCAAAACTCAAGGCTATTATCGCTCGATGTTTTTAGAGGCATTACTGTCGCCGCCATGATCCTGGTTAACAATCCCGGCGATTGGGGACATATCTATACGCCTATTGAACATTCTAAATGGAACGGCTGTACATTGGCCGATCTGATATTTCCGGCGTTTCTGTTCATTGTTGGGGTATCTATAGTTTACTCGATGGAGCGTAAGGTGGCTAGTCCGTCCAACCATGGTAAAATGTTGTGGGGTGCTTTAAGGCGCGGGGTGATTTTAATTGCGATAAGTTTAATTATACAACTGATCCTTCATCCAAGTTTTGAGCATTTACGTTTCCCAGGCGTATTGCAGCGCATTGGGGTTGTGTTTTTTATCTGTGCATTGTTGTATATCAAGGCCTCGCAACGGGTACGCGACTGGCTATTTGTTATCCTATTAATCGGTTATTACTTGTTAATGAATTTTGTACCGGTGCCTGATACCGGCATCGCCAGCCTTAACCCCGAAACTAATATGGGTGCATGGTTAGATAGAATTATTTTTACCCCTAACCACCTATGGGTCGAATCGCATACCTGGGACCCGGAAGGTTTATTGGGCACTTTGCCGGCTATTGCAACCGGGTTATTCGGCATACGTGTAGGTACCTGGCTAAAACGTAGGGACCGCGATGACAGCGTGAAAGTAAGCTGGATGTTTACCTATGGTGTAGCGGCAGTTGTTTTGGGTTTGATATGGGATTTGTTTTTCCCTATCAACAAAGCATTATGGACAAGCTCGTTTGTGTTATACGCAGGCGGATGGTCGACCATCGCGTTAGCATTTTCTTATTGGCTGATAGATGTGCAGGGATATAAGGGGTTCACATCCTTCTTTTTGCCGTTTGGTGCAAATGCAATTACGGCTTATGTGCTATCAGATTTTGTTCCGCATTATATTAATAAGATCCGCATTGGTGGTTCGTCTATTTACCAGATACTTTTCGAGCCGCATTTTTCGGCTTATAATGCCTCGCTTTTCTGCGCTATTGTGATGATGCTGCTAATTTGGATTTTAATGTGGATACTGTATATTAGGAAGATATATATTAAAGTATAGTGCCCCTAAATCATAAAACAGCATTAAAATACTTTTTAACTATCCTTTGCGTTTTTGCATCTTAGCAGAAATATTTTTTCAATACTAAACATGAATTTTAGAAAGACTATTCTTTTATGGGCTGTAGCCTTGCTTGTTACAGCAGGCGGCGCGTTTGCCCAGGTTAAAAAGAAGCCAACAACTCCACATAAAGCTACTACTGCTGTCAAACCATCGGTATCAACAGTGTTACCGGTTGATCCTAATGTGCTTACCGGTAAATTACCTAATGGCTTAACTTATTACATCCGTGCAAACAGCCAGCCTAAAGGCAAGGCACAATTGCTGCTGGTAAGCAAAGCCGGCTCTGTAATTGAAACAGACGCGCAGCGCGGCATGGCTAACTTTGTACAGCACATGGCCTTTAAAGGCACGCGCGATTTCTCTAAAGCGCAGCTTAACAATTATCTTACCAAACTGGGCAATAAATATGGCCCCGATACCAGTGCATTTACATCGTATGATGAAACTGTTTACCAGTTAGCCTTACCAACCGACACCCCAAAGGTATTGGCAAGCGGGTTTAGCTTATTGGCTAATTGGGCCTCTCGAATAACTTTTAATGAGGCAGATGTCAACACCGAAAAAACATTATTAGCTGCAAAAGTTGCCCTGGGCGGTAAAACTACCGAAGATAGGTTACAGCAACAAACCCTGCCTGTGGTATTAAACAATTCGCGCTATGCGCAACGTTTGCCAATAGGTACTGAGGCTACCATTAATACATTTACCGCGGCCTCGCTAAAAAGTTTTTATGCCGATTGGTACCGCCCCGATATGCAGGCAGTAATAGCCGTTGGCGATTTTGACCCTAAACAAATACTGGAGCTAATAAAATTTAATTTTTCACCATTAAGAAACCCTGTGCCAGAGAAACCACAACCTCAATTTGGCGCGCCGCCGACACCCGGCACCGTTGTAAAACTGGCTACAGATAAAGCTTACCCGTATACCCTGTTTCAAATAATAGTTAAGCATCCGCAGATGATAATTAAAACACCTGCCGATGTTTTACAAAATATGCGGATAAACCTGTTTAACCAGTTGTTAAACATCCGCGTATCTGATTTGACAAAAATACCTTCGCCACCTATAGTGTACGGTCAATCGGCCTATGCTGATTTTATAGGTAAGCAGGATGCATTCTCGACCATCGCGGCAGTAAACAATCCGCTAAAGTTAGAGGCCGCTGTTAAGGCTGTAGTGGGCGAAACCGAGCGTGTGCGCAAATTTGGATTTACCTTAACCGAGTTAGAACGCGCTAAACAAAATGCATTGGCGCAGGTTACTGCCAGTTATTCGGCAAAAGACAATACGCCATCGGCAAATTTTGCAGGTGAGTATGAACGCAGCTTTTTAAACAAACAAGCCACACCTGGTATTGATTATGAATACAGTTACTACATTAGTAATATCGGTAAAATAAGCGTTGAAGAAATGAACGCTTTGGCGGCTAAATTTATAACCGACCAAAATCGTGTTATCTTAATTGAAGCTAACGATGCACAAAAAGACAAACTGCCTACCGAGCAAACATTATTAAAATGGATAACCGAAGCCGGCAGCGAGCTTACACCATATATTGATGATAGCGCTACGCCTTTAATGGAGCAGCAGCCAACACCAGGCAAAGTTGCAGATATGAAGATTGACAGTGTGCTGTCAATTGTAAGAGTTACCTTAACCAATGGTGTAAAAGTTATATTAAAACCAACAGCATTTGCAGCCAATCAAATACTGATCAGCGCGAATAGTCTTGGCGGTACATCATTGGCTTCTGACCAGGACTTTACATCAGCAAATATGGCAGCACAAGTAATTGGTATTAGTGGCATCGCCGGTTTTAATCAAACACAATTAACCAAAATGCTGCGCGATAAGAGCCTTAGCCTTACGCCTTATATTGGTGATATTTCGCAAGGCATATCTGGGTATACGGCTGCTAATAACTTCGATTCGGCTATGCAGTTATTGTATTTGTATTTTACCAGCCCGCGTAAGGATACAGAGGTGTGGAAAACCTATATAGACCAAGCCAAATCTGCATTAGTTAAAAATGCAAATGACCCGGGTACTGCCTACCAGGATACCATGTTATCTGTTTTAGGCAGCTACAACCCAAGGGCTATACCGGTTACCGCGGAAAAACTAGACGCGGCCAGTTTGGATAAAGCTTATACCTTTTATAAAGCTCGCTTTGCGGATGCCAGTAACTTTACCTTCACCTTTACCGGCGATTTTACGGTGAATGATATGATACCGTATTTGGCAACCTACTTAGGTAGCCTGCCATCAACCAACAGTAAAGAAACCTTTAAAAACCTGGGTATCCATCCACCTGCAGGGCAGATAACCAAAAACGTATATAAAGGCACAAGCGATAAATCAACCGTACAACTGGTTTTTAATGGCGATTATGAGTATAACGATGGCAACAATATACAGATGGACGCTTTGGAAGAGATCTTAAACATCAGGTTGGTTGATTCACTTAAAGATGGCAATAGCATATATTCGCCCAGCATCAGGATAAGCTATGTTAAAAACCCCGAAGGCAGGTATAAAGTTACGCTGGCATTTTTAGCGGACGCTAGCAATACCGACAAGGCCATAGCTTATATGCTTAGCCAAATAGATAAATTAAAACAAAGCGGCCCTACCGCCGATGATGTTAACCTGTTTGTAACACGCGAAGCCCGCACCATACAAGCGCAGTTTAAACAAAACACCTTTTGGCAGGCAGCACTTAGCTCGGCAGCGCAAAACCAACAGAACCCACACAAGATAATTAGTCACGTGCAGGACCTGGAACAAGTAACAATCCAAAGCGTAAAATATGCGGCCGGTCGTTATTTAAATACCGGTAATTTAATTAAGATCATATTGTTGCCCGAAAAGAAATAATCCGGAAATAAACAACACTAAAATTAAGTCCTGCTGATACATCGGCAGGACTTTTTTATTACCTATCACAAAATATTTACTATTTTGTTAGTTGATTGATGATTACCCCCGGGCAAAAAATTATACAGCAATGGTATCAGCAAAAAAACTGGCACCAGTTTCCGTTTCAGAAAGAGATGGAGGCTGCTTATTTGGGTGGTTATTCGGGTTTGTTGAACGCACCTACGGGTAGTGGTAAAACATTTGCTTTGTTTTTGCCTTTCCTGGCCGATTTTATTAACCACCATCCCGACTATAAAACGCGCCAAAACAACGGCCTGCAAATGTTGTGGATCACGCCTTTACGGGCACTAACCAACGACATTAAGAAAGCTATGCAAGAGGTTTGTGATGACCTACAGATCCCCTGGAAAATTGCTACCCGCACCGGCGACACACCCGCTGCTGAAAAAGCCGCGCTAAAGAAAAAACTACCCGAGGTACTACTTACCACCCCCGAAAGCCTGCACCTGATGTTGGCCCAAAAAGAATATCCCAAAATATTTCAAAGCCTGCAGGTTTTGGTTGTTGACGAATGGCATGAGTTGCTGGGTACTAAGCGGGGAGTGCAGGTAGAGCTAGGGTTGTCCAAGCTAAAAACTTTGAGCCGAGAGGCGGAAGCCGGAAGCAAAGACTCATCACCCAAAACTCAATACTCACCACTTAGAATCTGGGGCATTTCAGCAACCATCGGCAATTTAGAACAAGCCGCGGATGTATTGCTGGGTAATGATTTCCCACGGGATAAGGTAAAAATGATACGGGCCAATCTAGCTAAGAAACTGGTTATACAATCCATCATCCCAGACAATATTGAGAATTACTCGTGGGCCGGGCATATTGGTTTAAAACTGCTGCCACAGGTGATGGAGATAGTGGGCAAAAGCAAAACCACGCTGATATTTACCAATACTCGGTCACAGTCCGAGATCTGGTACCATGCCATATTAGATAATTACCCCGAGTATGCCGGTATTATGGCTATGCACCACGGCTCGTTGGACAATGAGTTGCGTAATTGGGTAGAGGCTGCTTTGCATGCCGAAGCGTTAAAGGTGGTGGTATGCACTTCAAGTCTTGATCTTGGGGTCGATTTTAGGCCGGTTGATACCGTTATACAGGTAGGTAGCCCTAAAGGTGTTTCCCGTTTTATGCAGCGCGCCGGGCGAAGCGGGCACCATCCCGGGGCTGTATCAAAAGCTTATTTTGTGCCCACGCACTCGTTAGAATTATTAGAGGGTGCCGCGTTAAAGCAAGGCATCAAACAAGGCATATTTGAAAGCCGCGACCCAATGCTGCTTACCATGGATGTGTTGATACAGTATATGGTAACATTGGCTGTATCGGACGGATTCAGGGCCGAGGAGTTGTTTAAAGAAGTAAAAACCACCTATGCTTTTGCCGATCTGAGCCGGGGCGAATTTAACCAGCTGCTTGATTTCATCACCAATGGCGGCAAAACACTGGCGCAGTATGATGAGTTTTTAAAGGTGGAGATTGAGAATGGCGTTTATAAAGTATTTAACCGCCGGGTAGCCATGCGCCACAGGCTTAGCATCGGCACCATAACCAGTGATATGAATATCCGGGTTAAATGGTTAAGCGGCGGCAGTTTAGGCACGGTTGAAGAGTCGTTTATCTCCAAATTAAAACCTGGCAATACCTTTTGGTTTGCAGGGCGAAGTTTAGAGTTTGTGCGGATAAAAGAAATGAGTGCATACGTTAGAAAATCGACAGCAAAAAAAGGGATGATACCTAGCTGGAACGGCGGGCGTATGCCGTTATCGTCACAGTTATCCGCAGTGTTTAGGGATAAACTGGACGAGGTGGCACATGGCATTGAAAAGGATGAAGAGGTAATAGCCTTAAAACCGTTGTTTAATTTACAGCAAGAATTATCGCACTTGCCGCAAAGCAATGAGTTTTTAATTGAATCGTTTAAATCGCGCGAGGGGCACCACTTACTATTTTATCCGTTCGAGGGGCGATTAGTGCATGAGGGTATGGCATCTTTGCTGGCTTACCGCATATCGCGCATAAGGCCCGCCAGTTTCTCCATAGCGATGAATGATTATGGGTTTGAGCTATTAACCGATGAAGATGTGCCTATTGAGCAGGTACTGGAAGATGCCGACTTTTTCTCAATTAATAATTTACTGGAAGATATACAGCATAGCCTAAATGCAAATGAAATGGCCCGGCGCCGTTTTAGAGATATAGCCAGTATTGGCGGATTAGTATTTAACGGCTTTCCCGGGCAAATGGTTAAGAACAAACATTTGCAAGCATCCTCATCGTTATTGTTTGACGTATTTAGTGAGTACGAGCCGGATAACTTGTTAGTACGCCAGGCTTATAATGAGGCTTTAGCTTTCCAACTGGAAGAATTTAGGTTACGCGCAGCTTTGCAGCGTATCGTCACTCAAAACATCATCCTTAAAACCATTGAGCAACCAACACCATTTGCCTTCCCCATAATGGTTGACAGCCTGGGCCGCGAACGCCTAACCACCGAAAGCCTGGAAGACCGCATAGCCAAAATGGCCCGCCAATATGGTGCCGATGGCTTTGCTGTTAATGAAAATAAAAAGGTGCGTAAACCGGGAGTTACCAGGAAGAAGGGTTTTTAGTTGGCAGTGGGCGGTTTGCAGTTTTTAGTTTCTAAGTTATTCTCTGCGCACTGCAAACTACCCACTGCAAACTGATTAATACCCCACCTTCGCTATCGGCGGCATATACTCTACGCGTTTTTGAAAATACACGTCCCAGCTATGCTGTTGGATTTTATCGCGCATATTTTGGGTGTCAAGATCGTAGTTAGCGTTTAGCTGCTGGTATTTGGCGTGGATGCGGCTAAACAGGTCGCTTGCTTGCGATCTGTAATAATTTTCATCAAACCGTGTGCGGTTAATCATACGCATCAGTTCTTGCTGCTCCATATAGGATATGGTATAGTGTCCCTGCTCGTGGCTAAGTATACGGGCAAGTTGTTTATTGTCTGTTACCCGTTTCCTATCAATCCATGAGCGGTCGCGGTCAACCGTTAGGCGCACATCAAAGTTCAATTTAAAGTTATCGCCCTGTCCCGCCCCTTCATAATGGAAATTAATAGAGCATTTAGTGTGTGCTATAGCGTTATTATCACCTGGGCGCGGGGAGCCTCTAAAATCCTCAACCGTTAATTGATGGTAGCCATCCTGGGCCGAAGCCAAATTATTTATGCTTAGCCATAAGCCCGCTGCGCAAAGCACCCGCACAAATCTCAATCTCATTAATTAATAGTTTAAAACTTTGCCTTTAAGACTGAATCCAAAGGTAAAGGTTTATCCTATTATTATTTTGTTTTCTTTATTTTATCAGATTGTAAAATGTTGAGGCTCATCATTTCTTTCATGGTTTGATGCATAGCATCGGTTGAGCCATCAAGGAATATTACGTTGCCTTGAGAGTTTTCGGCAAAGTGTTTAATAGACTCTGTCCACATGGTGAATAAAATTACAGAGGTGTCCATGTGTGCGGTTTCCATTTCTTTAGCAGCTACGGTCATACCCTTGGCCACTTCCTGGCGAAACAGCGCCACACCCTGTCCACGTAGTTGCGATGCCTGGCGTTCGGCCTCGGCTGATATTTTGATGGCATTACCTTCCGCTTCGGCAGCTTTTGTTTTGGTGATCAATAAAGCCTGGCCCTCGTTTTCGGCAGCGGCTTTTAAGTTGTTTGATGCTACCACCTGGCTCATTGATTTCATAATCACTTCATCAAACGTAATATCATTTAATTGCAGATCCTGTAAATGGTATCCCCACGTTTCTAATATCTGGTCTAATTGCTCTTTTACATGGTCTACAATATCGCGTCTTAATATCAATACTTCTGATTGGCGCTTGGTAGCCACAAAAGCCCGGATAGAGCCTTCTACCGTACGTATCAACGCTTGCATGAGGTTACGCTCATCAACAAATTTAAAAGCGACATTTTTTATAGTTTCTTCCTGCTGATCCAGTACAGAATAAAGTAACATAGCTTTAAAATACACATTAGCCTGGTCAAACGTTACTGCCTGAAACTCCAGTTCGACAGAACGGTTTTGAATAGATATTTTAGAGTATATGGCCTCAACCAACGGTATTTTAAAGTTTAATCCGGGGGTTAATATTCGCCGGAATTTGCCAAACACAGTAATTACAGCTATTGTGCCTTGTTTAACGGTTACAAATGATGAAAATACTATTATCAGCAAAATAAATATTACTAATAATGAAACTATTTGGCTTGTCATGGTTTATAAGTTAATTGAAATAAATATAGTGTTATTTATTAAAGTGTATTATTTGTTTTTCATATAAAAATCAGCAACAAAATGAATGTAAAAAGAACCTTCGGCACCATACTAACCATATTGGGAATTATTGGATTAATATACACAGGGATTGGCATAATACAACACGATGCCAATTTTACCACATTAACAGTTGTGGGCATTATTGCAATAATTTTCTTTTTGACGGGCATAAGTCTTGTTCGTACTACAAAGGATGAAGCCTGATTATTTATGGTTAGACATTATTGCAACCCGCGTGTTACAATAAATCCATAAAATGTGGGGAAGTGTGGATATAAATCCTATCCCAATTCCCCACTAAAATCAAATCCACAAAGGCTTTGAACCTGGTTAGGCGCCCTAATTTCATTGGTGCGTTATTTGTTTATTTATTGTATACCCCAATTAAATAAACAGATTATGGAAACAAAATCACCTTTAGGCACCGTATTAACTTTATTAGGAATTACCGGGCTAACCTTTGCTATAATAGGCGTATTAACCAGCTACATTACCCGGAGCTTGTTTGCGGGCCTAACTTTATTAGGTTGCATACTGTTTTTTGCAGGTGTGACCTTACTGTGCGATCAACTAAATCGTAAAATAAACAACTAAAAAGTTTCGCTAAAAGTTTCCAGGGCTCATCTATCTAAGGTAGATGAGCTTTTTGTGATATAATACTTCGTTATAAAAATTAAAAATCAGTCAAAAAAAAATCCCTCAATTTCTGAAAGGATTTTCAACAGCTAAATATCTTGATTAATTATTGTCTTTACTATCATCAGGCAATGAGCCTAATTCATTTTTAAACGCTGCCAGTACACGGCCACCTTTGTAAAAATAACGGCTGTAATAAGCATCGTCAAGGCTGCTTATGGCAACACCTTTTAATGAGGCATGCGCAAAACGGCTATTACCTAAATAAATGCCAATGTGTGATATGCTACGGCTATGTATTTTAAAGAAAACCAGATCGCCTTCTTTCAAGTCGTCCTTACTAACCGGGCTAACCATGCTGAAGATATCGCGCGAATTACGTTTAATATCTAAATTAAATACCTGATCGTATAACTGTTTGGTAAATGCCGAGCAATCAACACCTTTTTTTGTATTACCGCCAAAACGGTAAGGTGTGCCTATCCAATCATAAACAAAATTAAAAAGTTTCAAGTTTGATGTTGCAGAAACTGCGACATGCATAATTTGCGACAAATAATCCTTTGCTAAGCTTTCTTGTTCATCAGCAGGTTTATCAGCCGGCTGATTTGGAACAGTTTTTGTTTGGGCCTGAACGGCTAAAACGCTGAAAAATAAGGCAATTGCCAGTATCGTTTTCTTCATTATTCCTTGTTTCGTTCTTGTTAAACGGACAAAGTGTCCATTTTGTTGCACATATTCGATAAGGCTGAATACAAAACTATCCAATTATTTGTAAAACACAAGCAAAAAGCTGTTTTTATTAACATTTTTTATTTTTCCACCTTTCTTAATAACCTTCGGTTCAGGGGGCAGGGATGGGTGATTAGTAATTAGCTTTTGAATGTCATAATTTTTCAATCTTTTCATGCTTGCAATTGTATAAATCTAACTCTACCTCCTCCCGATAGCTATTGGGGCTCTAATCACCAAAATAAAACTTCATAACAAATCTGTTCAGGTTTCGATAATTTGCAAGATATAATTAGATTTGCGCATTATACGTAAACTGGTTGTTTGACAAATGAGTTCAATCGAAATAAATAAAGACACTTATTTAAAGTGGTACGAGTCCATGCTCCTGATGCGCAAGTTTGAGGAGAAGGCAGGACAATTATATGGTCAGCAAAAAATAAGGGGCTTTTGTCACTTGTATATTGGCCAGGAGGCGGTACTAGCCGGCGCCATGTCTGTATTAAAAAAGGGAGATAGCATGATCACTGCTTATCGCGATCACGCACATGCTATTGCTCAAGGTGTAACCTCAAATTCTATCATGGCAGAGCTTTATGGCAAAGCAACCGGATGCTCAAAAGGCAAAGGTGGCTCCATGCACATGTTTAGTAAAGAGCACCACTTTTATGGTGGCCATGGTATAGTAGGCGGCCAGATCCCTTTGGGTGCAGGTATTGCTTTTGCCGAGAAATTTAAAGGAACCGAGTTTGTAAACGTAGCCTATATGGGCGATGGTGCGGTGCGCCAGGGTGCATTAAACGAAACATTTAACATGGCCGCGCTTTGGAAACTGCCGGTAATATTTATTTGCGAGAACAACGGCTACGCCATGGGTACATCTGTTGAGCGTACTACTATACAAACCGATATTTATAAATTAGGCTTGCCTTACGGCATCCCTTCATCGCCTGTTGATGGCATGGACCCGGTTGCGGTACATAACGCTATGGACGAAGCGGTACAACGTGCCCGTAACGGCGAAGGACCAACCTTCCTGGAAATGCGCACTTATCGTTATAAGGGCCACTCAATGTCTGATCCGCAGAAATATCGCACCAAAGAAGAGTTGGAAAGCTATAAAGCAAAGGACCCGATTGAAGCCATAAGACTCGCTATTGAAAAAAATGGCTATGCTGATGAGAAATGGTTTGAAGAGATCGATGCTAAAATAAAAGCCGAGGTTGATGAAGCGGTACAGTTTGC
Organism: Mucilaginibacter sp.; assembly: GCF_028288185.1. Lineage (GTDB taxonomy): Bacteria > Bacteroidota > Bacteroidia > Sphingobacteriales > Sphingobacteriaceae > Mucilaginibacter. The sequence continues at coordinate 227,900 of NZ_JAQBOF010000004.1, read as the reverse complement.
AGAGGAATCGCCATATCCGGAAGCGTCAGAATTATATACTGATGTTTATGTGCAAAAAGATTACCCATATATAATGGACTAATCTTTATAATATTACTAAATTTAAAAATATCCTATTCATCCTATAAATATGGCCGAAGTAGTTAAAATGCCAAAAATGAGCGATACCATGACTGATGGTGTAGTAGCTAAATGGCATAAAAAAGTTGGGGATAAAGTAAAATCCGGCGATGTACTGGCCGAGATAGAAACCGATAAAGCCACCATGGATTTTGAATCGTACCAGGATGGTGTATTATTATTCATTGGTGTGGAAGAAGGAAAATCTGTCCCGGTTGACGAAGTGATTGCCGTTTTAGGTAAAGAGGGCGAAGATTATAAGTCAGCGCTTGAAAATGGCGGTAGCAGTAGCACTGAAGCTGCCAAAACTGAAAAAGCTCCTGCTCCTACTGAAGATAAAGCTCCTGCAACTGCTACTGCAGCTGCACCTGAAAAACCAGCTGCGCCAAAGGTTGATCTTTCAAGTATCTCGGCAACGGTTATCCGTATGCCTGCCTTGAGCGATACCATGACCGAAGGCATTATTAATAAATGGAACTTTAAAGTTGGCGATAAAGTAAAATCAGACGACTCACTTGCTGATGTTGAAACTGATAAAGCTACTATGGAAGTAGTAGGTTACGAAGCCGGCACACTGTTATACATTGGCCCTAAAGAAGGTGAAGCGGCGCCGGTAAATGGCATTATTGCCATTGTTGGTAAAGAAGGAACTGATATTACTGCGTTATTACAGGATGCTCCTGCAGAAGCGGCCCCAACTGCCCAGAATACACCAGCACCTGCCGCAGAAAGCGCCCCTGCTGCTGAGACTGAAACCGAAACTTCACATAGCGACAGCCGCATAAAAGCGTCGCCGCTGGCACGCAAAATTGCTAAAGACAAAGGCATCGACATCAATGCTGTTAAAGGCACTGCCGAAGGTGGCCGTATTGTTAAAAAGGATATTGAAGACTTTAAACCGGGTGCTACACCTGCAAGTACTGCCGCTGCACCTGCGACTGCTGCTAGTACCGCTCCGGCAAAAGCACCGGTAACCATCCCAACCTTTACCGGCGAAGAGAAATTTACCGAGAAACCTGTTAGCCAAATGCGTAAGGTTATTGCCAAACGCTTGTCTGAAAGTTTATTTACCGCGCCGCATTTCTACGTTACCATGTCAATAGACATGGACCAGGCAATTGCTGCACGTAATAAAATAAATGAGGTTGCGCCGGTTAAAATATCATTTAATGATTTTGTGTTGAAAGCTTGCGCTATCGCGTTAAAACAACACCCAACCATTAATTCATCATGGTTAGGCGATAAGATCCGCACTAACGAGCATATCCACAATGGTGTTGCCGTTGCGGGTGACGAAGGTTTGTTAGTACATGTTATCCGTTTTGCTGATGGTAAATCATTAAGCCATATATCTGTCGAGGTTAAAGACTTCGCGCAACGTGCAAAAGCTAAAAAACTACAACCTGCAGATTGGGAAGGCTCAACCTTCACCATATCAAACTTAGGTATGTTTGGTGTTGATGAGTTTACCGCTATTATTAACTCGCCTGATGCCTGTATCCTTGCAGTTAGCGGCATACAAGCAATACCTGTAGTTAAAAATGGTGCGGTTGTACCGGGCAACGTTATGAAGGTAACCCTAAGTTGCGATCACCGTGTGGTTGATGGCGCTAGTGGCGCTGCTTTTTTGCAAACCCTTAAATCATTATTAGAAGAGCCGGTAAGGCTATTGATATAATTTCGGATATCGGATTTTAGATTTCGGATTTAAAAGAGCGATGAGTTTAGACTTGTCGCTCTTTTTGTTGGCTTATGAATTTAACGAGTGACTACGTTTTCTTTTTGGTGATAGATAGATTTAATTTCAATGCTATTATCATCCTCACCATAAAATATGTAGAACTGATCCCAAATTAGTAATCGAGTATTGTCTCTTTGAGTTGCAATACCGCTCTCCGGTTGTAATGGTAACAACAATAATCTTTTATTAAGCCCCGTCAAGAATTTTCTTGAATAGGTGTCTGATTGATTTCTATTGTTATTAAAATCTGTAATTCGTTCTATATCAATAAAAGCTCTTTTAGAAAAGGCTATTTTTTTAGCCATTTCTCATACTTTTTCTCAAAATCTTCTATTGTATAAACGTCGCCGTTTTTAATATCCTGCTCGCCTTGCCTAATTCCTTCAAGCATATGTTCAGGAATAATAAATAATAAATCCTCCCTTTTGTCGATTATTGATCCTAATCTCTCTAAATACTTTGGATCATCTAAACTATCGACCTTCTCATGAATTGATTTTTTGAGCTCTAATAATGTCATATTATAAAGTTAAATATTTTTTACCTGATATTCTGTCATAAAAAACTTAGTTAATCAACACTTATACCAGTTTTCGTAACTTGGCACTTTGATTGTTAAATCATTATTAATGAAACAAAAATTTTATGATACTGCTGTGAAGCAGGAACGAGCTGTATTGGTTGGCGTTATTACCGCCAACGAAACGGATGAGCGAGCGAAAGAATATTTAGAAGAACTACAATTTTTGGTGGATACTGCCGGAGCCGAAACCGTTAAGATATTTACCCAAAAACTACAGAAACCGGACAGGGCAACCTTTGTTGGCTCGGGCCGGTTAGAGGATATTAAAGCATTTGTAAAAGAAGAAGAAATAGATATTGTTGTTTTTGATGATGAGCTTACGCCATCGCAACTGCGTAATATTGAGAATGAGTTGCAGGTTAAAATATTAGATCGCAACAACCTGATATTGGATATTTTTGCTAATCGTGCGCAAACCGCGCAGGCTAAAGCCCAGGTGGAACTGGCACAGTTACAATATCTACTTCCACGTCTTACCCGTTTATGGACCCACTTAGAGCGCCAAAAAGGTGGTATCGGTATGCGTGGACCAGGTGAAAGCCAAATTGAGACTGACCGTAGGTTGATCCTGAATAAAATTGACCTGCTTAAAGACAAGCTAAAACTAATAGATAAGCAAAACGCGACACAACGTAAAAACCGTACGGCAATGGTTAGGGTCGCGTTAGTAGGTTATACCAACGTTGGCAAATCAACCATCATGAATATGATATCCAAATCGGATGTGTTTGCAGAGAATAAATTATTTGCTACCCTGGATACTACAGTTAGAAAAGTGGTGATTGAGAATGTGCCGTTCCTGTTATCGGACACTGTTGGTTTTATCCGCAAGTTACCTCACCATTTGGTAGAGTGTTTTAAATCTACGTTAGACGAAGTGCGCGAAGCGGATATATTGATACACGTTGTTGACGTATCGCACCCCAGCTTTGAGGACCAGATACGTGCTGTAAATGAAACGTTAAAAGACTTGGGTGCAAGCGATAAACAAACCATCACTGTATTTAATAAGATAGACGCTTACCAACCCATCCAAATGAATCCGGATGAGGAAGTGGAGCCGTTAACGCTGGATGATTTTAAACATAGCTGGATGGCCAAAAACAACAGCCCGGCCATATTTATATCAGCCACAAAAAAAGAAAATATTGATGAGTTTAGGAGCTTATTATATGATTATGTAAAGCAGATTCATGTAGATAGATATCCGTATGATCATTTGTTGTATTAAAAAATAAATAGCAAACGTAATGCTGAGAATTTATTTAGATACTAATCTGCTAACTAAGATTGATAAATTCCCTCAGTTAAAAGAAAAACTATCAGAACATTCTGACTATTTAAACCTTGTCTATTCCTCAGCTCATATAGATGACCTAAGTAGAAGTTCTAATGATGAATTGATAAAACAGGATTTAAAACAAATCAAAGACTATACTGAAGATCAGTGTTTAGCAAAGTATTGGGGCGAGGAAAAATTAAGGTATGATATTAGAGATCCTTTCGAATTTTTTGACACCTGTAAAGAAACAGCCGTAGAGATTAGTAATCCTTTCGATATGTTCGCTCAAGAGTGCGAAAAACTAGGGATTGAAAACCCTTTGGATAGGCTAAATAATTTAAATCACTTACTAGACGTTGATACAAGTTTACCTGAATTAGATAATTTTCCTTTTGAAGCATTTAAACGTGAAAAAAACTTTAAATCCTTATTAGAAGACATTACAGGGTTCGTTAAAGAATCATTAATTTCTAACACTCCTTTAAAAACGACAAGGAAAAATATTGATGGTCAATTATCAAGAAAGGCCATAGCAAATGTCAAGGGTAATATTATTGACTATTTAAATAGGGAACTGCCAAAAACAGCTTACAATAAAACTTTTGATGAATTAGTGATTGATTCCCTCAAAATTCGCTTTAATGACAAACCGTATTCACACTTCGACTGGTTCATAACAGCATATAATACTTTAGATCTTTTTGGATATAAAGCCGATAACAATAGCAGCACGTCTAATATAGTTACCGATGCATTTCATGCGTATTATGCAGCACATTGTGATATCTTTTTAACTGAAGATAAAAGACTTAGAGATAAGGCAAGGGTCTTATATGAGGATGGTAGATTTGATACGTTAATTTTATCAGAGAATGAATTTTGCGACCAAGTTGATAGCTTAATATCCAAAATTAAAGACTCCAAATCTCTTTCTAACTTAATAAATTACATTAATACGCTAGAGTTTGAATACTACTATAGTGATGTAGCTAGTAAAGCTACAATAGCAGAATATTATATAAACACTTTTTTTGCAGGCTATTTTAACTACGCAATTTGGCTATCATCCATGGATGGGATTAATTTTATCAGTTTTATTAAACAAAATAATACACTCTCAAACTGGTATTACTTTAAAGAATTGAAATCATTATTAAAAAATTTTGTAGAATGGCTAGGCCCTGATTTAAATAACAATGCGGGGTTTATTAATCATACAGTTGAATTTCCAGAGAACGATATTTGGATTGGAAGGAAATGGTTTATAGGTGAATTAGCACTCTCCTTATCCCAAGAAAAAGAATTTGGATTTATGTTTAGAGTGCAGACTACAAAAGAGTAACATTTATTGAACGAATTGGCTACATCTTTCGCGATTGCCGCGCTACGCAGCAATGCCAAAAAATCAGGTTAAAAAAATGTCGTTTTTTATAGAAGGTATTATCCCCTTTTCCAGCGCCGTATCAAACAATAATTTAATAGCTTTCCTACCCTCCTCACCCAAATCAACCGAGTATTTATTTACATAAAGCTCAATATGCTTATACATTACCTCCTCGCTCATTTCCTGCGCGTGCTGGCGGATAAAATCTAATCCGGATTTTGGGTTAGCAAAAGCAAACTCAACCGATTTACGCAACACCCTATTGATTTTATGCTGAACGTCTAAAGGCAAATTTCGGTTAGCTACAATGCCGCCAAGCGGTATAGCACATCCTGTTTTCTTTTCCCAGTAATCACCCAGGTCGATGATCTTTTTTAAACCTTTATCCTGGTAAGTAAAACGGTTTTCGTGGATGATTAAGCCCACATCTACCCTACCTTCTAAAACCGCGTTCTCAATATCAGAGAATACCAGCTCTACTTTATTAGTAGCGTTAGGGAAAGCCAGTCCCAACAAAAAATTAGCGGTGGTGTATTTGCCGGGGATACCAATTTTGAGTGGTGAGTTGTGAGTGGTGAGTTGTGAGTGAAGCTTTTCGGGATTACCTTTACAGATCAGCATCGGCCCGACACCGTAGCCCAGAGCGCTGCCGGCATCCAGCAAAACATATTGACTAGCAACGTAAGCGAAAGCATGGTAGCTTAGTTTGGTAATATCCAGTTCGCCGCGAAAGGCTTTTTGATTAAGCGTTTCCACATCATCATAAAACACCTCGAACTCCAACCCCTCCATATCAATTTTATGGTGGATAAGCGCATCGAAAATAAAAGTATCATTAGGGCAAGGCGAAAAGCCGAGGGTTAGTTTCATGTTGTACGTTTTACATTGGACGTTGTACGTGAAGGGTAATTAAAAAACGTATAACTTATAACGTCAAACGTATAACCTCACCACCTACAAAGCCTTAATCAAGTCTAGCGCAAAGGTATTCAGATTTTTAACAGCAAGCCCTATCTGCCAGTTGTCGCGGTTACGTTTTTCTACATAATTTGACACTGCCCTGATCTGTACGCAAGGCACCTTTAATTCGCGGCACGCGTAAAAAAAAGCAGCGCCTTCCATGCTTTCCAATTGTGGGTTAAGTCGGGCGGTAACTGCTGTTATAGTAGTTTCATTGCCATGTACGGTATTTACCGTTATTGCAGTAGCTTTTTGGGGATTGATGGTTTTAGTAAAATGACTTAGGCTGCTGGTAGGGTTAAAAATACCTGCGCCCAGTCCCAATTGTTCAATGCTTATAAATCGGGTATCGTCTTCTGCGCCTAGCTCTGCTTGGGTATCCTGGGTTATTTCCAACACATCGCCCAATTTAATATTACGATCAAAGCTGCCCGCTATACCCAGGTTTATTATCAGGTTATATACGTTATGCGGCAAATGCCTGCCTAAAGCAAAAGCGGTTGGCACCATGCCAGCGCCGGTTATTAGTACCGAGCAATTGGCTACCGAAGTATGGCGGGTAACAAACAAATTTTCTTCTTCGTCTGACTTTTGCATGCCTAGCGATTGCATTAAAGGGTCAACCTCTGGCTGGGTTGCAGCAACAATTAATATCCGCATGTTATCTTTTTATGCTAATATAATTAAATTTAGTTGGCAGTTGTTAGTTGGCGGTTTGCAGTTAATGGTTTGTAGAAGCTTATTACGAAATATATTAAACCAACCGCCAACTAACAACTGTAAACTAACAACTGTCAACTTAAAAGTTTTGTATATTTGCACCCATTAAATATTATGATGATACATATTACGCGTAAGGAACATTTTAATGCAGCCCATAAAATGTACCGTGATGAATGGAGCGCAGAAAAAAACGCTGAAGTATTTGGCAAATGCGCTAATCCAAATTGGCATGGTCATAACTATAATTTATTTGTAACTGTTAAGGGTGACGTTACACATGCAACAGGTTACTTAATAGACCTGAAAGAGCTAAAAATAATTATAAACGACTACGTAATTGAGAAACTTGACCACAAAAACATTAACCTTGATGTTGATTTTATGAAAGGCAAAATGGCATCGACCGAATTGCTTTGTATTGAGATATTTAACCAGCTTAAAGCACCGATTGAAGCTTACGATGGCGTGTTTTTACACTCGGTAAGATTACATGAAACCGAAAACAACTCGGCAGAGTATTTTGGTGATTAAACCTGCACAATGATTGACGACCACGATATCCCCGATAGGGATGATGACATTAACGGTTACGAAAAAGTTGACCGCTATAACCCCGAGCTTATTGAAAGCCTATCGGGCCATTATAAACAAGTACTAAAGCAATTGGGCGAGAATCCTGAACGCGAAGGTTTATTAAAAACCCCTGAGCGTATTGCCAAAGCCATGCTCTATTTAACACATGGTTATGACTTGAATCCAAAAGAAATACTAAACTCGGCTTTATTTAAAGAGGAGTATAGCCAAATGGTTGTAGTTAAGGACATAGAAGTTTATTCTATGTGCGAGCACCACATGCTGCCGTTTTTTGGCAAGGCACATATCGCTTATATCCCTAACGGATACGTAGTAGGATTAAGTAAAATACCACGTGTGGTTGATGCCTATGCACGCCGGTTACAAGTACAGGAACGTTTAACTAACGAAATACGTGATTGTATACAAGAGGCCCTACAGCCCGTTGGCGTAGGCGTGGTTATTGAGTGCCGCCACTTGTGTATGTGTATGCGCGGCGTACAAAAACAAAACTCGGTTACAACAACATCAGCCTTTTCGGGCGGGTTTTATCACGAAAAAACAAGGGCAGAGTTTTTACATTTGATATCGTCGAAATTAAGTTAGGGTGGAAAGATTGGTGATTGAAGATTAAAGATTGGTTGAATAGCAAACGGAATCCTTGATCTTTAATTATTAATTAATACCAACTAAAATTTAACCAACATAAACTAATCTTTAATCTTCAATCACCAATCTTTCTTATGAAAGCATACATTTTTCCAGGACAAGGTGCACAGTTTGTAGGTATGGGCAAAGACCTGTATGAACAATCTGACAAAGCGCGCGAACTATTTGAGCACGCTAATGATATATTAGGTTTCCGCATTACGGATATTATGTTTAACGGAACGGATGAGGGCCTTAAACAAACCAACGTTACGCAACCGGCTATATTTTTGCACTCGGTTATATTGGCTAAAGTATTGCCTGATTTTGCACCGGATATGGCGGCAGGTCATTCATTAGGCGAGTTTTCTGCTTTAACTGCCGCAGGCGCTTTATCGTTCGAAGATGGCTTACGTTTAGTTGCGGCACGCGCCAACGCTATGCAAAAGGCCTGCGAGATACAGCCATCAACAATGGCCGCTATTTTAGGATTGGATGATTTTACTGTTGAAGATATTTGCCACCGCATTAGCGATGTGGTTGTACCGGCTAATTATAATTGCCCGGGCCAGCTGGTAATATCGGGTACCATATCGGGCATTGACAAAGCTTGCGAGTTAATGACCGCGGCCGGTGCAAAAAGAGCGTTGAAATTAAATGTGGGTGGCGCGTTCCATTCGCCTTTAATGGAGGCTGCAAGGGTTGAGCTGGAGCATGCTATTGTAAATACCGTTATCAATGAACCTATTTGCCGCATTTATCAAAATATTGATGCTAAGCCCTACATTGATCCGGCACTGATAAAACATAATTTAATAGCACAGCTTACCGGCCCGGTTAGATGGACACAAACCGTATTACATATGATGGAAGATGGCGCAACGTCATTCACCGAAGTTGGTCCGGGCAATGTTTTACAAGGTCTTGTTAAAAAAGCAGACCGGGCAATGCCTACATCGAGTGCCTCATTACAATAATAATTTTTATAAGCCGCAAACTAAAGCGGCTTTTTTTTATTTGTAAGTTTACATAAGTCTAGTTACAAGCATTTGAGTTACGCGGGAAAAATACGTTTAATGCTGGCCCTGTTAGGTGCCAGTTTGTTGTTAACGGCAATTATTGTCCGCGTAACTTACACTCCTGCCATCAATTTAATACAAACAGCCCGGATGCTGGAAGATAATCTTCATAAAAAGGAAGATTACATTTACAAAGCCATTCAAACTCCCGAAAACTTTAATCGCTTTAAAACCCTAAATAACAATAGCGGCGATGAAGCATTACAATGCATACAGCAATTTACCACTCAACGTGATATTTATGTACTAACATTCAATAATAATAACCTTGAATTTTGGAGCGGCATTAAATTTATACCGCAAAATGCGGCCAGTATAAGAGACAGCATCTCGTTTTTGCACGTAGTAAATGGCTATTATGAGGCAATCAAAAAAACAGAAGGCAATTTTTCGGTGATATTTTTGATCCCGGTAAAAGTAAATTACGCTGTACAGAACCAATATCTGCAAAACTCATTTGCAAAGGACCTGCTTAAAGATAACAACATTGACATAGCAGATTTTACCGATAAGAACACCTATGCGATACATAGCACCAGCAACACATACCTGTTCTCTGTTAAAGTAAAATACAACGAAATAAATTATCGCTTTTTTTACTTCGAACTGGTTATTTGGTTGTTAGCTTTTATTGTAGTTTGCACACTTGTACAAAATATATGCACCTACCTGGCAAATAAGGGGTATTGGTTCTTATCATTTTTCATACTCGTATTTTTTATAATAGCTCTTAGGTTTATTAACCTGTATTATAACTGGCCCAACTTTACTTATAAGCTTGATCTTTTTAACCCTGATTTTTATTCGGGTGGTAAACTATACCCTACCCTGGGCGATCTGTGCATAAATATTTTAATGATAAGCTGGTTCAGTGCCTTTTTACATAGGCAACGCTTTAAATTTTTAAAATATAGGCCGGGGAATTTTACCAGCCACCTGATACTTATTGGTTGTATAATCGTCCTTATCGTAACATCAACTGCATTATTAAATATATTTCATGACCTGGTTATAAACTCAAAAATAAGTTTTGATGTAAATAATGTTCTTAACCTTTCTGTATATAGCCTATGTGGTTTGTTAATGTTATGCTTTAGTTTTTTTATATTTTACCTGTTAGGCGAGGTTTTTTTAACTGTTTGCAGCAAGCTTACTATACCGGTAAAAAACCAGCTAATTATATTTTGCCTCGGTATAATATTAACTACAATAGGGCTCTTTTTTCATTATAAAGAATTTACATCGTTTTACATCCTTTGGGCATTAATAGTACTTATACGGGCGCGTGCCTACTATTATGGCAATGGAAGGATCACTTCGCTTGCTTTTGCAGGGGTGGTATTTATATGCTCAATTATATCATCATTAAGCCTTAATCACTTCGAATCAATCAAAGAAAAAGAAATACGCAAAGGTTTAGTACGAAAATTGGAAAACCCCAATGATGTAACTGCTGAGTATCTTTTTAAAAAGATAGAAAAACACATCATTATAGACCCTTTCATTGTTAAATATTTTAATGATACTGTACACAATAGCGATTACCTGAAAAATCGTTTTCAGAAACTTTACTTTGATGGCTACCTATCAAAATACGAGTTTAAGATCCATGAGTTTAGTGAGGCGGGGCAATCACTGTCTGCCGATAAAAATTATTCGATAGATGATTTTAAAGATATGGTGCTGTACAGCTCATTTAAAGTATCAAATTATTTTTATCGCCAAAATTTGTCATTTGGATATCAAAATTACTTTGCCATACTTCCGGTTGTACAGAATGAGAAAACGCTGGGATCTATTGTTGTCGAGCTAAAATCTAAAGCGCTGCAAACATCAAACTATTTCCCCGAGTTGCTGATAGACCGACAAATAGAAAACAATGACGATTTTAAAGATTACTCATACGCGTTTTATTCAGATCGTAAGTTATTATCGCAAAGCGGAAGCTTTGTTTATAACCTGCTGGCAAAACCTACTAAACATCCTGTAAAAACTTTTATTTTTAAAGATACCAGCAATGTTAAACAACCCTGGTATGATCCATTTACTACCTATAGCCACTTAATATATAAACCTAACGAACGCAACCTTATAGTTGTAAGTAAAGAAAAGAACAAAGTGTTTTTTATTATCACCTCGGTTACTTTCTTTTTTGTAATACTACTAATGTTTAGCCTCATAGTTATTGTAATGAGCTGGGCCTGGCTGAGGATTAAAATATTAACTATTACCAATAACAAAATTAAGTGGGGCTTTAAAGTAACGTTTGATAAGATACTTTATAAAACCCGTATACAATTTTCAATGGTGTTTACGGTAGTAATAACTTTAATACTGGTAGGTATAATTACCTACATGTCTATAAGTACTCAGTATCAAACGCAGCAGGACAACATGATACGCGATAAAATTGCCAGGATAACCGCTGCTTTTGAGAATGGGTTCTTTGATAAGTACATGACCAAAATAAACGAGGAAAGCCAAATAGCGTTCGATGCTTTAGCCAGCTCCTACTCGTCAGACCTGGTTTTGTTTGACAGCCTCGGCGTGCTTCGTATTACTACGCAACCCCGGATATACGAGTACGGGCTAATTGCAAATCATATGAATGCCAAGGCTTTTATTAATTTACATAAACAGTTTAAGTCTGAGTATATTGATGACGAGGTAATAGGCGGATTAAGCTATAAAACAGTATACGCCCCCTTAAGAAATGTTAAAGGCGAAACCGTAGCATTTTTACAATTGCCTTATTTCTCAAACGAGGCTGATTACAAAGAACGTATTGGCTCATTACTTAATATAATGATCAATATTTACGCTCTGATATTTATAGCCATTGGTTTATTTGCCGTAATTATTGCCCGCCAAATTACCAATCCCTTGAGTTTTATACAGCAAAGCTTAAGCAAGACCATTTACGGTAAAAAGAATGAACCAATACAATGGGACAGGGATGATGAGATTGGTGCGCTGGTAAAAGAGTACAATACCATGATAGCTGCACTGGAAGTCAGCGCGGCCAGGCTTGCTCAATCAGAAAGAGAGAGTGCCTGGCGTGAAATGGCAAAACAAGTTGCCCATGAAATTAAGAACCCGTTAACACCGCTAAAATTAGGTTTACAGTTATTGGAAAAATCATGGCGCGAAAAAGACCCTAAGTTTGACCAAAAGTTTGAGCGTTTCAGCAAATCATTTGTTGAGCAAATTGAGAGCCTATCGCAAATAGCATCAGAGTTTTCGGCTTTTGCCAAAATGCCGGATACCCGCATGGAACGATTTAATGTATTTGATGTGATAAGCCAGGCGGTTACCATTTTTAAACAAATGGACAATTTTAAATTCATATACAGAGCCCCCGAAACACCATTTTTTGTTAATGCGGATAGAGACCAGTTATTGCGCTGTTTTAATAACCTGTTTAAAAATGCTATTGAAGCTACCCCGCCAGAAAGGTTTGGACTATTAGAGATCAACCATGAAATAACTGACAGAAACATACTGCTTACCGTTAAAGACAATGGCAACGGCATCCCTCAAAACATGAGCGAAAAAATATTTGAGCCTAATTTTACCACAAAAAGCTCGGGCACAGGGCTTGGACTGGCCTTTGTAAAAAACTCTATCGAAAATGCCGGCGGAAAAGTTTGGTTTGAAACCGAACAGGGAAAAGGCACAACATTCTTCCTGAGCCTGCCTGCTGCTATTTAAATTATTATTGTTAACTTACAGACAATTACGTAAATTGCCTATATAATATTCGGCAAAAAATATCGTTATATTTGACTTAATTAATTAAAACAGCAAATCTTGAGGAAATACATATTACTCCTTTTATTTTGTGCATCAGGTTTAACAGCATCCGCCCAATTTTGGCGTAAAAAACCAAAACCGGTAGCTCCAGTAGTATTAACCGCCGTACAAACACAACTGGTAATAATATTTAACACTACTATTAATACATCGGCCCAAAATATACATGGAGTAGATTTGCCGCGCACTGTATACAACCTTGAGCTTGCCGAAGAGGTGGTTTTAAAAGAAGCGAAACACAATATGCGTTTCAGGCAATACAATTTAGCCAGCTATAATTTTAGTGATCTGGCTGCCTTGTATTTGCAGCAAAACCGTTTCTCTGAAGCTAAATGGTATTTATTACAAAGTAACGCCATTGCCCGCCAGGCCGAAAACATCAGGCATTTACTGGATAACCTATTAGTTTTAGCTGATATAAAAACCACTATCGGCGAAGTACCATTGGCAATGGTTGATTTGCAGGAAGCACATGATATAGCTGTGGCAAAAGGCATGCAAACTGATCTTACCGCAATAAATAAAAAAATAAAGTATTTACAAACCAACAAAATAGCGGCTGTAAAAGCAGAGTTACGCTATGCCGAAGCTGTAGAAATTGCTAACAGCAAAACCCCAATAAACTAAACTCCGTTTATAACAATTAAGTAAAATACTTAGGGGAATAGCAAAACAGTAAAACATTATTGTAATATTGTTACTTGTTATTAGTCTTATAGTAAGGGATGAGGTTTTATCATCTCTTTTTTTACATTTAGCAATTAAATAATAGGCACAAGTATTGATGTACCAAATAATAATACCGAAATTAACGTTAGTAAAAGATATGTTCAAGAGATTTTATTTTGTGCTGGCCATTGGCGCCGCACTAGCTTGCAAGGCAGCTCCTGTCAGACCGGTTGACGTACCCGGATCAAACAATTTACAACCAACCGAGCAGCAAAGCATGGTTTGTAAAACTGTAGCTAAATTTATATCACAATACAACTATAAAAAGGTTGAGTTAAATGATTCTTTATCGGCAGTGATCTATACCCGCTATATTAAAAGTTTAGACGAGGGCCACAATTATTTACTGGGTACGGATATTAAGGACTTTGATAAATACAAAAATTCGTTGAGCGATGATATCAAAAATGGCAATCTAAATGATATATATTATATGTTCAATGTGTTTCAAAAAAGATACGAAGAGCGTATAAAATATTCGATAGCGCAATTAGATAAGAACTTTGATTTCACTCAAAATGAATCATTTACTTATGATCGTGCAGACCTGCCATGGGTTGCTTCTGAAAGCGCGATGAATGTTGAGTGGACCAAACGCGTAAAGTACGATCTGCTTAACCTGTCTATAGCCAGTACTGACATGGCTAAAAATAAAGAGAAGCTAAAAAAACGTTATGAAGATTTGTTGCTGCAAAACGGCAAGTTAAATACAAATGATGTTTTCCAGATATTTATGGATGATTTTACCGAATCGATCGATCCGCATACCAACTATTTCGATCCATTCCATGCAGCGCAGTTTAACATGGAGATGTCAAGATCATTACAAGGTATTGGCGCAACGTTACAAAGTAAAAACGAATATGTAACCATAGAATCAATTGTTGCCGGCGGCCCTGCCGATAAAAGCCATCAAATAAATACAGGTGATAGAATATTAGCTGTCGCACAAGGTAAAGACGGCGAGTTCCAGGACATTATTGGCTGGCGATTAGATAATGCCATTAAACTAATTCGCGGCACAAAAGGCACTGTAGTTAGGCTTAAAATATTACCTCAAGGCAAAACAATATCAGATCAGCCAAAAATTTTAGAGTTGGTTCGTGAGAAAATTGTTTTAAAGGATGCATTGGTTAAGCAGGAAATAAAAACCTACAACAGTAATGGTAAAACCTATAAAATCGGTATAATTAACGTCCCTGCTTTTTATGCTGATTTTGCAGCTTATCGTGCAGGCGACCCTAACTACCAAAGTACCACCCGCGATATGAAGCTGATATTGGATACCCTAAAGCGTGCAAATGTGGATGGAATTGTTGTAGACTTACGTGAAAATGGTGGCGGTTCATTAAACGAAGCCATATCATTAACCGGCCTATTTATAAAAACCGGTCCGGTAGTACAAGTTAGAGATAGCCAGGAACAAATAGATGTTAACAAAGACGAAGACCCATCAATAGCATACGCTGGCCCAATGGCTGTATTGGTTGATCGTTTTAGCGCGTCAGCATCCGAAATTTTTGCAGGCGCGATACAAGATTACGGTCGTGGTTTAATCATCGGCACCCAAACTTATGGTAAAGGTACTGTACAAAATGAGATAGACCTGGATAAAGTAATTACGCCATCTATTGCCGAGAAACTAGGCTTAACTGCAAGCAGCGGTAAAAAACCGGTATCAACAGGCAGCGAAAACAACTTCGGCCAGTTAAACCTGACTATAGCTAAGTTCTATCGCATTAGTGGCAACTCAACCCAACATAAAGGCGTTATACCTGATATCCAGTTCCCGTCATTAATTCCGATGGATAAATATGGCGAAGATACTGATCCATCAGCTTTACCTTTCGATGTTATCCCTAAGAGCGATTATGTTAAAGCAGGTGATTTATCTGCTGCTATCCCGCAATTAAACAAAATGCATGAGCAACGTGTAAGCACCAGCGCAAGCTACAAAGCGTTTACACAAACAATTGCTGATTACAGAAAAAGCGAAAAAGAAAAATCTGTATCGCTTAACGAAGAGCAGCTTAAAAAACAACGCAGTGATGATGAGCAAAGAACATTGAACCGTGACAATGACCTGCGCGTAGCATTAGGATTTAAACCTTTAAAGAAAGGCGAAGCAAAACCTAAAAAAGAGGATCTTGATCCTTTAAAAATTGAAGCAGGCCAGATATTAATAGATTATATTAACCTGGATGGTAAAGTTACCCGGGTTGGTGCGGTTATTAAAAAGTAAATTATAGTATTGATATATTAAAAGATCCCGGCCATAAACCGGGATTTTTTTGGTTTAAAACCAATTAGGCTTGTAATGGTTTATTTTACATGGCTAAAAAACCGCTGCTTGAGTTTACCGACAAAGGAATATATTGCGCCAAAGGCAAATTCTACATTGACCCTTGGGAACCAGTTAACGATGCGGTAATTACCCATGCCCATGCCGACCATGCTTACGTGGGGCATAAGCATTACCTGGCCCATTATCTATCTAAAGAAGTACTGCTTTATCGCTTGGGCGATATACAACTGCAAACTGTTAAATATGGCGAAACGGTTATAAAGAACGGTGTAGCTATTTCACTTTATCCCGCAGGGCATGTGATAGGCTCGGCTCAAATAAGAGTTGAGTACCAGGGCGAGGTTTGGGTAGTATCAGGCGATTATAAAACGGAAGATGATGGCATATCAACAGCTTTCGAGCCGGTTAAGTGTCATCACTTTATATCCGAGTGTACATTCGGTATGCCCGTTTACCAATGGAAACCACAGGTACAGATATTTGACGAAGTAAATAACTGGTGGCGCAATAACGCCAGAAATGGCGTATCTACTGTAATTGTGGGCTACTCATTAGGTAAGGCCCAACGCATTCTGCAAAACCTTGACCTATCCATTGGCAAAGTATATACGCACGGGGTTATTGAAAATACTAACGAGGCTTTGCGACGCAATGGTGTTATCCTTAATCCAACCGAAAGAATAACGCCGGATACCCCTAAAGAAGAAATACGTAAAGGGATCATCCTGGCCCCGCCATCATCCGTAGGCACGCCGTGGATGCGCAAGTTTCAGCCTTATAGCTTCGGGTATTGTTCGGGTTGGATGGCTATCCGCGGAGCGAAAAGGCGCCGTGCTGCAGACCGTGGTTTTATCCTGTCTGACCATGCTGATTGGGACGGTTTAATAAGCGCTATTGACGCCACCGGCTGCGAAAAGGTATATCTAACCCACGGCTATACCGCCAGTTTTACCCGTTACTTAAACGAGATAGGTTTTGACGCGCATGAGGTGCATACTTTATATGGCGATGATGAAGGAGCCCCCACCCAGCCTCCTCCCGAAGGGGAAGAGTTTGAAGAGTATGGTTCTGATACTAATCAAAAAGCCTCCCCTTCCGGGGAAGATTTAGAGAGGGTTGGTGTAACATGAAAGCCTTTGCCCAACTCTTCCTTTCCTTAGACGAAACCAATAAAACCAACGAAAAGGTAAAGGTTGTAAAAGACTATTTTAATTGCGTACCCGATACCGATAAAATGCATATGCTGGCCCTGTTTACCGGCCGCAAACCTAAACGGGTTATTAATGCTACACAAATACGTACCTGGGCTACCGAGATAACCAACATACCTATATGGCTATTTGAAGAAAGCTATCAGGTAGTAGGCGATCTTGCCGAAACCATGGCCCTGTTAATGCCGCAAAACACTACCGTCACCAGTAGCAAAACCTTAACCGACTGGATCGGCGAACTAAATGAGCTTGGCACAAAAACCGAAGTAGAACGCAAGTTATGGCTCATAGACTCATGGGCAATGCTGGACACGCAGGAACGGTTTGTATTTAATAAATTATTAACGGGTAGTTTTCGTGTAGGGGTATCTCAAAGCCTGGTCATTAAGGCTCTGGCGGATATCACTAAACTAGATGCACCTACTCTAACTCACCGGATAATGGGTAACTGGATGCCCGAAACTTATACATACGAGCGGCTAATACAAGAGCAAGGTGCTGCCGATGATATATCCCGACCCTATCCGTTCTTTTTGGCTTATCCCATACAAGAGACCTCGGAAAAACAAAAATCAGCAGATGACTTAAAAACAGCATTGGGCGATGCTAATGAATGGCAGGCCGAATGGAAATGGGACGGCATACGCGCGCAATTAATAAAGCGCGATGGCAAAATATTTATCTGGAGCCGTGGCGAAGATTTGGCTACGGAAAAATTTCCGGAATTGCATCCGTTCTTAAATGCCTTGCCTGATGGCACCGTGTTAGATGGCGAAATACTAAGTTTTAAAAACGGTTTGCCCATGTCTTTTAATGTGTTGCAAACCCGCATAGGCCGTAAAAATCTCAGCAAAAAAATATTGGAAGAAAGCCCCATTGCCTTGATCGCTTATGATTGCCTGGAATATGCCGGCGAGGATATCCGTACTAAAACACAAAGCGAAAGACGGGAAATACTGGAGAACTTACAAGTGGCAACTGCGTTCCCTGAAATATTCCGCATATCGGCATTAATAAAATTTACTAGCTGGGATGAACTGGGGACATTCCGCGAACAATCAAGAGCCATGATAGCCGAAGGCATAATGCTGAAACGTAAAAGCGCCACTTACCAGGTTGGCCGCAAACGTGGCGACTGGTGGAAATGGAAGATAGACCCGTTATCGGTAGATGCGGTAATGATCTACGCCCAAAAGGGACATGGCCGCCGCGCCGATCTGTATACCGATTATACCTTCGCCGTTTGGGATGGCGATAAGCTTGTACCATTTGCCAAAGCCTACTCCGGCCTTACTGATGCCGAAATAAACAAAGTTGATTATTTTGTAAAACGTAACACTCTCGAAAAATTTGGCCCGGTACGCACCGTAAAACCAGAATTAGTTTTTGAGATAGGTTTTGAAGGGATAAACAGATCTACCCGGCATAAATCGGGCATTGCGCTGCGTTTCCCCCGTATCCTGCGCTGGCGGCATGATAAGCCTAAAGAGGAAGCAGATACGTTGGATAATTTGAGGGCTTTGTTAGGAGATTAATCCCGTAGAGACGCAATATTTTGCGTTTCCTACACAATTTTTTACTCGTAGAAGTGGTGATTCACTCGGCTCTGTCAATATTCTCATTTACAATAACTTGCAAGCAAAAAGTGATTCAAGTGATTCACTTTTTTGTGAATCACCTATCAAATATTAATTATCATTTCCATCCAAAAACCTCTAACCCAATATCATCGCCCGCCCCGCCGGCAATATATATTTTATCATCAAGTACCGCGCCGCCAACACCATTACGGGCTTTGTTTAAACTTGGGGCAACCTGCCATTCTTTACCAGTTTCAGGATCTAAATAATAGACATCCTTTTGAGGGCCATTGGGTTTGGTAGCAGTTGCACGCTCACCGCCTATGTAAAATATTTTATTATCAAGGTTTACGCAGGTTGCACCGCCGGTGCCCATAGGTAGTTTTGCGGCGAGGGTATTCCACTTACCTGTTTTAAAATCATAGCAATCCACATCCAATACCACCTTATCAAAAAACGACATAAAATTATTGGCATCATGTAAACTGGTATTTCGTCCACCAACGGCATACAGTTTATCCTTAACCACCACAGCCATACTATGGTCGCGTATATGGGGGGCATCAGGCAAACTTGCCCAGGTGTTTGTTGCAGGGTCATAAACATCAAACAGGCCGCTGGTGCCGGTATTGTGGCCGTGCAATATGCCGCATACCAGGTAAAGTTTGCCCTTATAAACGGCGGCACCTGCGCCACCTCGTCTGCGGTTTTCGGGTAATGCGGCTAATTGCTGCCAGGTATCAGCTTTGGTATCATAGCTGTAGGTATTAGCTAACGGAATTTGATTTGGATAATTCCTATCCGAAAAAGCATCCAGCACATAAACCTTATCGCCCAAACCTACCGCCTGGAAATGGTGCATAATGGACAGAGCCATCGCACCCTTCGTCCAGCTTGAAGTTGCAGGGTCATAGATCTGAACAGCCATTGCCGGGGCATCGCCACCCACCAAGTACAACTTACCGTTAACCGCGGCAAACCCACATTCGTTACGCGAGCCGGGTGCATTGGTTGAATTCATCAGTGTCCATTCGCCTTCTTTTACGCTATAAAACCCTACGCATATTAAAAGCAATACAGGTAATACTATGATCCACTTTTTCATGATAATTTGGTTTAATTATGTATATAGAACCCGTTAGGGTATAAGCGGTTTTATAAAATTAATTATTAATCAGCATATATCGCCCACAAAAAAGCCGCGTCAAAAAAACTGACGCGGCTCTATCTATAGCTTTATTGAATCGACATTATGGTAACAATACCCCATTGTATGCAGAAACATTTGCCAATGGAATGTTAGAACCATACTGGCTATTAATAGCTATAATAAACTGGTTAGCCACAATAGCATAACCGCGCGGCGTTAAATGCACCCCATCTAATGAGAATATGCCACCGCTTATATAATTTGAGTTAAGGCCTATTCCATTTATTAGCAAGCCGTTATTTTTTAAATTGGTTAAGAAATTAAACGAATCAAACACCGCCAAACCTTTTGCAGCCGCTGTCGCTTTTATAGTAGTGTTATAAGCGCTTACATAATCTTTTACCAAAGCAACCTCGTTAGCGTCTAATACATACTGGGTTTCAATAGGATTGCGTGGATCTAAGCCATACCCTGTTGTCGCACTTATTTTACTTGTGGGGAAAGTTAGTACTATCAAATCGGCGGTCGTAGCAGCACGTGTGCTGTAGGTACCATCTGTATTACGTGCACTAATATATAATGCAGTAATTGTAGGAGCAACTTTTTGTACACCCGCTAAAATAGCACCTATAGTAACCGTATTAAAATAAGGTATGGTAGTAACATCAGGGATGGTTGCGCATGCGCCTTTTGCGCCGGTAGCCGTTAAGCGTGTTATTAGTGTATTGTAGGTGGTGGCGAAAGCAGCCTTGTCAGTCAAGTCATTACTAGCCCCGCCGCTTGTTGCATAGCTAAGTGCATCGTTATTACCCAACCAATTGGTAAAAAAGGTAAATGATTTAGCGGTAACAAAGTCCAGATATGGTGTGGTATTGGTCGGGCTGGCCCCAGGCAATAAACGCTCATAATAGGGGTTGCCATTACCATAAGCAGGGTTTAATATATCATTCAATTTTATACCCGGTACGCCATAATTCTCTAACGCGCCACTGTATTTTGTAAACAATGGGATTGTACCTAAACCCGGTAAGGGAATACTGCCCCGCACCGCAGTAGCCACAACAGGGGTAAGTACAGGCGACCCGGTGCTGCTAAAGCCGGTTAAGGTTTGATAGCCTGTACCGCTTGCCTGGTCGGTAGTAAATAACGGTTGGGCAAAACTGCCGCCGCCAACAGTTGCCATTTGTTTGGCAATAATGCTGGGGTACGAGTTTAACTGGCCGGTTAGGTATAAACCACCATCAGCATAGCCCGCGGTTAAAGAGTTACCAACGGCGATGTATCTTGTAAAATCTACCGAACCTGTCGCTGTCGGCGCAGTAATGGTGGGTTTGCAGGCTCCTAAAAAGCCAAATACACCCAGTATAAATATGTATTTAAAATTCTTCATCTTCATTGTTAATTAAATTACCAGTGATAAACAAGGGCTACGCCCGGTATGGTTACATCTGTTTTAAATGTGCCTGCCAGGTTGGTTTCTATATTGGTTTGGGTACGGCTCATTAAGTGCTCAAACTCCAGTGAAACATCAAGATCAAGCTTTTTGGCCAGTTTGTAGCCAAACCCTAACGTACCATATATCCGATTAGCATCAGGCGCCTCTGGCGTTACATAACCATCCTGAACCGGGGTTGTGGCATAACCACCGCCAAAACGCAAAGCAACATTAGTGCAGGCTTTATATTCGGCACCACCCCTAAAATCGTAAGCGTTTTTATAGTTACGTGGCGAATGTGTGTTTTGCAGCGTAGCAGTAGTTTGTCCGTAATTAAAATCTAACGATTTATAAACATCCCAGTTTACATATTCCAGATCCAAAGCCACCGTCCATTTATTAGTTGGATAATAACCTATACCTAACGATGTAGTAGATGGTAAGGGAATTGATGACGAAAATGTATTAGGCGACGGAAAATTAGCTGCCAAAGCATTTGGAACGGCAAAAGTAGCCGTACCACCATCAATAGTAGTATTAACTTTAGAACGATAAGTTAAACCTAAGCTAACTTTTTGGCTGGGCTTAACAAATATGCCCGCGTTAAAACCGTAACCTTTACCGTTGCCTTTTAACTCGGCTTGGCCACTTGACGCCGTGCTGCTTGATACCGGGATGCCACGGGTAAGATCAACACTGGCATGGTTATAAACAAAACCTGCGCCAATGCTTACTATATTGCTTAATTTATAGCTTATAGTAGGCTGAAAATAAATAGCTTTCAAATTCAGACTCTCTAAAGAGTATTTGCCTGTCCATGAAGTACCCCAATCAGTTAAACCACCAAATGGTGTATATACGCCTAAGCCCACTTTCCATGGTGCATTTTTAGGGCCCCATACCGCATACACGTTAAATGGTGTAGCAACCTGGTTCTTATTATTTTCTTGTTGATTTGCACCTGCAGCTAAAAAAGCCGAATTAAAAAATAAGGGGCTTATGCCGCCTTGCACATAATTTTCGGGCAGCATGGCAACCGCACCGGGGTTAAATAGTACCGAAGCTCCGTCCTGCAATAATCCTGTGCCAGTATGGCCCATGCCAATTTGCTTTTGTCCGTGCAAATTAACCTGGAAACCTTGCGCCATAGCCAAAAAAGGGAACAGCATCATTCCGATAAATAGTATTCTTCTCATAAAGTTTGGGGATTAGGTCCCTATTGGTTATATACAAACATAAATAAATTTATGCGTGAGCAACTATTTTGCTACAGTAAAGTATTGCACATCTTTTTAATATAAAATTTTCGGAGAAAGTTATTCGGAAGTAGATATGGTATTGTAATACTACCTTGTTAGAGTTATCTACGCTCTGGTATCATTCCCATTATAAATGCTTAGATAGCTTTCATAGCGGGATACTTTGATCTTTAGTAAATGGCATAATTCTCTTATTATCAATCTGGATTTATAATATCTCCGCTGTTATTGTACGCTCTAATATGTCCATGTTCTTCCACAAAAACTAATTCATCAGAGTCGTCATAAACAGTCCATTTATCAGTAGGATTATTCCAAATAATACTCTCATCGATAATAGTGCCTGCTACATTTATTATTCTGTATTTATATCTGTTTTCACATTTATCAAGCACTTCAATGAATTCCGCTCGATCAAAATCTAATAGTCCTTTGTCAATAGTATCTTTGATGATAGCAAAGTTTTCTTCGTCGCCGTTGAATCTAACAGTAGGATAAAACAATCCAGAAAATTTATTACCAGTTATGTCTTTTAAATGAACTTTAGCAATTGCTATCGTCAATTTATATAAATAATCATTTATTTCTGAAATAGGTTGGCAGAAAGTTTTCGCCAAGAAATCTGCTACAATGTAATTGACTTCTCCAAATCGGACATCATCGTTTAATGGCAATCTAGAAGATGATAATCTCTCAAAATTTGATCTTGTGTAACCAACATTATTAAATAGTAAACTATTATTAGTAATCCAACTTGAAAGAACCAGTTTATCACCCGGCTTAATATTTAATTCATAAAAAACTGCTTTCCTAGAACTTGCAGCATAAAACATTTGTTCCCCCTCTGCACTAGCTCGATTACGTTTAGCTTTGTCCTCTGGTGGATATATAATATCTTTATATAATTTAGGCTGTTCGGAATAAAAGACCCCTCGATATAACAAAAGACCAGGATTAAAGTCACACGCCTCTACTCCGTAGCCAATTGCCATCTTATCGATGCAAACTGCCAAATCTTCTACGGTTGCATTTTTCATCTCAACAACATTTAGTTGTTCAACTAATAAATTGAACTTATCAATATCTAAAATTGGTTTCAATTTATTCATCTAGTATTAATTCAGCTTAAATCCAAATAACTTACGCCCTGGTATCATTCCCATTATAAATGCTTAGATAGCTTTCATAGCGGGATACTTCGATCTCGCCGTTTTCTAAAGCAGCAAGCACTGCGCAACCAGGCTCATTTATATGGCGGCAATTATTAAAGCGACAATTATGCATGCGCGATCGCATTTCGGGGAAGTAGCGGCCCAGTTCATGTTTTTCGATATCTATTACGCCCAGCTCGCGTATACCGGGGGTGTCAATAATAAAGCCGCCTTGTGGCAGTTCAAACATTTCGGCGAAGGTGGTGGTGTGGGTGCCTTTGTCGCTCCATTCGGACACCTCGCTGGTGCGTAGTTCCAGATCAGGTAATAAGGCGTTGATCAGGCTGGATTTGCCAACACCCGAGTGGCCGGAAAACAAGGTTACTTTATCTTTCAGCAAATCTTGCACCTGGCTGATATTAGTACCCTCTAACGCGGATACTTCAAAGCAGGGATAGCCAATGTTTTCATAAACAGCTTTATAATCTGCCAGTATGTCTAAGCCTTCATCGCTAAACAGGTCAAGCTTATTATAGATCAATCTTGCAGGGATATCATAAGCCTCGGCAGTAACTAAAAAACGATCAATAAAACCTAACGAAGTACGTGGCGAAGCCAATGTTACCACCAATAAAGCCTGGTCTAAATTAGCGGCAATTATCTGCCCCTGCTTGGACAGATTAATGGATTTGCGAATGATATAATTTTTACGCTGATGTAAATTGGTTATGACGCCGGTTTGCTGCTCGGGCTCCAAATCAAAATCAACCACATCACCCACGGCTAATGGATTGGTAGTGGTAATACCCTTTATGCGGAACTTGCCTTTTATACGGCAATCGTATCTTTCCCCATCAGGCGTTTGCACCTGGTACCAGCTTCCGGTTGATTTTGTTATTAGCCCCTGCATTAAAGTGTTAGAATATCATCTTTTAGATTAGTCATCCAAATGTTTTTGCAGATCAACTAGTGAAGCATATTCAAAATCAGCATTCAATTCTTTATCCGGATTAAACTTCTTTAATAGTTTTACCTCTTTTATTAATTGCTTTTCTAATGCTTTCTTTTTTTCAAGCAAGGCATTATCTGACTTTAAAAGCTTATCCTTCATTATCCTACAAAAATAGAGCAAATACGTATCGTTTTATCCCAAATCATACTTTTTTTATTTTATCCTTGCTTATTTAAAAAATATCTACTTACTTTACAGACATTATATGAAACTGATAAACACAACACCAACAACGACTACAACCACCGGCAAAAGCCCAGGAGGAAGATAATCGTATGGTATAAAACATAAAAATAAAAACCACATGAACGCCTTCCTCCACACAGAGGAAGGCGTTTTTATTTTAAATAACCCTGTAATGAAGATCTTAAAATTTGGCGGAACATCCGTAGGTTCGGCTCAAAGCATTCAAACCCTGCTAAACATTCTTAAAAAAGAGGGTGAAGTTAAAGCCGGTGCAGACCAGCCGGTAGTTGTATTATCGGCCATGAGCGGCGTAACCAACCTGCTTATAGCTATGGCAGAAGATGCCGCCAAAGGCAATGACTTTACCCCGCAACTAGCCGATCTGGAAAAACGCCATTTTGAGATTGTAAAAGCTTTACTCGAAATACGCGACCAAAACCCGGCGCTAACCCGCTTAAAGATCAACTTTAACCATTTAGAAGAATTACTACAAGGCATATTAACCCTGCGCGAGCTTACTCCAAAAACCCGCGACCTGGTTTTAAGTTATGGCGAACGTTGCTCAGCCCTAATGATCAGCAAAATTGCGGCGCAGTACATGCCGGCTGTTTTTGTGGATGCATCAGAAGTTATAAAAACTGATAGCTCATTCGGGCAGGCTAAAGTAAATACCGAATTAACCGAACAATTAATTCGCGGACTGTACCAGGAAAATAAAGGCAAAGTATTGTTTGTTACCGGCTTTATAGCCAGTAATGACGAAGGGCAGATAACTACCCTTGGCCGTGGCGGCAGTGATTATACAGCAGCAATATTTGGCGCGGCACTTAACGCAAGCGAGATACAGATATGGACAGACGTTAACGGCATGATGACCGCCGACCCGCGTATGGTTAAAAAAGCATTCTCATTAACCGAGCTTACTTATACCGAAGCGATGGAATTATCCTACTTCGGTGCCAAGGTTATTTACCCGCCAACCATGATACCAGCCTTTTTAAAAAAGATCCCTATCGTGATAAAAAATACTTTCGAGCCGGGTTTTGAGGGGACTATCATTCAGCATGTTTGCAAGCCATCAAACCTGGCTATAAAAGGGATATCATCTATCAATAACATCAGCATATTAAATGTTGAGGGTAGCGGGATGGTTGGTAAATCGGGCTTTAGTGGCCGATTGTTTTCTTTGCTGGCGCGAGAGCAGATCAACGTGATATTAATCACCCAATCATCATCAGAACATAGCATAACCTTCGCCGTATCGCCGGGCGATACCGAGCGTGCCCGCCGGGTAATTGAACAGGAATTTGAATTAGAGCTACTCGCCAAAAAACTGGAGCATGTAGATATAGAAAAGGATCTGGCCATACTAGCCGTAGTTGGCGAGAATATGAAGGAAACTCCGGGTGTATCGGGCAAACTATTTCATTCGCTGGGCCGTAACGGTGTTAATGTTAGGGCAATCGCGCAGGGATCGTCAGAATATAATATATCCGTTATCGTTTCATCGCATGATCTGGCTAAAGCGTTAAATGCGGTGCATGACGCATTCTTTGTGCAGTTAACTAAGACACTTTATGCCTTTTGTTTGGGTACCGGCAACATCGGCAAAACATTATTTAAACAATTAAACGGCCACACCCAGTTTTTGCATGATAACAACGGCATACAGGTTAAAATAGCCGGCATAAGCAATACCCGCAAAATGGTTTTTAATGAAGATGGCATATCGTTAGATAATTGGGAGGAAACACTTAATCAATCAAACGAGCAAGCCGATCTTTCGACCTTCATTGCCAAAATGAAAGACCTGAATTTGCCTAACTGCGTTTTTATTGATAACACTGCCAGCCCTAAACCCATTACTTTTTATGAGGAGATTTTAAAGTCGACCATATCTATAGTTACCTGTAATAAGATCGGCAACTCGGGGTCGTACCAACAGTATAAAACTTTCAGGGACAGCGCACGCCAGCATGGGGTTGATTTCTTTTACGAGACCAACGTAGGTGCAGGCCTGCCTATTATCCGCACATTAAAAGATTTGATGAATAGCGGCGACAGGGTACAAAAGATAGAAGCTATATTATCGGGTACTATTTCTTTCCTTTTCAACAATTTTAAGGGCGATGCCAATTTCCATGACACCGTAAAACTGGCACAGGAAAAAGGCTATACAGAACCCGACCCTCGCGATGACCTGCGCGGTACCGACTTTATGCGCAAGATGTTAATCCTGGCCCGGGATGCAGGGTATGCATTAGAAGCATCAGATGTATCTATACAAAGCATGTTGCCACAAGCCAGTTTAGATGCGACCAGTGTTGATGATTTTTACCAAACTTTAATAGCCGAAGATGCCTACTTTGCCGATATTAAAAATCGCGCGGAAGCTGATGGAAAAGTGTTAAGATATATAGGCAAACTAGAAGATGGCAAAGCATCCATCACCTTAGAAATGGTGGATGAGAACCACCCTTTCTATATGCTATCGGGCAGTGATAATATTATATCGTTCACTACCGATAGATACAAAGAGCGCCCGTTGGTTGTTAAAGGCCCCGGCGCAGGTGCCGAAGTTACCGCTGCTGGCGTATTTGCTGATTTGATTAATGTGGGCGCAAATTAAGATTTCTATGAACGAGAATATACAAGAATTAAAACCGATGGTTGAAGATATAAAAGTTGGTACCAGCATACAGGTTTTTGCCCCGGCAACTGTTGCCAACGTGGTATGCGGATTTGATGTACTTGGTTTTGCGGTTAATGCGCCGGGCGATGAAGTGATCATGCGTGTCACCAATAAACCGGGTATCACCATAAGTAAAATTACCGGCGATGACGGTCGCCTGCCAATGGATCCGGCTAAAAATACGGTAAGCGTAAGCGTTAAACATTATTTAGAAAGTATTGGCCGTACCGATTTAGGTTTGGATATTGAGCTGCATAAAAAAATGCCAATAGGTAGTGGACTTGGCTCAAGCTCGGCAAGTACCGTTGCGGGGTTGTTTGCCGCCAAAACTCTATTAGGCGATACCAGCGACCCGATACACCAACTACCCTTCGCCATGAAGGGCGAGGAAATGGCTTGTGGACATGGGCACGCCGATAACGTTGCGCCTGCTTTATTTGGTGGCTTTGTATTGATACGTAGTTATGCGCCACTTGATGTGGTGCGCTTACCACATCCAAAGGGTTTGTATTGCGCCATTGTGTTCCCTGATGTTGATGTACCAACCCGCGAAGCCAGGCAGATCATCCGCCAAAAAATAAACATGAAAGACGCGGTTACCCAATGGGGTAATATAGCCGGTTTGGTAAGCGGTCTGTTTATGGGCGATCTGGACCTGATAGGCCGCAGTATGCAGGATGTATTGGTTGAACCGGTGCGTTCCATGCTGATACCAGATTTTTACAAGATGCGCGAAATGGCGATGGAACTGGGTGCCATAAGCTTTGGCATATCAGGCTCTGGGCCCTCTGTTTTTGCGTTTACAAAAGATGAAGCAACGGCACATGCCATCACCCAAAAATTACAGAACCATTTAACAGCAATTAAAATAGGATCTAACGGGTATGTATCGCCAATTAATGATGTGGGACCAAAGGTGATATAAGCCCCACCCAAACCCTCCCCGGTAGGGAGGGCTTAACTAAATATTAATTATAAATAATAATAAAGTCTCCCCTACCGGGGGAGATTTAGAGGGGGCCAAATGAAATTCTACAGTACCAATAATACATCAAGCCGCGTAAGTTTTAAAGACGCGGTATTTAACAGTATGCCGCAGGATAAAGGGCTTTATATGCCGGTAACTATCCCGCGGTTAGATGATAAATTCATTAATAACCTGGATAGCTATACGCTGCCCGAGATTGCTTTTCATGTAGCGCAAAATTTATTAGGTGATGACATCCCGGCTGAGGATCTGAAAGCAATAATTGATGATGCAATCAATTTCTACGCGCCAATAGTTAAACTGGAGGAAGATGTTTATGTGCTGGAGCTTTTCCACGGACCATCACTAGCATTTAAAGATTTTGGCGCCAGGTTTATGAGCCGCATAATGAGCTATTTTTTAGAAGAGGGCGAAAAGCAATTAGACGTATTGGTAGCAACATCAGGCGATACCGGTGGCGCAGTAGCTTTAGGCTTTTTAGGCGTACCTAACACCCGTGTTACTATATTATACCCAAAGGGCAAGGTAAGCGATATACAAGAGTTACAATTAACCACCAACGGGCAAAACATCCGCGCGTTAGAGATCAACGGCACATTTGATGATTGCCAGGCATTAGTTAAACAAGCGTTTACCGATGCGGAATTAAATGAGACATATCGTTTAACATCAGCCAACTCTATTAATATCGCAAGGCTAATTCCACAAACTTTTTATTATTTCAATGCCTATGCGCAGGCATTAAAACAAGGTAAAACCAAAATAATATTCTCGGTACCCAGCGGCAACTTTGGCAATATAGGCGCAGGCTTATTGGCATGGAAAATGGGTTTACCGGTTGAGCAATTTATTGCAGCCACTAACGCTAATGATACTGTTCCGCAGTTTTTAAAGAGTGGCGTTTATCAGCCTAAACCATCTGTAGCCACATTATCAAATGCTATGGATGTGGGCAACCCAAGCAACTGGGTACGCATTGCTGATCTATTTAAAGAAGACATGAGTCAACTTAATAAGTTGATCACAGGCTACAGCTTTGATGATGAAGAAACTACTAAAGCCATTAACGCGGTTTATGATCATTATAAATATGTGGTTTGCCCGCATACCGCCATTGCCTGGCAGGCTTTAAAAGATTATCAGCAAGATGTACCTACCAATGAAGTCGCAGGGATATTTTTATCAACTGCCCATCCATGCAAATTCCCTGATGTATTTTCGGATGAAATTGCCAGTCACATTGATACTCCGGCACAGGTAAAAAAGCTGCAGTCGAAAGATAAAAAATCAGTGCCCTTGGGTAAAGACTTTGAAGGGTTTAAGGATTATTTGTTGAAGAATGCGTAAATTATCCCCTACTTACAAAAACGAACAATAATATAGAAATGAAGGCTCGCATAAGTTTATCTATAGATTCAGACTTAGTTAAACAAACAAAAAGTTATGCAAAAAAAAACCAAACCAGTGTCTCTGGTTTGGTTGAAGAGTATTTCAATAAAGTTGTTAATTCTTCTAAAAAATCAAATATTATTTCTCTGATCGAAGGTTTAGAAAAACCAATAATTGAAGGAAATGCTGATCTAAAGAAAATCTTTCACGAGCAGATATTATCCAAATAATATTTTCCTATTTCCTCAACTTCTTAAATTCCGAGTCAGCGTTCCATTGTGGGAAAGTGGTTTCAAAAGCAAGGCGTTTGCCTATTTTAAATATCAGCTCAATATCTTCTAAACCGCCATCAAGATTCCATGTAGCATTGTATTGGTCGGCTGGTTGGTGGTATCGATTGGCGGTATAGTCGTCATCCATTTTCTTACCATATTCTTTGCCTTTACCAATTACATCATTACCCCCACCAATAGTTATAGACGGTACACCAACTTTTGCAAAGCTAAAGTGATCTGATCTAAAATAATGACCTGCTTCCGGATGAGCCTCTGGTGTCAAGGTCCGGCCATCCTTTGCTAACTGGGCTTTTAAATAATCCTCCAATTCAGATTGGCCGCTGCCTGATATGGTAACATCTTTAGTTTTACCTATAGCGTTAATGCCGTCAATATTGATATTGGCAACCGTTTTATCCAATGGGTAAATAGGGTTCTCACCATAATATTCTGACCCTAACAAACCCTGCTCTTCTGCAGTTACCGATAGGAATATAATTGTTCTTTCGGGTGGGGTTTTCATGCTTTTAAATGCACGGGCAATCTCCAATATGGCGGCAGTACCGCTGGCATTATCCAACGCGCCGTTATATATGGTATCACCTTTTGCGTCTGGTTTGCCCACGCCTAAATGATCCCAATGTGCGCTGAAAACAATATATTCATCAGGGCGCTTGGTACCTGTAATTTTTGCAATAACATTATGCGATTTATTAAAAACCACCTTAGCTTTAAGCGTTGCTGATAGCTTAATGCCCATATCAAAACCTTTAAAACCACGGTTGTTTGCCGTATGCAGCACACTGGTATCTTTACCACCTGCGTGCAATATTTTAACCGCGCTTTCGTGCGTTACCCAACCTTGTAGCGCTAACTGGTAAGCATGGCTTGCCCTTTTATCTAAGTGCAGCTTAACGCCTCCATTAGAGTTTTGTACAACATGGAACGGATAAGATGCCGCAGCCGTGTTATGCACTATGATACAACCTTTAGCACCCTGGCGGGCAGCTTCTTCAAACTTATAGGTCCAGCGGCCATAATAGGTCATGGCTTTGCCTTTAAACATGGTGGTATCGCCGGTTTCAAAGCCGGGATCGTTTACCATTACCATTACTACTTTGCCTTTTACATTAAGGCCTGCGTAATCATCCCATTTATACTCGGGTGCTACTACGCCGAAACCTGCAAATACAATATCATCATTGTTTAGGGTTTGTACTGTATCTGTTCTTTCAGTCCATAATACAAAGTCGTCCATGTTTTTTAAGTCGAAACTTCCTTTTGCTGCTTGTACTTTAAGCGGCGAAACAGATTTCGGGCTGATCTCAACCATGGGCACATCCTGTAAGTAACTGCTGCCATTGCCCGGCTCCAAACCCATCCCTTTGTAGGTATTTTGCAAAAAGGCGATAGATTTCTCCTCGCCTACGGTAAATGGCCTGCGGCCCTTAAACTCGTCCGAAGAAAGCGTTACGATATGTTTAATAAGACTGTCTTTGCTAAATGCTGACAGTCCATCCTGCTCATCAACGGGTTTATTTTGATTACAGGAAAAAGCCAGTATAGCGGTACCGGCTAATAGCAAGCGTGGAATAATTTTGACCATGTTAATTTTGATTTTAACGAATATATGAATTTACCTAATGGCTTTATTAGTTTTGCTTGTAAATTAGCGCGATGATAAAAAGATCCTTTCTTCAAATCCCCATCTGTTTATTGGCATTTATGGCTATTACCGGTTGCAGTAATGCAAGCAAGTTTGACCGTAAAAAATGGATTTATGGCGATGGGCTTGAATATCCGCTTCGCGATGAAATAGTTAACGATCTGGTAAAGAATCACCAGTTAAAGGGGTTAACGTTTAGGCAGATACTTGATTCGTTGGGGCGCCCGCAACATTGGGATACGCTGCAACTATCCTACCAGATTTTAGATAATAGCTTTGAGTTTGCCCGAAAGAAGCCTATTCACAAAAAGAACCTGGTGATATCTTTCAGCAAAGATTCGGTTGCTGTAAAAGCCGAGATCTACGAGCATACCGATAAAGAGAAGAAGAAATAGCTGTTTACGTTGTACGTTTGACGTTGGCTATTATTGCTGTACCGCATTGAATGTCTCCCGGTGATACACTTTGGCACACCTGTTTTC
The DNA here is from genome assembly GCF_028288185.1 of Mucilaginibacter sp. Lineage (GTDB taxonomy): Bacteria > Bacteroidota > Bacteroidia > Sphingobacteriales > Sphingobacteriaceae > Mucilaginibacter. The sequence continues at coordinate 195,484 of NZ_JAQBOF010000004.1, read as the reverse complement.
GCATCTAATTGATAATCAAAAAATTAATTTTATAAATCCGGTTTCATTATACAGTTTGGCACACTTTTACTGACTTTTAAGTAAGTTTTGACGCACCTGTTTAGTGACGAAATATTGTCACCAAAGTTATCAGATTTAGTTGTATATACCCTCCAAAGGAGTTTTACGGACCGGGTACCGGATGGTTTTGTACGCTTGACATTGCCACCGTTTATACACCTGTAACCACCATTTGCGCAAGTTTTGTGTGCGTATAACTGCTAAAACCCGCCAATTTTTACCACCTTTTATGCATACTCATTGATGCTATAACGGCAACCACCCCACCGGTTAAAAAACTTAACTTAAAATGTAGTGACAAAGTAGCGCCACCATTTTATTGGGTTAGATTGCGGTACTTTGTAATGGCAGGCGAAGTGGTAGAATGATTAGGGCGTTGCCTTTTATGACAGTACCTCGCGCCAGAGGATGATTTATTACATGCTGAAAAAGATTAACTTCAACAAACCTATTGCTAACTAAACTTTTTATACTATTTTAGTGTCTATAAAGCATGAAAGAAAACAAAGGGCTACAGATAGGCAACTTGTAGAAAAGTACAATGCAGGGGCTGTAAACCTGCCTAAAGTGCTTGAAAAACCTTTAGATAATTACCCCTCAATAAAACGGATCGTTTCTGATAGGCTAAGAAAAAACTGATATATAGTTTCAACCTTTAACTATATATTTGCAAAAACCTATTTTTATCACAACAAAGGTCTTTTCTATAAAACCATGAAATATAAAGAAGAATATTTTGCATTAGTAATCGTTGGCAATTGGAACTTGGCAATTTTTACTAATGAATGGGTATCCAAATATTTATTTGATGGTGAAACTGTTACTGTTGAATATCCTACAAATTCTTCCGGAGCTTCTCCAAGATTCTCATATAAAAACATTCGTGTTTCTGTATTTGGAAACAGACTTCAATTTTCAGTTTTAGATTCTACGGATAGTTCTTTTAATCTTATAGAAGATTTGGCTTTAAAAATTTCACAATACTTAGAACATACACCGGTAAGCGATCTTGGAATAAACTTTGTTTTCGAATCTAAAACATGTGATGAACTTTCAAACTTATTTCCGCTTAAAGATATTGAAGCATATAATGAATTAAATTTTGAAGAAGCGCAATGTAGCTTAATCAGAAAATTTAAAAAAGATGATTACGAACTGAATATTCAAATTATAAAAAACACAAATTCTTACACTTTGGATATAAATAATACCTATAAGATTGTGTCACTATTGCAGTTTAAAGAAATTTTTACTTCTGGAATAATTGTAAAATTTAAAAACGACAGTTTAGAGCTATTGAATAAACTATATAATATCGAATTAGAAAATGAATAATAATACTGAAAACAAAATTGAACAAGATGTTTCGTATTCGAAGAATATTAGTGTTTACTACGATGTTGAGAAAACAAATACTTTAAATTTTGATGTTGATAGTTTTGCCCCAAAAGTCCTTTGGAAAGAAGAAGTACCTTTTACACCTAATTTAAAGGTTTCAGTTTTTGACGTAGCAGCTTTAATTATTAAAATGAAAGGGGCGATGACCACCATGAAGCTGCATAAACTATTATATTACTGTCAAGCTTGGTCATTGGTTTGGGATGAACGTCCTTTGTTTACGGAGAAAATAGAGGCTTGGGCTAATGGCCCAGTCGTAAAAGATTTATTTTCTTATCATAGAGGATTATATACTATTAGTAATATATCCATTGGAAATCCTGACTTATTAGATGAAAATCAAAAAGAAACAATTAATTCTGTATTAAACTATTATGGAGATAAGCCTTCACAGTGGTTGATTGAGTTAACTCATTTAGAAACCCCTTGGAGAAATGCAAGAAACGGATTGTCATTAACGGAGCGTGGTAGTAATGCTATTTCACATGAATCCATGGCAGAATATTATAGCTCTCTATGAACAAAATTCCAAAATCATCTATAATACCTTCTAAACAAAAATCACCAAATAAAGAATATTCACCAAGTTTGGTAAAAGACCATTATGCTTCATGGCAATTTAATAAAATTGATATGAATGGAAAATGGGGTTTGGAAAAAATTATAAATGAGATAGAATTTGATTTTAATGATGATCTCTTAAAAGAATTACCCCATAATCTAGATAATGATGTTTATAAAGCCATAGATAAGCTTTCAGGAAGAAGATTCAAATCTTTGAATGACCTTCTAAACATCTTGATTGAAGAATCTAATAATAAAATATCTGCTACCGAACAAAAAATTGTCATAAATTCAATAGGCGAGAGTATTTTTTGGTCTGAAGTTATTCCTAAATTAAAATCACTAGAAGGGTTTAATTGGCATGAATTGGAAAGACAACAATTTGGTAAACAAAATAAAACAAAACATCATAATGTGTCTGTTTCGAAAATATGCAAAGATGCTCAAAAAAGATTAGAAGAATTAAAGCTGGACGATTGCGATGAATTATTTTCACTTAGATTAAGTGGAACCTTTAGAATTTGGGGTATTCGCCAATTCGGTTTTTTGCAATTGCTTTGGATAGACCCCGATCATGAAGTATATCCTGTATAAATCCATTTTGGTACACTAAACTATATATAAAAATTACTATTTAATTCCCCTGCTGTTCGAAGTCTCCCGACTTCGAACGATTATGCCTGTAGTTTATAACTACAGGGCCGGGATGTTTACCAGGTACAGCCGCTTTATACCCTTTAGCCTATCCACCTTAATACTTCCAAACTTTAGTTAGCTTTAACATATCCTGTATATGGCAGCACAACTAAATATAATACCCGTTACCCTGTTTGCCCAATACCTGCAACAGGCCCGTAGCAATTTAGAGGCAGCTTTTAATAATTTGAAAGATGCCGAAATATCAACGGCGACATTTAGTTATTATATAGCGGTATCGGCCATAACCTCGTCACGGATTGAGGGCGAGCGAATGGAGGTAGATAGCTACCTGAAACATAAAATGCTTAACCTGGAGTATCAGCCCGACCTGGTACAAAAGCCTGACGACCTGTACCAGGCCTACCTGTTTGCACAGCAAAACCAATTTACAGCCGCTAATTTTTTAGCCGCACACAAACTAATTTCCGCACACCTGTTACCTGCAAATAAGCAGGGCGCTTTGCGTACGGGCAATATGGTGGTTATGGAACATAATACCGGCCGGATCCAATTTGAGGCTGCAATGCCCGGGGAGGTAGCAACACAGCTCGACTTGCTTTGGGCCGATATAGAAACACTAAAAACGCTGCAACTTACCCACGCCGAGGTTTTTTATTTCGCAGCATTTATTCACTTGTTGTTTGTGTGCATCCACCCTTTTGAAGACGGTAACGGACGCGCCGCGCGCTTGTTAGAGAAATGGTTCATAGCCCAAAAACTTGGCCCCAAAGCCTGGTACCTGCAAACCGAACTCAATTATTATACCAACGTTAACCACTATTATAAAAACTTGAACAGACTGGGGATATTTTACAACGAGTTAAATTATAACCAAGCCATTCCTTTTTTATTAATGCTGCCTAACGCTTTTACTGTTTAAGTGCAAAGCTGGCGCAAGGTCAATGTCATTAAGTTAAGAATGACCATTGGTACAGACCTTAACGAAGTTGCGTACCTATGGCACGCCTAAAATATTTTATAATGTCTTGCTACCGAGCTTTAGCACCTAACGGCGCTATCCCGCAAAATATTATCGCTTAACTTTATGACATTGAGCGCAGGCCTAAGCGTGGCGTACTCGTGACGCATTTTTGCACATTTGATTAGCTTATGTAGAGATTGCTTTCCCGAAAAATCGGGACAGGCTGTTCCTCGCGATGACGGGTAGGGAAAGGTGCTGGTGCCGTCCAACTCCGTCAGACGGACAGCTTCGGGTGAGATCAGGTAAAACAAGTTGGGCCGTGCGGGGGCAAGGGCATAGCGTCTTTTTGCCCGGGCAATGGCCAAGAGCGATATGGAGCAAAATTATGCAGCCCGTGGTTTTAACTGATCTGCCGGGCAAAGGCCAAGAGCGCAAAGAAGCATTCCGTCTGACTTGATCTTTGGTTACTTTCCATCTAAGGGAAAGTAACTAGGCCTTAGCGGCCATGAGCGTCACCAAGCGAAAGGTGCGATGCTTATTTGAACGCGTGCGATTGCCACACTCATTCCTCGTTCGAAATGACGTGGTGGTATGGAATGACAAATTATATTGTTTCTAAAATATCGCTTCCGCTATGCGCTTTGTAGGGCCGGGATTTCCCATGGTATAAAAATGCAGTACCGGCGCGCCAACTTTTATCAACTCCTTACATTGGTTAATCATAAACTCGATACCCACCTCTTTTACTTCGGCTTCTGATTTGCAGGCGTGCACCGCGTCACTCAGGTCTTCGGGTATATCAATATGAAAGATCTTTGGCAGATTGATGAGTTGTTTTGACGAAGTGATGGGTTTCAATCCCGGAATAATAGGCACATTAATACCATTATCGCGGCAGCTTTTTACAAACTCGATATACTTGCTGTTATCATAAAACATTTGGGTTACTATAAAAGTAGCGCCATTGTCTATTTTTTGCTTTAGATATTTAAAATCGGTTTTAAGGTTTGGCGCCTCAAAGTGCTTTTCGGGATATCCGGCTACGCCGATACAAAAGTCGGATTTTACCGCTTCATGATCTTCGTGCAGATACTTGCCTTTGTTCATGTTAGTAACCTGCTCTAACAAATCGGTAGCAAAATTATGGCCGCCTGGGGTTGGTATAAATGATGACTCTGTTTTACGAGCATCACCACGCAAAACCAGTACATTCTCTATGCCTAAAAATTGCAGATCAATCAGCGCGTATTCGGTCTCTTCCTTGGTAAATCCACCGCAAATTAAATGCGGAACAGCATCAACCTTATACTTGTTCATGATAGCCGCGCATACCGCCACTGTACCGGGGCGCTTACGGTAGCTTATTTTCTCTAACAAACCATTGGCATGCTCTTTATAAACATGATCCTCGCGCGATGAGGTAACGTCAATAAACGGCGGTTTAAATTCCATTAAAGGATCAATAGCATTGTAAATGCCTTGTATACTTTGGCCCTTTATTGGCGGTAATAATTCAAAAGAGAAAAGCGTTTTGCCTTTAGCGTTCTCTATATGTTGCGTAATCTTCATGTTGTGACAAGTATACTATTTTCTATTCTTTTTTTACCGCCGTCATTGCGAGGAACGAAGCAATCTCTGCAATAGACAATCAATAAGACAAATTTCATTTATTGCGTAATGCTACAAACTTCCTGCACATTGATTAGCAAGTGTAGAAATTGCTTCGTTCCTCGCAATGACGCTTTATTATTAGACTTACGAAGTTTTAAAAACTTCGTAAGTCTTCTTTATTTTTCTTTTGTCCTCCCCCTTTAGAGGGTCGGGGGCTAATAATTAAGATTCGGCCCCAACCAACGTTCTACAGTTTCTACAGACATATTTTTTCTAACCGCATAATCCTCTATCTGATCTTTACTGATCTTATTCAAACCAAAATATCTCGACTGCGGATGCGCGAAATAAAACCCGCTTACAGATGCCGCCGGTGTCATGGCTAAGCTTTCTGTTAAGTGCATGTGTGCGTTATCCTCGGCTTTTAGCAGATCAAACAGTGTTCTCTTCTCGGTATGCTCGGGGCAAGCGGGATATCCCGGTGCCGGACGGATACCCTGGTATTCTTCTTTAACCAGTTCTTCAACTGTCAGCTCTTCGCTGGCAGAATAACCCCAGTATTCTTTACGTACCAGCTCATGCATTTTTTCGGCAAAGGCTTCGGCTAATCTATCAGCAAGGGCCTTGGCCATAATGCTGTTATAATCGTCATAATCCTTCTCGAATTTGGCAACCAATTCATCGCAACCAATCCCGGTTGTAACCGCGAAGCCGCCAAAATAATCGGCCACACCGCTTTCTTTTGGTGCTACAAAGTCAGACAGCGCATAGTAAGGCTCGCCTTTTACTTTTTCTGATTGCTGGCGAAGGGTATGAATTCTCGATAATTGCTGTGTACGGCTTTCGTCAGTAAACAACTCAATATCATCACCAACCGCGTTAGCCGGCCAAAAACCGATAACACCATTTGCTTGTAGCAAGTTATTGTCTACTATTTCTTTTAACAACACCTGCGCATCGTCATACAGCTTCTTAGCTTCAACACCTACAAACTTATCATCAAATATCTTTGGATAGCTGCCACGCAATTCCCAAGTATGGAAAAACGGCGTCCAGTCGATATAAGGTACCAGATCAGCCAACGGATAAGCTTCGAAAACCTTGGTGCCGGTAAAGGCGGGTTTTGGGGCAACCTTGTCCAGGTCTATCTGGAACTTGTCTGCACGCGCTTGCTCCAACGTTACAAAACGTTTGTCAGATTTTTTATTGGCGTGCGCTTCGCGGGCTTTTTCGTACTCGTCTTTTATGCCTTGTATATAACCATCGCGGGTATCGCGGTTCATCAGGCTGCTGCAAACCGTCACACTCCTTGAAGCATCCAACACATGGATAGCAGCACCCGAATAATTTGGCGCCACTTTAACTGCCGCATGTATACGCGATGTTGTAGCCCCGCCGATTATTAACGGAATGGTAAAGTTTTGGCGCTCCATCTCTTTGGCGAAATGCACCATTTCATCCAGCGATGGTGTAATTAATCCGCTTAGACCTATTATATCAACCTCTTGTTTTATGGCCTCTTCAATTATCCGCTGCGCGGGAACCATTACCCCAAGGTCAATCACCTCGAAGTTATTACAGGCCAACACTACGCCTACAATATTTTTGCCAATATCATGTACATCGCCTTTTACGGTAGCCATTAAAACCTTACCGGCGTTAGCACGGCTTTGGCTTGAATCTTCGCCGGCGTCAATAACCCGTTGTTTTTCCAGCTCGATAAATGGCAATAAATAAGCCACGGCCTTTTTCATTACCCGGGCCGATTTTACAACCTGCGGTAAAAACATTTTACCCGCGCCAAACAGATCGCCTACAATATTCATCCCATCCATTAACGGGCCCTCTATCACTTCAAGGGGTTTGGCGTAGGCCTGCCTGGCTTCCTCTACGTCATCATCTAAATATTCAATGATACCTTTTACCAACGCATGCGATAAACGCTCGGCAACAGTGCCTTTGCGCCATTCTTCATCACGTACTATCTCTTTGCCTTTGCTTTTTACGGTATCGGCATATTCAACCAGTCGCTCGGTAGCATCGTCACGGCGGTTAAGCAACACATCTTCAACCAGCACTAATAATTCTTTATCAATTTCCTGGTAAACTTCCAGCATACCGGCATTAACAATCCCCATATCCATACCAGCCTGTATAGCATGATATAAAAATGCCGAGTGCATAGCCTCACGTACTACGTTATTTCCTCTAAAAGAGAACGAAATATTACTTACCCCACCACTCACTTTAGCGTAAGGCAGATTTTGTTTTATCCAACGGGTTGCTTCAATAAAATCAACCGCGTAGTTGTTATGTTCTTCTAATCCCGTGGCTACGGTTAAAATATTGGGGTCGAATATAATATCCTGCGGCGGGAAGCCCACTTCATTAATCAGGATATTATATGATCGCTGGCAAATTTCTTTACGGCGTTCTAATGAATCGGCCTGGCCGGTTTCATCAAATGCCATAACTACCGCGGCAGCGCCGTAGCTTAATATTTTACGGGCGTATGCTTTAAAGTTTTCCTCGCCTTCTTTCAGAGAGATAGAGTTTACAATACCCTTGCCCTGTATACATTTTAAACCAGCCTCAATAACCGTCCATTTAGATGAATCGATCATGATGGGCAGTTTGGATATATCGGGCTCGGACGCTACCAGGTTCAAAAACTTAACCATCACCGCTTCCGAGTCGATCATGCCCTCGTCCATGTTGATATCGATAACCTGCGCACCGCCTTCTACTTGCTGACGGGCAACGGTTAGGGCTTCCTCATAATTCTCGGCTAATATCAGTTTAGAGAATTTTGGCGAACCTGTAATATTGGTACGTTCACCCACGTTAACAAAAATACTTTCGGGGGTAATGGTAACGGCTTCTAGTCCGCTTAAACGCATAAAAGGTTCAATTTCGGGTATAGGACGGGGTGGGTATTTAGCGGCCCTATCAGCAATACATTTAATATGATCGGGCGTTGTACCGCAGCAGCCACCAACAATGTTTACCAGCCCGGCTTTCATAAAATCATCAACCTGGTGCGCGGTTTCGTGCGCGGTTTCATCATATTGGCCAAACTCGTTTGGTAAGCCCGCATTAGGGTAGGCTGAAATAAAAACATCCGCTTTTTCTGACAGCTCTTGTATATGTGGCCTCATCTCTTTAGCACCCAACGCGCAATTTAATCCAACGGATAATAAATTAGCATGGCTTACAGAGTTCCAGAAAGCTTCGACTGTTTGCCCGGAAAGGGTACGGCCCGAAGCATCAGTAATAGTGCCTGATATCATTACCGGCAAATGTTTACCGCTTTCGTTAGCATAACGATCTATCGCGAATAATGCAGCTTTGGCGTTTAAAGTATCAAATATGGTTTCAACCAAAAGAACATCAGATCCGCCGTCAACCAAACCACGTACCTGGTCGTAATAAGCATTTGCCAAATCATCAAACGTAACGGCACGATAACCGGGGTCGTTTACATCAGGCGATAATGACGCAGTACGATTGGTTGGCCCAACAGCACCTGCCACAAAGCGTGGTTTGTTGGGTGTTTTTAAAGTATATGCATCGGCAGCTTCGCGGGCTATACGTGCACCTTCATAGCTCAGCTCATAAGCCAACTCTTCCAGGTGATAATCCGCAAGCGAAATTACTTGTGTACTAAATGTATTTGTTTCGATGATATCCGCGCCGGCATCCATGTATTCAGTATGGATAGCTTTAATTATATCCGGGCGCGTAATATTCAGCAGGTCATTATTCCCCTGCAAGTCTGACGGATGATCTTTAAATCTTTCTCCACGAAAATCCTTTTCCGTCAATTGGTACCGTTGTATCATGGTACCCATTGCGCCGTCAATGATGAGGATGCGTTTTTTTAGTTCTTCTTTTATATTCATGTGTTGGTATCAAGTAATTAGTATCAAGTAGCAAGTATTTCCTTGTTATTAGTTATCCCTTCGCAATAAAAAACATCTTGCTACTTGATACTAATTACTTGATACTAAAAAGTGCTTATATCGAAAAGTCGGGTAGTAAATTGACTTTCGCTTATCTGTCCTATCTGCCTTTTGGCTTGATAAGTAGAATGTAGCACCTTGTGAAGCACAGGTTGCTAAGACATCGCAGGGTCTAATCCCTCCGTCTTTCTCTATAAGCAACGCAAAGATGCGTAATTATTTGGTAAAGTGCAAGCCCACTTCTGTTGTGATTAGTCATCATTTAATAAATTGACATTTAAGTTATTATCAAATATTATTTATAAATAACTAAATTGTAACCATGAAAAAATCCTGCATACTTACTGTTATATTTTTATGCTTGTGGTTCAAATGTTTCCCGCAACAGTTTGCATCTGATGTGGCGGCATATATCAAAATCAACACGCCCACTTTTGCAATTACCCATGTTAAAATTGTAGATGGAACAGGAAACCCGGCCATGCCCGATCAAACAGTTATTGTAACTAATGGCAAAATTGAGCGTGTAGGTATTTATAATAAGGTTAAATTAACTGCCGGGATACAGGTTATTGATGGTACAGGTAAAACCCTTATCCCAGGACTAGTAATGCTGCATGAACATCTATTTTATACAGTAATGGCCGGCAGCCATTTTAATATTGCAGAAATGCCATGGTCTTTTCCACGCCTGTATTTTGCTGGTGGGGCAACTACCATCAGAACCGGTGGTAGTATTGAACCGCAAACAGATCTTAATTTAAAAAGAATGATAAATGAAGGGAAAATGATAGGCCCTAATATGGATGTTACTGCTCCGTATTTTGAAGAGGCTTCTAACTATGACATTCCTTCGTTAAATATCATAAATGGACCTAAGGATGCCGCAACAACCGCCAACTTTTGGGCTGATCGTGGCTGTACCTCTTTTAAAGTATATGTACATGCCACACGTGCCGATATGGCGGCTGTAATAGCCGAAGCTCATAAACGAAATTTAAAAGTAACGGGGCATATTGGTGCGGTTACCTATCGTGAGGCGGCCGCTATGGGCATTGATAACCTGGAGCATGGTTTTGAACCCAGTTCAGACTTTGATAGTTTGAAGGTGCCCGATAAAATAAACGACTACAATCAAAAATTATCTTTATTGAAACTGTCGATAAAAAGCGCAAAAATGAAGGATTTAATGCAATATCTTATCAGTAAACACGTAGCCCTTACTTCAACCCTACCTGTATTTGAGCCGTTTACCGGTCGCGAGGCTTTTCCGGGTGATGCAGGAAGTGCGTTGATAACAGAAATAAGAGAACCGCTTGAAAAGCTTTGCCAGGCGCAACAAGGCAAGGATGGCAATGCGGTAGCCTTATTTAAAAAAGAGCTGGTATGGGAAAAACAGTTTTATGATATGGGCGGCTTACTTCTGGCCGGTAGTGATCCTACCGGATACGGCCGTGTTATAGCGGGCTATTCCAATCACCGCGAAATTGAATTGCTTGCCGAGGCTGGTTTTACGCCTGAGCAGGCTATAAAAATATGCACGCTTAATGGCGCTATTTACCTTAACCGGCAAAATGAAATAGGCACCCTAGCCACAGGCAAAAATGCCGATATGGTTTTAATTGGCGGTGACATTACCAGCAACATAAAAAATATCCGCAAAACCGAATTGGTGTTTAAAAACGGAGTAGGTTTTGATTCGCAGCAAATATTTGATTCGGTTAAAGGGCATGTGGGGATGAATTAGGCTCGATAAATACCTTCAAAAGAAAAGCCGCCTCAAGTACTTGAGGCGGCTTTTCTTTTGATCAACTTTTTTAGCTGATTATCTTCTTCTGCCGAAAACGCGCAATAGCATCAGGAAAAGATTGATAAAATCAAGATACAGGGTTAAGCCGCCCATTAAAGCATATTTCTTTGCAGACGCATCGCCATATTCTAAACCGGCACCAATACGTTTTAGCTTTTGTACATCATAAGCAGTTAAGCCAACAAACACGGCTACACCTACGTAAGAAATAATTAAATCTAGACCAGTGCTATGTAAAAAGAAGTTTACCAAACTGGCTATGATGATGCCAAATAGCAGCATGATCATGATCGAACCAAATTTAGTTAGATCCTGGTTCGTGGTATAACCTGCAACAGCCATTACACCGAACAATAGTGATGCAGTTAAAAATACACTGATAACAGAGCTTGCTGTATAAACCAGCAATATAAAGCTTAAACTAATACCAGTTAAAGCCGCATAAGCAATAAATAGCAATCCTAAAATTGGATAAGATATACTGTTTAAACCAAAACGAATTAAAAGCACAAACGCTAACGGCGAAAACATAGCTATATAAGCAAATATGGTTAATTGATGTGTTGATTCATCAACCAATAGTTGCAACAATGAAGGGGTGTTTGCAAAAGAATAGGCGGCAAATGTTGATACGCCTAAAGCTACAAACATCCATAAAAAAACATTTGCTAAAAACTTACGCGATGCGTCAGTATCGTTTATTTGGGTTACGTTTTCGTAAACGTAGTTTGGATTATTACTTTCCATTTTTAAATTATTGTTTTTAATTGATATACAAATTTACTTAAATAGAATCAAGAATTAATAATCAGGAAACAAGATTTTACTTTGTCTTGATTCTTGGCTCTTATTTCTTGATTCTCTAATTCAGTCTTTTAGTAAGCTGTTCTTCCACTTTCTTAAACAGTTGTAATGGCTTTAATGCGCGCCAGTTCAGATCATCCAACTCACCGCCAAAGTTAATATAGTAGTCGATATTATTACGTTTAAATTCCTGTATTACATGATCTCTGAAGTTGATACCGGCTATCCAGCCATCCTCTACATCCTGGAACCATTCTTCGTAATAACAATCGTCAGACGAATGAAAATTCAGTACATTCTCGCCTATCAATATAAATTGATTGATGCCATTATCAATCATCAACTCAATGATCTCGCGTTTAAGCATCATAATGTCATTGTTAATGGCATCATTCCACTCGCCTATAAACTCTATTATGGCATAAGAACGGTCATAATCGGCATACAGTACTTTCATATACAAAGTATTTGACCCAAACGAATCCCATTGCGGATGCAGCAAGTAATTGTAGATCTGCTTATCAAATTCAAACTCATTATACTGCGTAGCATAAAAAGGCGAATACTCGTCTTCTGATGCTATGTAGTCATCCCTCCATTTATAATATGGTTCTATTTCGTGCATTTAGCCCTCAGCCCCTCTAAATCTCCCCCGGTAGGGGAGACTTTTGTTTTATTCTATGTTTTATTTAAAAGCCTCATTTAAAGCCCTCCCTACCGGGGAGGGTTTGGGTGGGGCTTATTATTTCTATAAAAATCTACCGCTTTACGTACGCTTCCGTTTTTCTTTAGCAGGTCCGCGGCAGTGGTTTCGTCTACCCCTGTTTCGGCCATTACCATTTTAGCGGCACGGTCTACCAGTTTATGGTTTGATAGTTGCATGTCCACCATTTTATTACCCCTTACCCTGCCCAATTGTATCATAACCGTAGTGGTTAGCATATTCAAAACCAACTTTTGGGCGGTGCCTGCTTTCATGCGGGTACTGCCTGTTAAAAACTCGGGGCCGGTAACAACTTCTACTGGGTAATTGGCTATGGCAGCCACCGGGCTGCCACTGTTACAAACAACGCAACCGGTAGCAATTTTATTTTGATTAGCAGTTTTTAATCCGCCTATAACATAGGGCGTAGTGCCCGATGCGGCTATGCCTACCACAACATCTTTATCTGTAATATTAAAAGCCGACAGGTCTTTCCAGGCTTGCTCTGCATCATCTTCGGCAAACTCAACGGCTTTGCGTATAGCGCCATCGCCACCGGCAATAATACCTACCACCATATCAAACGGAACACCGAACGTTGGCGGACATTCCGAAGCGTCAACCACACCTAACCGCCCGCTGGTACCTGCGCCTATGTAAAATAACCGGCCGCCGGCTTTCATACGTTCGGTTACAACCGTAGCTAGTTTTTCAATTTGCGGTATGGCTTTGCTTACTGATAGGGCAACAGTCTGGTCCTCCTTATTTATATTTTGAAGGATCTCGGCTACGGTCATCTGTTCAAGGTTGTTGTAGTGCGAGTCTCTTTCGGTTGTAGTTTGCATTTTTTGATGTTTATTTGCCAAAATTCGGTAAAATTACTGATATGGTTTAATTATTGATTTACTAAATACACAGGCTATCAACACAAATCAGTAGTTTTGTATCAGTATAATTATGAAAAAAGCAGCGGGTATTATTTTCAGATCGGTTATCCTGCTTTTGCTGGGTGCTATTATTGGCATATTAATGACCAATCGCGACCTTAATACCGGCATTTCGTTCGATAGTAAAGACAAGGTATCCAAAGTTTTGGAGCTGGTTAGGCATAATTATGTCGACTCTGTAAATGTGGATAGCATTGAGGGATCGACCGTAAATAACTTACTGCAAAACCTTGATCCTCATTCGCTTTATCTACCCCCGCAACAAGCTACATCCATTAACGAACGATTGGAGGGCGGTTTTACAGGCATCGGTGTCGAATATCTTTTGCTGCGCGACACCCTGGTTATAACCCAGGTTAGCGTTAATGGCCCCGCGGCTAAAGCGGGCGTTAGGCCCGGCGACAGGGTTATTGAAGTAGATCATCAAAATTTTTCGGGCACGCTGTTAACGGTGCCTAAAGTTTCAAAAGCTTTCAGAGGTGTTAAAGATTCGCAATTACTGATGGCAATAATCCCGGCCGGTAGCAAAACTATTAAGTTTTGCAATATAAAACGCGCTCATGTTAACCTAAGCAGCATGGATGCCGCCTATATGCTTAATGCAACAACCGGCTATATCAAAATAAGCAAATTTGCCTCAACTACCGATGCTGATTTCCGCAAGGCGCTGATCAAATTAAAAATTGACGGCATGCAAAAACTAGTACTGGATATACGCGGTAATGGCGGCGGCTACCTCAATACCGCAACTGCATTGGCTGATGAATTTTTAACCAAAAAACAACTCATAGTTTTTACCAAAGGCGTGCATGACCCGCGTACCGATTATTTCGCTACAGACTCGGGCAATTTCCAGCACGGAAAACTAGCGGTATTGATAGATGAATATTCGGCATCAGCCAGTGAGATATTGGCAGGGGCCTTACAAGATTTGGACCGTGCCGTAATTATAGGCCGCCGCTCGTTTGGCAAAGGCTTAGTGCAGGAGCAATTTCCGTTTGGCGATGGCTCGGCAGTTAATTTAACTATCGCAAGGTATTACACGCCATCAGGGCGTTCTATCCAAAAATCGTATAGCAACGGGGTTGAGAGCTATCGCAACGAACTGGCGCAGCGGATGCGCAAAGGCGAGTTATTTTCGGAAGAAAGTAATTTAAAGGATAGCGCTTTTATTAAGCCTACTAATTACCATACATCCACAGGCCGAAAGGTATTTAGCGGCGGTGGTATTATGCCGGATATTTTTGTACCTGCCGATACCACACAAAATACTTACCTGATACGTGTGCTAAGCAACAAGCAGCTTTTCTCGGCTTATGTGATTGACCATATGCAACCAGTGTTAAACAAGTACACTGCCGATGATTTTTTCAAGCAATACACTGTTACGGATGCCGACCTGGGTAATTTTATATTGTATGCTTCACAAACAGTAAAGAACATAGACCCGCGAGAGGTGGTTACCTCCAAACAAAATATAAAAGTCCTGCTTAAAGCTTTCGCGGCCCGCTTTAAATGGGGCGATGAAGCCTATTTTAAGACTATCAATGCGGATGATCCCGCGGTGCAAAAAGCCGTGGAAATTTTGTAATGTGGGGATATGCAGATGTGCAGATATTTGATGAGCACATTCGTCATTTACCTATCTACACATCTACTTCTGTCTAAACCACACCTGTATAGGCGCGCCGCTAAACTCAAAGTTTTCTCTTATCTTATTTTCGATGAAACGGTAATACGGTTCCTTAACATATTGCGGCAGGTTGCAAAAGAATGCAAACATGGGCGATGTACCGGCTATCTGGGTGATATATTTAATTTTAACGTATTTGCCTTTTAATGATGGCGGCGGATAGTGTTCAATTATCGGCAGCATTACTTCGTTAAGTTTTGAGGTTGATATTTTGCGGGCGCGATTTTCGTAAACCTGGTTAGCTACGTCAATCACCTTTAAAACACGTTGTTTTTCGGTAACTGATGTAAATACAATAGGCACATCGGTAAACGGCTGCAGTTTTTCTTTGATCATGTCCTCAAAAACCTTTGTGGTTTTATTGTTCTTTTCAATCAAATCCCACTTGTTTACCACAATCATTATGCCTTTCTTATTCTTCTCGGCCAGGTGGAAGATGTTGACATCCTGCGACTCGATACCTTCAACAGCATCTATCATCAGTATCACTACATCCGCTTCTTCTAAAGCCTTAATGGTACGCATAACCGAGTAAAATTCGATATTCTCTTTTACCTTGGTTTTTTTACGCATACCGGCAGTATCTATCAGCATAAAATCATGACCGTATTGGTTATAATGTATGTGGATAGAATCGCGCGTGGTGCCGGCAATCGGGGTAACTATGTTACGGTCCTTACCGATCAATGAATTGATGATAGATGATTTACCCACGTTAGGACGGCCAACAATAGCATATTTAGGGCGGGTGTTTTCTTCTAATTTTTCTTCATCAAAATGCTTAACCACTTCGTCAAGCAATTCGCCGGTGCCCGAGCCGGTCATGGAGGAGATATTGTAGATCTCGCCTAAACCTAGGCTGTAAAATACTGTAGCGTCTGATTGCTGGTTATTGTTATCAACCTTGTTAACTACCACAAATGTTGGCTTATTGCCTTTACGCAATATGGTTGCTATCTCATCATCCAGATCGGTAATACCGGTGGTAACGTCCACCAAAAACAAAATAACCGATGCTTCTTCGATAGCTATAACTACCTGCTCGCGGATAGCGGCCTCAAACACATCGTTCGAGTTGGCTACGTAGCCGCCGGTATCAATAACGGTAAACTCGTGGTGTGTCCACTCGGATGTACCGTAATGCCTGTCGCGGGTTACGCCGCTAAAGTCATCCACAATAGCTTTGCGGGTTTCGGTTAAACGGTTATATAAGGTTGACTTGCCTACATTGGGGCGGCCAACTATGGCTACTATGTTACTCATTTTTAAGTTGTAAGTTTTGAGTAGTGAGTTATGAGTATCTACTCAAAAACTTTACCACTCAGTAATATCAGTTGCAAAATTACGAATACTCAAAACTCATAACCCACAACTCATAACTATTTATTCGTACCCAAATTTTTTCAGGTAGTTTTTTTTGCTGCGCCAATCGGGTATTACTTTAACAAACATCTCCAGGAAAACTTTCTTTTGGAAAAAATCTTCCATATCGCGGCGGGCATAGGTACCTACTATCTTCAGCATTTTACCACCCTCCCCAATAATAATGTTCTTTTGGCTGTCGCGCTCCACAATTATCTCGGCGCTAATGCGGTGCAGCTTTTCGCCCTCAACAAACGCGGTCACAATAACCTCGGCACTGTAAGGGATTTCTTTTTTGTATTGTTTTAATATCTGTGCACGGATCATTTCTGACGCGAAGAACCTGTCGTTACGGTCTGTTAACTGATCCTTTTCGTAATAAGGCGGATGCTCGGGCAAATGCTCTATAACAAAGTTCATTACCGAGATAACGTTATGATCATGCAGGGCCGAAATAGCGAAAACCGCTTTAGGATTCAGCTTTTCCTGCCAGTACTCTATCTTTTTCTTAACTGCCTCCTCATCGCTTTGGTCTATCTTGTTAACTAATACCAATAGCGGTGCCTGCGATCCGGCCAGTTTTTTAATTACATCCTCTTCATCGTACTCCTCGTATATATCAGTTACCAACAATATCAGGTCGGCATCAACAATAGAACCTTCTACCTGGTGCATCATGCGCTCATGCAGCTCATAATGTGGCTTAATAATACCGGGGGTATCAGAGAATACAATTTGATACTCGTCTGTATTAACAATACCCAAAATACGGTGACGGGTAGTTTGTGCCTTAGGGGTGATGATAGACATTTTTTCGCCAACAAGCGCGTTCATCAGGGTTGACTTACCCGCGTTTGGCTTACCAATTATGCTTACAAAACCTGCTTTATGACCCATTGAAAAATAATTAAAATAATATTTGGACTGCAAAGAAACGAATTATATCTTTGCAGTCCAATTAAAAGGAGGCATAAAACGCTTTTTTACTAATTGGAACAAACATTTCGGGATTATGTCCGTTATGTAATACCAACAAAAACAGTGCGGGATGGAGCAGTTGGTAGCTCGTCGGGCTCATAACCCGAAGGTCGTAGGTTCGAGTCCTGCTCCCGCTACCTCAGACGATTAAGAAGCCCTTAGAGATGATCTAAGGGCTTTTTTCGTTGGTGAAGGCTTGAGCAAAAAGATAAGGTTCGCGTTCTAAGATATTACACTATAGGTTGGAATCTGAAAGTCTTTTTTGTATGTTAGCGACACGGTGACAGCACCGGCTACCGACCTATCTAATTGAATCTTATGAAAAGACTATTTTTTTTAATGCTTGGCTTGGTAATTACCCAGTCGATAGTAGCCCAGGGCAAATACTTTGATTCGAACGGTGTTAACATTCATTATATTGATCAAGGTGCCGGTGTCCCGATAGTTTTGGTACATGGTCGTGGGGGTTCTCTTCAAGGTTGGATAGCCAATGGCGTACTCCCAAACCTTACTAAAGACTACAGGGTGGTAGCCTTTGATCTGCGAGGCCACGGCTTGAGTGCCAAACCTCATACCCAACAGCAGTACGGAAAAGAAATGGCATTGGACATAGTACGTCTGATGGATCATCTCGGTATTGAAAAAGCGCATATTATTGGCTATTCGCTCGGTGCAAATATTGTCGCGCAATTACTTATTTTGCACCCAGAGCGATTTATTACGGCTACACTGGGAGGTAGTGCAGGACGGTTCAGATGGACGACCAATGACGATGAAATAGTTGAACGTGAAGCCTCTGAAACCGAGCGATTGGGCTTTAGTCCTTCCTTTGACACAAGGATTGCTCCACCCAATACTGCGAAAGCTACTGACGAAGAAATTAAAAAGCGGTCTGCAGTCGCTCTTGTTAATCCGGCCGAGGATCGTTTTGCTATGGCAGCTATTATACGCTCTTCCCGCGATCAACTCATTTCTGCGGAAGAAGTCGCCGCTGTTAAAGTACCAACACTTGGAATTGTAGGCAGTAAAGATAGCTTCATATTAAGTCTTCAGGACTTAAAACAGCAGAGACCTGGCCTACAACTTGTTATAGTAGAAAATGGCACCCATAGCGGCGAAGAAGACACACGAAAGCGACCAGAATTCATTGCAGCCATTCGGCAATTTATAGCATCAAACAGCAAGGCCCCTTTAAAGTAACAACAGATCAGATACGTATCTTGCTGCCTAAATTATCTTACTTCGCACTTATTTGTTTGTAATCTCGATTACGGATACATGGCAAGGAACTACGGCATAAACACACTACCTAACCCTCCCATGTCCATTTATTCCGTTCCTCCTTGCATTTAAATAGCCATCACGATTTTTCCTTCTTTATAAGCCCCTCCTTTTTATTAGTTTTGAAATATAACAACCTACAAGAAAATGGACCTGTTTAAAACACTTGTATGAATAACTTTTTTTCCACACCAGACAAAGAAAGACAGTATCAGAGCTACATGGTGTTTATGCTCACCATTATTTGGTCGGTAGTAACCGGGGTAATTGTTTCTGTCGGTTTTTATTTCTTTCCGGAAATTTGGCTAAGGTGGCTTACATTTTTGGGCGTTTCACTATTTATCGCTGCAATAAATCTTTCACTAAACTATTTTGGCTATACCCGTGTGGCAAGTCTGACACTTACAATTATGCTGTGGTTATACATAACCATACCTTGTTATTCTGCAGGTGGTATGATGGCTCCCGGAATTATATCGCAAATGAGTGTAATTCTAACAGCCGGGTTTTTGCTTGGCTGGAGAGGAGGGATGGTATTTGGTTTATTATCAGTAACGACCGACTTTGGGTTTGCTTACCTGGAAATGACTGGCCATTTACCCCAACCGTCCGTAATTCACAATCCAATAACCCGATGGATCGGCGCAATTATTCCTTTTGGAACCATTCTCTCCTTACAATATTACGCAACCAATCACTTGCGCGCTGGACTGATTGCACTTCAAAAAGAAATAGGTAAGCGTGAAGAAGCGGAGAACGCAAAAGATGAAATCCTTCATAGCCTCGAAGAGCGGGTAAAGGAGCTGAAAACACTTTATGAAGTAAGCCGCATTTTACAGGACGAAAGCGCTCTACGGGGCAATTTGTTTCAAGAAATAGTTAATGTTCTTCCATCCGGCTGGCAATATCCCGGCATTACAGCTGCCCGTATATGCGTTGACGGAATAGAATACGCTACGAAGAATTATAAACCTTCTGGATACCGCATTCAGGGCGAAACAAAGACTACTAAGGATACGCTGATAACTATTGAAGTAATGTATTTACAATCCACGCCGCAAATGGATGAAGGGCCGTTTCTCAAAGAGGAACGGAGCCTGATCAACATGCTGCTGGAAATGCTCAAAATTGATCTAGAGCGCAAGGAGCGCACCACCGAACTCCGTGATTACAAATTCGCTTTAGATATAGCTTCTATTGTAGCTATATCGGGGACAGATGGTTGTTTTACTTTCGTCAACGACAATTTTGCCAAAGCAAGCAAGTATAACGCTGCTGAACTGCTGAATAAACCCCATAGTATCATTTGGTCGGATTATCATTCTCCGGGATATTTCGATGAATTGGCAGTAGCTATGCAAAATGGCAAGCCCTTCAGGGGAGAATTTTGCAACAGGGCAAAAGATGGCAATTTGTATTGGGTAGACACGGCCATCGTTCCGTTTTTAGATGAGCATGGACAAGTTTATCAATACCTTTCGATTAACCAGGATATTACCGAACGTAAAGAAGCAGAGGAAAAAATCAGAGAAAGTGAGCAAATATTAAGAAGAATCACCAGCCACATCCCCTGCAATTCCTACATGTTTGAAATAGAGGAAAACGGGCGATCTAATATGATCTTTATGAACCGGGGAACTGAAGGATTTAACCATAATTATATCATTCAGGATCTTTCTGATGATCCTCAAAAAATAAGGGAAATTTTGCATGAAGATGATAAAATGAAGTTTAACCTGGCAATGAAAGAAGCTTTTAGAACACAGTCGATGCTCAGCCTGCAATATAGGGTGGTAATAAATGGATACACCAGATGGCGGTGGTTTCAAGCGGTTCCCGAAAGTAACAAGGATGGAAAAATTGTGTGGTATGGCGCAACTAGCGACATTACTCCGCTTGTTGATTACATTGCCTCAATTGAACAGATCATTTTTGATATCAGCCATGTAATTCGCAGGCCTATTTCGACCATGCTTGGCTTAACCAAAATTATTACTGATAGTGATCTTACAGAAAACGAGATTAAAGATTATTCCCAAAAACTGTATCTTATTTGTAAAGAAATGGACGATTTCATTTATGAGTTGGATCGTTCGTATAATGAAAAAAAAGACAACAATAAGATTGACATTGATTTTTCTTCCTCGATTGATAAACGAAATTCTTTATTCAGCTGACACTTTTCCGAACGTTTTCTGTAGTGGTACTATTGCCTGAATACTAAAACTACGTTATAGCTATTTCCTATATCTCTTAACAGAATCTAATAGTTTATGCCCGTCAATATTAATAAAAACCCTTAGTCTGTAATATGCTTTGTATATCCTCCAAAAAGTTCGAGATTTGTCCCGTTCCGTCCACCAAACGAGACAAATCAGTAGTTTCACTGAGTTGTCTCGTTTTTTCATTTTTATAAATTGCTGATAATGAGCTAATTGAGCTAAAAAAGCTATTGATTTTCAAGGTTCGATAAGTGTCTGTTTTCTTATTATAAGTTATCCCATCTGGAAAGACAAGTTTTTGAAGGTTTTGACGTTTTCTTAAGTCCCCTAACTCCCATATCCTCTGCATATTAGAGCTTATTTCTATTGAGAAGTCAATATATCTATCGAGGTTCGATAACTGTCTATTTACCTTATGGTGTTCGACTTTTAACGCAGCAATTTCCTTTAGAATTTCATCCGAAACAGAATCATAGATACTTTTATCTATATCCCCAATTGCAAATCTTCTTTTTATAACACGATGTTCATTTTCTTTGCCTTCTAAGGTTTTTTGCTATTTGGTGTTCAATTTCCTTTTGAGACTTATTTAAATACATAAATGTTAGTCTCAGCTGTTTCTTTAATGGCTCAATCAATTCGGCTTTGATCTGATACTCATGTAATAAATTCAAAAACTTAGAATGCAGGTGATTCACATTCACATTTACATTACAATCATGTGTGTTACATTTCATGTATTTGCATTTCTTGTGATTTACATGATAAGATGTTAATGGCTTATTACATATATCACAAAGCAACGTCGACTTTAACGGGAAGCTTTCGTCATTTTTTTTATTTGTAGAATTCAGATACTCTTTGGAAACTCCTCTTAGAATCAAGTACTCTTCCAATGTTATCATAGGTTCCTGTACTCCCTTTACAGGTTCATTGTCCAACATCTTATCCACAACCATTCCACAATAAAAAGGATTTGTGAATATTACCGTCAACCTCTTACGATCTATGTTTAGACCCATTGAAGCTAACCATTGTTGAATTTCTGTATTAGTTTTGCCTTTATAGATTTTCATCATAAAAGCTTGCTTTATTAGTTTACCTTGTTCATTTATTACAGATTTTTTAACGCCAGTAATTAAATCTCTTCCAATTTTTGTATACCCAATAGGTGGGCTTTTTGGCCAACCGCCTTTACGCAACAGGTTTTTTGTACCGTCTACCGATTTTTCTTTCCTGGCTTCGTTATCAAGGCGGCTAAAGATCATCTTAATTGACCTCATAGCACTTCCTGTAGGAGTGGAGACGTCCATGTCCTCTTTAGTGGCTATTACTGCAACGCCAGCCTCTGCAAGTTCTTCAGCAATTACAATGGCATTTGCGCCAGTACGAGAGAACCTGTCATAAGTTGTTACAAGCACGCACTCAACATCAGAATTGGCTTTAATAAATTGAAGCATACTTTGAAACTCTTTCCTCTTATAATCATCTTTTGCGCTTTCATAAGTCCCACCAAATTCTTTTATAATGGTAAGGCCTTTTTGTTCAGCATATTCTCTGCATGATATAGTTTGAGTTTCTAAGCTAAAATTAGTTTCCGCTTGTTCTTTAGTGGATACTCTTGTATAAATTACAGCTAACCTGTTTTCTAAGGCACTTTTTATATTTGATTTTGGATGTAGCTGTTTAAAAAGGTGTAGGTTATCCATCACTATATTTATTGAATATATCATAAGTTAATACACCCCATAAGTGCATACTGTAAACAATTTCTTTAAACTCATCATTGGACAAGTGCTGGAATTGTTCAATTTTTTTAATGTCCTCTATTTTGATTAAGGGTATTTCTTCATTAAAGTCATTATCAGTTGACATGCCGACTATACTGCATCAACTAAAGCTGCAACGTTGACTGGTTTTCAATAAACCAATGTTATTAATCGGATAATTAATAACGTGCAAGTAACATGTTCATTTATTGTCTGTACTTAATATAGCTAATAATGAGCATGTTACGAATAAAAGTTGCCCAAAAAGATAGATTGCAGCTTTAACTTAATCTATTGTTTTTACAACACCTAATAGTTTTTTGTGGTTGCTCGAAGGCCTGATTGCGTGGTTTGCCGAAGCCTGATTTTTACTTAGTGCCCGAAAGCGTGGTTTGTCCTAAGACTTGATTTACGTGGTGCCCGAAAGCATGTATAAGACAAATTTTGAAACAAAACGATTAAAGTTACTTTAACTAAAAACGTATTAAAGTAACTTTAATATTTCTTTAATGCTCAAACAATACACAATCGCTTAATATTACCACAACAGACATTTTACCAGCGCATTTCCCAATAACAGTCACATAATCTCCTTTTGATAATGTCTTCAAATGCTTTGTATCTTCAAATCTGCATTGGATCTCGCCAAATTCGCTTACGTCTAAAGTAATGTATGGCGTATCAGTAATGTCCTTAGCTATCTTAGTTATCTTTCCGCTAACTGCAATAGTTTTACCCTTATATATCTCATCTGCCGATACCTCGTTTGCATCATAATCTGTATATAGTTTTTCGGCTGTTGTCCTAAGTGTATAATTAAAAAAGTATTTGCTATCAGGGTAATTG
Source organism: Mucilaginibacter sp. (assembly GCF_028288185.1). GTDB lineage: Bacteria > Bacteroidota > Bacteroidia > Sphingobacteriales > Sphingobacteriaceae > Mucilaginibacter. The sequence goes on along the minus strand of NZ_JAQBOF010000004.1, from coordinate 171,853 downwards.
ATTTTCAGGTAGTCATTGAATGCAAATTTGTTTCTTAGGTAATTGTATTTGTAATCGGGGCCACTATCACTACTCCAGTTAATTAATTGATTTTGAATTGCCTCGTAATAATTGTTTAAGTAAACTTTATTACCAGGTTGAAAAATCACCAATGCGGGCGTCAAAGTGTAGTTGGAAATGATAGATTCTCTAGCGTTTGGGGCATATAGGGTCATACCTTCGTCACCCGAAACGGGATACTTTGATAGGTATCGGGAATATATCTCTAAAATATCTTTTGTTACGCCTCCCAAAGCCTCTAAGCTTAATACGCGAACCACAAATTGTAAAGCTCCCGGAATATTTTTCAGTTCATCTTCTGTTGATACCGGGATACTAAACGTGTCATCTTTTTTAGACTAATCATGCACTCACCTATTGCTTGCAAAGCTTTTAAGTACCGCTGATCTACAGATTGGTTATTGACCAACTCAATATACGTGCTGTTAGATTTTAATTCATTTAAAGCAGTTTGTCGAGCGGCCTTTTTCTTGTCGTCGAGCTGATTAATTAGCCGTTCTGAATATTTTAGATAACTATTGCCATCTGTGGACCTAATTGCCTGATCTGATTTATTTAAAAGACTGTCCTGTGTTTTGTCCTTTTTCTGCTGTCCGCAAGATGTTGCAAAAAACAGAAATATGACAACGGCTGAAGAGATAAGTGGAGATGATGTAGTGCAGCTTAATTTGTGAGTTGTTTTGGTTTGGAATTTCATAAGTAGGGCTTGGAATTTTATCTAACACCCCCAACTCAGGTAACTGGTATCACCCATCAGGAAAATGAAAGTAAAACCCAAGCCCATGACGGCTCCGGCTTTACAATCATTTTTCCTGATATTAAAAATTACCAGTTTTTGAGTTGGGAAATTGATTGTAAACGAAAAATCGTTTCTATATAAAAAATATTGTTGTCTCTCTTTTATTTCATTCGCTATTGTTTTATGACAAATATAAATAATGTGGTGATATATGACCTAAATACATGAAAGCTGCAATGGTCTACTGCAATCCGGTGATTACTTGCAGCACACCAAGTCTTTTAATCTTGGTTAATGTATTGGCATGTATGCCGACTATTTTTGAAATCTCATTTAGAGGATAACCTTTTTTAATATAATCAAGCGCTTGCTTATTTTTCGTCTTATTCAAAAAAGACAATGTATCCTCATTTGAGCCAGGTTTACGCCCCATGAACACATTGCCTTTTGCTTTAGCTATTTTGATGCCTTCTAATTGCCGCTCTTTAATCTGGGCTCTTTCCATTTGTGCAACGGAAGCTAAAATTCCAATCATTAAAGTGCAAATGTGATTTTCTTTACCTTCTCCATCAATCGTGGTTAAGCCTTGTGACAAAAAATGAATAGGTATTAGTTTCTTATTGAAGAACTCAATGGTATTTAATATATCTTTTAAATTCCGGCCTAATCGATCAATGGAAATTACTGAAAGGCTGGTTATTGCTTTTTTACTTATGAGCTTAAGTATTTCTTTGCCGCCTTGTCTATCAAAGAAAGAAATAGCCCCAGAGCATTTATCTTCTATGAGATAATTATATTCTTTTTCATTCACACGTTGGCGGTCGGTGTTCTGATCAATAGCGGATACTCTAACGTATAGGATTTTCATATTTTCACAATTTTAGCCTAATGGCTGCTTTACCTTAAATATATGAAAAATAGTGAAATAAATCAAATTTAATCGGCTAATTATCAGCGATTTGCACTCACAAAAAAAAGCATACTCTAAACTTATGAGAATTGGTCCATTTGAGTTAATAATAAATTGCGCTTGAAAATTATCATATTATTTAATGCGAAGCTCTTTACTGTATGGCAAGTAGTTTTTTATATATTTATAATTACCGATTTCCTGTCGAAGTCTAAGGGCTATACTATTAAAAACCTTAAATTATCACATTCTAAATTATTATGGATACGACTAATTCTGCCACTCTTTCTCTTTTAATTGAGAGTGAATTTAATATTAAGGGAAAAATTATTAAAGATTTTGGCAAATGGAAAGGTAAGCCTATTTCACACACAATTATATTCGAAGATTGTGTATTTGAAAGTGACTATTCTTTTATTGATACTGTTGCCCAAAACGACATTTTTTTCAATAACTGCACCTTTAAAAATTTATCGTTTCTAAATTGTTCATTTGAACAATTTATAGCGTTCAATAATTGCACATTACAGGGTGAGCTTTTCTTTTCTGATTGCAAATTTTCATTTATAAGTTTTAGCGGGGGAACTTATTCAAAAATGGAATTTGCTGGATTTATAAACGCATATTCAAATAGAGACAGTTATATAAATTTTGAAAATGGCAATTTCACTTCCTTAAAGTTATCGTGTAAGGAAATCAATTGTCCAATTACTATAACAGGTGGCACATATGATACGATTCATGTTGAAAAAACAAAGATGAATCAACGTTTCCTGTTTAGTGAAGGAGATATAAAAATTAATGAATTGTATTTGATTTCCAGTGAATTCAATGATAGGGTTGATTTATTAAAAGGGGAGGTTACAGGCACAACGTATATACATAAAGTTAGCTTCAATGAACAAGTGGTCATTGGTAGAGATTTTCTTTCAAGGTCACTTACAATAGCACATGTATATGCAAAACAAAATTTCAGCATATCCTTTGACGGTAACATCACTCATTTGTATCTATCAGATAATGATTTTCAAGGCACATTCAATTGCCATAGTTTAAGTACGGAACCAAGAACACGTGCTGGAGAGCTTAGTTGCGATATTAGCGGTTTAAATAAAGGAAACATATTATTTGAATCTATACCAGCAAGTATAAATGTAGGCGGAGTAAATTTGGGTAATATTATTTTTAAGAATATTGAGACTAATTTCATTATAATCCAAGATTTTTATAACCAAAATAAGTTAACATTTGCAGACTTAAAGCTTATTCATAACCAACATTTCTTTATAATTTTTGATTCAAATATTAATAATACAGAGTTCGTTAACGTTGATTTTAGAAAATTCGATGAGCTGGTAATTGCCAAAAGCGAAGTAAGCAATATTGTGCTTTCAAATTCTGTTTTACCGCCGAGAATACAGATTGGTACTAAAAATCCAATATTTGGTTACGTAATTAAACCTGATGAAAAAATCAATGATAATACCTACTATCGAGAAACGTATAGGCAACTAAAACTTGCAATGGAAAAACAAGGTAATAAAGCGTCATCCCTTATTTTCAAAGCAAAAGAAATGCATTATTTACGGAAAGAGCTTCCTATTGGGTGGGATAAGTTTTTGCTTTATCTAAATTACATTTCAAATAATCATGGACTAAGTTGGTCAAGAGGTATATGTTTTACTTTAGTAATATCTTGGTTAATGTTCATTTTTTTTCAAGAAACATTGGTACATCCAAATTATGTTTGGGGATTAAGCTGGTCATTGAGCGACACATACAAATCCTTTAAATCTGGTCTCAATGGCTATAGTGAATTTATTACATCTTTCCCGGGATTTAAAGTATCGGAACACAGTTCTTATAAATGGGAAACCAATTTAATACTATTATTAAGCAGAATCTTAATTGGATACGGAATATATCAAACAATAACTGCTTTTAGAAAATTTGCGAACAAATAGATATTGAAATTTGGGACAAAAATCATTTAATTTCTGGTGTCAATAAAAATATATGCCACTATTGCGTAAATAAGCGGTTTCCATAATTTGGGCGTTTGGTTTTTAACAATCATTTGATAAATGATAACTTTTAACTTGAAATGGTTGAAAATCGCTTTGCAGAGGCTCGGGATTAATGATATAAAATTGGCAGTTGTGAAATGCACCCAAAACTAAAAAGCCTGAGCTTCCCGGTGGGCATTTTTGTTTGTAGTAAATTAATTCAGTTTCATCATAGTTTAAGACGGCTCTAAAAACTTCTTTTTTGCTATTTATTTCCTCTACTATGATCTTAATAATAAAGGGAGATGCAATCAAATTTATCGAAAGTTTGTCCGGGAAATTAGCCTTTATAAGCTGATAAGCCTCTTTGGGATATTCGCTGTTAGCAAATGAAATGCCTATGCCAGATGCTTCGCTGCTATTGCGAGCTGCATTAAAAAATAATTTTGTCGCATGCTCGAAAATTTGATTTAATTCAGTCATTCCACAGGGTTTTTAATCAGTTCGTCAAGTAATTTTAAATCAACTGAGTAGTTTAGTTTTTGGGCTTTGAGTTCCTCAATATGAGTATAGCCGAAAAAGAAGGCTAATTTGCGTGTAATAGGTTTTGTGTATTTAGCATTCGAAATTTTAAAGTGGTGCAAATGTTCTATCATTCCTTTTATTGTACTGCTTAAGAAATACATATTACATTTATTGTTGGGGTCGATAACCAGGTCTGCAAAATGTTCGTAATCGTCACCAACAAAAATAAAATCAGAAACAGTATAATCTCGTTTCTCCATGTGCAGCGTCTGCACGTTCTTATTAAATACTTTGCCTGATTTTAATTGCGGTATATTTTTTTCAGCCTCCGATTTTAGCCAAATACTTACTTTACATAGATTCTCTTTTACTGAACGATTAATTTCAATCATTTCAGGCGCAGCCAATAAAAACAACGCCAAGTTTAGCGCAAGTTTATTACAGATAATATCTTCTTTGAAAGAATGAATTTCAATATTAATACCCGGTTTAAGTCTCGCAAGTATTATTGTTTCATCATTTGTCTGTCGGGAAAAAAAAACACTATAATTGGTATTAATTTTAATCATCACCTGCATTAAGGCCTTTTGTGAAATCAAATCTTTTGATTGTTCTATCAATATTGCTAAAATCGTCTTTGCAAATCGATTGATGTTTAATTGTTCAGAAAACCTTAATAACAATTTCAAAAAATGATCGGCGTTTTTTTCAGGATACTTTAAACAATACTCTAAATAGGTAAGATATTCCTGAATCATATTATTAGTCGAATCTTTCTGTAAGTAGTCACCGGTTAATTCATAGTAATACAAATGAATGTTTAATGTAGTGCTACTCGAGCTAACCAATTTGTGCAATTCTACAAGGCTGTAAAATTCTGGGTCATTGACAGTCGTAAGCAAAAGTTCATTTGCTTTGGCATCATTTTCAACCTCAAGATAAAGCATAATTGCCTTAGACAGTGTCTTGCTTCTTTCTCTCTTAAAATTTTCAAGTTGACTAAAGTATTTGGTACTCTCCTCATAAGCTATAGCAGCGTTTGGTTTATCACCTGATGCTTCCAAAATTCCTCCTTTTTCTTCAAGGCTATGTGCAATGCCATACAAATAGTTGATCTCTTTAGAAGTAGTAATTGACGCATCAATGTTTGTTATACTTTCAGACAATTTGCCTTGTTCGGAGTAAATGCCGGAAAGTATCCAGTAAATTCTCGACTGGTCTTTTTTTCCTCCTAAATGTACTGTTGAAGATAATGCCTCATGGTAAACCTTTATGGCACCTTCTAAATCTCCCTCATCTCTCAATATGTTACCAAAGTTCACCAGATTGAGAATCGCCTTGCTTTCAAGTTTATAATGTTGACAGAGGCGAACAGCCTTTTCTCCATATAATTTAGCTTCCGTAAAGTTGTTTTTCTGTCTGTTTAAACTGGTGAGGATATTCAACGCAATAAGTTGAATATGAAAAGAAATACCGGACTCGCTATATTCTAATAGTTTAATCGCATACTTTTCCGAAAGGCTGGAAAAATCATTCAATTTACCCAATGACGACGCTAAATTTGCAAGACTTGAAATCATTCCATATTTATTGCGGCTTTTTTCAAAAGTGTCATAAGCTAATTTTGCAGATTTCGCCGCCTTGTCATATTCATGAAGGTCTACATAAATCTTTGAAAAATTTACCAACAATTGCCCTTCAAATTCAGTCTCAAATTTTCTAACTTTAGCTAATACCTCGTCAGCTATCTGCAAACCAGCGATGTGATCGTCATCTTCAACCAGGTTCATCGCCTTGGCCATTAATGCTGCATAATACCAACGTTTACTTCGAACCTTTGAAAATAGTTCTAATGATATTTCCTGATGTTCTGTTGCGAGTTTGTTATCATTCAACATTTTATAAGTGAGCGATAAATGATAATGTAAATAGCCTTTCTCTACTGTCGATCTTTTCAAGGTTAACAGTTTTGCCATAAAACGGCAAGCAAATTGCAGTTCACCTGTCTCCAATAAATAATGTACAATATCAAACCCGGTTTTGTCTAACACTTTAATATTTGTGTCAATTAGCAGATAAGCAGCTTGAACAAATGCCTCTTTTTTAAGATAATAATTACCTAATTTATTTTGATACGTTGCTTTAGCTCCTATTCGCTCAACTTGTTCTAAAATAAATTCCTTAAATGCGGGGTGAAAAATATCAAATCTTCCCTCTTTGCTTAAAGTTAATGGCGCAAGACGAGACAGAAATTTTTGTGCTTCAGTCAGATACTCAATATCAAATAATTCTTTTATTGTTGTTATAGATAAAGGATTGCTTGCTAAAGCAATATATATTAAAAGTTCTTGCTCCTTTGCAATTAGGCCACCCCAGATAGCTTGATGATATTGGCTGATACTTTCAGGTAGGGGGGTGATTTGATATTGACTATAATAAAAGAGATAAAGCGAATTACCCATCGATGCCTCATACAGCCTATTAAATACTAATAAGCTCAAATCTATCTTATAATTTGATAAAAATGCTCGAACTTCTGGGACTGAAAAGGTCTCCAAGGGAATTGTTAGCAAGCTTGTAATTAAGAAATCTAATTTGTTTCGTGAGGCATAAACAAAGCGATTTTTTATCTTTTTTAATGCCGACAAGCGTAAGACTGCTTCGGAATTGGCTTCACAATCATCCAACATGAAAATCATTTCCGAGGAAGCCAGTAAGTTTTGCAAAATTTCTAAGCCAGCATCGACATCATGAACATTCAATAATGGTAAACCATTCTTTATATTTATTTTATTGGCAAGGTGGGAAATGATCGTCAATAATGATCTGTTTCTTAAAGAAATATAAATTACATTTTCAAACTTGATCGATAATTGATAGAGAACACAAGTTTTTCCCAAACCCGGAATACCATATAATGCAAGCTGATCCATGGATTTTAACCTTTCAACTATATCCGCAACAACAGCTCGCTCCACCAAAGATTTATCTTGAAATTCAGTGATTACAAAATCAAGATATGAAATGGCGTTTTGAGCTTTTAAACTTTGTTGATTTACATCGGATAAAAATTGAGCATCCTCTATACCTGTTTTGACATATAAAGAATCAACATTTAACGTGCCACCATTAACTTGTAGGTTTCCTAATACATTAATAATATCCCCGCTGGCTTCTTGCTTTTCAATCTTCATCCTTGTTATGGTTAATATTGTAGTCTCCCTGAACGTTTACAATATTGCCTTGTGCGCTTTGTACCCCGATATTGAATCCTGTCGAGTTAGATATAGTGATATTGTTTAAATTTTGAATTTCTCCATGATGTTGACTCATCCACTCCTTTATCAGATTGATAATTTCCGGTTGAAATGTATCACCAGTAATTTTTTCATACGTTGATTTAACAGATTGTTCGGTGTTAGTTTCATTATCAATCTTCACATCGCATAATTGCTTTATAAATTCGTCTTGGTCTTCTTTCTTTTTGAAGAACCCGCCGATTTTGTCCTTTAAGGATTTAAAATCAAGCGACTTTTTTAAAATATCGTACCCTGCACTTGCGATCATTTTACTCGCAATATCGCCCTCATGCGTCTGAAAAAAGGTGTATATACCTGCTAATAAACTTATTGTTGTCATATTATATATTAATTCTTTCTTTTAAAAATTTAGCATCCAATCTTATTTGGTTTTCTATTTTTTGCTTCGTAAAAAAATTATCTTCTGGAAAATAAGAATCGAATGACTCAAAATTAGCTATTAAATATTCAAGGATAGATAAATCATAACCGGGCGATTTTAAATCTATTACCATTGGTTTTTGCCGTTGTAGTCTTTCAAATAAAACAAGATTGCAAATAGCTTGAATTATTTGATCGCTTGTGTAATTTTTATTTATGGTAGTGATAATATTCTCTAACCATTTCTCATTTACAATTTTGTCGTGTGTAATTGGAAAAAAATACTTCAATTCTGAATGTCGTCTTGTTAAGAGGTTTTCATTGTTAATCTCAATTTTGGGTGGCTTAGGTAGTTTAAACCCAGGTTTATTACCAATTGCTAAGACTGCATTTGAGTCATTCGGCACGTTATCTTCTGTATAAAACTGAAACTCCGTCTTTACGAAGTATTTTGAACTTTGCTTGATATACTGGCCATCTTTAAATAGTGTATACCTAACAACTATTCGACGATCTTTTATATACTTATCACGAAACGTAAGATAATTTTTACCGATTCGCATTCCACCTTTACCCTGCGACATTGTGATTAATCTTGGATTGATTCTATCATCTAAATGTTCGGGTACTAAACGTTTCATCAATAGGTGATTATCTGGACTTATTACTAAAGTATAATCCCCATTTTTCAATTCAACAAATTCCAATTCTACTGCATTACTATCGCCACCAGAACTATCCTTCCATTGAATGAGGACATCTAAAAACTGTTCTGCATAGTTCTCATTTTCCATCATAAAAGATAACTCATGTGGTATTTCTTCGCCACTTGTATTTGGACAAAACCCATAAATGAGCCCAGTGCAATTTGCTTTCTTAAATAAATCAGGAAATTCAATATTTGAAATAAGTGCCATAATAGGCTTTAAGCCATAGTCGAGGCCTACGTTTTTTGTCATAATTGGTTTGGGCGCAGAATTAAATATCTAAGTTAAACAATTAGGAAATAATAATAGACAGTAATAAAACCATATTATGAAACCAATTAAGTTTATATAGTCAAGCCGCCTAAATTATAATTACAGCCTAAATTTCTAAGGATTATTAATTTGAGACTGCTTTCTATACTAAACAAAAAGTATCGCATACCGGTATCGTTCGGGTAGTTTTCTATTGAAAAAGTCCCGAATACATTATTCCCTCAATAAGTTCTTTGGGCATCAACTTCTGAACGGCAACGGGTGTTGCATCTTGTGACCAGAGTGCTTTATAAGCTTTTTCTTTACTCACCAATAAGTCTAAGCTTTTAATATAGCGTTTGGTTTCCTTTCCATTATATAATTTAGTAGGTCTTAACTTTTGAAGCTTTTTATATTTAGCCTTAACATTAAAATATCTTTCGGTATACTTTTGCAAATGCGAACAAGTTTGATTTTGATAGTACAACTGACCCTGAAAAGCGTGCCGTGAGGCCCATTTGTCTGAAAAAGGCAACTTATATAACTTCCGGCATGTGCGGCCCGTCACGGGGCAGATAAGTACAGCAAACACCCTTTTCCTAAGTTGCTGCTTACTTCTAATAATCCTACAGTTAATTGATAGCTTCTCTCATAGCTTACACTATAATTGATTTCCAAACTATAGTGTTCTTCGTTGCCATAATTTGATTCGTATGATATTCGCGTTCCGGTGTCGGTAATAAGTACTCCATGTGTTGCATATGGCTTTTTCTTAATTGGTGCATGCTTTTGTATGTAACTAAGATCAAGGCTTAGCGTGGCGTTTATGATCTGCCTTGCGCTATTATGGTCCTTATATACCTTTACTTTATCCATTCCCCCCCCTTCTTTCTTGCCGCCTATAACTTGTCCTGTTAGCTTTTGCGTGCTTACTTCTGTCATCCGTTATTAAAGTAACTTTAAGGTTTATGATTGGTTAGATTCTTATTATGTATATACACTATAGTTTGTAATACTTTAGATGCTAACTAAGCGTAACGACATCCTTGATAGAAGGACTCGAATTGATAAAGTCAACTATCTTCAAAAAATCCTCTATAAAAAGGTTCGATAATGGGGGCGTTGAGACCACTCCTAACGCTCTTTTCATACAGGAAAAGGGCGTTTTTTGCGTCAAGGGGGATAGAATAGGGGATATAGTTTTGACGTGATTTGGAGCGATTTGGAAGGAATTGGTTATTTAAAATTTGACCCAATTTCTTACAGCTTTAAGCCCCTTTGATACACATCAATAAGGAGGGGATAAAATAGGGGATATAGTTTTGACTTCACCTAATTGAAACAACGTTAATTGATGGCATATCTTCGATAATAAGGAATCCAGTAAAATCTCTATTCCCTTTTGCAAAGTATTTAATTTCACTGCTTTTTATTACTTCATCATGAACGATCCAGTTTATGTCCCATTTGTGATTAACAGGGGCAATAATTGGTTTAAGCAATTTGCGGGTATTTTGTTGAAATACTAGTGGCCATATCCATTTTGGAGAAAGGCGATCTGCCTGATAGCGTTCAACGCACCAAATGCTAATTTTCTCCTTGGCCTTACTTGATTTTAATGGGTTAGCAAATGGCACTAAAACTCTGTAAAGCTGACGGCCTTTTTCACTATCATTAAAATTATCAAAATAAGGCATATTTGGATACCTACTAAAGCCAATCTTTTTCCATACTTTCTCCGAAGTTGTAGGTCGACATTGGAGATAGACCACCATGGCGCCAAGCGCTTTTAATTTAACAAGGACTGCTTCTATCAATTTTCGACCAAAGCCTAGTCTTCTATAGTCAGGTCTAATTTCCGCTAATTGAATTTTAACCACCTTTGAAGCACCTAACCACGTCAAAAAACCAATGGGATTTCTGATAATAATATTATTGCAATTTCATTTCGACCAAATGAATCCTCCACATTATCCCAATTACTGTAAAGCCCGGCGTGCCTTTTTTCTTTGGCTCCGATTAAAAGCCATTCCTTAATTTGATTAAGTTGATCAATCTTCGGTTCAAATGATATTGTAACTGAGCCACCCATATTGGATTGGAAATATATAACGTAAAGGACCAATACTAACGTTATTATTAATAAACTCAAAATCTACTTACTATAAATAGCTTTAAGGACTTTTGCTCATTGTTTTGAAGAAATATATCCCCTATTTCATCCCCCGTTTACCTAATCAGGTGACAAATCCTTGTCTCTAATTAAATCGAATGCGTTTTTAATTAGTCCTCACCGGAATAGAACCTTATAACACTTAAAAGGGTATAGCTAAATCAAAAGCTTTTTCGAGATTTGATATAAAGTAATAAGAAATATTTATTTTAGTACAAGTTTATCAGGCAGGCTGATAAATACATACCACCTTATCATGAAAAAAATCTATATAATTCTCGTTGCAGTTATTGCAATAACACAAATCGCTCATGCTCAATGGACTAATGTAAGTGGAACGGGCAATTACTATCTTAATTCAGGTAATGTGGGGATTGGAACGCCCAGTACTACCAGCCCCACCTCGCCGCTTGAAATACAACAACCCATTTCTACAGGACAAACAGTTTCAATGCAGCAATGGGAATGGGCTGGAACTCCCGGTACCTGGAATTTAAGACTTGACATGTATCATACGGGCTCGGCTATTGAATACCGTTTTGTTCAGAAGGTAGGATATACCGATAACAATGTTCTTGCATTTAGTAATGGCTATGTTGGTATTGGTACCACAAGCCCAGGAGCTAAACTGGATGTTGCAGGAAGTATATTTGCAGCCAATCAGATTGGGGGTGCAGGAGGAATATACATAGGTCAGGCAGATTATCAGGCAAGCCTATTATATGACAATGCTACTGGAAACTTGGATATTACGCCACGAAGTGGATATAATACGGTATTTACTGCGGGCAACGTTGGAATTGGTACGATAACGCCTGATGCTAAACTTGCAGTAAATGGCACCATCCACACCAAAGAAGTAAAAGTAGATTTAATTGGTTGGCCAGACTACGTATTTAAACCAAAGTATAAGCTTCTTTCCATTTTAGAAGTTAAGGTGTACATAGACAGGAACCAGCATCTACCTGAAATGCCATCAGAACAAGAAGTAAAACAGAATGGCATCAACTTAGGAGAGATGAATATATTGCTTACCAAGAAAGTAGAGGAGTTGACATTGTATCTTATAGAGAAAGATGCTCAATTACAATCCCAACAAAAGCAGATCGATCAACTCAAAGAGCAACTAGCCATCATCACTAAAGCATTAACCAAAAATTAACCTTACAATGAAAAAGACACTCTTATCATTAGCAATAGCTTTGTCAAGCTATTGTTCTTATGCACAAACATTTAACCCAACCTATTCTATTAGCAGCTCCGGTACCGCTAATAGTTTGATAGGAGGATATACATTCGCTTATGCAACATCTGGTAGCCCCTGGAGTGGAGCCTTTATGAGTTTTGGTGGTTTTGGAAATAATTATGACTGTCAGATAAGTACAGATTATGACCTCATGGCGGAAATCATTTATCATTTAGAACGCGAAATGGAGATGCTGGGACATGGAATTCGTGGTACGAGATATGGAATAGCAGTAATTTAAATAATAGTACTACGAATTTTAGTGCCCAAAACATTTATGCTAGTGGCAATGTGGGTATTGGTACAACAAATCCAGTAGTTAAATTAGATGTGAATGGTAGCATTAATATACCCAGTAACGATAATCTTACATGGGGAGGCACCTACGGAGCTGGCACTCCAACTATTTCGGCAAATAATAGTGTAGGACTTTATTTTTATCCTGGAGGTGGTACATCCGGCGTGGGCATGGCTATTAACCCAAGTGGTAATGTCTTAATTGGCAAAACATCGCAAGCAAATACCAACTACAAATTAGACGTTAACGGCAGCGCTCGAGCCAACGAGATAGTGGTCAATACAACAGGGGCTGACTTTGTGTTTGAAAAGAACTATAAGTTACCTAAACTGGAAGAGGTAGAAGCTTACATTAACAAAAACCATCACTTAATAGACATACCTACAGCGGATGTAATGAAGCAGTATGGAGTGGCAGTTGGTGAACTTAATACCAAATTATTGCAGAAAGTAGAGGAGCTTACTTTATATCTGATTGATAAAGACAATCAGGATAAAGAAAAGGATGCGAAGCTTCAATCTCAACAGAAACAATTAGCCGAACAAAACAAAAGTTGACAAATCAAAGCAGTCAGTTAACTGAGCAACAAAAGATAAATCAATCCTTACAACAACAAATTAACCAGTTAGCTAAAAAGATCAACAATTAATATTGGCCTATTAATTAATAAGAAATATATAATTTGCTTCATAATTTATTAGTCAATCTAATAACCTTTCCTTATCATGAAAAAACTCTACACAACTCTCGTTGCAATATTTGCAGTAACTCAGTTTTCATATGGACAAAACACATCTTGGTCTACCAGTGGTAGTATAGGAATCGGAACCACAAATCCCGGAGCCAAGTTACATTTAGTTGAAGATGCATCAACAACTGGTGCTACGGCATTAAAATTAACCAATAGAAATAGTAACCAGACTTGGGGCCTGGCGGTTGACGTTGACGCTGTAGATGATAAGAAGTTTATGATTTATGATGTAACAGGTTCTAAACCTTGGTTTACAATCAACACTTCGGGTAATGTTGGAATTGGCACAACAAGTCCTATCTCAGGGCTTGATGTTACTAATGTGCTTTTCATATTTCTGGGGGCTATGCAGTAAATTATACTGGCGGACAAGGATTATATATGGGATGGAATCAATCTGGCGGCGGTGCCGAAGCCAACTTTATCAATAGTTATGGGGGGGCGGCGGGACAAAAGGATTTAGCTTTAATGATACATACGACGGTCTTTCATTTCCCAATCTTATGACTATGTTAGGAAACGGTAATGTCGATATTGGTACAACAACGCCAGACGCAAAACTCGCAGTAAAAGATACCATCCATACTCAGGAGGTTAAAGTAGATCTAAATGTCCCTGGTCCTGATTATTTTCAATGGCGACTATAAGCTACCAACCTTGGTAGCGGTCAAAGATTATGTAACTAAGAATCATCATCTACCCGAAATACCATCCGCCGCACAAATGGCTAAAGATGGGATCAACTTAGGTGATATGAATACTAAATTGCTTAAGAAAGTTGAGGAGCTGACTTTATATCTTATAGAGAAAGACAACAAGGATAAGGAGAAGGACGTTCGGTTGCAATTCCAACAAGAACAAATTGAATTTCTAAAGCAACAACAAGAAAAGGGTAAGCAACAAGAGGCACGTATAGCCGCTTTAGAGAAGGCCCTGTCAAAGTTAACGGATAATAAGTAATCATCCTATTAGATTTAATACGTTTAATGATTCGAAGTAATATTTATTTGGCTTTTTGATTATTGTTAACTATCTTTAAGCCAGTACCCCAATCGTTTAAAAACCTTATCATGAAAAAACTCTACACAACGCTCGTTGCAGTATTTACAATAACACAGTTTTCATATGCGCAAAATAACAGCAATCCCTGGCCTATAAGCGGAAATGTTGGTATTGGAACAATTAGTCCGGGATATAATCTACATATAAATAGATCAAATGCATCATTAGCCATCGATGGTATTAGCGGCGGACTTGGCAATTCCGGAGCAGTGCTAAACTTATTTGGCTGGGCTGCATCATTTAAAAACTGGCAAATTGGAGTGGCAAATATTGGCCCAAGCGGTCTTAATTTTACGCCGTCAACTACGATAGGTGGTTCATCATTTTCAAGTCCTGTTATGACTATTCTTGACAATGGTAATGTAGGTATTGGAACAACTATTCCCAACGGAAAGCTTGATGTAAATGGAGCAATATTACTTCCTGGATCTAATGTAAACACAATGTCTAGACCTGTTGTTGGATCGACACGAATTGTAGGTGAAATCGCCGGTTATAGTGGGGCAGGTTTAGCTTATGATGATGGTTTATTAAGACTTTCGGCAGGTGGTGGAACTAATTCATTTGTCAAATCATTTATTGATTTATCGGGTTATTCTACTATACCTGATATGGACAGAAACATAACGCTTGGGACTGGTGGTGTGGAACGCGTGCGTATAACCAATACCGGTGCAATAGCTATAGGTACAACCGACCCACGAGGCTACAAACTGGCAGTTGCAGGAAGTGCCATAGCCGAATCGGTTACGGTCATGTTACATGGTAGCTGGCCTGACTTCGTATTTAAACCAAAGTATAAGTTAACTCCGCTTAACGAAGTCAAAACTTATATTGATCAAAACCAGCACCTGCCCGATATGCCATCAGAAGCTGAGGTTATTAAGAATGGTGTTAACCTTGGCGAGATGGTAAAGCTGCAGACTAAGAAGATTGAGGAGTTGACTCTTTACTTAATAGAGCAAAACAAGCGTTTAGAAAAACTGGAGGCACAATTAAAAGAAAAAAATAAACATTAAACATATGAAAAAACAAATCCTGCTTTTATTCCTGCTTTTAATTGCATTTACAAACAAAACTTTTGCGCAATATTCAGGAAGTTTTATTGTACATGGCGATTTAGGAAAATATTACCCGGTTCTTTTTAATGACGTTTCCTGACCAGGTAACAAGGCCACAGAATTTGAAATTGGGCGATCTAGTGTACACACAGATGCATCATGGCGCGGTTCATTAATTGCCAAATTTAGAGTACATACTACCAATTATGGGCATGGCTCAAGATTTATTGATGCCAATATCCATCAATCTGACCCGATGTACGGCAAATATTTTATTGCAGGCTGGGCAGATGCTACCGGTGCAAACGGTACCGCGATCGTGATTGTTTGGCTGCAAGGTGGAGATAATACATATTACATAAATAGTGCGATTAACCCAACTCCAGTAGTTTATGATGGTGTACAACAAGCATTGCCTTATCAAGAACCGAATGGCCCTGACCGAACGTATAAAACCAGTATTGATAACTACGTAAACTCGAATGGTGATAATATAGAAGGGTCCGCTTTTTATACCGGAGGATCTGATAATTATTTTGCAGGATATGTTGGCATCGGTACAAAAGATCCCGATGAACTATTAACTGTAAATGGTAAAATACATAGTAAAGAAGTGAAAGTAGATTTAAACGTACCCGGCCCTGATTATGTATTTGAACCGGATTACAAACTATCTAATTTAACCGAGTTAAAAGCCTATATAGATAAAAACCACCACCTGCCAGAGATACCATCAGCCAAACAAATGGAAAAAGAAGGCCTTAACTTAGGAGAAATGAATGTGAAGCTGTTGAAAAAGGTGGAAGAGTTGACTTTGTATCTTATAGAGAAAGACAACAAGGATAAAGAGAAAGACGCTCGGTTGCAATCCCAACAAGAACAAATTGAATTTCTAAAGCAAGAACAAGAAAAGAGTAAGCAACAAGACGAACGCATAGCTGTTTTAGAAAAAGCGTTGGCAAAGCTAACGGATAATAAGTAATCATCATCTTAGATTTAATACGTTTAAGTAATATTATTTGGCTTTTTGATTATTGCTAACTATCTTTAACCCAGTACCCCAATCGTCTAAAAACCTTATCATGAAAAAACTCTACACAACGCTCGTTGTAGTATTTGCAATAGTTCATTTTTCTTATGGGCAATGGACCAATATAAGCGGTACAGGCCATTACTATCTTAATTCAGGCTATGTGGGGATAGGTACCACTACCATTCCTGCTTGCCCCTTAGATGTTGCCACACTGCTTAATTATGGAGATCTTGGAACAGTATTAGGCAGACTACCTGAAGGAACAGGTACAGGTAGTGGCACATTTCTCGGTATCCGGGGTTATGCCACCCAGCTTGGTCATGGTATGACTGACTGGCGGAATATAAAAAGTTTTGCCATAGAGCACAGTTTTTATGGTGATGTTAACAGTTCCATAAATTTCTACAGAGGATTAGGGACTACTGGTGGAAGCATGTCTTTCAACACGGACAATAATATAGAACGGGTAAGAATTACTGCAGAAGGCAATGTTGGTATTGGTACTACAAGCCTTCCTAGTGGTGGTAAATTACAGGTGAATGGCCCAATTGATAACATTGCTGTTAATGGTAACGGAGCGTTCAGAGTATATGACGGCAGTAATTTCGCTGGGGGAGTAGGTACCGATGCCTGGGCGAGTTCTGGCAGTAATACTGACTTTACAGTTTATACCCCGAACAATTTACACTTATACACTGGTGGCCAAAAGAGAATTACAGTAATCAATTCTGGCTTCGTCGGCATTGGCACAACATCACCAGATCAGAAACTTACGGTAAACGGCACCATCCATTCAAAAGAAGTAAAAGTAGATACTAGCATCCCAGTTCCTGATTATGTATTTGAGCCAGCTTACCAACTCCCTCAATTAAGTGCACTTAAAACTTATTTGGATGCAAACCATCACTTACCTGAAATACCATCAGCCGCTGAAATACAAAAAGAATGGCTTGAATCTCGGCGAGATGAATATGAAGTTGCTTAAAAAGGTAGAAGAGTTGACTTTATATCTCATTGAAAAAGATAAAGAAATAAAAGATTTAAAGAACTCTCAGCAAGCGCAAATTAACGCGCTTAAAACAGAAATGAAATTATTAAAACAAAATCCTAACCATTAATCATTATGAAAGTAAAATTTTACTTTTTTTCCATTATCCTGCTATGTGGGATAGGTTTCCAAACATGGGCGCAAGTATCCTACAACAAACGTACTATGGGAAATATTGGCAATGCTCCAAAAGCCGGGGATCTATTAAACGGGGCTACGTTGGATGATGTAGACAAGTCTACCGGGACACTTAAAATTAATATACCGCTTTATGAAATTAAAGTGAACGATATATCGGTTCCGATAAGTTTAAACTATTCGGCTTTAGGAATAAAAGTAGGGCAGGAGGCCGGTGTAGCCGGTATGGGATGGGAGTTAAATGCCGGCGGGAAAATCATTACCAACATTCAGGGTAAACCAGATTATTCATCAACACTTAACAATGGTATATCCTCTAATAATATTCCGGATCAGTTCTCTCTTAGTGATCCTTATCATTTAGCGCTATTAAAAGATATTATAGACGGAAAAAAAGACAACGCCTGGGATAATTATACGTATATATTGCCAAATGGCGGCGGTACTTATATGGCTAACGGGCTTACCTTCCCTTATGACCCCTTAATTAAGATAGACCATGCTAATAGTACAATCAGCACTACAGACGGATTAGTCTATAATTTCACTACAGGCGATGCAAAAAAGACAACTAAAATAATTAATTACTCAACCCTGCCGTCTAATGTACCTGCTTATGACTATCTTTTAATAGATCATGATCCGGCACAATGGTTTGATTATGACTTGAAAAGCATAACCTCCAGAAGATTTAAGGATGTCGTTAATTTTAAATATAAGCATATAGATGGTCCTTATTATATTGATAGGCTTACTGCTAAAAGACGTACAAATGTTAGTGAAACTTTGCCTTTATATAGAGATGTGAAGCCGCGCAGCGATATTTATGGCGGGGGTGTGGATGCTGCTGACGCAAATAGTCACTATTATACCATGTCTGAACCGATAGTATCAAAAAGCGTTACCGAATACATTGCTCATACGGTATTGGATACCATTGATTTTTCGACAGGTATGGTAGTATTTGATTATTTGCCGACTGATATACTTGGGCGGGATGTCCTGCAGTATATCAGCATTTTTAAAAAAGAAAGCAACAATACACTTTCATTGCTTAAAAAATATCGATTTGAGTATTGGGCAAATCACGCATATGGGCACTATTTATACAAAATAGATATATATGATAGTAAAGGTAGTTATCAAAACTGTTGGAATTTTGGCTACAATGATTTTTTGCCGGTGGTGCCTGATTCAAATTCTAAAGCACAGGATAGATGGGGATTCTATAACGGTGCAACTACAAACAAAACATTATTGGAAGGCCCTACAACAAGTATGGCATTAAATCAATTGAGGCATTATCCTATAAACGGTAGTTATATTCAATATACACGTCAAGAAAATAGAGAGTATTATGGAACGGATACGTTTAATGGCGCATTTAATAATGCGCCCCTTTCTTTCAGGATAAATTTTGCCAACAGAGAACCAGCTTTTGGCTCTGCTATTATGGGCACCCTGGCAAATATAGCCACGCCATTGGGTGCAATTTATGAATATAACTTCGAATCTCATTACTACCAGTATGTAAAATATGTAGGTACACCGGGAGTTTTAAATACTTACGGCACCCAAAATTTAAATGGATACGGTGGAGGTATAAGAATACAATCTATAACTAAAAGAACCCTGCATTCGGGAAATTATTATGGATTGTCTAACACTGAATCCAGTATTAAAAAAGTATATCAATACGGCACCGCCGTGCCCGATGATAACCCTAGTAGCAGTACCACAAGTACTAATTTTAACAATAACATCGGTCAGGTAACCATACCTTATACCATTGTCGGTAATGTTTCAACCTATTTTCACAACAATCACTATTTAAATGATCCTAATCCCGATAATTATGACTTTATTAAAAATTTAATGATGCTTTCGCATCCTATTAATAACCTGATGCAGTATAATGGTAGTTATGTTATGTATAAATCTGTAACCGAAAGCCCGCTTAAAAGCGAAGATGGTACCGACAATCACGGCCAGACTACCTACTATAGCAATTTACCTATGTATGATCCTTTTACAATGGGTGTATATAATGGACTAGTGTTCCCGAACAGTGGAATTTATAATCCATATACTGAGGCTGGTGATGCGACCTATGACATTCTGGGTTATGCCCCTTATTTTTCTAATAATGCAGGTATTACAACAGAAAGCGGTGCCGGCGTTTTTGCAGTAAATAAATTTGCTTATAACAGCAATGACGGTAAATATTATATAGCCGAAAGAACCAAATACGATTTTCAATTTTTTCCGGCACCACAAAACAGCACATATCATTTAATGAGTATGTATGCCGCGCAAACCGGTAGTTTATCAGGCGCTTATCCAACGAATGTAGGAATGCCAATTTTAAATAACCCCCCCGTCCCAACACAATCCTATCAGGCGGGTGCTGTCGAATTGACATTCGAGAATCCCTCGTCGGCTGGTGTCGGAACAATGGATTACACAACAAAGGTCTTTATGATGGAACAAAGTGGTACAGAAGACTATCCCAATAAATATATCTATCGGACTCTTGACCTTAATAAAATGTCCTATTGTATCAGAAAAATAAAAGAAAATACTACCACGTTTGGCATTGCCTTTACACCTATCAATGATACCTACACTAGATATTGGTACGAAAATCCCAATCATATGCTGCCTACAAAAATAGCTAAATCACCAAGGGCCGATATAGGGACTAATGTACCACCTACAGATACTTTATTTACCCGAATAAATTATCCAAACGATTATACAGCAAGATTTTATCATCCGGCTACGGCAATACTGAATTTTATGGACGATACCAAAATGGGTTTATCAGAGCACATATCAGAAATCACATTCTTAAAAACGGGTAACCCGGCAGTCGAAAAAATAATTGGCGGTACTGTTAATACTTTTATGTTACAAGATGGTAATGCAGTGGTGCCCGAAAAAGTTTATAAAATAACCCCGCCAGATAACGCGTTAACACTCCCGCCAATAGACGTCTGGCATTATACGGGTATCCCTATTGATAATAATGTTTACCGGCAGCAGATGAGCTATGATTTATATGCAAAAGGCCATGTGCATCAATATACAGAGCTTACAGGCAAATCAAATGTTATTTTATGGGGCTATAAAAATCAGCTACCTATAGCTAAAGTAAACAATGCCGGTAATGTTGATTACAATTACTATACCAGCGCGGACGTAGCCTATACCAGCTTTGAAGCGCGGGATACCTGTAATTGGCTATATGGCGGTACAATTTTGGCAGATAGTACTACCATATCTAGTAAAAAGGTGTATGATTTAAGTACCGGCCCAATAACCAAAGTTAACACTACGGCAAGCGGTACATATATTGTTTCTTATTGGTATAAATCCGGCGCGTTGGTAACCATAACAGGTGGTACGGTTGGCGCGGCTGTAATAAAAACTACGCACGGTCCTTGGGTATTAGCCGAACAGGAAATCAGCGCGGTAACCGGCGTGGTAACCGTATCGGGTACGGGATATATAGATGAGCTTCGGTTTCATCCTAAAGACGCGCAAATGACCACTTATTTATATGATCCTTTAATTGGATTAACCTGTACCATAGATGCCAACGGACGGGCGCAATATTATGAATATGATGATGCTCAACGCTTAAAGCAAATACGTGATCATAAAGGCAACCTGGTAAAAGCATATAAATACATTTTAGGCACTGATAATTAAGAACTATGAAAAACCTAACCCATATTAAGGCTACTATACTCATATTATTGCTTACGGTAAGTTTTGGTGCTATGGCGCAACAAGATCTGGTGGTATCAAAATATGATAACCAGCGCGAGCTAACCGCTAATCATAGCATAACGTATAAGCCGGGATTTGTTGTGCCGGCAGGATCAACCTTTCATTCATACATCACTCCAACGCCAGATCCTGCTATAAAAACAAAGCTTAAAACACAGATGAATGCCATAATAACTTATAATGGCCGTGTTCAGGGCCTTGTTGATCTGCGCGATACCAATAACAGCGTGAGCCAGGTAAACGTTGAAGTGCAGACCCTTGACAATTATGGCCGGATAAAAGAGGTACAGCAAGTAAAAGTAACACCCGGTTTTAATGATATTGTGCAGTTAAAGGAGTATGACGCGCTTGGAAATGAAGTACGTAAATTACTGCCATTTGTACGCATAGGTGGCTACCCTAATTTTAACGGAGGCGGTTATACCGCCGAGGTAACAGGTTTTTACAACAACTTAGACAATACCTATGCGATACCTGCCACCGGCAACCCCTATAGTGAGGTAAAGTATGATAACAGCCCTCTGGAAATTGTAAAGGAAACCAGCGCGCCTGGCTATGATTTTAGTATGGGACAGGGCCATACTATACGTACTACCTTATTGAATAACGAGAGTGATATAATAAATTACAAAGTAATTGGAGGTGTTTTAACCCGCGATGCGCATTCCAGAGAGACAACTTGCGTACGCACCGAGGATGAAAATGTACCGCAGCATGATGAAACCACCAACTATGGCTATACGGCTGTGGTGTATGCCCGCGGCGCGATGTATGAGTATAAAGACTTTATGGGGCAGGTAATATTAAAGCGCCATATACGGGCAATAGGGCAAGATAGCGGTGGGCATGATATTTATGAAACGGCATCTACCTACTATGTTTATGATGACCGGGGTAACCTTAAATTTGTGCTGCCGCCAAACACTAACCCCGATGCCGGCGTTGTACCCGGCCAGCCCGTGCTGGACAACCTTTGCTACCAGTATAAGTATGACGACCAACAGCACCTTATAGCCAAAAAGCTGCCGAGCAAAGGCTGGGAGTACTTGGTTTATAATAAACAGGATAAAGTAGTAATGAGCCAGGATGCCGTGCAGCGCGGTAAAACACCGCAAGAATGGAATATTATAAAATATGACGCGCAGGGCAGGGCTGTAATTACCGGTATTTATGCTGATGCGGGCAGCACCGCCGGCACCGATAACAGTGCAGCCATGCAAGCTAGCGTAAACCTGCAGGGTGTTGACTGGGAAACCCGTACCAACACCGGTAACGGCTATACCAACGTAACCTACCCAACCACCTGGGCCACTACGCTAAGCGTAAACTATTATGACGATTATAACCTGCCCGGCGGTAACCCGTACCCTTACAGTGGTACAGAAGTAAGTAACCAAACCCGTGGTATGGCCACCGCCAGCCTTACCAATGTACTGGGCACTACAAATATGCTTTGGAGCGTAAGCTATTATGATGAAGATGGCCGTAACATAAAAACCTTTAAGCAGCACTATAAAGGCGGCATATATAATACCAATAATTACGACGAGCTAACCACTACCTATAATTTTACCGGCGCGGTATTAACCAGTACCCGCAGCCATAAGGTAAATAACATAGAGCAGGTAAAAACCCTGAACGAATATACCTATGACCACGTGGGCCGTAAGCTGGACAGTTGGGAAACCATAAACACCGGTACCCGTACGCTGCTGGCCCGTAACCAGTATGACGAGTTGGGCAACCTGTTTAAAAAGAAGCTGCACAGCACCGATGGGGGCACTACATTTTTACAAACCATAACCTATAGTTATAATGAGCGGGGCTGGCTTACCCGCGCGCAGGCCGATAAGCTGGATATAAACCTGCGGTACAACCAACCCACCAGGGGCGCAGCGGCGCAATACAACGGTAATATAGCCGAACTGGAATACACGGGCAATAACAGCGGCAACCGCTGGTTTAAGTATAGCTATGATGGGTATAACCGTTTAACCAAGGCTGATTATAACTACAATAACCAGCTGGGCGAAAAAATAGCCTACGACCTGAACGGCAATATAACGGCGTTAATACGCGGCGACTCGACAAGCACCGCCACTACCTACACTTATGCCAACAGCGGTAACAGTAACCAACTGGATCATACCACCGGCCCTATAGCGGGCAGCTATCAATATGATGCCAACGGTAATGCGTTAACTGATACCCGCAGAGGTGCGACCCTTACCTATAACCAGTTAAACCTTCCCGAGACGGTAAGTGGTACTAATACAGCCAGCTACCAATATGATGCAACTGGTACCAAGATCAAATCTGTACAAGGCAGCACGACAAGAGAATATATCAGCGGTATACAATACACCAATGGCGCAATAGACTTCTTACAAACGGAAGAAGGTGTTGCCGTACGCAATACGGGCGATGGCAGTTATAAGTACCAATATAATTTGAAAGACAATTTAGGCAATACGCGGGTAACCATTGACAATAACGGCGGTATTGCAGAGGTTGTACAAGAAGACGAGTATTATGCTTTTGGCCTGGATTTACCTAAATTCCGTTTAACTACAGAAAATAAGTACCTTTATAATGGCAAGGAGAAACAGGAAGCGCTGGCCGATGAGTTTGATTACGGCGCCAGGTTCTACGATCCTGTAATTGGCAGGTGGACGAGTGTTGATCCAAGTGCTGAGAATGATGCTAGTCTGTCCCCTTATATTTATGGATTTGATAATTCGGTAAGGTTTACAGACCCTGATGGTAGGTGGCCGGATTGGGACGACATAGGAGGGGTAGGAATGTTTGTGGGCGGGCTCGCTCAGAACCTTCAAGAAGGTTGGAATAGCCTTAGAGCTTTTATGAAGCAAGATCCTGCTGAAACAATAAGGTCGGTTGATAAAGGATTGAGTAACGGGAGCATTCCAAGACATATCGCCCAGAGTGTTGTTAAAAACGGCGTAAAGTATGCAAATGCAGATAACAATACCAGACGGGCAATGGAGGGGATGTTTGTTGGTGAAGCATTCCAATTATTTGGTGGCGAGGCATTTGAAGCAGGTAAGGTAGCACGGATAGCTAAAGCAGAAGAGAGGGTAGCTGCGCTTAGCCAAGTTAGTAGAGAGGGCCAAAACTTTACTAAAGCAGGTAAAGCAGCTATCCATGACTTAAATGCGGCCAAGAACGACGGTAAAATTATATGCGAGTCTTGTGGTGTTGAAACAGTTCCTGCTACAAAATCTACAAAAGGAGTAAAACCATCGAGCAAAGAAAGACAGGCTGACCACATTAAGCCAAAGTCTAAAGGAGGAAGTGGAACTCCTGATAATGGACAATCATTATGTAGAGATTGTAATATTAAGAAGAATGATAATTAATCAATATGAGAAGAAAAGTAGTTTTGGTTTACAGAGATATCTCAGGCGAGATAGCGGAAGAAACGGTTTGGACTGAACCGATTGGTAATGGGCAATATCAAGTTGACAATATTCCTTTCTTTGCCCCCAACCTGGCGTATAAGGACATAATAAGTATTGAAGAGGATGAGAATGAACTTTATTTCAAGAGCCTCATTGAGGTCAGTGGGCATTCTACTGTACAAATTATTTTCTTTAAACATGATAAAAATAAAGAGCACAAGATATTACAGGAGCTAGAAAGAATTGGTTGCCATTGGGAAGGAATGAAAGGAGGCCGCTATTACGCTATCGACGTGCCGCCTGAAGTGGACTATAGCAACGTGCGGAGTATACTTAAACGGGAAGAGCAAAGGTCTATTTTAGACTTCAGAGAAGCTTGCTTAGCTCAATGATGGTTTTTGAATATATCAAAATAGTTGTTACCAAGCCCAGCCATTAGGTTGGGCTTTGCTATTTCTTAGGCTTTGCTTCTAATGTATTACAAAGCATTATGATTACTATAACAAGCCTGGCCTGGTGTCAGGCTTTGTTGTTTCTATACCCACCGGTACAATCTTACTACGTGGCCACCTCATAGCTAATCTAGCTAAACTAATCATACAGTCCCTTACCGTTCATCCAAATTACCAGGTGTTAGCACATCCTGTGTCTCTATCTTTTCACTAAACCCCCAGTTATGAAACCAAATAAACTCATTACAGATAATCCTGAACTATTAAATTATATAACTGATACCCTACATATTACAGTCTTAGGTGGGATTAAGTTTACCGGATTAGATAGACTTAAAGTTACCTTAAAGTTGGTGGCTAAGAGTAATACTCAAAATGTCTTTAGACACAACGTTGACTTGTATAATACTATACAGACAGGTCAGCTGATAGAAAGAGCATCAGCGTTCTTGGATATAGCTACAGATAAAGTTAACCAGGTCATCACGGAATTGACTACAGCTTTGGAAACGTATAGAGCAGAACATCTGGAAAGCCTAAAACCTAAAGTGCAAGAAAAAGTACAGCTAACAGAGGCCCAGCGCAAAGCAGCTATCAGTTTTTTGAAGTCATCTGACTTACTAAAACATACAAAACAATCTATTGCTCAAAGTGGGATTATTGGTGAAGAAACCAATGCGCTGATAGCTTACCTGATCTATACCTCAAGGAAAAGGGTTATGCCATTACATCTGATGTGCCTGGGAGCATCAGGTACTGGTAAGACCTGGCTACAAGAAAAGGTTGGAGAACTCATACCGGAAGAGGACAAACTGGAAATTACTACGCTTACAACCAATGCCTTTTACTACTTCGGCAAGGACGAGTTGAAGCATAAGCTATTACTTATAGAAGATTTAGACGGAGCAGAAAATGTACTTTATCCACTAAGAGAGTTGCAGAGTAAACGTAAAATCAGTAAGACAGTAACGCTTAAAGACAGCAAGGGAAACCTTAAAACTGTAACTATAAATGTAGAGGGTCCCGTTTGTGTAAGTGGTTGTACTACAAGGGAAGAGCTATACGAGGACAATGCTAATAGATGCATGCTGCTTTATATGGATAATAGTAAAGAGCAAGATGCCCGTATTATGGAATACCAAAGGCAGTTGAGCGCTGGACATATTGACCAGTTAGAACAGAATAAGGTAAAAGAACAGCTCAAAAATGTACAAAGGGTATTACAAAATATAACAGTTAGAAACCCCTACGCTACTTATTTGAAGCTACCCGATGAAGTCTTTAAGCCAAGAAGAACCATGCTGTTGCTGTTACTCTTTATAGAAACTGTTACTTACTACCATCAATATCAAAGGGAATTAAAAACTGATGTAAGTACCGGCGAGAAGTATATTGAATCCACTATAGCTGATATAGAAGGAGCCCTTACTTTACTGGAACTCACACTACTTAAAAAGAGCGATGAGTTAAATGATGCTTGCCGTAATTTCTTTGAAAGACTAAAGACCTGGTTGAAGCTACAAGGTACTGAAAATTTCTACAGCAAAGACATCAGGTCAGCCTTACGTCTAAGTCATAGTAGTATGCAACGTTACCTGACTGAACTGGAAAGGTTGAACTATGTCAAGATAATTAAGGGTAACAGATACAAGGGGTTTGAGTATAAAGTAAGTAACTGGAACGACCTGGAGCAGTTACAAAACAAGTCAAAGGAAATGATAAAAGGTGTATTAGACCATATTCAATCGATAACAAGTAGTCCACCAGTAGCCCATACTGGTAATGAGTTACTTAACTCACAGAAAAAGAGGAAGAACCGCCAGTAACCCACCAATCAATTACAACGGGGGCATACACTTTAATACTAATAATTTATGATAAATCCCCTTTATATCCGGTTACAACACCGGGTTCAGTGAATGGTTGCGCATACTCAACTTTGAACCAACAAGCCAAAGAGATATGCCCAAGATGTTAGCAGAGTTCCTTGAATATCTGGAAACTAAAGAGTGTAACCATCCACATGATGTACACCTGCCGTGTATCAAAATAGTTGTTGTTATAAATTGCCCGTATTGCCAGGGTATGCCTATCAAATTTGGTAAGACCGGCACTAGGCAACGCTACCGTTGTATAGCCTGCAAGAGAGTTTTTATGAACACTTATATTAATAAGGCTTGCTGCGCATCCATTAACAATCACATAGTTAATTTTTTGAAAGAGGGTTGCGGCATAAGAAGCATAGCAAGGTTGTTGAGCATTTCAATCAATACCGTAATCAGCCGAATTAAAAGTATTGCTAATAGTGTTATAAGGCCAATAATAGCGAACGGAAGGATATATGAAATGGACGAATTACGAACGTATATTAAAAATAAAGATAATGACTGCTGGGTGATTTATGCGCTGGATAAACAGACGGGGCAGGTAGTTGACATGAAAGTCGGCAAACGCAACAAAATGAATCTAAAAAGAATAACCGATACACTATTACTCGCAAAATGCAACCAGGTATATACAGATGGATTAACTATTTACAAACATCTATTACCATATGCAATACATAAAGTAAGGCGCTACGGAACAAACCGAATTGAACGAAAAAATCTTAGCTTACGTACCCATCTAAAACGGTTAAACCGTAAAACTATTTGTTATTCAAAAAGCGCAACTATGCTGGAGGCCTGTCTTAAAATTTACTTTTGGCTTCCTGGCCAGCCTATGTAAGCAGCGCAAACGGAAGTGTAGGTTATATGCGGCTATATTTCGATGCTAGACACCTTTGAAAATAGCAGACAAATAGAACTATTTTGCAATTTCAAGATAAACATCAGCAATCAGCTTTTTATCATCGGAATTTCCTTTAGCGCGGGTAAGCTTATAGGATATGGATCTAATAATACCAATGCCTGCTGTCGATCGCAGTATATTCACTGTTTTGGTTAATGCAAAATAATCGCCTTCTAGATTAAGCTTTTGTATAATTAGTTTATCGGTATGAAAGAAAGGGTCCTGTAAGGGCACTTCGCTCAGCTTTACATTTTCCTTTTCGGCAATGATGGATATTTTACTGATACTGTTATTTCTAAAAGCAATGGTATCAGCTTTATACAGGTTTATAACTTTGTTTAGATTGATATTTTTTCTTTGCAGGTAATCAGGCTGTATACTTATATCGGTTGCCTGGGCAAGTTGATTATTTAATTGTGCATGCGTTTGCCAGGCTTCTATGGTGTTTTTAAAAGCAAGCTTATAGCATAACAGTAATAATAGTACTGCTCCGGCAACTAATAAATGGTCCTTCTTTATAGGTAATTTATCAAGCATAATTAATAATCTATTATTACCATAAACTGGCCTGTATTTAACTCGGTATTATAGGTATAACTATCCAGCTGAATGTTTTTTACCCATTTCAGGGTTTTTGCACGTGCTATCCACTCATTAACCGGGATTATTCTTTCAGATGTTCCAATCACTTTTATTTTACCATCCATAAATTGCAATATTTTTTGGATGCGGCTGGTTGATTGGTCCAGTGGATTGATAGTTATCTCACTCCATGATACTTCCGGAGGTAAGAGTGACGCAAGCTGGTCAATTAATACACTTTTATTTATTCCGCCGTCCCAGCCTAAGTTTTTTAATAAGCTTTCTTTATTTTTTACCTGATCGCTAATTCCTTGGATGTCATTAGTACTTTGCGCGGATAGGCTTACTTTACCCGCCAGCTTAGTGTTTGATATGTTTAGCCATGAAAACACAAAGAAGTTGACCAAAAGCAACACAAAAAATGTTATTAATATAATAAAACTTTTAACGCGTAATTTTTTGGCTGATATGGTGTTTTGAAAAGCGGTTTCTAGCGAGTTAACATTAGCCTTTATTACATTGATTTTAGCAGCAAGCACCAGCTGGAAAGCAATTGCATAGGCGATGATCAGCTTTTCATTAATTGCCTCTGATTCGATTTTTAATGGAAAAGGAGCCGAAACAGATTCTTTATAATTATAACCTATCCATTCTGATTGTTCATTACGCTGAATAACATGGCCATCAAATACCACTTCGCCATTATAAATATTTAATTGCGGCAGAATATTTTTAGCCGGGAATGGCCCCAAGCTTAATATAAGCGGTATAAAGCCCTGGTGTTTTATCAGGCCGATCCATTTATCAGCCTCTGTTTTGCGAATTATTGATACGAATGATTTATTACCTGATATGAAATTCTGGATATAAAAATCATCAAAATTTGCATTGGGTAATATTTGTGCGAAGTTATTCTGATCGATCTCTTCAATCTTTTCTACCTGTTTTTGCAACACTCCTTTGCCGAAAAGATTTAACGCTATAGATGATTTAGCCGGGAAATGTTTGCTTAATTCGTCAACGGTTTCAGACTCAATAACCTTTTTTTCAATATTAAGCTGGTTATCCTTAACAACAACCCCACAAGCATTAATAAGACTATTGCCGTTTTGCAGCATCGTTATGCTAATGCCTAACGCCTGATTGATCCTGTAATATGGTTCCAGCATGCTTTTAAGTATTAGCGCATTATGGTTGGTTTAATAAATACCAGGGTCACAATCTTTCCGTTGGTTTTTTTCTTACTGCTGAATATCCATTTTAAAACCGGTATGCGCGACAGTAAAGGTATGCCGGATGCGCTATCACTTCGCTCGGTTCTTTCAATACCGCCTAATACGATCATATCTTCGTTATTTACACGGATACTACTTTGAAACTTACTTGTAGCAGTAGGTGGGGGCGAGCCATCCGTTGGTATAGATGTGAAATCAGAAATGTCAATATTAATTCCTAAAGTAACCTGGTCATCGCCCGAAACCTGGGGCTTGATAACAATTTTAAGATTTGCCTCGCTCTCTGAATAGGAGTTTGACAGGGTAGTTATCGTGGTTGCAGATGAGGGGATAACGTTTTGAGTGGTGTTTTTATAATACACTTTATTACCAATACTTAAAGTTGCTGAGTGCCCGTTTAAAGCAGTTAACTTTGGTACTGATCTTACATCAACATTACTATTGCTTTCCAATGCTTTAAGATTAACATAAAAATTGGGAACAACATGACCCAGGTTTACAGATGTTAAACTGCCAACTTTATCTAAAAGGCCGTTTATGGATCTTGCGCTGAACGTAAAATCCATACCGGGCAATAGGGTGCCGCCAGTTTTTATGCTATCTGACACGCCGGCTGATATGCCCGTAGCCACAGTCCTGCTTTTATGCACATCTATTAAAGTAACTTCTATCAACACCACCGGAACTAAAACATCTAGCTGTTTCACCAACGATTCAATCTCGGCAATGCGCGAACTTGCACCCGAAAACAATAACGTATTTTGCTCTCTAAATTCTTTTATTTCAATCCCCTTTTTCCATTCGGTAGGGATCATCGTTACTATGGTATCAATAGACCTATGTTGTAATTGAACAGCTTTTGAAACACGTAAACCCTCTAGTTTGCTATCACCAATCATGTAAATACCATTCTCTGTATGGAAAGTATAATCGGTTCCTTTAAATAAAATGTTCAGGAAACTATCATAACTAATATCATTGATATGAAGGGTTATATTGCCTTTTATATCGGAATAAGTTACGGTAGCTTTACTTAAAGCTTGCGATGCCTGTTTAACCAGGTCGGCTATAGGTATATTTGTCGCATCAATGGTTATTAGCTTTTGCCCACCTATTGTTTTTACAAACAATCCAATTGCACCGTTACTTGCATTACCTCCTGGTCCACCTAGTGTATTGCCAACTGGTTTGTAAATTCTTTTTGAGGAGGTGTTTTTATCTCCGTTTATATACAACTGTTCATCTGGATCAAGCGGCTGGAACAGGTAAAAATTATCGCTCGTTTTCACCATTTTTATTTCGTTTACAAACGCCAGCTTTTCTAATGTCGCGTCAAAAGAGGCGCTCGCAAAGAAGCCGGTTACTTTTTTACCCTGCATAGTAACGGGTACCTGTACATTTTTGCCGGAAACAATAGAGATTTTTTTAGCTACAGATTCAAGGCTATCATTACTCAGATCAAGTGATAACGTGTTTTCTAGTTGGCTATACTTGACTTTTATGTCCTTAAATATAGCTGGAATAATTTGAACAGGCGATATATAAGGCGTTATATAAATAATTGATCCCACCGTATTTATATCCAGGTTATACTTTTTAGCCAGGAATGCCAAAACGTTGGACGCAGGTACATTATTTACTGTTTCAGAAACTATAAAAGTTAATTGCGGATCAATACTTATACTTAATTTATTAGCCTTGTTTAAAGCATTTAAATAATCACGGATAGGTATACCTGTTAACTGTAGATTTACATTTTGATTTATTCCGGGTACAGAAACAGCAATATCCTCCAGGCGTTGCTGTATAATTTGTATTCTGTCTTGCTTTTGAGCCAGAGTTATAAGTGGGCACAAAAGAAACGAAACGACAAATAAGCTACAGGTAATTTTTTTATACATAGGTTTAGTAGTTAAACAGAAGCGGATAAATCTCCTCTATTGAGGTTAAGCCTTCATTGAATAAATTGAAAGCATTCTCTGTCAGTGTCTGAATTCCTCTTTCCTTTAAAAGGTCCTGAATATACATGTTTCCATTCTTTATTTCAAAAGCTAATTCCTGATCGATCGGAATAACTTCATAAACAGCCCTACGGCCCTTATAGCCAGTATAATAACATTGCTCGCAACCCTGTGCTGTATAGTGGGTAGTTATCTTGGCATACGGCTTAAATTGTTTAGGGTATAAGCTCTCATTAAACTCTTTCTCTTTTTTGCAATGTGCGCATAATAACCTAACTAAGCGTTGTGCCGCAGTGGTATTTAAGGTATTGGCAACCAAAAAAGGAGGGATGCCCATGTCAATTAAACGTGAAACGGTTCCCCATGCAGAGTTAGTGTGAATGGTAGAGAGCACCAGGTGCCCCGTTAGTGCCGCCCTGATGGCCATATTAGCTGTTTCTGTATCTCTGATCTCACCAACCATAATTACATCCGGATCCTGTCTTAAAAACGTTCTTAGGGCCGCTGCAAAGGTTAAGCCAATTGATTCTTTTAATTGAACTTGGTTAATGCCTTCCAGCGTATATTCTACCGGATCTTCAATGGTTAGTATATTCCTTGTTTCTTTATTTAAAAGTTTAAGGGTTGCGTAAAGCGTAGTAGTTTTACCTGAGCCTGTCGGGCCGCTAATTAATAAGATGCCATTTGGTTTTTTCGCACCTTGCAGGTAATTATCCAAATCGAAAAAAGAAAAGCCCAGGCGGTTCAGGTCAATATCGGTAGCATCATTATTTAAAAGGCGCAATACTACTTTTTCACCATGTAATGTAGGTAAGATAGAGGCTCTTATATCAAACTGCTGATCATTATGTTTAAAATTAATGCGCCCGTCCTGTGGTAAGCGTTTTTCAGCAATATCAAGATTGGCTATTATTTTCACTTTGTTTATTAATGCCGGATATTCATCTCGTTTTAATAAATATCGTTCCACCATCATCCCATCAATACGGATGCGAACCCGGCATTTATTTTCATAGCTTTCGATGTGGATATCGCTGCTTTTTAAATTTTTGGCTTCCTGTATTAAATTCAATAAAAAATCATCCGCGTTATTCCCCTGTAATTGGGTCGAACCTTGTATAGCGTTATCTTTGATATAATATTTAGAAAGCAGCCTTGCTATAACTTCATCAGCTATTGGCTCAAGTTTGATATCTGCACCCAATAATATTTCCAGTTCAGCTGATAGATCGTACATATCTGCTGAAGTTTCACAATAAAGACTAAATTGATTATTTAGTTTACCTTTTGGCAGAACCCTGTAATGCCAGGCCTGGTCTTTTGTGAGCAGATGGATATTATCCGTTAATAAAACAATCTCTTCGGTTAAACTCATTTTATTATAAAGTGAAGCAGCCAATCATCATTCATTAAATCAATGGGCATTAACCACCAACTATTTATAAGGAATACAGCAAATAGTATTGCCTGAAAGCCGGCTAATGGTATATGCCGGTTTTTTTTGCTGATCAGCATTTGACCTACAAGCCATAATGCTAATACGCCCATTAAACTGACTATATAGAAAACTAAAAAATTAAGAACGGATAGATAGAACGTGATACAAAGTAAAAATAAAACATCGCCCCAGCCTAATAGCTGGGACATGATATTTACCCATTTACCCTGTTTAACTGAAAACCATGCAGAAACCAATAACAACTGTGCCGCTAAAAAACCGCAATTAATTAATACAGATTGTCCTATTTCTGATAGCGACTGGTGCAATACTACTCGGGCGACTATAAACAAAATAGTTAATACCGGAAATACGATCCAATAAACCGATCTGCTTAATAGGTCCTGCACAAAAACCAGTAGCAACACTACCAATATTAAAATTCTAACTAGCAACACATTAATCAGGAGTTACTTCTTTTAAAGTTTTATCCTGGTCAATTTCCCAAACATTAAAAGTGCCGTTACCATTAAAATCTACTACTGCAGTTGCACGGGCGGTAAATGTGGTAGTAGTAACATTTGAAATAGTAATTTGATAATTAGCCCTTCCATCTTTATTGGTGGTGCTTAATGGTTCTTGTATAAAACCTATTTCTGTAAGATCTTTTGAATATTTAGAATGCTCATAAAAATAGTTTTTTTCCAAGGTTTGAACATGCTCCAATTGCACTTTTGCCTCTGTACTTTTAGCTTTGGTAATTAAAGGCAATAGATTTGGCAAAGCCAATAATACTAAAATGCCAATTATAACAAGTACAACAAGTATTTCTGTAAGTGTATAAGCTTTAAGGCGTTTGGCAAGTAAGGTCTTATAGGTTTTCATGTAAAAAATATGAGCACTAATCTAGCAGTTATTTGCATGATAACAAATGCAATTTATAAAATTATTTGAGTAATAGTTATTGAAAACTATTACTCATCTGGAACAATGGTAAATACATAGATATTAAAATAACGCCAACTATCAGGCCCAGGAATATAATGATCAAAGGCTCCATCATACTGCTGATGGTTGATGTTTTAAACTCCACTTCTTCAATATACTGTTCGGATATTTTCCCGAAAAAATAATCAAGCTGATTGGTCTCTTCGCCTACTTTAACTAACTGTATCATCTTAGATGGATAAATGCTAAACTGCTGCATGCTTTGATGTAGTGATTTTCCATTCATAATATCGTCTTCCACCTTTTGCAATGATGATTCGATAGGATAGTATTCTATCATTTGTTTAATAAGCGCTATTGCGCGTAGTAATGGCAGCCGTGCATTTATTAACAAACGCATAGAATTGCAAAAACGGGCCAGGTATATTTTTTGCACCAGGTTACCAACTAGTGGGATGCGTAATAATAATTTAGAAGATACTTTTCTAAACTGCTCTGTTTTTCGTACGCTTAAAATAAACGCGGTGATTAGTGCCAGTAAAATTATAAATCGTAAAAAATTATTTTCTAACGCCTGCGAAACACCGATTATCTTTTCAGTTATCCAGGGTAGTTTGCCGCCAAAACGTTTAAATACATCACCAAACATGGGTACCACAAATTTTAACATAAAAAATACGGCACCTAACGAAGTTGTCATTACCACACACGGGTAAGTTAATGCCGAAACTATTTTACGGCGCTGCTTGATCTTGTTCTGATAAAATTTGGCCAGATCTTGCAGTACTTCTATCAGTTTGCCCGTTTCTTCGCCAATTTGTAAACTATAAACTTCATATAAAGAAAATTGGCCGGTTTGCTGCAAAGCCTGCGAAAATGTAGTGCCATTTAATACAGCTCGTTGTATGGCGGTATAAAGTTCTTTATCCTTCTTTTTTTGCTGATCGGCGATAATTAATTCAAAACTGCTCTTTAAGTTAATACCGGCTTGTAATAAAGAGCCCAGTTCTAAATATAAGTATTCTTTCTTTTTATCATTCAGTTCTTTATTGCCAAAGCTGATGTCGCGGTTTAGTAATGCCGTTAAGCCAATACTTTCTGTTTTCTTAACAGGGGTAACCGTTTTTTTTGTTTCGTACCTGTTTAGATCAATTGACGGCATTTGTATTTCTTTGAATAAGGTTTACAGAACTGTATAGCTTATAGTAATGATACGGAATTTTTTTGGTATCAAATAGTATTATCAGTTGTAATTCGTCTATTCGATTTTGTTCTTCTTCGGCATTAATTTCTGTTATTGGAGTATTTTCAAATGCGGTATTAATTTCCGGGGCCTTTACCTTAAACGTATCTGTTATACCACTTGTTCTTATAATAAAATCCGGTTCAATCTCATAGATCACCAACTTGTCCGGGCTTTTAAAGACCAAACCATTTTGAGTTTTTGAAATTATAGCGGCGTGCTCAAAATCATTTTTTAATAATTCATCCAGACGTATTAAAACTGCCATATTGTTATTTTTAACCTTATAAATAGCGTATGATCTTGAAACTATTGTGTAAACAGTATAAGTAATGCCTATGGCTATCGAAGCTATTAGCATAGCAACGGTAACTTCCATAATTGTAAAAGCGCTTATGCGGTGCTTACTCATTTTTATTAGCTATAATTTTTTGCAATTCGGCAACTTTTTCCTGATTAGTGTCATAGGCTGTTAAATGTATATTCAGCAAATTCTGAAAGTTCTCATCTGGTTTGACTTCCTGTACAACGCTAAAGTCATCAGTTGTAAAGGATTGTGAATGGACTTCTTTATTTTGTTCGGCTTTAATTAATAATTCATGTAATACAGCTTGCGCATTTATTTTTTTTACTGATAAGGATGACCGCATTATATTGGCCGATATCATCATCGCTATAGTAAATACCAATAGTATAATTATCATTGATATAATTACTTCTAATATGGTGGAAGCCTTAACCCGGCTGTTGTATTTTAATTCGCCTCCAGCCATTGTAATACTTTTTTCTTTTTAGCAGATACAGGCATAAGTTCGCTATTTAAGTAATAAGGTGATAACGCCGTTGAATTTATGGTTGTGTTTATAATATAGTTTTCATACCTAGTAAATGTGCTCTGGTAAAGAAACCGGCTTGTAAAAACACTGCCATTTACTACAATACCATCTTTAAGGCCCAATATGCCTTGCGAATATATCTGGCCGGTTAGGTTTGCATTTTTACCGATATCCATAAATGGTTGTTTATTACCATCGTAATTTTTATCATAAGTAAATATTACGCCGCCTATTTTTGTGTTTTCGCCAATATGTAATAAAACGGGTAGACTGATTTTTGATGGTTGAAAGCGCATAACGCCCAAACCGGACGGATAATTAAAAATGCAATCGCACTCTACACCAATAGAGTCTGTTGCAAAAAGCTGGCAAGTGCCCTCAAATCCACTTTTTACAACTATTGATCGTGCAAAAACCATAACATTATTTAATTGTGCTGTTTTTTCGATAATGACCGTAGTATCTGAAAATAAAATGATGTTACCGGTAAGTTTAATATTTTCAAGGGTTTCTACTTTCTTACCAAAATGCGCTAAACGTGTTTCGGATAGAAATGAGTTATGCAAGGTGTCATATTTTAATATCGTATTATCAATATTACTTGTTTCGCTAAAGTATTTTTCAAGCCGGTTTAAACGATCTGTATTTAACAGGGGTAGCTTTTTGTCACTATTGTATATTTTACCTATTACCAATCGCTTATCACCCTGGTATGATTTATTATCAACATAAGCTTCTTTAATGCCTGCTTTTGCAATGTATGCATTCCCTTTTATCATTGTTTTGCCGCTCACAGAAAGAGGTCTGTCTTCATCAATAAGGTATAAAGCCGCCCATTTGGTTGAATCAATAGAATTAGCAATTAAAAAAGTTTTATATAATGTATCTTTTTGAATAAAAGCTTTTGAAAGGCCCACATCATATAGCCCCCACATTGTTTTTTTAAGCGATATAGAATCAGCATCGCTACCAAATAAACTTAATACCTTTTCGTTAGTAAAACTATTGCCCTGGTCTGCAATTAATATGTTTACACCCGAACTTACATTGTTTTGCAGTCTGTCACGTCTAAACGTACGTTGATATTGCAATCTGTAAAAATAAGCAACAACTATAAGTGACGAACAAAGCAGGCCAATTACTAAAGCAATAACTATTACAATATATAACGCAGAAGCTTTAAGCATTCCTTTAGGGTTATCAGATTAAGGGGCTATTTATTGGTATTGGCCTTTATTTTAGTATCCTGTTTGGGCGATTTGTTTTTCTTTTTAAAGATATTTAGTTTTTGCTTTATTTTTTGCCAAAATTTAGAAGGCTCGTTTTTAACCTCAACTCCGTCATTATATACAACTACAATTGATGGCCCGGTTTCACTATATGTTTTTATCTTACCGTCTAATAAGTTATTATTATAGTTACCTGTTTGTTTTAAGTTTCCGTGCTCATTATAAAGACTAAACGCACCGTCTTTAATTCCCTTTTTCCAGGTATAAAGCTGGGTGATCGATCCGTTTTCGTCCCAAGTTGTCCAAATACCATCTTTAAGTCCTTTAACAAAAGCGCCCTGCTCTTTTAAATTTTTATTAAGATAATATTCCGTGTATTTGCCATTCAGTAACTTGCCGCTAAAACCGCCTTGTGTCGAATGTATAATATTACTGCTGTACCAATAATATAGGCGATCAGTTTCAATATTCGGATTTGATTTAACAGGTTTTAACTCTGCCTGTACGGTTTTATCCTCTCCCGATATCCTTACTTTATTAAATCCGTAATCCGGAATTTTCTGAGCAATAACTGAAGGTGAGATAAATAAGAATAGTATTAATATTTTTTTCATAAAGTATTAAGATCACATTTTTATAAAAGCAGTTTTATCATTAAATGTAATTTTTATAGAATCCTGTAAATTTTTAACCAATTTAACTTGTTCGGCAGTTTCGCCTTCTGACATCATTATCGTCTTGCCATTTATAGTGACAAATGCAACCAGTTTTTTAGATCCAGGGTTACGAATGTATCCCGAATATTTAATAAAGCCCCAGTTAAAAACAGGTTTAAAAGCCGGTTGAACAATTTTAGCTACAGCAGGCTTTTTATTTATACCTTGTATAATGTCTTTTTGCTTTTTTAATTCAAACGGGTCTTTATAATTTAATAGAAGACGTGTTGTATCCTTTGGAATGGTATAATCATTATAAGATTCTTTGTTTCTTTTCTTTTCAGCAATTGGTAAGTCATTTTCAGACCCGCCTGCCGAATCAAATATCCGGTATATAATTATCCCCCACATTACTAAAGCCAAGAAACCTAAAAAGTAGGTAACCTTTTTATTTTTCATAATTATAAAAGCTATTTTAAAACAAAGCTTTTTAAAATACTGGCCCTGCCTTCGTTTCCTGCTGCATCTACAGCTGTAATTTTCCAATATATTCTTTCCCCTATTGTACCTAAACTAAAGCTATAGCTATTTGTATTTACAAAAACCGGAAAACTTGAATTATAAATAGTTGTAGAGTCCCCCTTAAAGGCATATAACTTATACCTGGAAGCAGATGGTGCCGCATTCCACTGCATAGCCGCCGGCGAACTGATTTGCTGGTTATTTAATGGAGAGGTAGAAACAACCTGGGCAGGAGGAGTATGATCATAAGTAACTGCGTTAATTGATGACCATTGGCTCTTTGCAGTGTCGTTTTCGGCACGTATTCGCCATTGGTAAATTTGGTCTTTAGGGAAAGTGAAGTTTATTTGCTGCCCGGGAATAGATTGATCATATACCAAAGTATTTTCGTTTACAAAGCTGTTGGTATCAATTTCTAAATGATATTTAGTGGCACCATATAAATTTCCCCATTGGAGAATAATTGCGCTTTGGTTAGTAAGGAAATTGTTTGCCGGCGATGTTAACTGAACAGATTGGCCGCTAATTGATGTAGTTAATATTGTAAAGTTCCTAGGAAAACTATATGACGTTTGTGAACTGCCGTTTTGGGCCAATAGATGCCATTCATAATTACCCGGTTTAAGATTAAAGGTGAATTTGTTGCTCTTAACCATAGTGTCAAGTACGAGGCTGCCAATATTTGTAAAATTTGGGGTTACCACCTGTAAGCGATAAGTTAAAGCATCTTCCACCTCATCCCACCAAAAATTTACGGTGTAGCTGGAACTTTGAAACTGGTTTCTGGGAGCTTCTAAAGTTACCGTTCTTTTATTCAGTGATGGCTCCATAATATCCTTGCAGGAAGACATTAGGGTAATTACTGCAAATAAGATCAGCAGGAAATAATGTACAGGTTTAGTTTTCATTCTCAGATTTGAAGTTAAATCTAAGAACTTTTATTTTCTAATTAATAGATACTGAAATAAATTTTGCGCTTAATATGATTATTTATTTTCGAAGGCCGTTAATTTAATCAGGCAACAAGCTTAATACAGTAGCGTATCAGAGTATCGCTACTCCCCTCTCTCCCGTTGTCGATCTAGACAATAGAAATCACCTAAGTCAAACAATATGAGGATAGGCCAAGTAAGTGCCAGTTAATTTATATTAAGCACTCTAAAGCATTAAAAAGTGGCTTAAAATAAACTATGAAATAATTGCACTACAATACGAACAACCGAACAATTAAAAAGATGCTTTACTGTTCCCGTCATTTTTGATTTGAGTTGCTAAATAGCATACTCCACAATTGCTTCTTTGGTTACATACTGAAGCGTGGCCTATATTAAACATTCCAGAATGCATAAAGCCTTTGCATATCCCCATCGCCGGAGAATATTCTCTCTTTTAAATTACTCGTGAAATGGTATTGTGGTTGATGCTATTTTCTTGATCTTGGTTCTCCTTTATATATTTCTGAAGTAGTGTACTATGCACGATTCCTTAATTTGATGCTTGCTTTTTGCTTTGATTTAAAGTTTATTCATAAAATTGCTTGTATTATATTATTCTTTGCTTCTTTCTTTTAACTAAAGAAAGAAGGGCTATTACCTAATAGAATATTACCTATAAGACGAAGTAGAGACCTGTACCTAAGCCTTAATTAAGAAAGAATTAAATTAATAAAGATTATTAAAGTAAAAAACTTAATAATCATGAAACCATTAAATAAGCAAAGACAACAAGTATCAATCGTGCATCTGCAAAGAGATGAATTTATATCAAACTATGAATCATTCAGGGACAAGTACCGTACAATGATGGCATCAGTTGATGTGATGTATGATGACAGACTATCAATACAAGCAAGGTTGCTCTTTCTTATTATTAGCGGCTTGTCATTTAAAATAGGTTATTGTTTTGCGACAAATGAAGGACTTGCAGAACGATTGGGATTAGGCACAACCAGCACAAAAAAATATTTGAAGGAGCTAGAAGAGGAAAAGATGATTGAAAATGAAAGGTTTACTGTTGGTAATAGGTTCCGCAGAAAAATATTTATCAATTTTGATGAAATGAGAAATAGATATGTTTTAAAAGTAAAATCAGAAAACCCTGATTTATTAGGCTTGATGGTCAATACGAAGGAAGCAACCGCAAAGCCTTTGGTTATTTCAAATATCAAAATCAAGTTTGGAAGGTTGATGCAGATACTTGGATCGTGAAACTTGATATTGCTTTTGAGCGAAGCAAGGCAATAAAGCAGCTTCCTTGGTTACCGCAACCCGTGACGGCAAAAGCAAATGCCTGGTAATAATTGATGAACCACTAAACCCAAAAAGGCTTTATGTTTATCAAAGTAATATTAAATAGTTTTTGAATTACGAAAGACCTACATTGTAATGTAGATTATTTATTGGTAAAAATAGGGGGAAATAATAGGGGATATGAATTTGAATTAAAACAGACGGATTTGATCGTTTTTGAATTAAATTGGTGTGATAATTACAGTTCGATAGCCAATTCATGAATAGAATCTATATTCTCGTCGGGACCACTAAAAACGCCTTTTTCATGCACGAAAAAGGCGTTTTTTGCTTCATGGGGGATGAAATAGGGGATATATTTTTGGTGTGATTTGGCGGGATTTGACGCTAGTTATAAATTTGATCTAAGCATCAGTTGTAACTACTGGTTCAATTAACAGATAATCATTTATAAATTGTTAGGCACACTCTAACTCAGGATCGTTAAAAGTGACCAGCGTATTCCGGATCAAACTGACTATCCTTTTTTGTAGCGATGCTTTAGATACTACGGGGTGCTTTTAGAAGCCTAATAGTGGCATTAAATATGTTTTATGTTAAAAAACGGCGCTATGAAGAACAAAATTAAATTAAATACCTTTATTCTAAATTATAAATAGCTTTCGGGGCATTAGATGTACCCTTTAACTACCTTGGTAATCAATCAGTATACAACGAAAACTGTATTTGCTCTTTTAGAAAAAAGCGTTTTGGCGGGGCGTTTGGTTAGACAATGAAGCTAATGACAAATGTCTTGATGCTTCCATGGGTTATATTGAAAGTATTTAAAACGCCGGCAATTATCTGACCTGCTCGGCCGTAAAGTATATTGTTTTCCTTTGGTCGCCAACAGGTAAAATGTCTTATTTTATAATAGGAAAAATAAGCATAGGCGGCTGCTATAACCGGCTGCTGTATCTTATACCGGCGGCTGAGTTAGTTTAAATAAACAATTAACACAAAACTCTGGGGATTAATATTTAGGTTTTAAAATTATAATGCAGATAAATCGCAGGAAATTTTTAGGGATAGGTGCTATAGCCGCTACAAGCGTAGCTTTATTAAATTCAAATGCAGTAGCCGCCATAGTAAATGGTGTAGAAGTAATAGGCCTTCAGCAACTACGTAAAAATTTCCTGCACCCACCAGATGAAGTAAAATCATCCTGTTACTGGTGGTGGTTTAATGGCCTAGTTGATAAAGAAGGCATCACCCGCGACCTGGAAGAATATCGGGATAAAGGTATGGGTCAGGTTTTGTTGGTAAATTCGGCAGGCGGGTTAGGGGGTGTTCCTTATCCGCAGGGGGCAAAACTATTTTCCGAAGAATGGAAAGAGCTTTACCGCCATGCCATGAAAGAGGCCAAGCGGCTTAAAATTGGTGTGGGAATAAATCTTTGCTCGGGCTGGGCTATGGGCGGCCCCTGGATAACCCCCGAACTTTCCGGGCGCTGGTACCTGCAATCTGAATTGGAAGTAAACGGGCCGCAAAATTTCTCGGGTAAGTTGCCTTTACCGGGCAATAGGGTGGGTTATGATAATGTATTCAATCCCCCGGGGGTTAAGGAATATATTGACTTACCTTTAGATAAACTGGATTACCGCGATACATCAATTGTTGCTATCCCGGCCGATTGCGGTAAAATAAAAGGGGACAGAGCTAAAGTGTTAGCAGCTAAAACCAACCATAAAGATGCCAGTAATTTTATATTGGCAGTTGACGTGATGAAACCGGTGATGCAACCCTGGGGCAATGAAGGGACAGACCAGGCAGCGCCGGTTAACATGATAATTGACCTTACCGGAAAGATGGATAAGGATGGCCGGCTGGATTGGGAGGTGCCTGTTGGCAATTGGAAAATAATCCGTACCGGGCACCGGATGACGGGCTCGCGCCTAATGATTGCCCAGCC
Source organism: Mucilaginibacter sp. (assembly GCF_028288185.1). Lineage (GTDB taxonomy): Bacteria > Bacteroidota > Bacteroidia > Sphingobacteriales > Sphingobacteriaceae > Mucilaginibacter. Next base: position 128,858 of record NZ_JAQBOF010000004.1, on the reverse strand, counting down.
GGAAGCCGATGGCCTTTCAGTGGATTGGTTTGATCATAAAGGAGTTGATCTGCAATTTGAAAAATGGGGGCGAATGTTGATTACCGAAGCGGCAAAGGTGGGTAATAAACCGCTATATTTTTGTGATGATAGCTTTGAGGATGGTTTTCCCAATTGGACTGCAAATATCCTGACACATTTTAAAAAGTACCGCGGTTATGATGCCGCGCCATATTTGCCCATATTGTCGGGCTATCTTATAGGCAGCGCCGAAATATCCGACCGTTTCCTTAACGATTACCGGAAAACGCTTGGCGATTTGATGGCCGACGAGCATTACAAACACTTTGCTGACTTGTGCCACACCGAAGGCTTGAAGGTGCAAAACGAAGCCGCAGGACCAAGCCGCTCTGGCACCATGTGTATGGACGGGCTAAAAAATTTAGGGCGAAGTGATTTCCCAATGGGCGAGTTTTGGCTTGGACCAAACCATGAGGATGAAAGTACGCTAACAGAAGACAAAGCTTATGGTGTATCGCGACTGGATAAGGGGCAAAATAAGGTTACAAAAATGGCGGCATCGGCTGCGCATATTTATGGGAAGGCTACGGTATCTGCCGAGTCGTTTACTACAATGCGACACTGGCTGGACTATCCCGGATCGCTAAAACAGGCGTTAGACCGAGCTTACTGCGAAGGTGTTAACCGTATTGCTATCCACACCTCAACCGCCAGCCGGCCAAAAGATGGCAAACCAGGTTACGAGTATGGTGCCGGAACGCATTTTAATCCTAATGTTACCTGGTGGGAAAAATCGAGCGCTTTTTTTACCTACGTAGCACGTTGTCAGTACCTGCTGCGCGCCGGCATATTTGTGGCCGATGTTTTGTTTTACAATGGTGACATCACGCCCAATTTGGTAGCCCAAAAGCATATCGATCCATCATTAGGCAGGGGTTATGATTATGATGTTTGTAATGAAGAAGTTTTACTTACCCGCGTAGCTACTACAAATGGGCGCATTATATTGCCCGACGGGATGAATTACGCGGTGCTGGTTTTGCCTGATACCCGCCTAATGCCTTTACCGGTTTTGCAAAGGATCAGCGAGTTGGTTAAGGCTGGCGCAACGGTTATTGGGCCCAAACCGATCCAGGATTCAGGATTGAAAAACTATCCGCAATGCGATGCTGAACTAAACGCGTTGGCAGCGATGGTTTGGGGTAAAATAGACGGCAAAGCGATCACACAAAACCATTATGGCAGCGGACAAATGATTTTTGGCGAAACTATACGGCAAGTATTATTAAACAAAAACATCCAGCCTGATTTTGAGTATGCGGCAGCAGAAGGGGGCTGGCTTGATTACATACATCGCAACTCACCGGAAGCAGAAATTTATTTTGTAACTAACCGTCATGGCAAGCCATTAAGGGCTGACTGTACTTTCCGTATTAGTAAACACGCGCCGCAGATATGGGACGCGGTAACTGGCAAAATTAAAGATAAGGTAAACTACAAAGTAGTAAGCGGCCGAATAATGATAGATTTAGCGTTTGAGTCTTTCCAATCCTGGTTTATTGTTTTCCCCCAAGCCAATGGGTTAACCACGCCATTAATTGCTCCTAACTTTCCTGAGTTAAAGACGATAAAGGAACTCACCGGAGCCTGGAATGTAGCCTTTGATGTTAAATGGGGCGGTCCAACGTCAGTGGTTTTTGAGACACTACAGGATTGGAGTCAAAGCAGCGATGAAAAGATCCGGCATTTCTCTGGCAATGCGGTCTACACAAAATTTTTTAATCTAGATGTAGGCTTAAAAACCCCCGTTTACCTTGATCTAGGCTTGGTGAAAAACATTGCTGATGTTACCTTAAATGGTAAACATCTGGGCATTGTATGGACCTCACCCTGGCGGATAGATATCTCGGCTGCCCTAAGAACCGGCGAAAATCAATTGAAAATAGAAATAGTAAACCTGTGGCTTAACCGGCTTATTGGTGATGCGGCATTACCGGCACAGAAGCGGTTAACCAATACCAATATCCCCGTCAAGGCCGATACGCCACTGCTACCATCAGGCTTGCTGGGGCCAATAACAATATTAGCCGAAAGCTAACAACCAATTTAAATTATGAGTTTGAACAGAAGAAAATTTATTAAATTAAGTTCGGCAACCGTGGCCGGATTGCCATTGGCACGCATCACCAAAAATGCGAATTGGTATGGTTTTACCGGTGAGGGTTTAGCGCCGGAAGGTGATCTGTATTCAGCTTTTAAAAATCCGGTTAATACGTCAAAACCGTTTGTTCGCTGGTGGTGGAACGGTAACCGGGTAGTAAAGAAAGAAATATCGAGAGAACTGGATATGCTTAACGCATTAGGTGTAGGTGGGGTTGAGATAAACTCCATTCGTTTTCCAGATACGTCCGACCCATTGAATTATAACGAGTGTAACTGGCTTAGTGATGAATGGCTTGACTTGATAGAATATGCCCTGGCCGAAGCTAAAAAGCGCGGCATGATATGCGATATCATCATGGGATCTGGATGGCCCTTTGGCGGCGAATTTTTAAGTAAAGAAGAGCAAACTCAAATAATGGCGCTGGGTACCAAAGATGTAACAGGCCCGCAAACAATAACTGTTACCAACGCCGAATTGGTAAAGATTGTTGACCCTGCATTTTCAACTAAAAACCCAAAGTGTTTTAAGGAGCTGGCTTATGTGCGCCTGGCACCGGCCAAGCTTGATAAGTTGGAGAGCGTAATTGATTTGGATGCGCAGATAACAAAAGATACGCTTATTGTTAATGTGCCCGAAGGCAACCATGTGCTTTATTTCCTGGTGAAAATAACCGGGTATATGAATGTTATTCTGGGGGCTCCCGGCGCATCAGGGCCGGTACTTAACCACTACAATAAAGAAGCGGTACAAAAGTATCTTGATAAAATGTCGGATGCCTTAACCCCTAAAATAGGACTGTTGGGCAACAAGTTCCGTTCGGTTTTTACAGACAGCATGGAGTTGCAGGGCACCAACTGGTGCAGTGATATGCGCGAGCAGTTTAAGCAACGCCGCAAATACGATTTAATGCCCTATTTTCCGTTCATTCTGTTTAAAATTGGCTCACAAGGTAGGCCTATAAAAGGGAAATATGGGTCGACTGTGGGCGATGAATTGAACGCTGTTTTAGAACGTGTGCGCTATGACTTTGAAATAACCAAGCACGAATTGTTTCAGGAACGTTTTATGGAAACTTTTGTCGTGTGGTGTAAAACACATGGTGTTAAATCGCGAATGCAAGCTTACGGCAGGGAGTTTCATCCCTCCGATTCAAGTATGCAACTGGATATTCCTGAAGGCGAAACCTGGCTGCGAAACTATGTAGGACAGAATTTAAAGGATTTCAATTACGTACAGGGCCGGGCTTATTCATCTGTCAACAAATTCGTTTCGTCGGCCGTACGGCTTACCGGTAAAAAGGTAATGAGCGCCGAGGAGATCACCAACACCGAGGTGGTTTTTAATGATACGCTTGAACGCATTAAACAAACCAGCGATCAAAGCAATCTCTCCGGGGTTAGCCACTCTATATTGCACGGTTTTAATTACAGTCCTCAAGAGGCGCCTTTCCCGGGCTGGGTGCGCTACGGTACGTTTTTTAATGAACGGAATCCCTGGTGGCCTTATTTAAAAGAGTTTGTAAGTTATAAAGGCCGATTATCAGGTTTGTTTCAAAACGCGGAAATGCAGTCAGACATCGCAGTAATGCACCCGTTGCCTGATTTGTGGAGCAAATTTAGCGCCCCATGGGACCCGTTTCCGGAAAAATCTTATCCAGAATACATGCACAATATTTGGGAAGCCATCCACCAAAATGGTAGCGGTTGCGATTACATAAGCGAAAGCATTATGCAAAAGGCGACGTTCCCTAACGGTAAGCTAACTTATGGACCAAGGCAGTATAAAACACTGATAGTTGTAGAAGCAGATACGCTACATTTAGATACCGTAAAAGCGTTTAAACGCTATGCGGATGCAGGCGGCCAGATCATCTTTATAGCGCGTAGGCCATCAAAGGCGCCGGGATTTTATAATTATGCCGACCTTGATAGGCAGATAGCCGCTGTAATGAATAGTATCAACAGCAAAAATGTATCTGTTTACCCGGCACCAACGCCTGATATCAAGATTGTTGATTGGTACCAGGGCTTGCAAAAACATTATATTCTGAAACCTTTTGTAACGCTTGATCAGCCACAAATAACGGTAGCGCAGGTACATTACAAAACCACAGATAGCGATGCCTATTTTTTCAGTAATTATAGCAATACCGACCGGTTTGAACTCAATGCTGAGTTTGATTTGGCGCCTAATAAAACAGCTTGGCTATGGAACCCTGAAACAGGCGAAAGGTATATTTACCCGACTGAGGGTAAAAAGAATAAATTAAAAATCAAGCTGGGCCCGGCCGATACGCAACTTATAGTATTTGATAATAATACCCAAGGCGAAAAATTTGTACAGCTTAGCCCGGGTACAAAGGTATTACAAACTATTGACAGCCCTTGGAATGTTGTATTGAATCATTATGACGGCACCCGCAAAACCCGAAAATTAGAAAGGTTAGTTGATTTCAAAGATGACAGCAAGTTGGTAGGTTTTGCCGGGAACGCGGTCTACGAAAATACTTTTACAATAAATAACCCCACCGAAGCACAAACTCTTAATTTGGGGAAGGTGGCCGGCGTAAGTGAGGTTACAGTGAATGGAAAAAACCTGGGTAACCGCTGGTATGGCGATCATATTTATCCTGTAAAAGGTGTGCTCAAGCAAGGCAATAACGTATTAAGTATAAAGTTAACCACTACTTTAGGAAACTGGATGGAAACCTCTTTGAAAGATAATAAAGATACGGTAAAGTGGCTTACCAATAAAAAACAGCCGTTGTACCCGCAGGGAGTAATGGGGCCGGTGGAACTGGGTTAATTGCGCTAAATAATAAGCAAAGGCATAGTTCTTTGATATCTTTTTATCAGGCTATTATTACTTTAATGCCCTTTTCTTCAATAGCTCTTATAGTGCTTTTAGACACCTTACTATCAGTAATAATATATTGCACCTGTTCAAAACCGCAAATACGGCCCAAGCCACGGCGGCCAAACTTCGTGCTATCTGCAAGTATGACAACAGTTTGTGCTGTATCTATCATTTTCTGATTCAACGATGCTTCAGAAAGGTTAGAAATGGAGATACCAAAATCAACATCAATGCCATCAACCCCAATAAAAAGGATGCTGCACGATATTTCGCTCAATACCCTAATTGCGTGCCCTCCAGCAACGGATGATGAGTTTGACCTTATTAATCCGCCTAATTGCAATACTTCAACATTCGGTCGGTTGCTTAACTCAAGCCCAACTTTGAGGGCGGGGGTAATTACTGTTAAATGGGTATTGGGATGCAGTGTTCGAGCCATTTCAAAAACCGTCGTTCCGGACCCTATCATTATAGAATCGGTTTGGCCTATCAGTTCAATAGCGGCGCGTGCTATCTTCTTTTTTTCGTCCGAATTGATAAATTCTTTTTCATAGATAGGCCTGTCTATAGCATAAGGATTATTGATAGATCCGCCGCCTCGTGTGCGGAACAAGAGATTCTTATCCTCCAGGAGCTTCAAGTCTTTCCGGATGGTAACGCCAGAAACAGCCATTTCCTCTACAAGCTCAATGATATTAACCTTGCCTTCCTTCTTTAATTTTTCAAGAATGAATTGGTGCCTGTCTGTGATGTTTTTCATTTAGCTGCTAAATATACTGCTAAAATAAAAAATTATTGTTTACCAAGCTTTAAGTTAATAAGGGCAATTAATTTCAAAAGATTTATTTTAATTAAATTTTGTTTTATTTTGTTTTAAATCATTTATTTGTTTACGTTTATTTAATTAAATGAAACAATTTGTAATTAATTAAACGGTGGTTAACAACGCCTGTTGCCAACTGCCAAGTATTAAACCAATTATAAAATTTAAAGCGTAAAAGGATGGTGCAAAAAGAAAATTCCTTATTTGATAAAATAGGTATGCCAAAAAACCTAGCCTGGGGCTACTTGGGTATACTGATATTTATGATGGGTGATGGGTTGGAGGGCGGTTGGTTAAGTCCCTATGTAATTAGCCGGGGTTTAAATATCCAGGAGTCTGCCTTATTGTTTACGGTTTACGGCATCACGATAGCTATTTCTTCCTGGTTTTCAGGCGTGCTAACTGAAAGTTACGGGCCACGTAAAACAATGCTGGCTGGCATCTTAATCTATATTATAGGTACGGCAGGTTTTGTTGGATTGGGCTTACCCGATATGCATTACTCTATAATGCTCGTTACATATGCGCTGCGTGGCTTTGGTTATCCTTTATTTGCTTATTCGTTTTTGGTATGGATAAGTTATCGCAGTCCGCAAAATAAATTAGGCACTGCGGCAGGTTGGTTTTGGTTTGTATTTACTGGCGGGCTGAATGTGTTCGGTGCATACTACTCAAGTTGGGCAATTGTCCATTTTGGTTACCTTACTACATTGTGGAGTTCTATCTTCTGGGTGTCGTTAGGTGCTTTTTTTGCCCTGGCGGTTAATCGCGACAGGTTTGAAACCAATACTGTTATTAATAAGACCAGCAAGTTTGACGAATTGATAAAAGGCTTTACCATCATGCGTGAAGAGCCAAAAGTTTTACTTTGTGGCCTTATTCGCATTATAAATACCACCTCGCAATTCGCCTTCTTGGTATTTATGCCTTCTTATATGGAACAACATGGTTTTTCTACCATACAATGGCTGCAAATGTGGGCCACCATTTTTATGTCCAACATTTTATTTAACCTGATATTTGGTTTTATAGGCGATTCCTTTGGCTGGAAAAACACAGTGTTTTGGTTTGGCTGCATAGGCTGCGCATTAAGCACACTATTGTTTTATTATTCGCCGGTGATATTTGGCAATAACTTTTGGATAGTGCTACTGTGCGGTTGCGTTTGGGGTTGTTTGCTGGCGGGTTTTGTGCCGCTAACTGCGTTAACCCCATCGCTGGTGAAAAAAGATAAAGGAGCAGCCATGGCGGTGCTTAACCTGGGTGCCGGCTTGGCCGTTTTTGTAGGCCCGGCTATTGTAGGCTTGTTTATTGGCAGTACAGGTAGCGTGGGCGTTATCTGGATACTGGCCGGCCTTTATGTTCTGGCTGCAATACTTACCTTGTTTGTTTCATTGCCTGGTAATGCTAAAACCGCGCATTTGGTAAACGAACTGGCGTTAAGCTAACGCCAGTTCGTTTACCAAAACATATTCAATTTTCCATAACTCCCGTTACAGGGATTTTATTGATCATACATATCTATGAAAATATTAATAACGGCACCATACAATATGCAGGGGCAAAATCAACTTTCCGACAAATTCGGGGAAGTAATTTACCGGGAATGGAAACAGCATGGCCGTGCCTACAATGAAGCAGAACTGAATCAATTGTTGGATGAAACCCAGGCCGATGCCTTGATAACCGAGCATGACCACGTGACTTCCGAAGTGATAAATGCACATCCCCACCTGCGGTTTATTGGTGTTTGCCGGGGCACACCGTCAAATGTTGATCTGGAAGCCGCTAAAGTACTGGGGATACCGGTCTTTCATACTCCGGCCCGAAACGCGCAGGCTGTGGCAGAAATGTTTGTGGCCAATGTGATCAATCTGATGCGAAACACTATTGCCAGCTGGCAATGGCTTACCGGTAAAAACTGGGGGGAGGGCACGCACACTTCGTACCTGCAATTTAAGGGCAATGAACTGGCCGGTAAAACTATTGGTATGGTAGGTTTTGGTGCTGTGGGACAGCGTATAGCCAAAATAGTTACATGTTTCCCTTGTCACATACAGTTTTACGATCCATACATAGAAAAAGGCTGGGACGATTACCAAAAAATCTCGTTAGCAGGTATTTTTGAAAGCAGCGATATAGTATCCATTCACCTGCCAGTGAACGAGCAGACCATAGGGATGATTGATAAAAGTTTAATCAGTAAGATGAAACCGAGTGCCATTTTTGTAAATACTGCCCGCGCCAGTGTTGTTAAAAGGGATGATTTGCTTTACGCGATAGAAAACAACAAAATACGTGGCGCTGTGCTTGATGTATTTGATTTTGAACCACCAGACGATAAAGATTATCGCTTCATTAACCATCCGAATGTTTTAGCTACTCCGCATACTGCGGGGGCGACGCACGAGGTGGAAGATCACCACGTGGACATTTTAAACAGCCGGATTTTTAAGTGGGCAGCCGAACTTGAAGCGCAAAAAAACATAGCTTAAACCAATGGCAAAAAAAGCATACATAATTATTGATATAGGTACCGGAAATGTACGCGTAGCGGTAGCGACTACCAATGGCGACATTTTAGGCATTGATCGGTGCGATATCATTTATCATAAGGATACTAATTACCCTGAAGCACTTTTTTTTGACCCTGCGCAGTTGTGGATTCAGGTAAGCGAGCTAACAAAAAGTGCTCTGACACAAGCCGGTGAGCTGGAAATTTTAGGCTTAACCTCAACCAGCCAGCGTGAAGGAATTGTGCTGTTGGATGAGCAAGGCAAATCACTTATCGGTTTGCCGAATATTGATCATCGCGGACGCGAATGGGAAGATATCATAGCCAGTAAAAGCTACGTATACAATTTAACGGGCCGTTACCCCACCTCTTTATTCTCTGCTATGAAATTGGTAGGTATCCGCGAAAAGCGTAAGGATATTTGGGACGAATTACACACTTTTTTAAGCATCAGCGATTGGGTAGAATACATGCTAAGCGGCGTGGCACATTACGAACATTCTCAGGCATCTGAAACCCTGATGTATGACGTGTCAGGAAAAACCTGGTCAGCTGATTTGTGCACGGTGTTTGATCTAAATCCCGAACTGTTACCAAAGCTAACAGACTCGGGCTCTGTACTTGGCAATATCAAACCGGAGGTTGCCGCAAGCTGGAATATTTCTGCTGATGCAAAAATTATTGTTGGCGGCGGCGACACGCAACTAGCGATTTTAAGCACACGACCGGAGATTGACGATGTGGTTATTGTATCGGGGACCACGACACCGATAATTAAACTTACAGGAAGTTATGTGACCGACGCATTGGAGCGCACCTGGACCGGCCGGCATGTAGACCAAAACAGTTTTATGTTTGAAGCTAATGCGGGTGTTACCGGGTTAAACTATCAGAGATTGAAAGAAGTGTTTTATCCGAATGAAGGATACGACGTGATTGAGAAGGAACTAGCCGAACTAACGCATTACAAATGTGTCGCTTCCTTAGGATCTATGCTAGCTGAAGAAAAATCGGCATTGACGGTGGGTGGCTTTATTTTTGAGGCGCCTGTATCACATCAGCTTTGCAGAGCTAGTTTTATATGGGCCACACTTTGGGATATGGCCTGCAGTATTGTAGAAAATTACCAAACACTCAACTCAGTTAGTCCGCATCATAAAAACTACGTTTGGGTTTGCGGCGGTGGTGTGCAAAGCCACACCCTGCGGCGCCTTATAGCAGCACTACTCAATAAAAAAGTAATGATGCGGGATAGCTACCGGCAGTCATCAGTGATGGGTGGCGTGTTGATATGTAACCAATCACTTGGTATCGTACAGCCATCTGCCGTAACACAGGAGATAGTTGAACCGGTGGCAAATGCAGCATACCACGCTATGTACACCGATTGGAAAAACACCCGTTCGCACTTCAAAAAAATACTGAACTAATGGCCTGTTTTATTGGAATTGATATAGGGACACAAGGCGCCCGCGTTGTACTTGTTAATAAACAAGGCACCATACTTGGCCAGGAAGAGCAGATTTTTCCGTTGAGCGACGAATCACGCGAGGAGCAATCGCCGGCTGAATGGTGGGAGGCATGTTATAACTCCCTGCTACGCTTGGTTAGTAGCGACGGAGCCAAGCAGGTGTTAAATGACATTGTAGCTTTATCGGTTACCTCTACTTCGGGTACGGTAATCCCGCTGGACGCTGATCACAAACCCCTTCATAACGCAATCATGTACAGTGATAAGCGTTCGGTTACCCAAGCTAAGCTATGTACCAATACCGCGCTAAAATATCATAACCAGGGTTACACGGCATTCAACATATCCAGCGGGTTAGCCAAAATGGTGTGGTTTGGCGATACTTACCCTGATAAAGCCAAAAACATAGCCAAATGGGTACATGCTGCTGATTATATTACGGGGCTATTGAGTGATGTTTGGGGCGTAACAGATTATACCAACGCTTTTAAATCTGGCTATGATGTAAGCGAATATTATTGGCCGGAATACCTATATACCAAACTTCCACTAAAAAAAGAATGGTTGCCTGAGGTTGTATCATCAGGCACAGTGATAGGAACTGTTTCAAAAAAAACAGCTCGCGCACTTGGCCTGCCATTAACTGTAAAAGTAACTGTCGGTCTTACCGATGGCTGCGCGTCGCAAATAGCATCAGGTGCCATTAGTCCCGGGCAATGGAATACTACCATTGGCACTACTATGGTTATTAAAGGAGTCACCAGAAAAGAGGTCGCAGACCCATTGGGCAGATTGTATAGTCATCGTCATCCGGCAGGTTATTGGATGCCCGGCGGCGCGAGCAATACCGGAGCTGACTGGGTAAGTAACAATTTTGCAGCTAAACTTACACAGCTTAATCAGGAAGCAAAAGATCTTATCCCAACCGGTTATATATCCTATCCGTTAAGACAAGAAGGCGAGCGTTTTCCGTTTATAGCAGCGAAGGCACGCGGTTTTGAACCAGAGGGATTAACCGAAGCGGAACGCTATACTGCCAATATGGAAGGCGTGGCATACTTAGAACGTTATGCATATGAGTTGATAGAACAATTATCAGGCGAGCAGGTAACCGCGGTGTATACCGCTGGCGGGGCAAGTAATAGTGATGTTTGGCTTATTATACGCAGCAATGTACTTAATAAACCCATCTATAAAATGAAAGATGTATCCGGAGCTGTAGGGGCGGCGATATTGGCGTCCTCAAAAACCTTTTTTAGCGATATTGTTCAGGCTGTAAAGCAAATGGTTTTGGTTGAGAAAGAAGTACACCCAACCGATAGTTTGACCAAGAATTACGAAAATAATTACCAGCGATTTTTAGAGATGATGCGTATTAAAGGATTCATAAAGGAAGAGGCCGATGCTTAACATTTATTTATTACGCCACGGTGAAACGCCATACAATGCTGAGGGTAACCGTTATTGCGGGCGCACTGATATAGGGCTTACAGACATAGGTGTAGCACAAGCTAAAGCGGTAAATCAGCGTTTAGCCGGTTTACATATTGATGCTGTTTACTCATCGCCATTGCAACGCGCACGCGTAACTGCCGAACTGGCAACTGATCGCGAGGTAGAGACAGACCAACGCATTATTGAAATAGATTTTGGTGAATGGGAAGGTAAAACACAATTAGAGTTTGCGGCCGATGACCCATTAAGTTGGGAAGCCTGGGCAAATGATCCGGGCGAGAACCGCGCGGGTCGTACAGGCGAAACCGGCAATCAGATTGTGAAACGTGTAGATGCCTTTTACCAGGATATGCTGCGAAAGCACGCTGATCAAGCAATTGTGGTAGTTGGCCATAACGGCATTAATCGGTTGTACATGGCTTACAAATTAGGAATGCATTTAAAAAACTACCGTCGTATCTTTCAGGAAAACTCAGCCATCACACTTATTCAATTGGACGGTAATGGTGAACTGACATTGAAAAAACTTAACGCATAAATCATTATAGAATTAAGGAATACTCTCAACGCTCTTTTCTTACAGGAAAGGGCGTTTTTGTGCGATGGGGGTGAAATAGGGGTATTTATTTGAGTTACATTGACTGAAATCGACCGCTTCAATTTACTATACTCTCATCTTGAAGTTGATATTAATTAATATCATGCTTCTGAAAGTTATATCCCCTATTTAATCCCCCGTTAACCTAATCAGGTGACAAATCCTTGTCTCTTTTCAAATAGAAATGTGTTTTTAATTAGTCCGCACCGGAATAGAACTCATTCTTTTTTTGATTTTACATAGTATTGATAATATTTCTAAAAGAAAAAACGGTTAAATCAGTATTTGATAAAGCACATATATGTAACAGTTCAGCGCGAGTACTAAGATTGAGGATATAAGTAATTAGTATATTACCCGAGGATATAGACAGGCATTCTTATTTTGTCGATTAGACAATTTAAATTGCCTAGGGTGAGCATTCATGTCGTAAGCCAATATAAGGGTCAGTTAGTTTTAAAACTTCACCGTAGGCATTAAAAATTGTTAAAAAACAATTCATCGTAGGTGCTGAACTGCAATTACAATAGTTTTGTAAAAAGGACTATATAGATGATGCTATCTCCTCATCAGTATCAATGCCATATCGCATAAATCCCTTGCATACCCACATCGCCTGAGATAATTCTCTATTTTAAATTACTTCTGAAATGACCTTAATTATTTGATGCTTGCCTCTTTTTTGATTTGATCCAATTTTTTCTCTTTTATTAAGAGGTTGCTTCTTTAAAGAAGTATATATTCTTAATTAATTTTTAACTAGTATATAATTAAGGTTTAATAAGAGCCTGGGGCTGGGAGTATTAATAGACCTGGGTTTAATTGAATCAACGTTATTAAGAGGAAATCGAGATAACATGAATATAAAAAACCAACAAGCGATTAACCAGGTACAAAGAAAACAACGCGCTTCAGATCAAATAGAAAAACAAGACCTTCAGCTGAAGGAACTTGTAAAAGAAAAGGTAATAGAGCGCCAAGGTATGGAGTACCTAGATGCAGAAACATTCAGAAAAACCCATGAAATTTCTATGAAACGAATCAGGTCTTTTCTTTGCTCACTTGATGTTTTAGAGGATGTTAATCTATCATCGAACGCTAAAAGTTTTGTTTCAGATCATCAGCTCACTTTCATTCAATGAAGGCTATTGCTATGCCTCAAATAATTGCTTAGGAAAAAAGATGGGAGTAATGGAAGGGTCTATAAAAAGATATTTGGATGAGTTGGATACATACGGCCTAATCAAGCGTGATACCTACAATACCCAGCAAGGGTGGCGCAGAAATATTCATATCCAGTTTCATTTTTTTAAAGAGAGGCTTACAGGATTTTTTTATTATGCTTCGGACAAATATCGGACAGTAATTTGCATTGGTGTATTGATTAATGTGAATCAAACTATCTATAAGATTGATCAGCCTTAGTCAAAGCTTCCCGGTCTTTTATTCGAGAGTATAAATTATCAACTGGTAAATTCTTGTTTAAAAATGAAAAACCCTCTTAATTATAGTTTTAAGTGGTTTTACTGGTAATAAATTTTGACGTTGCGGAGAGGGAGGGGTTTGATCTCTTTTTAATTAATCAAAATCTCACTACATTCCAATAGGCGTCTTTTGGCTTTAAGTCGCGATCAAATAGTAGTGGATAATTTTTTCTCCCACGCACAGGAAAATTATCAAGCCATGAATAGCGGTCAGATACATTCCAAAAGGTAACTCCTGTCAGGTATTGTTTATAGTCGCGGAATATTTTAAAAACTTTAGCGTACTGCTCCATTTGTTTTTGTTTGCGCTCAGGCGTGAAATCGGCGTCATTAAGATTCTTGTCCTTGTTACTGTAAACAGATATATCTAATTCTGTAATTTGAACTTTCAGGCCCAATGAGCTAAATTTCTTGATGCTGGTTATTAATGCTTCTTCCGACGGATCGTTTATTGACCAGTGTGCTTGTAAGCCAACCGCCTGAACCGGCACACCTGCATCCAGCATTTTTTTTAAAAGTTCATATATACGTTCACGTTTGCCGGAGCTTTCGGTTCCGTAATCATTGTAAAATAATAAAGCATTAGGGTCGGCTTCGTGCGCGAACTGAAATGCTTTAAAGATATAGTCTTCACCGCATATCTGGTACCATAGTGAATTGCGCAGCAATTGATCGTTGTTATCCGAAACCGCTTCATTTACCACGTCCCAGGCATAAATTTTTCCTTTATATCTTCCAACTACCGAATAGATATGATCTTTTAGCCGAGTTAATAAAACTTCCTTGTTAACTAAATTACCCCCCTTGTCATGAAAAATCCAGTCTGGAGCTTGAGTATGCCAACATAGATTATGTCCGCGTACACGCATATTATGCGCCTGGGCAAAGTTAACAATGTCATCGGCAGCCTTCCAATTGTAAATATTTTCCTGGGGATGAATAGGGCCCATCTTCATCGCGTTTTCAGGAGTGAGACTGTTGAACTGATTAATGATCAATTGACGTTCTGCCGAATCGCTCAAGCTTCTCGGCGAAACAGCTACGCCAATGGGGAAGTAGTCCCGGTAATAGTCTTTAAGCCCCCTTGATGCACCGGTTTGTTGTGCAGTTGCTTTTAAGATAAAAATGAGCATCATTGTGCCCGTTAATATCATCTTAATACTGGTGTAACTTTGCATCACGTTTATCAATTCTTCTTTCCATAATGCTAATCGGCTAAAGTAAAATGCTTTTCTCATTTATTAGCCTCTACCTCCCGGCAAATAAAAACGTCCCGAAGGCGGGTTGGTCCCGGTCAAAACCTTCCGGTCCCACCTTGTCAATTATTTGCTTGGTATATGGCATCCGTAGGCCTTTTCGTTGTACGTAATGATGGTAAACCATCACGTATATCGGGATAAATTTGCCACGACCCTGAGTAGATATCACCCCCCATTCGTTATACTTTCCGGTAATGTCTTTCCATGTTGCGAATGGCACATGATCGTCGCCCAGATTATATCGGGCAACGTATTCGACACCTTTCATCAGCCGGTTATCCAAAGCGCTATACAAATCGTCTCCTTGTTTCCAGGCTTCCTCACAGATAGTGGCTAATGCGCCAATTCCCAATTGACTGTGTCCCTGATCGCGTCCGCTTTCTTGAATTTGTCCTGTTTCTCCACTGATATAATTTTTAATATTACCATTGTCGTGAGCGTTATAATAAAAGTCGATAGCCTTTTTATACATCCCCCTGTTGTCCAAATAGATTGCAGCGGCCATATAGGTTTTAGTAACAATCCCGCCCCAGTTACCGTTGGTGTAGGGCTTAGCTGCATAGAAAGTTTCCATCACCGGCAGAAACACTCCGGTGATCATTTTTGTAATTTTTGCCACTTGTTGTGCAGTAATTCCGGTGTAGGTGTATTTCAGCACCTCGGCACCATAAACTATTTTTAAACCCTCCAAACCAGCAAGCAATGGAGCATCATTAGTTGCGGGGATTGTGGTTAAAGTATCGGCATAAGCCAGCAGTATCTCAGCCGACCGCCTTGCATGGGCCGGTTCTTTGGTCACCATCCACATAATGGCATTGAGATAAGCGGCGCTAAAATCGGTTTCCATTTTAGTTTTGGTCCATCGAAATTCGCCATCGCGAGAAATGGTTTTGTAAGGGCCATTCATTTTATAATCCGCAGATGCACAGGGGTTATCTTTTAATAACAAGTAACTGCTGTATGCCGGTTCTATTTTCTTTTGGACAACTTTGTACAGAAAATCAAAGTCCTTTTCTGTGTGTAAAACACCTGGATGTACAAATCTTTGTGCCTGTACTCCTGTTGCCATAATTACAGGTAACAAAAAATAAAGGAGCAGATTATAATTAGTTTTCTCATACAACAGTAGACTGACAAATAACTTTTTCTTTTGATTTCGCATTTACCTTTCAGGTCGAAAAATTATAGCTTAGCCGGTTTGTTTTTCCAAGTGCTAATCAACCAGAGTAAAATCAGGGAGGTTTATTTTTTTACCCCCATCCATTGCCGACTCATGCGCCAAAATACCCACGCAGGTAATATTGGCCGATTGCCTTGCATTAGGGAAAGGCTGACGGTTATTGACCAATGCTGATACAAATTCGTTAACCAAATGCGGGTGCGAACCACCGTGGCCCGAACCTTGTATAAAGGAAAGATGCTGGTTACTGTTGGCGTCATAAACGCCGCCTGTGGTAAAGGCTTGTATTTCTTTAGGTAATAGATGCGCGTAATCTGGTATCGTAACTTTCTCCGGGGTTTCGCCGGTGTGGATAACTGATTGTTCATGTTCTACTAAGGTCCATTCAAATGTTTTTTTGGATCCATAAACATCAAAGCTTTCGCGATATTGGCGCGCGGTGTTGAATAGTGATCGGGTAACTTCAGCAGCTAAATCAGAATCTTTAAATTTAATATGACAACTTTCAATAGCGAATGGCGAACCATATTTGCTGATCAGATCTTCATCAATACGACCCGAACCAAAGCATGATACATATTCGGCATCCGCTTTAGCTAAAGCCAAAACCGGGCCTACGCAATGGGTGGCATAATGCATCGGCGGCAACCCTTCCCAATAGCCCGGCCAGCCAGCCATTTCCTGTTGGTGCGATGCACGTAAAAATTGCAGTTTGCCCAATTCTCCATTTTCATATAGCTCTTTCACAAACAAAAACTCGCGGCTATAGATCACGGTTTCCATCATCATATAAGTTAGGCCGGTTTCTTTGACGGCTTCTACAATCAGTCGGCACTCTTCAACAGTTGTTGCCATGGGCACGGTACAAGCTACATGTTTGCCGGCGCGTAATGCTTTTATAGATTGCTCGGCATGACTTTGTATGGGTGTGTTGATATGCACAGCGTCAACTTCCGGGTCAAGTAATAGCTCATCATAATCGGTATAGCGTTTTTCTATCCCGAAGGCATCGCCTACCTGGTGTAGCTTGGTATGATCTCGCTGGCAAATAGCATACATATTTGCATTTGGATGATGCTGATAAATAGGGATAAACTCTGCCCCGAAACCTAAGCCAACTATAGCTACGTTAATTTTTTTATTTTCCATATTATTTAAACTTCTGTTCAATTTTTGAGGGGCTACTTTGCCCATTGTTTTAAAAATGCTAATCCTTCTGATGCAAATTTATCCTGGCTTTGGGCCAGCGGATGCCAGATGCAAACTGCTTGCGCCAACTCCTTGTTATCGGGCGTAAAGCTTTCTATTGATACTGTACCCTTATAGTTGATGGCCTCCAATCCGCGGCGATAAGCGGCCCAATTGGTTTGGCCCGTGCCCGGTGTTCCTCTATAATTTTCAGCCACTTGTACGTGGATCAGTTTATCACCAACCAATTTTATGGCTTCTTCAATATTGGGTTCTTCAATGTTCATGTGGAAGCCATCCAGTATCACTTTTGCTGCCGGATGATCAATTTCATCCACCAATCGCACCACATCCCGGGCTGTATTTACCAGGTCTGATTCAAAGCGGTTTAACGGTTCCAATGCTATTTCCAAACCCAGCTCTGCTGCCATATCGCACACCTTGCGCAGGTTTTTAACGGCAAGCTGCCATTCGGCTTTGCGTTGCTCTGGTGGTACCATACGCGCCTTACCCACTGCCGAATACATTGGGCCGGCAAAGAATTTGGTATCCCATAACGCGCACAGATCAAGACAATCGGCTATGTATTTAAAGCAGATTTCGTGTATGGCGGGGTCTTCATTTGTCAGATCGCGGGTAGGGCCAAACGCGCCGCAGACAATGGCCTTTAAGTTGTATTTTTCTAATGCTTTTTTTACCATGTTACCATCTATCAATCCCGGATCTTCTATGGCAATTTCAACCGCGTCAAAACCCATGGCCGCGATTTTTGGGAATAACTCATCTATTGACGATGTTTGAAATGGCGAGGTAAACAACCAGGTACTAACGCCGAATTTTATTTGTAATGACATGTTTTCTGCTTAGTAGGGTGTGGATTCCGGCTCTTCGGCTTTACTTAATAAAACAGCTTTGTACCCTCCCTTTGATCTGAAATAGAGGATGAGCAGAATAAAGCTCGCCAACATTATTAGCGGGAAGACAACGATGTACCGCAATGCTTCTTTTTTTGCCGCATCGCGGATGGTGGTAACGGTTAGTTGCTCGTTAGCATTTGCCGTAGCCAGTTTGGTTTGATCGAGCGCTTTATAGTCACCAAAAAGACTGGTTTTCTGTTCGGTAACATAGGTACTATGGATAGCGGTATTGTTTTTACTATCATAACCAGTAATTTTTTGGTCTACAGACTTATCCTGGATAAAGCCCAATATACCCGCGCCTATAACACCGGCAGCTATCATTCCTAAACCGCCGGTAATGTTTAAAGTTAATGCCCCGCCTTTTGGAAAGCGCTCTGATACCATACCCAACATAGCCGGCCAAAAGAAAGATTTGCCTAATCCGTAAATAGTAGCTGCCAGCAAGATCATCGATCCGGCAGAAAAAGACATCATGTACAAACCAATAGCCGCAATGCCCGAGCAGATAGCGAGCAAACCCGGCGATGAAAATTTATGCGAAATGGGGCCGGCAAAAAAGCGCAGCACAAACATGATGGCCGATGTATAAACCAATACCCACCCGGCCTGGAAACCTATCTTGTTCATTTCGGGTGTCATTAGGTCGGTTATCCAACTGTCGGTGCCTAATTCGGTAGTCGCCAGCGGGATCATGATCAACAATAAAACAATAAACAAAGGCTGCCCGAAACTGCGGGTATAATATCCAAACCCTGCGGTTATTAATAAGGTGATGATTACATTGGTAGTGGTTGTCCAGCCAAAAACTGCACCTAATTGAAATATAATTAATGCAACAATAATTAATGCCCCGCCAGCGCCAACTTCCTGCAACATTTCTTTGTACGACACACCGGCCTGCACACGTTCATTTAACGGGAACTTCCGCGAGATCATCATGAATGCGTAAGCCAAGGTCGGAATCAGTATTAACGCAATCTTATATTCCCAGCGGGTAGTAACGCCCAACAACAACGCCATAACACCACCCAATACTAAACCGCCTGCCCAGCCTGCATGCAGCATGCTTAACCATTTTATTTTTTGTTTAGGGAACATGGTGGCAACAACCGGGTTTGCAACAGCCTCAACTGTCCCGTTGCCAATTGCGCAGATAAAAGAACCTATGTACAGCATCCAATAACCACCGGCAAAGATGGTGAGTATAGCTGATGCTATATGGCAGATCACCGCGAAGATCATGGCAGTTTTATAGCCTATTTTATCAATCACCAAACTAAAAAGCACAATGCTTATGGCAAAGGGCCATAAGCCTACCCCTGCAATTTCGCCCAGTTGAGTTTGAGTAAGGTTAAAGTCGTGGCCCCATTGCGGCAATATTAATGCGCGCAAAATAAACCCGAACGCGGTGGTAACTAATGCTATAAAACAAGCATAAAATAACTTCATGTCGGGTACCGATGTCGTACCAGCAGAGATGTTTTTTGGTTGTGCGGCCATAGCTTTGGTCTTTGGTTTAAGGCTTATTTAACAACTTTCATAATGCCATTCATGATACGCCAATGGCCGGGGAATGAACAGATAAACGGATAATCGCCGGCATCAGCAGGTACTCTGAATTTTAACTTAAATGTTTCCTGCGGATTGATGAGTTTGGTAGAGAATAATACCTCGGGTATTTTGGGAACATAGTTTTGTTCTATACCTTTTGGATCTTGTGCCAGTTTATCAGCCGCCGCGCCTACTTTTTCTAAACTGCCTTTTTGTAGTATAAGGAAGTTATGCTGCATAAAATCAGGGTTGTAAAAATCAACCTCGACCATGCTGCCCGCTTTTACGGTAAAGGTTTTTGTATCATACTTCATGGCATTTTGTACTACAGCTATTTTAACTGTTTGGTCAACCCTTGCTCTTGATGTATTGGCCTTTTCAATAGCGGCCAAATTTGCGGCTTTAGTTTCTTCGCCAAAGCCTTTTACATGTGTAGCCATGGCAATTGGTATGGCCTGGCTTATCCAGTAATCATTAGCATTTTGCGGGACTTTTTGGGCGGCTAATAAAACGTTACCCATATCGTCAGATGCTGGCATATCAGCAATTTTTAAAAATGCAGCCAGGCGGATATTTAAATTGATATCATTCAGCAACCCCGCTTTTTGAATTGCCGCCATTGATCTAGCTGTTAACGGTAAAACCTGTAATGCTGCTTTACGCACCCCGGCTGATGGGTGAGTTAGTGCATCTTCGGCAACGGTTAATGCTTCTGCGTTTGATCCGTTTAATAAGCCTAAGCCATTTAAAGTCCATAAAGCGTGTATAGCCGGCGCGTTAACACCAATGGCATCAATAGACTTGTTACGGATCAGATCAAATAGCTGCGGTGCAAGTTGTTTATAATCACCGTCTACTATCAGGCGTTGCGCGGTTATGCGCCAAAACATATTGTCGCTTTGTAAACCGGCTAATAGTTGTTCAGGATTGTTTTTATCTAATTTTTTTATGGGCGATGGCTTGGCACCATCCCAAACTATACGATAGATACGGCCATGCGTACGATCACGCAGTGGGTTGATATAGGCATTGCCCTTGCCGTTTTGAAAACCTTTTGGTGTAGGGTTGTGCTGAATAATGAAGTTATACCAATCGCTTACCCAAAGCGCGCCATCCGGCCCAACTTCTGATTGTACCGGTGCTAGCCATTCATCGGCGCTGGCTAAAAAATTCCAACCATCTTTTTCTTTAAATCCGGAGCCATCGGGCTCTAAAACAGCGCGATGGATAACCCGGCCTGTAGGCTCGTTTACAAAACCAATTTTATTCCAATACTCTTCTGGGAAATTTCTGGCCGTATATAAATTATGTCCCGCGGCAGCGGTAAAACCATTAAACACATCAACCTGGCGCAGGTTTTTGGTTACCACATGCATGCCGTAATGGCCCTCAATTTTTTTGACAGAGACCATGCCCGGCATGGCCAGTCGTTGCAGGTAGGGTAGCGGTATGCCCAAATAGTCGCTGTGCGAGTTGTTAGCGGTAGATATAAAAACATCAAAATTCTCAGAGAAACCCAATCCCCAGGTGTTGTTGCTGGTTGAGCCTAAATGTTCCAGGTTTTTACCATCACTGGTAAAGCGGTAAACCGCCTGGTTAAAATTGAATTTCTGCCCGCCTACGGTGCCGGTAAAGCCCGAATAACCTACGGTTCCCCAAATCTTATTGTCCAGTCCGTATTTCAGGTTCGATGGCCCTGCATGGGTATCGAAGGTGCCCCAGCCGGTAATCAGTTTTTCTATTATGTCGGCCTTATCGTCCCCGTTAGTATCTTTCAGAAATAAAAAATCGGGCGCTTGCGAAATTATCACACCGCCACGTGCAAAAACTATGCTGGTAGGGATGTTTAAGTGATCAGCAAAAATGGTGAACTTATCTGCCTTGCCATCTCCATTCGTATCTTCGCAGATCTTGATGCGGTCAAGCCCTTCGCCTTTATTATCTCTTACCGTATTGGGGTAATCAATCGTTTCCAGCACCCAAAGCCTGCCGCGTTCGTCCCACGCCATTGCAATAGGTTTTTCGATGTCTGGCTCGGCAGCGAACAATTCCATTTTGAAACCAACGGGTATCTGCGTCAATAACTGTGACTCGGCAGGGGATAGCGGTTCCTGTAGCTTTGGTGCCGGATTGCGGTTTTCATAATTTGGGATTTCCGCAACGCTATAGGCCGGGTTTGGCTTGGGTAGTTTAGCCAGGTCTTTTTCCGCCTTTTTGCCAACGGCCCATATTACGCCGTTCTCTAACAGCTTTAAAAAATCCGGCTGCTTCCAGGTACGCTCATCGTGGCCGTAAGCGGTATAAAAAACGCGACCCTTGCCGTAACTATTTGTCCAGGTATAAGGTTCGTGGTGATCGCCTTCTACACGTTCAGTTATCACATGTATATTTTTATTAATCTTTGTATGCACGTAGGTTTCATCCCAGGTAGTAAATGCGTTTACATCCTTCATAACGGGATGCTTTTTGTCGACGATAACCATTTTAAAGGTGTCGGTTTTATGGGTGCTAAACTGGCCGCCAATCATTTTAACAACCTCGTCCGAATTGCGGAAACAGAATGACGCGCAATGTACCGGGATAAACCCTTTGCCGCTATTTACGTATTGTAGTAAAGCTTTAGCCTGGGGTTGTGAAATAGTATCATAATTGGCATACAACATCAACCCATCATATTTTGACAAGGTGATTTCGTTCAGATCGTCTGGGTTTGTGGTGTAGGTAATGTTGATACCATCCTTAAAAAAAGACTGCTGCACAATCTCGGCCAGCTTGTCCGACTGGTGGTGGGTGGCGGTATGGCCCAGGAACAATATCTCCAACCTGCGCGGCGGATCGTTTTTAATAAATGTGCCTTTAATACTTACAATAGCCACCAGACATAGAGTCGCCAGCGTTATATATTTTTTCATGAAAACAATTTAAATAGGTTTATACGTAACCGTAGATTAGGTATAAACAAATATGGCGATCAAATCCTTTTCTTTTTTGTCCAATTCCGACTGTATTTTATCATTAATTATTTAGTTTTGTATTTTTTGATGCAAATAATCAATTATGAAACCAGCCATACACAAATCGGCAATACCCGCATCGCAGATCTTTATGATCAAGTACCTGGAGGATCAGTACTTTGATCCGGTATGGCACTCGCACTCAGAATATCAGTTATTTGTTCCGTTAGAGGGTACTGGAACCCGTTTTATTGGCGACAGTATAAAATCTTTTCGGACAAACGAACTGGTATTAACCGGTTCAAACCTGCCGCATTTATGGCGTAGTGACGAGGCTTATTTTGAAAAGAACAGTTTGTTAAAGATTCGGGGCATTGTGATTTATCTACAGGAGAGTTTGCTTGGCGAGCACTTGATGGGAAAGGAGGAGATGGTGCAGTTAAAGAAGCTTTTTAAAAGGTCATCGCGGGGGTTGGAGTTTTATGGCGATGTAAAGCAAAAAGTTATTACACTTATGAAGGAGCTGGTGGAGCTATCGGGGTTGGATGCATTTATTCACCTGCTTAGAATTTTAAACCTGTTGTCGTCTACAAAAGAGTATCATTATATATCCCATAATGAATATTATGATCCGGTTAAGGAGAATGAAACCGACAGGATGAGCAGTGTTTATGAATATATCTTAAAGAACTATCGAAAAAAGATACATCTTAACGAATTAGCAGATATGCTATATATGACACCGTCCTCGTTTAGTCGTTATTTTACTACTGCCAACAACAAGGGTTTCGCTAAGTTTATAAGCGAACTTAGGGTTAAGCACGCCTGTAAGTTACTTACGGAGACCGACTTAACTATCTCAGCAATTTCAGAACGATCAGGATTTAAAACACTGTCAAACTTCAACAAGCAGTTTAAGGACGAGATGAAGAAGAAGCCTTCGGATTATAAGAAGGAGTTTTTGAACATATGACGTTTAAAGATAAACCTTGGATAAAGTAACGCAGTTTAGTGTAAAGTTCGTCCTATGTATCTTTTAACATCTATTCGGTGCCTAACGGAGATATCATATATACCTTCGCTCTGGCAATTTTGCCCATTCCAACGTGTTCAATCAATTTAAGTGCCGTAAGTTTGTAAACAACGCGCCTAATGGTTTGCAATTGCGCTTGCTTATAAAAAGGCTGTGCAAATCAGCCATAAAAGAGTTCGAGTTTTGTTTTTCAGGCGCCGTTTAGTGTGATAAATGACTATACGCTTCCTGCAAGTTATTTTTTAGTAATTGGTTATTGGGGGTGAGTGCTAATCCCTGTTTAGCGGCAATAATAGCCTTATTCCATTGTTGCATTTTATTATAGGCGGCGCAAATATTATTATAAGCCTCGGGGAAGTTGGATTTTAACTTAATGGCCTCATTACAAGCGTCAATACATTGCTCAAACCTGCCCGCGTTATAATAGCGTAAACTTAGCGCCAAATATTTATCAGCTGTTGGCGAGCGCTTTATCTTTTCTGCTTCTGTATCAATTTTACCTTTTTTTGTGTCGGCAGCGATCAAGTAGCTTTTTGCGTCTGCATTGTCTGGCGCCAATTGCAGCGTGGTTAACGCCAGTTGTTTTAGGGCTGCCCAATTTTCGGTGTTTTCATAAGCGTTCATCAGCAATGTGCGTGTATATATGTTTGCCGATGACAGGCGCATGGCTTGTTGCAGGTTTGTTATCGCTTCGGGGTTGCGGCCGTGGGCACTTAAAAACCGCGCATAATAAATATAAGCATCGGGGTAATTGCCGCCATACCATTGGGCCCTTTTAAAATACATTTCGGCAGTATCGTCATACCCGGTAGCGGCTTTTAAAATAGCGAGATTAACATACAAGCTAAAGTAATTAGGTAGTATTTTTAATGCTCTGTTAAAATAAATATCCGCGGTAACATAGTCGCCGACATCCATTTTGCTGAGGCCGTAATTCATTAAGCCACGGCCATTGTTAGGGCTTTTTATGGTAACATCATGCCATAAGGTTTCTTCAGTATGCCAAACCCGGTTGCGTTGCCAGGTTGCGTAGGCATAGGTTGAAAGGATAAGACACAGTATAAACGAAAACACAATTTTATAAGCCGGTATATATTTTGAAATTAGCGGCGCGAGTTTTTTTGCCAGCAAAGCAACTGTCCAACTAACACTGATGAGCAGCCCAACAAACGGGAAGAACATACGGTGATCATTCAAAACTTCGGCCAGGGGGATAATGCTTGATGTTGGCAGCAGCGCCAAAAAGAACCAAATTAAGCCAAAACTTATGGGGCGTAGTTGTTTTTTTACTGAGGTTATAAACGCTATAACTATCATCGCCAAAATAAAAAGCGAACCGGCGGTAAAACGCCAGTCGGACATGTTGGGTAATAACTGCCAGTCAGAATCGGCACTTAAAGCGTTCGGCACAAAAAACATTTGGAAGTAATGCGCGATAACATAAGGCTGGGTAATTAAATATTGCAATGGCGCGGTACCGCCGGGTTCCCAGGTTTTGGGTGTCATTTTACCCAGGAACCAATACATAAAGGCACAACAAATAAAAGCGGGAGCCGATTTTTTAACTACGGCGAATACTTGTTTAAATCGGCTTGGTTTAAATAGATCTGCAAGGCTTAATTGCTCCTCGAAAAACAGTAGGTAGATAAAAAATATCGGCGCAAACATTATAGTTGGCGGCTTGGCCAGCGAGCCAATAACTATTGGCACTAAATATAAATAGAACGTGCGGCACCGTGCTGAATACTGATACAGCACAAAAGCCAATATTACTCCCAAGGTTGATTGCAGATCGGCACGGGCTATAACGTAGTTGACGGTTTCGGCTATGGCCGGATGTAAAAGATATAAGGTTGTGGCAATAAGCGCTACGCTGGTATTCCGCTTATCATTAGGCAAAGAAATATTAAACAGTCTGGTAAAAAAATAGACCATCAACAGCCCTTGTAATAAAAACAGGATAAAAGTAGACAAGTGGAAGAAAAACAAATAGTATCCGCCACCCAACCAATAATCAAACGCCAAAGAGGTGGTTACTATTGGGCGATAGGATTGGTTTTGCGGTAATGTACTGCTGGTGCTGCCATCCGTAAAAAACAAGGGCAGGTTTTTAATGTCGCGGATGTATGCATTGTTTTGGATAGTGTGCGAATCGTCAAAATGAAATTCGTTGTTAAAATGGTTGGCGTAGGTGATAGCGCATAATACCATCATCAACAATATACCAAACCAAAACGACCTTTTTTCCACGTAGATATCAATAAATATTACAAACGGTTAAGTTATTAAACATTTGCCGATTTGTGAACGCCCAATTTTTATTGGGCGTTATCAGAAAAGTGTATTCATGTGTTCCTGGTACAGTATAGCTGATAATAATTATAGAACCAGGCACTTCTTTTTTATGTACATACATATAGGTTAAAACCCTTATAATTGTAAATTATTAAATAACATGAGGTATTCCATCGATCATAAAAGCCCCGTCCCCCTGCATGCTCAGGCCGAAATGCTTTTGCGCAAAATGATAGCTGAAGAAGAATATCAAAACGGCAAGGTCTTCCCTAACGAGGTTGATCTGGCTAAGATCCTGGCCATATCGCGCTCCACCTTGCGCCAGGCTATAAACAAGCTGGTTTTTGAGGGGTTACTGGTACGTAAAAAACGCACCGGGACCAAAGTTGCCAAAACCATTGTAAGCTCCAAATCAAACAACTGGCTAAGCTTTTCGCAGGAAATGAAGCTGCGGGGCATTACCGTTAAAAACTTCGAACTCAATATTTCATGGGTATTGCCCGATGAAGCGCTGGTTGATTTCTTCGAGATAAAACCCGACCGTAAAGTGTTAAAGATGGAAAAGGTTAGGGGTAATACCGATGAGCCTTTTGTATACTTTGTATCTTACTTCCACCCACGCGTTGGCCTAACCGGCGAAGAAGATTTTAAGATGCCCCTTTACGAAATGCTGGAAACCCAGCACTCGGTTTTTGCCACGCTATCCAAAGAAGAAATAAGCGCCACCGCCGCCGATGAGTTTATTGCCGGCAAACTAAAGATCCCGGTTGGCAGCCCTGTACTTTACCGCAAACGTTTTGTTTTTGACCACGGCGAACGCCCCATTGAATATAACCTGGGCTATTACAAAGCCAACAGCTTTGTGTATACGGTAGAGAGTTCGAGGTAGGCTGTTCACACCAGTGTGCCCACTTTAGCCGGTAGTAAAAATTACCATTTTTCGGGTATGATATGTTTTGCCGGTAGTAATTTGGGGTGTTTTTCGGGCATTGGCGGTAATGCCGGTAGTAAAAATTACTGTTTTTCGGGTATCAGGGGTTATGCCGGTAGTGTTTTTTTAACTAATATACTGAATTACAGCTGATTAATACTTACATCTGTTTAAAAAGCATATAAATCGTTATTTACAATTTGGTTCTTTTTGCCTTTTTAAAGATGCCTTACTATCTCCATAAAGATACGAAAAATTGGCCGTATTTTTGTCTAATAAGGCACAAGTAGCTTTTATCCTCTAGCCCGGCCCGACATACTTGCGCCAGCTTGGGAAGGGTTGTAAAAAAAGAACTGTCATTTCGAGCGAGCCTGATTGGGCAATGCGCGAAAGGAGCGACGAGAAATCTTATATACCCTGTATATTTCACCGGTATAATGTATAAGATTTCTCACTCGTTCCTCGTTTCGAAATGACAATGCGTTTAAAAAGGTACTACTCCACCTTCTTCCACGGCGATGGTAATACATTGCAACGCTTGGCATAGGCTTCCCACATATCATTCATTTTTTTAACCAGGTCGGGGTGTTTGGCGGCTACGTTGTTTAGCTCACTGCGGTCGGTGCTAATGTCGTATAGTTCCCACGGTGCCGATGTATAGGTCATGCCTTTCAGGTCTGCCTCGCTTACCAGTTTCCAGTTACCCATGCGGATCGCTTTGTTCATTTCATGGTCCCAGTATATGGCCTCGCGGGTTAATGGTTTGTTTTCAAAGCTGGGTGCCAGGCTTATGCCCTCAACCGGGGTAATGGTATGTCCGTTATAGGTTTTAGGGTATGGGGTTTTAGTAATATCAAGTATGGTTGGCATAATATCCATTTCGTGCCCGGCTTGCCCGCGCAGCTCACCTTTGGCTTTTAAACCATCCGGCCAGTGTACAATCAGCGGAGTAGAGATACCGCCCTCATGCACATAATGTTTAAACTTACGCAATGGCGTGGTTGATACATTTGCCCACTCCTGCATATAAGATACATAAGTATCCGCGGGGCCGGCCATTACTTTTTTACCCTCCATTACCAGTTTGCCCTCGCGGGTGGTTACGGGTTTGATAGAATAGATCAGCGAATCCGGCCCCAATTTACGCACCCGGTTAGGGTTTGGCGCTACCGGCCTTACTTCGCCATTGCCTACTATCTCGGCACAGGCACCGTTATCCTGTAAAAAGAAGATCAGCGTATTATCATACATGCCATCGGCTTTCAATTGTTTAATAATGCGACCGATACCCTGATCCATAACATCTATCATGGCGGCGTAAGTTTCCATCCGGCGCAACATAGCTGGTTTATCAGGCTCCGTGGCCCATGGCTTGCCATCAAATGGCGATAGTTCTTCGTCCTGCTTTATTACCCCCAGCTTTTTCATGCGTTCTAAACGCTCATGGCGCAACTCTTCCCAACCTTTGTCAAAACGTCCCTTGTATTTGGCAATGGCTGCTTCCGGGGCTTGCATTGGCCAGTGCGCGGCGGTGTAGGCCACGTACATAAACAGCGGTTTGCTTTTATCACGCTCCTTGATAAATTTAACCGAGTTGTCTGATATCGCATCGGTAAAATAATAATGTTCGGGGTGATATTCGGGGTCGTTAGTGGTATTTACCAAAGTATTGCCACGGGTTAAATATCCCGGATCAAAATAATTGGCAGCACCCAAGATGATACCGTAATAATGGTCGAACCCGCGTTGCAGCGGCCAGTTCTGTTTATTAGTGTTGGGATTGGGGTCAAAGTTTAAATGCCACTTGCCGGTCATCGCGGTTTCATAACCTGCCGACTTTAAAACTTCGGCAATAGTAACGGCATTATGGCTCAAATCGCCGCGGTAGCCGGGTAATTTAAAATCATTGGAGGTCATCCAGCCCATACCGGCCTGGTGCGGGTCCAACCCGGTCAGTAATGACGCGCGCGATGGGCAGCAGCGGGCGGTATTATAAAATTGGGTATAGCGCAGTCCTTCTTTAGCCAGCATATTTAAGTTGGGCGTTTCGGCTTCGCCGCCATAGCAGCCAAGGTCTGAGAAACCCATATCGTCTGACAAGATCACAATGATATTAGGGCGCTTCTTGTCCTGTTGTTTATGAACCGGCTTAGGCGCACTGCCCCGCCAGGAAACAATAACAATAGAACCGGCAACGGCCAAAACGGCCACTAAACCAAATTTTAATTTTCTCATAGCGGTATTATATGCTTAAAGGTACAATTTTTGTTAATTCATACCTACCAAACCGACTGCATTTGGTAGGCGCTTAATGTCTTTATAAACGGTCCTGTTTTATCCTGCTGAAAAGATAGCCCCTGGTTATTTAACGGGGTGTCTATTTTTTTAATAATATATTGTTCGCCGTTGTTTATAAATATTTCAACAACGGTTTTGTCTAATAATATTTCAAGCTTATTAATTTCTTTGGGGAAGTCCTGCGCCGAGAAATTAGCCAGCTCATTGCCCTGGTAAAATAATTGAAGGTTTTCGCCGCTTTTTACCGCTAACGACATTTTTATATGCAAGGGCCCTGGCTTTACGTTTTTCAATATAACATTAGCCTCGTTAAATGCTATGTTTTCCCAGTTATGGATCAATGTATGCAGGGTCTCTATCTCCTTTATCGGGCTGGCATAAAGCCTTAATCCATCTTTTGTGGTATTTAAAGTAAACTCTGTCGGGAACAGCATCATCTGGTTGAAGGGCATACCCGGATGCTCAATACGTCCCCAGGCCATTTGTACATGCCTGTCGCCCGGCATATTGGTAAATGATTCGGCGGCATATAAGTCGCCTTTCGCATAACTTAACCGCGGGCTTTCGGCATGAAATTCTTTACCGTCAAACGTCCCTATATAATAATCTGAACTACCCCCATGCAGCACCCATTTTTTGTTAGCGGCGTTTCCATCAATAGCCATTTCAAAAAAATCAGGGCATTCATGCAGGCCCTTAAAATGGCTTTGTTTGCTCCATGTCTTCATATCCTTCGAATTGTAGAAGGATAATCCATCGCGCTCAAAAAGAACCATTATCCAGGTTTTTGTTGGCTCGTAGTAAAACACCTTGGGGTCGCGGGTATCGTTGCTGTGCATTTCGTCATTGCTGTCAATAACCGGGTTGCCCTTGTAGCGTTTAAAGGTTTTACCGCCATCGGTACTGTAGGCAATACATTGCACCTGTTTACCGCCCGATACAACATCAAATGCCGTATAATATAAAACCATTGCATCTTTACCCCAGCCACCGTCATTGTTCTTATCAATTACCGCGGTGCCCGACCATGGCGAGCCCAAACTATCCAGCATTAAAGCCGGAGACGTTTCTGTCCAATGCAACATATCCTTGCTGGTGGCATGGCCCCAATACATGTATGCGGTATACCACGAGTTGCCAAATGGAAATGCCTGCCAAAATAAGTGGTAGGTGCCCTTATAATAAATAGGGCCATTAATATCATTACTCCAACCCCGCTTTACTGTAAAATGGAATTGCGGACGATTACTTTCTTTATACAAGCTATCTGCCCCGGCAATTTTATCGGCCTGGTAAATTCTTTTCAAAGCTACGGTACTGGCATAGCTGGTGAGGGTTATGGTTTTGCCTTTAAACTCGCTAACATCAATAAATATCCAGTAATCAACCTTTTGCTCTGCCAGTTGAACAGGAAATTCGCGCAACTCTTTATTGCCCGAATATATTTTTATCAACTTCATCCGGGCCTGTTTCCCTACCGGGATATTTAAATAGGCTTTGGTGATCTTAATTTTTATATCAGACGCGTTGGCGACAAAGGCCGAAAAAACGAAGGCGATTAATAAAAGGCTATAGTTGATCTTTCTGCTTCTCATTTTACTTGATATTTTTAAAATGCTGCTAAACTGCATACTAATTTTTTTATGATGGGTTGTGTTAATGATTGGCTTGATACAATGATAAATAAATGCCGATACAAAAACGGTATAATATTTATATCAAAGCAGTTACAAATCAGGGATGCCTATAAGCCAGAAAGGCCCCAGATCTTTCGATCTGAAGCCTTCTGTACAAAACAAACCTAAAAAGTAGTTAACCCTTTACAGCGCCTATTTTTTTCAACAGTTTCCTGTTTTCGCGCTTATGTATTAATTTATGTACCAATGCGTAAATAACCGGCAATATTAATAGTGTAAGTATAGTTGATGTTATTAATCCGCCAATTACTACTACCGCCAGGGGTTTTTGTGTTTCGCTGCCTATACCGGTTGATATAGCCGCCGGCATTAAACCAATGGCCGCCATTAATGCTGTCATCACTACCGGGCGTACGCGGGATATTACACCCTCCAGTATCGCGGTATCCAAAGGCATGTGCTCGTCCAGGTTCTTGCGGAATACCGATATCAGGATCACCCCATTCTGGATACAAACCCCAAACAATGCAATAAAACCTATACCAGCTGATATACTAAAATTAATACCCGTAATCTGCAACGCCAGTATACCGCCAATTAACGCGAACGGTACATTCATAATAACTAATGATGCATCCTTAACGTTACCGAAGGTGATAAACAGGATCAAAAAGATAACCAGCAAACATATAGGCACCACATGCGCTAATGTTTTTGATGCACGGGTTTGGTTCTCAAACTCGCCCACCCATTGTGCCGAATATCCCTGGTCAAGCTTTACCAGGCGATTTACTTTTTGCTGTGCTTCGGCAATAGTACTACCCAAATCGCGGCCACGGTTGGAGAATTTTACCGCAATGTGCCGCATGTTATTGTCCCGATAGATAAATGCAGGGCCGGTTAATATTTTAATAGTAGCAATTTCTTTTATAGCGATCTTGGAGCCGTTAAGGGTTGGTACCATCAGGTTTTCGATCTTATCCTGCGTATCTCTAAACTGTTTCTGGTAACGCACGCGGATATCAAACCGGCGCTCGCCTTCGTAAAGTTCGGTAGCGGCTTTACCGCCAATTGCCATTTCAATTACCGAGTTAGCATCGGCAGTAGCAACGCCATAAAGCGCCATTTTTCGCTGATCCAGTTCTATCCTAAACTCAGGTTGGCCCAGGTTGCGCAGTACACCCAGATCGTCTATACCTTTTACGGTTTTTAAAACTTTTAGTACCTCGTTAGCCTTTCCATCCAACACCTTAAAATCTGGTCCAAATATATTTACCGCAAGCGCGGCGTTAACACCGGCTACAGCTTCTTCCACATTGTCACGTATCGGCTGCGAATAGTTAAATACGGTACCCGGTATTTTGGTAAGCTGCGCATTCATCTGGTCTATCAGGTCATCAGACGATACGCCTTTGGGCCATTCTTTTTTATTTTTTAAGTCGACCTGGATCTGTACATCAAAAAAGCCTTTCGGGTCGGTACCGTCGTTGGTACGGCCAACCTGTGCCAAGGTTTGCTTAACCTCGGGGAACTTAGCTAGTATCTGCATCATTTTTTGGTTAATGCTCTCGGCTTCGGGTAATGATACACTCATCGGCAGCTCGGCTTCCACCCATAGCGCACCCTCGTTTAGGTCGGGTAAAAACTCTGTCCCTAAAAACCTGGCCGAAAAGAAGGTTATCGCCATAAAAGCAACCGCGACAAAAATGCTTTTCCTGGGATGTTTATACGTATAACCAAACAGGCGGCGTATGCCGTTCTCAAAAAACAATACTACTACATTATGTTTCTCGCGTACATTTTTATTGAGCAGGATGCTTGATAAAGCAGGCACCAATGTCAGCGTAAATATTAACGCGCCTAATAAAGCAAAGCCCAATGTATACGCCAATGGCGAAAACATTTTACCCTCTACCTTCTGGAATGCGAAGATGGGGATCAAACAAGTGATGATGATCAGCTTGGAGAAGAAGATAGCTTTACCCATCTCTGCACCTACATTTTTAAACAACCCCAGTTTAGCCAGTTTGTTAAATTTCTCCATCCCCACTTCTTTCGCTCTATGGTCAAGCGCCACAAAAATGCCCTCTACCATCACCACGGCCCCATCTATGATGATACCAAAGTCAACCGCCCCCATCGATAGTAAATTGGCGCTCATGCCCTTAATTCGCATACATATAAAGGCAAATAATAAGGATAATGGTATAATGATAGCTACGATCAATGTTGTGCGCCAATCAGCCATGAACAAGAATACAATTACCGTTACCAGCACTATACCTTCCAATAGATTATGTATTACCGTTTCGGTACAAAAATCCATCAGGTTGGTACGGTCATAAAAGGTATCGATCTTTACATCCTTTGGTAAAATATTTTCGTTCAAATCCTTCACTTTGGCGCGTACACGGTCCAATACCTCAGCCGGGTTTTCGCCTTTGCGCATTACAATAATGCCTTCAATAACATCTTTTTGTTTATCGCGGCTAACCTGGCCCAACCGCGGCAGGCCAGCTTCTCTTATTTCGGCAACATCTTTGGTAAGTATGGGTACGTTATTTACGTTTTTTATGATGATACTTTTCATATCATCAATGTTGTTGATCAAACCAATACCACGCACTACATAAGCCTGGTCGTTTTTCTCAATTACATCGCCGCCTACGTTAATGTTACTGCGATTAATAGCGGTAAAAACATCTAACGATGTCAACCCATATTTTTGCAGCAGCGCCGGGTTAACACTTACCTCATAAGCCTTCTCCTCGCCGCCAAAACTGTTAACATCGGCTACGCCGGGTACAGATTTAAACTGGCGATCCAACACCCAATCCTGTATAGCGGTAAGCTCATGCAGGGATTTGGTTTTGCTTTTCAGCGTATAACGATAGATCTCTCCGGTTGGGCCGTAAGGCGGTTCAATTTCGGGCTTTACGCCATCGGGCAGATCGGCATTAGCCAAACGGCTCAATACCTGTTGGCGCGCAAACGCATCGTCCACATCATCATCAAAAATAATACGGGTGTATGATAAACCAAAAGCTGACGTGGTACGCAGGTTTGATTTTTTCTGTACCGAGTTTAATACCGTTTCTATCGGTATGGTTATCAGTTTTTCTACTTCCTCGGCACTACGGCCCGGCCATTGCGCAATAATAATGATCTGTGTATTAGTTACATCTGGGAAAGTTTCAATAGGGGTATTGCTATAACTCCACACACCTATGCCAGCCAATATGGCCGTCATAAAAAACACAAAATAGCGGTGTTTTAGTGAGAAGTATATTATATTTTTAATGAATTTATTCATTTTAGTTTTGAGTAATGAGTTATAGGTTTTGAGTTTTTTATTTGTGATAAGCAATGAAGTTTAACTCATCACTCAAAACTCACAACTATTCGCTGGTTAGTGAATCATATAACAGCAACTGGTTTTTTG
Organism: Mucilaginibacter sp.; assembly: GCF_028288185.1. Taxonomy (GTDB): domain Bacteria; phylum Bacteroidota; class Bacteroidia; order Sphingobacteriales; family Sphingobacteriaceae; genus Mucilaginibacter. The sequence goes on along the minus strand of NZ_JAQBOF010000004.1, from coordinate 94,804 downwards.
ATACAACCCTGTCGCCGGGATTTAAGCCCGATGATATGTAGGAGATATCATCAACCGTTTTAATCACACTAACTTCGCGCACTTTTAAGTTGCATTTGCTATTGTAAACCACTACATAATTTTTACTGCTATCAAAAATAACAGCCTTGGCCGGTACCGAAACCGCCTGCCTGTTTTCGTTATTGGTGATAACTACGTTGGTAAACATTTCGGGTTTTAACAACATATCCGGATTAGGCAGGGCTATCTTTATTTTCATCACCTTATTGTCAGGGTCCAATACCGAGCTTATCTCGTTAACCTTACCTGTAAATACTTTACCGGGGTAAGCAAGGGTTGTTACTTTAGCGGTATAACCTGTTTTAACCTTACTGATATCCGACTCGAAAACGTTGGCCCAGATCCAAACATCTTTCATGTTTGATATGGTGAACATGCTGCCGCTATTATCCTGGCGGATAAAACTGCCTGATGTGATGTTCTTCTCAACTACATATCCGCTTTGCGGCGCTTTAATAACAAGGGTGCCGTTCTCGCTGGTATTACCGCCACCGTTTATGCTTAGCTGTTGTTTTACTTTACGATTGGCTGCAACTGCCTTATTGTAATTTTCTTTAGCCTCGGTATAATCGCGTTCGCTCGATATGCCGTTCTTGTATAATGATTCGGCCTGATCTAGTTGGCGTTTAGCTACTGCTACATCTGATTGTGTCGATGATAAGTCGGTATAATTACCGGCTACATCAGCACTGCGCATTACGGCCAGCGTTTGACCCTTGGTTACTTTATCGCCCAGGGACACTTTAACCTCTATAACCTGCCCGCTCGAAAAAGGGAACACTTTAACTACGTTATTGTCATCGCTTGATACCACGCCGGATAGGGTTAGCTCGTCCTTCATGGTGCTGGTTTTGGCGGTATCAATAGTGACCATTTTTTGTAATGAATCACTTATACATACCTGCTTACTCTCAGGCGCATCAGGCTTTTTTGGGGTGCATGAAGCTAAAAGCACCACGCCGAAGAGACCAATTAAAAACGTTTCTCTTTTCATTATTATATCTATCATCAATAGTTAGTGTTAAGGCTTTATTATGGTTGTCCCGGTAGCGAAATTTAAATCGGCAATTGCCTTTTGCAGGTTGTATCCCTGCTGTAATATTTTAAGCTTGGTATCTTTATAGGTATCAAAAAAGTCAACAAACTCTATTAAGCCTATCTGCCTTTCTTTAAAGCTTTTTAGCATATTGCCAAACAGTTTATCATACTGCTCATTAAAGGTGGTTTGCTGAGTCGAAAACAATTCCTGCGTTAACTGATATTGCCTAACGGCCGATACGACCTCGTTTTTAAGGCGTAGCTCATTTTCTTTTACGGTGTTTTCCTGGCTCTTTAAAGTAAATTCGGCCGATTTGATATTACCCTGATTACGGTTAAAAAACGGCAATGGTAAACCTATTTGCAGGCCGTAATAATTAGGCGCGTAAGTACTGTTTTTATCATAGGCTACACCAACGGTAATGTCAGGTGTGGCCAGTGCTTTTTGATAGGCCAGATCATGTGTGGCCGAGTTAAGCTGGTATTTATTACCCAAATAATCAGCCCGATTAACTTTAGCCTGCTCGATCAGGGCCGGAATATCCAGCCCGATCGATTGGCGTTGTTGCTGATCAGATATAATAGGGTTAACATAAGTTGTTTCTTTGGCGCCCAGCAGCGTTTTTAGCTCGATTTGCAGATCGTTTATCTGCTTGCTGTTTTCTATCCTGTCATTTTGAAGACCGAATAATAAAGCTTTTAGCCTTATCAAATCCTTCATAGAAGTATTACCGGCATCGTACGATTTTTGAATACCACTAACCAGGTTGGTTGCCGAGTTAATCTCCATATCATACACCTTGCCCTGGTTTATAAGGTTTGCTAACTGGCCAAAATCTAACTGCAGGTTATAACGCAGGTTACGCATTAGATCATTAAAAGCGGCTTCCTGCACCTGGGCATTGTCTTTAGCGACCTGTACTTGCTTGCCGCGTTTACCGGCGGTAGTAAATACCTGGCTAAGCTGTATAAATACCTGCCCTAAGGCCATATTCTGATTATGGTAAAAAAACTTTTTGCTGGTACCATCATAAATATTCTGGTCGGTGCTTAAAGTGGGGTTGTCCCACAATTTTGCCTGAGATATTAAGGCTTTTGACGCTTCTATATTATATTTCTGGGCAAGCAGCTCCAGGTTGTTAGCCAAAAATTGTTTTTCGGCATCCTGGAAGTTTAATGAAAGCGTATCAGTCTGCGCTTGTGCTTTAGTAGACGCAATAAAAATTAACAGGGGTATTAAAAAAACGAACCTAGAACACATAGTTTATATTAAAGGGCCAAAATTAAACTATGCCTGAGCGGCTAAAATTAGAATGGTATTAGAATTTACTTTTTTTGTGTAAATTTTACAGTAATACTTGTGCCCTTGCCCTCGGCAGATTCGGCGTGGAGTGTGCCGTTAAATAGTTGAATAATTTTTTGAGTAACGTATAAGCCGATGCCACTACCGGCAAAATTATGCGAGTTGTTACCGCGGTAAAATGATTTGAAAATCATCTCCAGGTCCCCGGCGGGTATGCCAATACCGGAGTCTACAATTTGTATCCATATCAGCGATTCATCCGCGTAAAAATTACACGTAACCGGCTGCTGATTGGAAAATTTAAAGGCATTGCCAATTAAATTATTTAAAGCGATATAAAGTAACTGGTAATTGGCTCGGATTGTTAGCATAGACTCATCTTGGGGCATGTGTTCAATATTAATTTTTAACACGCCTGCGCCGGGTTTATGTACCCAGTAATCCTTCACGGCCCATAGCAACTCATCCATCCTTACCTGGCTCTGTTCAGCAATGGTATAGTCCATATCCACCTGGGCCAATTCCATTAAGCCCGATATGGTATCGCGCAGCCTTACAGACTCTTCCAGTACCAGTTGCAGGGTTTTTTTAGTTTCCTGGGGGTCTTGCTCTTTATTAAGTGCCAATTCTACTTCGCCAATAATACTGGTTACGGGTGTACGTAACTCATGCGAAGCATTGGCAACGTAGGTTCTTTGCAGTTCGAAAGCGTTTTCCAGATGTTCCAACAAGCGGTTAAAGTTATTGGCCAGCTCGCTTATCTCGTCCTTACCCTTACCCTCATTTACACGCAAATGCAGATTGGTTGATTTAATGAGCTGCATTTGCTTTACCACATTTTTTATAGGCGAAAGTGTATTCTGCGCCAGCCATCGGCTCACTAAAAACAAAGTTGCAGTTACTATTAAAAACACAATAATCATGGCTTCGCGTATCGAGTCGAGCTGCCGCTTACCCGTCTGGTCTATCGCCGAAACCAGGATAACAAAATTACCCTGGTTGTCTTTATAATAAATACCTACTACCTGGTTGTCTTTGTTGCTATAGGCTAAATAGTTGCGTTTTCTAACCGCTTCAATGGTTTTACTATCCCAATATTGCTCATTGTCCTTTATAAACGCGGCACTGTTACGGTCATCATATATCCGGGTTACTTCGCTATGCAGGCTTTTAAAAAAGCGGTTTCGGACCTTGTTTAGTGAGTCGGGAGAGATCTCATCAGCTTTCAGATAAAGCTGGGCCACAATATTTGCTCTATCGTTTAAATGCGTGTAAAAGTCGTTATGTACAATGGTATACACAGAAATGTAAAGCGATACCATAACCACCAGCAATATGCCCGAGCCTATTAAAGTAAAGTAAAGCGAAAGCCTGTCCTTTATTTTCACCTAGTTCTGTTCTGTTTTAAAAATATAGCCCTTGCCTATTACGGTATGGATATATTTATCGGTAAAGCCTTTTTCTATTTTATTACGCAGGTAATTAACATATACATCAACCACGTTGGTGCCGGTGTCAAAATCAATTCCCCATACTTTTTCTGCAATGGTTTGGCGCGATAGCATTTTGTCGTTATTACGCATAAGCAGTTCCAGCAAGGCACACTCTTTTGTGGTAAGGGATATTTTACGGCCCTCGCGCTCCACCATGTTGTTAGCGGTATTAAGGGTAATACTACCTAAGGTAATTATAGGTATCACATCTGACGCGTTACGCCTTAACAAGGCCTCCACCCTGGCTTGCAGCTCTTTTAAATGGAACGGTTTTACCAGGTAATCATCGGCACCCATGTTTAGCCCTTTTACTTTATCATCCACACTATCCAAAGCGGTAAGCATTAGTATGGGGATGTTTTTATTTTTTTGACGGATGTGACGGCAAACTTCTATACCCGATAAATAAGGCAACATTATATCCAGTATAGCCAGGTCATAAGGGATGCCGGCGAATTTTTTTACGGCACTTGCCCCATCGGTAATTATATCTACCGTGTGATTGTTTTCTTCGAGCGCCTTTTTTACAAAAGAAGCTACCCGTTCTTCATCTTCAACTAAAAAGATCTGTGCCATATACTGTTAGCAAATATAACAGTTATGGCATTAACAACCGGCTAACTATTAAATTGTCTTAAATGATGATCGGCATGTTTATAGGCAAGCTGCCCAACTTGTTCCTTAGTCATTTTGCCGAAGAACCAATGCGTAAATTGGGGCTTATCATAGTTGGCATATCGCTCAAGCACATTTATCCATTTTTTCTTTTCAGCCTCAACATCGCCGCCCGTTTCGGTAACGATAAAATCGGGGCTTGTCCGAGCGTTTCGTCTCATTGGCTCTTCATCCTTTAGTATCGCTTTTAATATAGGTTGACCTAACAAGTAGCCTAAAAACCGGCGTTTGTATACCTTCTCGCCCAAATACATTTCATCAGCCAGGATGGCGTGTTTAAGCATTTGGTCTATGCTCATTTTACCCCATTGGGCTGTGCTGTTTTTTGTAAGTGTTGTCGCACGGGTTATTAGCTCATCGCGGGTGGCCTTGTCAAGAATAGTTTTCATGTTTGTTGATCGTTAGCAAACAAACCTACAATATCCCGCAGAATAAACAGGACACGAGTCGGGACAATTTAAAGGGGCATTTACGACAAATTGATTATGCCCGTACACTCATCAACTAACATTAATATAGAATGATAGTTCTTGCCAACTGCTTCTGATAAGGCTATCTCGCAGGTTTTTGATGACGAATAATAGCCATCGTAAGTATTGGCTTTTACTTCATTTGCTTCGGGCAAGGTCGCCGAGTGGGTTAGTTCGGGATGAAGAAAGCCTCTGTCGCCGGCCATACCGCAGCATCCGGCAAAAACAGGCTGGTTAATGTTAGTGGCAAAAGTGGCGGCGATTTTGGAGAACTTGCTTTCCAGTCCCGGCATTTTTTGCAGCGAGCATACCGGGTGCAGGGTAATGCGGGTTTTCTTTTGAGTTACCGATATATTAGGCATTACATAATCATGGATATAGGTAATGCTGTCGATGATCTGTAATTGATCAAACTTGATTTTATTTTCTTCAGATAAAGCAGGGCGGCAATGGGTTAAGGTTTGTGTGCATGAGCTGATATCCAACACTACCGGGAACTTGCCGTTACTGGTATCAAACCATAGTTTATCTACCGTTGCGTTAACAGTATAGGTATAAGCATCCTTAAATCCTTTGGATGAATAGATCTGTCCGCAACAGTTTTTTTCGATATTGGTTGGGATAATTACATTGATGCCGGCTTTGGCAGATACATCCATAAACGTTTGCATTACGCCTTTTTGCCCCGATTCGCACTCGCCCATTGCGCGTGATATACAGGCGGGGAAATATACTACCGATTGCGTATTATTCTCGTTAACAGCACTCCGCGGTACCGCTTTTGCCAACGCCAACTGGTTTGACCATAGCGGAAACGATGGCATAACTTTGCGCAAAGTTTTAGTCAGCTTGAACATAGCCTTCGGACCAAACACCTTGTTTATTAAAATACCCGATGCCAGCGCGAACCTTACTGTTTTGTAAACGCTTTTAAAATTCTTAGCCGTAAACAGCGCCAATTTATTTTCCGTTGATGAATGGTTTTCCCGCCGCAACCGTTTTACCAGGTCGCCGGTATTAATGTCAACCGGGCAGGCGGTAGCGCATAGGCCATCAACCGCGCAGGTATCCAAGCCTTGGTATTGATATTGATGCAGCAATTCATCGTGCTGTGCCTTGTTACCTTTGTTTTTCAAGTTAAGCAACTCGCGGCGCACAACAATGCGTTTGCGTGGAGTAAGCGTAATATCGCGGCTAGGGCATTTATGTTCGCAAAAACCACATTCAATACAACGGTCAACTTCCTCTTCAACCTGCGGCAGTTCTTTCAGGTTTTTTATGTGGGCGTTTTTATCGGCATTTATGATTACCCCGGGGTTAAGCAGGTTTTCAGGGTCGATAATTTCCTTTACGGTTTTCATCACCCGGTAGATTTCGCCGCCCCATTCTGTTTCAACAAAGGGCGCCATATTGCGGCCCGTACCGTGTTCGGCTTTTAAAGCGCCGTTATATTTTTTGACCACCAAGTCAACAACATCTTGCAGGAAAACGCGATAACGTTCCACTTCGGCAGATGTATCAAATGCCTGGGTTACTACAAAGTGGATATTGCCATCTTTAGCATGGCCAAAAATAATGGCGCGTGTATAGCCGTGTTTTTTAAACAGTAGTTGCAGATCAGATATAGCATCGCCCAGGCTATCAACAGGGAAAGCTATATCTTCCAAAATCACCGATGTGCCGCTGGCCCTAACCGCGCCAACCGCCGGGAACATGCCTTTACGTACTTTCCAAAACAAGGCTTGTTCATAAGGCCCCGCTGTAAATTCGGCTTTTTGCAATAGAGAAAGATCGTCAGCTATAGTGAGGAAATCTGCCATTTGCTCTTTCAATTCGTCCTGCGTATTGCCTTGGTATTCTACCAATAACGCGGCAGCATTTTCAGGCAGGGTTTTTATAATGGCAGGCATGCCCTCTATATTTTCGATGGACTGCAATGATGCCCTATCCATCAACTCGACCGCTGCCGCGCCTGATGTGGTTAGCGGCGTAATGGCTTTACAAGCCGAATAGATATCCGTGAAATACAGCATCGCTGTTAATTTCTCGGGATAGTCGTTTACCGTTTCTAATACCGCCTCTGCTATAAAACCTAATGTACCCTCGGCACCAATTAGCAAGTGGGCCAGGATATCCATTGGCTCCTCGTAATCAATAAAAGCGTTTACTGAGTAGCCGACCGTGTTTTTAGTTTGATATTTCTTTCGGATCTTATCGTAAACTTCGGGGTTGTTTAATATTTGCAGGCGAAGGAGTTTAAGATGATCGTACAGATCCGCGCATTCTGTTTGAAACCGTTCGTAATCTATGGGCGACTCGGTACTAAACGTTTTGCCGTTAGGCAATATAAAGCGCAGGTATTTGGTAGTATGGTATGAGTTTTTACTAACCCCGCAGCACATGCCGCTGGCATTGTTTGAGATAATACCACCCATCATAGCGGCATTAATGCTTGCCGGGTCAGGGCCTATTTTACGCTGATATTTTTTAAGATAAGTATTTACATTGGCCCCAATAGCGCCCGGCCTTACCCTTACGGACTGGCCATCGTTTTCGATAGTAATCTTATTCCAATGCTGGCTCAGATCAACCAATATACCATCCGTAATTGATTGCCCGGATAGACTAGTACCGGCGGTACGGAAAACCAACGGAATTTTATGTTGTTTAGAAAACGCGAATAATTTAATAACCTCATCCTCTGATACAGGAAGCACCACGGCCTGCGGGCGCAAATAATAAAATCCGGCATCAGAGGCAGACGCAACCAGATCAATAAGATTTGTCTTTATCCTATCAGCGGGTAATATCGCTTCCAGTAATTTGCCAATGTTTGAATGCGCCACTTTTAAAGATGGATTTTAGTTAGCTTTTTCTTTATAACCAAAAGCGTCTGCTAATTTAAGGCATTCGTTTAATGGAAGTATGCCGTCAGACGAAGTTGATTCAAATAAACTGGATGCTGCCGAGCAAACGCCCAGTTCCAGGCATTTTTCCATGTCCCAGTTATTATGCACGCCAATTAATACGCCTGCCGCAAACGCATCACCGGCACCTGATGCACCTTTGATCTGATCTGCCGGAATCTGCAGACTTGGCTGGTAATGCGACTCGCCATCGCTGCCAATAGCGATAACTCCCTGTGGGAAATGCAGGATCACCCATTTGTTTACGCCCATGTCTATAATTTTTAAAGCGGCATCATAACAGCTTTTTAAAATTATTCCGCCATCGGCGGATATGGTTTTTATCCCGGTTATCATTCCGGCCTCATACTCGTTAACAAACAAATAATCGATATAAGGCAATGATGATGGGATAATAGCTTTAAAACGGTCAGAGCGTTCGCTTACAATATCTACCGAAGTGATCAAGCCTTGCTGCTTAGCGTTTTTTAACACTTTTGATGCGCGGGTAGTGCCATCTGCCTCTATAATATCCAGTTGGTCAAGCAACAGCAAATACCCCAAATGAAATATTTTATCCTGCGAAGCAGTAAAATCAAAATCAGCAATATCCAGTAAAGCGTTTGCTCCACGCTGATGAAAGAAAGTGCGTTTACCGGTACCTTTAACGCTCATTACATCGGTGTATGATGTATAGGCTTTATTGGTTTTACGCAACTGCATAGTGTTTATACCTATGCTTTGGCAATGGCGTATAATGTGATTACCCCTATCATCTTCGCCAACCAAGCCTACCCCGCTTAACGGGAAACCGGCTTGAAGTTTTGAGAGCCCCATAATTACATTATAAGCCGAGCCGCCGTTACAGCTACTCTCTGATAAAATGTTTACCAGTTTCTCTTCTTCCGGGAAAACGTCTATCACTTTTACCTGGTCAACTATCCAGTTGCCGCCAACTAAAATGCCGTTCCTCATCGCCTATTTATCGCTTAGTAACTTTACTATGGGTGCTTCATCCTCCTCAATTTCGGCGTAGCGGCCAATATCGGGGTTCGAGAAAAAATTGTCATTCAGGTCATCATTAGCGGTTGATACCTCGCCGATTATACATTCGTCTGTAGCCGGGTAAAATTCATGCCAGATACCGGGTTCGATGGTTATCCGTTCGCCGGCTTGAAGGTGAAGTACAGCGCCCGATTTTATGGTTTGATATTCGCCATTAACTTTCATTTCGAAAGTTCCGTTTGATTCTATATCAGCAGGATTTTGTTTCCATAAATGAATAACCAGCTCGCCGGTACGGCAAATAATATCTTCTTTCTTTTTTTTATGCGTGTGCGCTGGGGTAGTTTGCCCTTTTGCCGCATACATTAGCTTTTCGCAATACTCGGCTTCTTCGGCCAGGTTGATTAGTATCAGTCCGTATTTTTTAAAATTGCCCAGGCCAAAATCGGTCACATCCCATTTTGGTTGTGGAGGCAGCGCCCATTTATTTTGTCTAAAAAAGACTCCTGAGGCAACTATTGCATGGTTTATTTCTGATCTTTTCATACCGGTTCTTCCTGGTGATAATTCACTTTTTCTACCGAACTATTAGCAAATGATTTTAGCGCCGCCTCGAATACATAATGGCTGTTAACGGCCTCATCAGGCGTTACGCAACCAAAGCGATCATTTAAAAACCCTTCGCGCTCGGCTACATAACCGGCCAGCATCTGCATAAAGCAATCTGCAAAGCCCGGCTCAAAAATGCCGCCCGTAATAGTCGGGAACGGCACGCCTTTAAAACCAAGGTCCGTACGCTGCCAATATTGCTCTTCGCCAATGGCAAATGTCCAAAGAGCTTTGGTATCCTTGGTGCTATATTTTACGCCACCTTTGGTACCGAAGATCTCTATATACCAGGTATTGGTTTCGCCCGGTGCAATGCGTTTCATTTCTAAAAGCATCGGCACCAGGTTACCATCTATAGTAACCTGTGTATTTAACGTTGCATTATTCCAGGTATCGCAAACGGCCATGCCGCCTTTACCATCTGGGCGTTGGGTAACTATTTTCTGCAGGTTTGCATAAACGGTTTCGGGTTTCCAGCCTAAACGTAAAGGAACGTGTAATACGTGCATACCCAGATCGCCCATTACGCCTATCTCACCGCAAAATTTAACTTGTCTTTTCCAATTGATAGGTTTGTTAAAATCCAAATCGCTCGAGTGTAAAAAGCCTGCTTTGATATCTATGATCTCTCCTATCCTGCCAGACTTCACCTCCTGTATCACACGTTGTGGACCAGGCAAAAAAGGCATTTCAGAGCTGCACCTTACAAAGCGGCCCAACTGTTCTGCTTTATCTCTAATAGCCAATGCAGCTTCCAGATCTATGCCGAAAGGTTTCTCGGCAAGCAGATCTTTACCTGCTTCTAACACTTCGATATAAAAATCTTTATGCAAATTATGTGGCAATGCTACGTATACAATGTCAATATCCGCGCGCTCCAGCAGTTCTTTATAATTGGTGGTCAGCAGATCAACAGTAGGGATATTTTTGTACCAGGCTAATACTTGCTCATTCAAATCGCAAACCGCTTTCAACTCAACCTTCGCCGGGAAATCATTCAACGCGAACCAGCGGCCAAAAGCGCTTGCCGCTTCTTTGCCCATCAGGCCACCGCCGATAATTCCTATGTTAATTGTCTTCATTTGTTATTTATAATTGCCTTAACTATTCAATAAATGCATTACATCGGCAGGGCGTGCGCCTTCGTGTACCAATGCCATAAGCGCCTTAGTCATACCGGCCGGGTTAGCGTGCTGTATAACGTTGCGGCCGTACACAATGCCTTTAACGCCTTGCTGCATCAGGCCATAGGTGCGTTCCATAATTTCTTGGTCGCTGGCTTTACCGCCCCCACGCACCAATACAGGGATATTTCCGGCTATCTCCACAATGCGGTGATATTGGGTAACATCATCAGTCGGGTCGGCCTTTATAATGTCTGCACCTAACTCAACGCCTTGTCTTACCAACGGGATTATCTTTTCAGGATCGCCATTTACCATATAGCCCCCCGCTTCTGTATTTGGGCGAAACACCAATGGCTCTATCATTAACGGCATAGCATATCGCTCGCACACCGGTTTTATTTTAAGGATATTTTGGATGCATTGATCGGCAACCTCAGGCTCGCCGGGGATGCTGAATAAGTTTACCACTACACAGGTGGCATCTAAGCGCAAGGCTTGCTCTACCGGGTTCTCTATCATCCGGCTAAACAAAGCGCGGGGCAGGTCTTTACCGTAAACGTTGGCAACATCGGTACGCAAAACCAATGATGGTTTATGGCGGCCCGGGATAGACTGTAAATATTGCGCCTGGCCGATAGTTAACTGTATAGCATCGGGCGCGGCATTTACCAATACGTCAACCGCTTTCTGGATATTTTCTATTCCGTTTAGAAACGGGTATTCATTAAAGAATCCGTGGTCAATGGCTACATCAAAGCAATTGCCTGATTTGCCATTAAATAATCTATTTAATCTATATGACTTCATTTTTATAAAAAGTGTATTTGTAACGTTATGTACTAATTGAATGTTGTTTTTAGGTTATTTAGCGTGTTTGTCTGATAAAAAAATATCCATACGGCCACCGCTTGCAATAGCCCTGTAAGATATAGTGTTTAACTTATACTTTACACCATTTAATGCAATGGATTTGATATATAAAGCTGATGATGTGCTTTTTGTTGTGTTGATAACAAATTTTTTACCATTCTCCATATTGATTACCGCCTGTTTAAAAAGCGGTGTACCCAGCTGGTAATTATCAGACACCGGATCGACCGGGTAAAAGCCCAATGCTGCAAATACGTACCAGGCGCTCATCTGCCCCGAATCATCATTGCCACTTAAACCACCGGGACCGTCTGTATATTCCTCGCTACGCACTTTGGCCACTATCTGCTGGGTTTTCCATGGCGCATTGGTGAAATTGTACATGTACGGGGTTTGGTGCCCAGGCTCGTTACCGTGCCAGTATTCGTCTTTTATAAAGATGCTATCCAGGGCGCTTTCCAGTTTATCTTTTCCGCCTAGTATTTGGGTAAGCCCTGCAACATCCTGCGGGACGTAGAAAGTATATTGCCGTGGGGTTCCTTCAGTTATGTAGGGAACTTTTTTGTCCGGATAGAACGGGGTGATCCAACTGCCATCAGCATGTTTGGCACGAGCCAGACCGGTAACGGGATCTATCACGTTTTTATAGTTTTTAGATCTTGCAAGCAGTTGTTTATAATCTGCGGTATGGCCTAATGATTTAGCCAGCATAGCCAGCGCGTAATCGTCATAAGCATACTCCAATGTACGTGATACCTGCTCTTTACTATGCGGCGCATTATTTACCGGATCTTCTAACGGGATGTAACCGTATTTTAGATATGAATCAAGCGCGCGCCTGCCTTTTCCTTCCTCATAATCTGCTTTGGGCGGCGTTTCAAAAGCATTTTGGCGTAGTAAGCAATAAGCTTCCTTCACATCATAATTGGCAATGCCTTTTAAATAAGCCGATGATATAAACGGACCTGTATGATCGCCGATCATGGCGCTGGTGTAGCTGTTCCAAATTGGGAATATAGGGATCCACCCACCTTGCTGCCCTTTTAATATTAACGAATGAACAATATTACTTACCAGTTTCGGCTGGATGATCTCCAACAAAGGCAGCTCTGCACGGTATATATCCCACATGGACATATCATCATAATAATTTTTTCCGGGGGATAATTTGGCGGTTTTATACTGGTGAGCAAACTGGGGATAGGTACCGTCAACATCATTATATAACCGTGGCATCAACTGGCTATGGTACAGGGCCGTATAAAAAATATGTTTGCTTATCTCGCTGGTATCTGTAACCTGGATCTTGTTTAACGCTTTCTCCCAAGCGGCAGTTGCTTTAGTTCTTACACCGTTAAAATCCCAATTGGGTATTTCGGCTTCCAGGTTTTTGCGCGCTTCGGCAATGCTGGTAAATGATGTGCCTATTTTTACACGTAAAACCTCGCCTTGGGCAACTTTAAACCCTAAGTAAGCGCCTATATCTTTTTTATCGGCAATGCTATCTAAAGCAAACAGATTAGCGCCGCTATAAACGCCGCCGGTATTCGATTTTCTTTCAACTTTTATTACAAAATACCCGCTAAAGCCGGCAGGCTTGCCCGAGCCCACGTAAATACGATAGGAAGGGTTATAACCCGAAATTTCATTAGCAGCCTTATTAACAAAAACATGCGCTTTAGCCTTATCGCTATTGGGCGTAACCAATAAGTAAAGGCTATCAGCAGCGGCGGCTGTAAATTGCATAATGGAACACCGTGAAGTTGCCGCGATCTCTGTAACCAGTTGATTGTTTGAAAATTCTACTTTATAATAATCGGGCCGGCTTATTTCATCAGCATGCTCAAAGTGAGCTACGACTTCTGTATTGGCTGTTTTTAGTTTGCCTATAAGCGGCATAATGGTAAAGCTGCCATAATCGGGCACGCAAGAACCACTTAACCAATGGGTGCCTCTAAATCCGCTGATGGTTTTATCTTGGTAAATGTATGGCGGCACACATTTTGTTTCTAAACGCTGGGTTTGCGCTACCCATTGGGTCATACCAAACGGCACACCTACCGCAGGTATGGTATTGGCACGTTGCTCCGTACCGGCGCCATGTTTTCCCGCAGATATAGTGGTACTTGGTGCAGTGCCGACATAAGGATCAACGTATTTTAGCAAGCTTTTCTCCTGGGCAAACAGGTTGCTAACAACCAAACAAAATATGATGGTAATAATTTTTTTTTGCTTGTTGATCGGCATCAGATTATATTTTAATTTGGTTAAGCGTTAAGATCGCCTAGGGGTTTATAAAAATCAAACATAAAAAAGTTATCTTGTATATACAAGTAATGTTTAAAGTTTTAAAACTTTGCCTTAGTGTGTTTTAAATGAACATTTATTACATTTGTTAACAGCCTATCAAAAAAATTAATGAGCAAGAAAGAAATAATCCATTTATATAAAAAAGTAATCGAAGATCTTAAGTTTTCGATTGAAAAAGGTGATTATAAAAAAGGCGACCTGCTCCCCTCAGAAAACGATCTTTGTAAATCATACGATACCACCCGCGTAACTATACGGCAAGCGCTTTCGTCATTGGCCAATATGGGCTATATTACCCGCAGGCATGGCAAAGGCAGCATAGTTTCTGAACCTAAAACAGGTTTAGGAATATTATCTGTAAGTGGTGTAACGGCCGGAATTGGTGGTCAAAAATTAATTACTACTATATTAGATAAGCCTATTAAAAAAGACTGGCCTTCAAACTTTTTTTATCATTTGGATGAAAATGCAATTAAAGCCGGCTGTATCTTCTTTTCGCGTTTAAGATATATTAATAACATTCCGGTTTTATATGAGGAAACTCACATAACTAATATTGATCTGCCCCGTTTTTCGTCACGGAGTTTAGAGAATCGATCGTTGTTTAAAGTATTAAAAGAGCATTATAACATCGAAGTAAAAGAGGGCGAGCAAAAAATATGGGCCATACTTGCTGATAAAACCATTAGCAGCCTTCTTAATATAAAAACAACGCACCCGGTAGTACACATGAAACGCTGCTTGCAAACCAACGTTAAGGGCCTTAATATTTACTCGTCTTTATATTGCAATACCGAGGACCATTTTTTACAGGATAGTTTTTAATCCAGCATATCTATACGTACCCAATCCATACCAGCCGCAATAGCCGATTGTACGCCCGGGTTACCATCTTCAAATACCAGGCAGTCTTTAGGCTCAACACCCAATTTTTCGGCGGCGGCTAAAAACGGATCGGGGTATGGTTTACCATGAGGTGTTTCGCCCGCGCAAACCAGCGTTTCAACCAGGTGAGCAATGCCCAATACATTCAACGTTTTTTCTATCGCCTCGCGCGATCCGCCCGAAACAACAGCGATGCGTACTTTACCCGCGTGAGCTTTTAAATGTTCAACCACATGCTCAACCGGTAATATCCGGCTGATGTACTCATCATGGTATAATTTGTTTTTTAACGCGTTAAACTCGTCAGGATCAAAATTGGTGTTGTATCGCTTATTGATCTCTAATACCACGGCAGTTATTGGCAATCCGGCAAACTCATCAATGATCTCGCCCGTAATGGTTACACCTTTATCTGCCGCTACCTGTACATAAGTGTCGGCATGCGCCTGCATATTATCGGCCAACGTCCCATCGCAATCGTAAAGAAATGCTTTATAGTGACCCGTGCTTCGTTTTAATAGTTTCCTGTATTTAGATAGGGTAGCTGCTTCCATAGGCCGCTAAAATATAAAAATTGGAGCAGGGTTTTGTAAGCAGGCTGTAAGGAAACAGCGCAATTGCATTAAAAATATAAAACCCTTCTCCGCCCTCTTTATGCGCAGCAAAGAGAGGGTAAAAACCGTCAAAGTATTTTAATGTGTCTGCCCTGTGTAAGGAAACAGCATACTTACAGGTTTAGCATAAATCATACAGATCTTAGTGCAACCATCTTTAAATGCAGGCCGGCCCCAAAATGTTCGGCATCCAGTTTTAATACTTCTGTAAATGCATTGCTTGCTTCATCAAATTGCTCAAGCCCTAAAAACCCTAAACCTTGTATGTACAGGCAATGTGCTTTGTTGCGGATATCCAAATCATCATCAAAAATCAGCAGGTTGGGTAATGACACAGCGAAGTAATCAATTTTAACTTTGTCATTTAAGTGCTTTATACCAAACGCAACCAGCTTGTTAAATATTTGCTTTGCTTTATCGGCATTGCCCAGTTTTTTCCAGGCTAATCCCTGGTAAAATATTTTGTCGGGCTGCTGGTCGTTATAAAAGATAGCTGCCGATGGCTCATCTAAACCTTCAATAGCCTTTGTGAAATATCTTTTTGCTTGTTCCGGCTGGTTTAAGCCTTCATAAGCACATCCTATCCAATAAAATATATCATTTTCGGCCGCGCCAAAAAGTTTGCCTTCGCCTAAGTTATGTGGGTAGACTTGCGCTTTTTGTAGTAGCGTTATCGCGGCTTCAAATTCTTTGTTGTTACGTTTTTCCCGAGCGATCTCAACCAAGCTGTAAACATATTGGCCGGATGCTTTTCCTTCACCGCCTTCCCAGGGGTGAAACTGCCTGTCGCTGATTAGCTTTAATGCTTTTTCATGATCGCCTAAAAAATTATAGATAGCCGCGCGTTCTAAATAAATATCATCACGTTCGATTGTTGTGGTTATATTATCTTCTAATAATTTAAGGCGATCTGCCGGGGTTCTATTTAAACGTTTATATAGTTGATCCAGCTCCATTAAAATACGGGCATCGGTTTTATCCAGTGCAAACGCTTTCTCGAAGTAAACCACCGCTTTATCCTGCTCATTGCGTTTATTAAAATAAGCAATCGCCAGGTTTCTTAATACTGTAGGGAAAGTATCATCCAGGTTTGCCGATGTTTCCCACGCGGCAATTGCATCATCATACTGCCTTTTATCATACCATAAATTACCTAAGTAATAAGGCGCTTTAGCATCGGCAATATTTAATTGCGATGCCAATTTAAGTACCGCAATATCTTCCAATCTATCCGGGAAACAAAGATATGGATCGGCCTCAGCCACTTTTTTTAGCAAGTCAATTGCTAACGCTTTATTACCTAACTGATATTGAAAATAACCCAGGTAATAATAAACCATAGGGTTGGTTTCATCGCCTGTTATAGCATGTTGCAATAACTCATAAGCCTCGGGATATAACCCTGTGTTGGCATAATCTAAAGCATATTCAATAAAGTTTTGATACCAGCCCCTTGATAATTTAAGCAGCTCGTCCAAATGAATTTTGGCTTGTTGGCTTTCGTCGGATTGTTGGTTTGCAAGGCTTAATTCAAACAAAGCGCCCAGGTTAAACTGATCTCGTTTTAAGGCTTCTTTAGCTGTCGCGATAGCATCGGCAAGATTATTTACTTTGCGATAAGCCGCTGATTTTAAAACATAAGCCTTGCTGTTATTGGCATTACGATCAATAGCTGATTGGATATGATCTAGTGCCAACTCATAATCCTGGTTAATAATATCCAACTGCGCTACCATAAAGTAGCCGCTATCTTTCCACGCATTGCTCCACGTGGCTTTGTAAAATGCATCGTACGCCCCGGTATGGTTACCCTGGTACTTCAATGCCAGCCCTAAATTATAATAGCACTCGCTATCGTAGGGGTTAGGGTTTCTTTGAATACTTGTCTCTATCGCTTTGCGGAAATAAGGTTCGCTTTTAGCAAATTGCCCGCGCCGCAGATACCAGGTACCCAAGGCGTTGTTGTTACGAATATCTTTGGCATCCCTGCGTAACGCTTCCTCATAATACGGTACCGGGCTATAGGTCGCATGGCGGTATTGCTCCAGGTGCTGCCCGGTTAAAAACAATTGTTCGGTGTTTTCAACTTCGTGCGGAAGGAGTGCCGGCTTTGCCGCCTCGGGCGTATTGTTTAGTTGAGTACTTGCCGGGTCGTATTTGATCAGTTGTTTCCCTTGCGGGGATGTTATAGTAAGCAGCAAACGGTTTTCATGGATATTTGCGGCCTTGATATTTTTAGTATAAACCTGTTCGGGAACTATATCGGTCACTTCTTCAAGCAAAGTTTTACCCTCATAGCTCAGTTTAATTTTCAGGCTTTTTTGCTCGCCAGTAACGTAAATCTTTAGGTTGATAATACCATCCTCATAATCAAGCGCCAGTAAAATATCCTTGCTGGCATTTTTTACAACACCCAATTCACGATAGGGTAAAAAGTATTGGGTAAAGTGTTTTTCTTCGTTAGGCATCAACCAGCTAAAATCGGGCTGATTATCCGTAAACATCCCGGTCATTAACTCAATATATGGGCCGTCCTCATCGGTTAAGTTTCTATCCCAGGCTTGTCCAAAATCGCTATGGCCCCAGGTCCATTGTTTTTTGCCGGGCGATACATGATGATTAGCCACATGCAGTAACCCGGCCTGGGTATCGTGCTCATATCCGCCTACAAAATCGTATGCAGAGTTAATAGCCATGTATGATGTTGGTACCGGGATATTCTTATACCGCGAAATATCTGTACCGGGCGAGTAATCCACTTTATAATAAGTACCTGTAGCTATAGGAAACGTAGATACATCGCGCTTACCATGATCGAAAACTGCGTTAACATCCGGCGGGAAAACAGATTGGTAATCGTCATTAACTTTAACCGCCGGGTTTGCCCACCATAAAAAAGTTTGCGGCAAGGTTGATCGGTTATACAGTTTAGCCTTAATTTCTATATAAGCCTTATCAGGATATAAAGTAAAACCTGCCATGCCTTTGGTGTGGAACATGCGTTCAACCTCATTTATCCAAATGGTTTTACTGCCGTTGCTGTTCTCTTCGATCTTATAATCTACCGGCTCAAATGTGCTTGGCCTATGATGCTGCGGCCAGTTAAACTCGATACCGCCCGAGATCCACGGACCAGTTAAACCAACCAATGCCGGTTTAATAACCTGGTTATAGTAAATAAAATGCCTTTCCCTTATTTTATCATAAGCCATTTGGATGCGGCCACCCAACTCGGGCAGGATCATTATTTTGATGTACTTATTCTCTAAAAACAAGCCTATATATTCTTTGTCTTCTTTCTCATCGTATATCTTTTCAACAATGGGGTTTGGGTATACCTTACCGCTGCTGCCCTGGTATATCCGCTTCTCGAAAAACATAGGGTTTTTATCCGGCTTGCCAATGCCGTAGGTAGGGATGGTTACTTTTTCTTCCCAGATATTTACATATAGATCGTTCATGGTAAATGCGTATTCGTATTAATGTCTTACTAAATTGTCTTCCAGCTCTTCTAAAGTCTGGCCCTTGGTTTCTTTAACTTTTGTTTTTATGAATAAAAATCCGCAAAAACAAATAACAGCGTACAGGTAAAACGGTCCGTAAGTGCCCAACACTTTAGCCAGTATAGGGAAGGTGAACACCAAAATAAAATATGCGCCCCACAATGATACTACCGCCACGGTTGATGCTTCGCTGCGTATTTTGTTGGGGAATATCTCTGAGATCAACACCCAGGTAATTGGGGCGATAGAGGTGGCGTACACGCTAATGGCCAGCAACACCAATATGGATATTATGCCTGCCGCTACATGACTCTGTAATGAAAATGCTAGCGCGATATAAAGCACAGATAAGCCTAACGAACCTATCAGCATTAATGGCCTGCGCCCCAGTTTATCAACCTGCCACATAGCTAATAACGTAAATATCAGGTTTACAATACCGATGGAAACAGTTTCAAAAAGTTGCTGGTTCAAGCTTGACCCTACCGAGGCAAATATGGTTGAGGTATAATTAAACACCACATTAATACCACAAAATTGTTGAAATACCGCCAATGTTATGCCAACCAAGACAGCCGGGCGCACGGCCTTTGCAAACACCGCTTTGTAGCTTTGCTTAGTGGCCCCGGTTAATGATTTTTCTATAGCCTTTAGCGTAGTATCAACAAACGCGGCGGCCCCTATTCGGCTTAATACCTGTTTTGCCTTTTCGGGCTTACCGGCTTTCATTAACCAACGCGGGCTTTCGGGCAACCATATCACACCTATTAAAAATATAGCAGACGGTATCACCCCCAAACCAAACATCCATCGCCAGGCATCTACTCCGGTATCGGCCAAAAAGTAATTGCAAAGGTTGGTTATCAATATACCCAATACAACAGTAAGCTGATTAATAGCTACGTTTCTGCCCCTTACTGCCGCAGGCGAGATCTCGGCAATGTACATTGGGCAAAGCATGGAAGCCATACCCACGCCAATACCCGCGGCAAACCTCATCACAACAAAAAATACCAATCCTTTAGATAAAGCTATACCTAATGATGAGATCGCGAAAATAAAAGCGGCCACCATTAGGCCTGGTCTGCGGCCATATTTTTCGGCGATGTTCCCTGCTATCAGACAGCCGGCAATACAGCCCAACGCCAGTGATCCGGTTAAAAAGCCTTCCCATAAAGGATCAAGCGCAAACTCTTTGCGCAGAAATGGCAACGCGCCCGATATCACCGCGAAATCAAACCCGAACAGATAACCGCCCAGTGCTGATATGAAAGAAATACCGATGATGTAAACATTATTAAACGGTTTTGATTGGTTCATCATTTTATAAAGTTTGGTTTATAAATGTATATAAATAGCTGCACCGCCACCTTTGGCTAAGTTTAGGTCCATTTTTGTTTTATTGGTTACGGTAATAGTTTTGCAGGTATAACTCGTGGCTGTTTTGTTAGCATCTGCGTCATCGGCGTAAACATCTGCCTGGAAAGTTTTACCGGGAGTTAAAAAAGAAAGATCAATGTTAACCTTCCGTTCATCCCAATTGGTCATGGCGCCAACAAACCAGTTTTTGTCTTTCTTTTTGGCGATTACTGCATATTGTCCAACCTTACCGTCCAGCACTTTGGTTTCATCAAAAACAGTTGGTACTGCCGATAGGTATTTCATAATATCCGGGTACTTTTCGTACTCGGTAGGCGAATCGGACAGCATGGCGAAGGGCTGGTCGAAAACCACATACATAGCCAGTTCATGGCAGCGGGTGCCCAATGATGAAGGCAAGCCGGGATCGACAGGCTTAAAGGTTTCCATAGTGGCATTGCGCATAGAGCCGGGCGTATAATCAAGCGGGCCGCCCAACATCCTTATAAACGAAAAAGTTAAATGATGCTGCGGATTAGCGGTATAATCCCATTTAGAACATTCTTCGCCGCGCACGGCTTCATAGTTAACTATATTGGGATAGGTTCTTTGCATCCCGGTAGGTTTTCCGCAACCGTGAAAATCGATCATTAACTCCCGCTTGGTGGCGGCTTTGGCAATTTTCTCCATCCAACCGGCAACCTGCTGGTCATCGCGATCAAAAAAATCAACTTTGATACCTGCTGCGCCTAAAGATTTGATGAAGTCGAGATTCTTATCCAGATCATTTAACAATGGCACCGCAACGGCCCATAAAAACACTCCCACGTTTTTACTTTTAGCGTAGCTGATAACCTCTTTAATATCAACCCTGGGCAGTACTTTCTTTACATCGTAATTGTTTGACCAGCCCGCGTCAACCATTAAATATTCCAGCTTGTTTTTAGCGGCAAAGTCTACATAATATTTATACAACACAGTATTACGATTAGGCATACCCGATGGAATATCCGCGCCGGGCAACATGGCATCATGCCACCATTCCCAGGTTGCTTTTCCGGGCTTTATCCATGCTGTGTTTTTTAATACCGATGGCGTGGCCAATTTGTATATCAGTTGATTATTTAGCAATGTCTTATCATCATCGGTTACCATAACTACCCGCCATGGATAAGAACGGGTACCTTTAGTATTGGCAATATAATCCTCGCGCTGCTTCACCACCGACACAAAATTACCCCAGCTGCCCATCACTGTTTTTGCAGGATACTGCGCCCAGTTGCCTTTAAAACCTGCGCCTTGCTTTTGGATATACATACCGGGATAATCAAACAAGTCGGCCTCGGCAACAACAACTTTTATGTTTGATGGCTGATAGGCAAATAATGCCGGAGTTAAAGCCCGTGTGTTATTCTTTATACTTTCAATGGTGGAATGTTCTATATAAGGCAGTTCCCAGGCGGTGTAGTTGGTAGTCTCCGCCCAGGTGGCAGACGGTGTGCCTGGCAAGTTAAAACTGGCTTGTTCGCTTAATACTTTAACAGAATCTTTAATACCAGTTATAAACCTATAGGCCATGCCTTCGTTATACGCCCTGAATATTACTGAAAAATTATTATTGAAGTTAATGACTATCTGATTGTAATTATCCTGCAAAGTAGCAGCTTTACCATATAGTGGATGCAAAGTGTTATTTACCGTGTTTTTTGCAACGTTATTTACTTTTGCCAATTTACCCAAAATGCCTTTATCCAAATTAAGCGATATGGCAGATGGCAGCATTACCACCGTGTTTTTATAGGTAACGCTATAGGTTATACTATCCGTAGTACTAATATCAACCTTAGTATTTTTATCGGGCGAGGTTAAATGGTAAGACTGCGCGAACAATTCACCGCAAGTAATCATCATCAATAATAAAACACTTAATTTCTTCATATCAGTCCGAATTTAAAATTGATATACTCATCATAAACCTGATGCTTTGGCAACATTGCCGATGGAAACTCAGGTCTATTCATGCTATCCGGATAATGCTGACATTCCAGGCACAAACCCTCAAAAGGCTGGCAAGTGCGGTTGTTATCATTTGGGTATTTGCTAGCCAGGTAATCGCCCGTATAGAAAAACATACCGGGGTAAGAGGTATTAACGGTTAACGTTCTGCCCGATGATTCATCGGTTAGTTTAGCGGCAAATTGTCTGTCGTTATTTAAAATATAGTAGGAGTTAATGCCCTTGATCTCTCCGCTCTCAGTCGTCAATTTTTCTCCGATTGATTCACCCTGAAAGGCTATATCAGCAGCCGGTACAATTTCACCTGTTGGGATATAATTTTCGCCTGTAGCCACAATTTGTTTGGCACTGATATTAAGTTGATGATCGAGCATAGTCAGATCGCCATTTGATAAATTAAAATAAGCGTGATTGGTAAAATTGGCAAAAGTGTTTTTATCGCTTACTGCTTTGTAGTGAATATTAAGCACATTATCATCACCCCATTGATAAGTAACCCGCAAATTTAAATTGCCTGGGAAACCGCCATCGCCGTCATTACTGTGCAGCACCATTACCAACTCATCGCCGTTAATTTCAAAACCAAACACCTTACTATTAAAACCGCCGGCACCGCTATGATTTGAATTTATGCCGTCATTTGCATCTAATTGGTAAGTAGCGCCATCTAATTTTAACCGGGCATTACTGATGCGATTGGCATAACGGCCAATAGTTGAACCTATATAACAGGTATCATTTAAATACCCTTCAAGTGTTGGGAAACCTATGATGACATTGCCCAATTTTGAGCTCTTATCCGGCACATTAATACTCACCAGCGTGGCGCCGTAATTGGTTATCTCTACAAAAGCACCGGCGCTGTTTTGCAGCCTGAACAGGTAAATATCTTCGCCATGTGCTGTTCCCCATGCTTTGCGGGTAATTGTGGTACTCATAGTTTTTATTCGGACGGTAGTTTTAATTGGTGCAATAAAAGTAGGCGCGGTGCGGCATTTCAAAAATGGACAAACTTTATTATTAAATGGACAATATTACCATCGCTTTAAAAAAGTATTTGTTGCTATTTTTTAACTTAATGATTGAAAATGTACATTTGACAAAGCATTCGCTCCATAATAGACCCACTGATAATGAACAATATTACTGAAATCAAAAAGAAAATAAAAGAAGGGTTTGTTGGACAGCGAATGATTGTTTTGCCACCAAATATTAAAAAATCTATAATTAACAACCCGCTGATAAAAAACCTTTACTTAACCGCTATTGGTTATTATCCCAAAGCAATTTATCATGACCGCGAACGCAAAACCGGCAGCAACCAATATATATTATTATACTGTGTAGATGGCGAAGGCTATATCTATATCAACGACCAGGTTTATCCGCTTAAACCCAATACTTATATTATTATCCCTAAAAATGTAGGGCACCGGTATAAAAGCTCGAACACTAATCCCTGGAGTATTTATTGGGTCCATTTTAGTGGTTTAACCGCCGATGCGCTTTACCAACGATCATTAGTACAGGGCATGCTGCATGTACACGCTATACCTTATGATACAAGCCGGATAAAGCTATTTGAGCAGGTATATGCTATTTTAGAGCATAGCTTTCATGAAAAAGAAATGGAGTTAACCAACCTGTACCTGCAACATTTTATAACCTCGCTTATATATTATAAAGAGCTAAACCCCGTAACATATGATACCGATTCGGTTAGCCTATCCATAGCTTACATGAAAAATAATATTCAGCAAAAATTATTGATAGAGGATCTGGCGGGCCGGCAAGGTATATCGGTATCGCATTACTCGCGTTTGTTTCATCAAAAAACCGGCTCATCGCCCATTAATTATTTTAACCTGCTTAAAATCCATGCATCATGCCAGCATTTGTATTTTACAGATCGCAGTATTAAAGAAATAGCCGCCGCGCTGGGTTTTGACGATCAATATTATTTTTCGCGCTTATTTAGCAAACTAATAGGTATATCGCCGTTAAAGTATCGTAAAACACATAAAAAATAACAAAACGACAAAAAGTATAATTGTCCATCTTTAAAACCTTTTTGTCTATTTTTAGAAACTATATTTAACAATACAATTGTAGCCGTTATATAACCATCTTTAGCTCTCGCTTAATGAAGTTTAAATTTTTAGTATCTGTCGCAATTCTGTTGTGTTCATCCGTTGTCGCCATCGGGCAAAAACAGCCGTTAAGGTTGCATTATGATAAACCCGCCGCCAATTGGGAACAAACCCTGCCTTTGGGCAATGGCCGCCTGGGCATGATGCCTAATAGTGGCATTGTCAGTGAAAAAATCGTATTGAATGATATCACTCTTTGGTCGGGCTCACCGCAGGATGCTAATAATTACGATGCTTACAAAAAACTCCCCGAGATACGCGAACTACTATTAGCGGGTAAAAACGTAGAAGCACAAAATTTAATTGATAAAGACTTTGTTTGCAAAGGCCCCGGCTCGGGCGGTAAGCAATGGGGCTGTTTCCAAACCCTGGGCGACCTTAACCTGCAGTTTGACTATGGTAATGCTGATGCCCAAAAATTCACTAACTACCAAAGAGAGCTATCGTTAGATAACGCGGTAGCTAAAAGCAGCTTTCAATTAGATGGCGTTACTTACAAACGCGAATATTTTACCAGTTTTAGTGATGATGTGGATGTGATTAAGCTAACATCTGATAAACCCGGCAAATTAAATTTCAGCATTAATTTAACCCGGAAGGAAAGATCAATCACAACGGTTAAAGGTAATATTTTGCAAATGGAAGGCCGGTTAGATAACGGTACCGATGGCAACGGCATGCAGTACATAGCCAATGTTAAAACCAAACTAACCGGTGGTACTTTAACAACTGCTGATAATACATTGGTTATAAAAAATGCTACCGAGGTTATCATTTACCTATCGGCAACTACCGATTTTAAAGGTGTTGGTTTCAAAGTCAAAATGGAGCAAAACTTAGCTACCGCGATGAAAAAGCCATATGCGTTGCTAAAGCAAGAGCATACCACCAAATTTAAAAAGCTATTTGATCGCGTTAGCATCAACTTAGGCAAAAGCAATGATAATGAAACGACGGATCAGCGCCTCATCAGCTTTCATAATAACCCCGATAAGGACAAGCTGCTGCCGGTATTATTTTATCAATATGGCCGGTATTTAAATATATGCAGTACCCGCGTAGGTTTATTACCACCAAACCTGCAAGGGCTTTGGGCCAACCAAATACATACGCCATGGAACGGCGATTATCACCTGGACGTTAACGTACAGATGAACCATTTCCCGGTGGAGGTTTCAAATCTATCCGAGTTAAACCTGCCCTTAGTTGAGCTGGTACGCGGTATGGTTAAAAATGGCGAGCGCACCGCTAAAGCCTATTATAATGCTGATGGCTGGGTCGCGCACGTAATAACCAATGTTTGGGGGTGGACAGAGCCGGGCGAAAGTGCCTCATGGGGAGTAACCAAAGCCGGCTCGGGTTGGTTATGCAGTAATTTATGGGACCATTACGCTTTTACCAATGACAGAGTTTATTTGAAAAATATCTATCCTATACTTAAAGGATCGGCGCAGTTTTATAATAGTATCCTTACCAAAGACCCTAAAAGCGGTTACATGGTTACGGTGCCGTCATCATCGCCCGAGAATAGTTTTGTGATGCCCGATGGCAGTGGCCGCCATGCCAGTATTTGCATAGGAGCTACTATTGATAACCAAATAATGCGCGAACTATTTGCCAACGTAATTACCGCGTCAGAAACATTGGGGTTAGATGCTGATTTTCGCAATCAATTAAAGAAAAGATTAAACGAGATCCCGCCCGCAGGGATTATCAGTAAAGATGGCCGTATACAAGAGTGGCTGGAAGATTATAAAGAAACCGAGCCAACGCACCGGCATGTTTCACACTTGTATGGCATTTACCCTGCATCAGAAATTACTGCCGATGGCACACCCGAACTGGCCGAAGCAGCAAAGAAAACGCTTAATGTTAGGGGCGATGATGGGCCAAGTTGGTCTATAGCCTACAAGTTATTGTTTTGGGCGAGATTGCATGACGGCAACCGGGCTTTTAAGTTATTTCATGAGTTGATGAAACCCGTTACAGGTACAGGTATAAACTACACTGCAGGCGGTGGTATTTATCCAAACTTATTATCTGCCGGGCCGCCGTTCCAGATAGATGGCAACTTTGGTGCAGAAGCCGGCATTGCCGAAATGCTGATACAAAGCCACGAGGGTTATATTAATTTATTGCCTGCCATACCTGATAGCTGGAAAGCCCAGGGTAGTGTTAATGGGCTAAAGGCGCGTGGTAATTTTACGGTTGATATGCAATGGAAAGATGGTAAAGTAACCGCGTACAAAATAACATCGCCGCAAGCCCAAAAAGTAAAAGTGAAAATAAACGGCAAAATTAAATTAATCAATAGCGGTAAAAGTTTAATTTTAATTTAAACCAATTGTTTAATTATGCAGGCTGAAACCTGGCACCAATCAATTTTATAAATTTTAAATCAATGAAAATAAAAGCATCCTATTTTATTCTTCCGTTAGCGTTAGGCGCTTTAAGTAAAAATATCGCGCTTGCCCAAACTATTTCTATAGAAACCAATAAAAATGCGTTGGTTTTGCTGGCTGATAAAAAGCATGATCTAAACACTGTATACTTTGGCCCTAAACTGGCTGATAGTAAAGAGTATGCTAATATTGATGCTGTATATGGCAAAGACAAGGACTATAGCGGCCAAATGGCATCGGCATATACTCCTGCAGGTTCACGTAATTTATTGGAACCGGCCATACAGGTTATTCATGCTGATGGCAATTACTCGCTTGATCTGCAATATGTAAGTAATAAGGTGGAGCATATAAGTGATGACATAACTTTAACCAGCATTTTACTAAAAGACCCGGCATATAATTTTGAGGTTACTTTATTTTATAAAGCATACTTTAAAGACGATGTGATTGAACAATGGAGCAACATCCGCCATAGCGAAAAAGGGAATGTAACGTTACAAAAATTCGCATCGGCTAATTTATACCTGAAAGCCCCTTCTTTTTGGTTAACCCAATATCACGGCGACTGGGCCAAAGAAATGCGTCCCGAAGAAACGCAGATTACACACGGCATTAAAACATTAGATACCAAGTTAGGTACACGTGCCAACCTGTTCCAGCCATCTGTTTTTATGGTATCGTTAGATAAACCTGCGACCGAAGATGACGGTACTGTAATGTATGGCGGCCTGGAGTGGAGCGGTAATTTCCGTACGGATCTGGAGCTTGACCCCGAGAATAATTTACGTATCATATCGGGGATTAATAATTATGCATCGCCATACCAGTTAAAACCTAACGAGGATTTCGTTACCCCGGCTTTTTGGTACACCCTATCAAGAAACGGCAAAGGCGAAGCCAGCCGCAATGTGCAACACTGGGCACGTAATTATAAATTACTGGATGGCAAAGGCAGTCGCCTAACATTGCTGAACAACTGGGAAAGCACCTATTTTGATTTTGATGAAACCAAATTGGCTGCTTTGTTAAAAGACACTAAAAAACTGGGTGTTGACTTGTTTTTATTAGATGATGGTTGGTTTGGCAACAAATATCCCCGCAACGGCGACCATACCGCACTTGGCGACTGGGAGGAAACTAAAACCAAACTACCAAATGGCATTGCATCGTTAGTTAAAGGTGCGCAGGATAATGGCGTTAAATTTGGTATCTGGATTGAACCTGAAATGGTAAGCCCAAAAAGCGAGCTTTACGAGAAACACCCGGATTGGGTTATTAAACAACCTAAACGCGATGAGTATTACTATCGCAATCAATTGGTGCTTGATCTAAGCAACCCGGCAGTACAGGATTTTGTTTATGGTATAGTTGATAATCTATTTACCAAAAACCCTGCATTGGCTTATATTAAATGGGATTGCAATGCTGTTATTTACAATGCGTATTCGGCACATCTAAAAAACCAATCGCAGTTTTATGTTGATTATGTAAGGGGATTATATAAAGTATTAGAGCGTATTCGCACCAAATATCCTAAAGTGCCAATGATGCTCTGCTCGGGTGGCGGTGGCCGGGTTGATTACGCGGCACTACAATATTTTACAGAGTTTTGGCCGAGTGATAATACCGATCCATTAGAGCGCATATTTATACAGTGGGAATACTCTTATTTCTATCCTGCATTAAGCAGCTCGAACCACGTTACCGACTGGAGTAAACTACCTATAAAATTCCGCACAGACGTAGCCATGATGGGTAAACTGGGCTTTGATATCGTAATAAGCAAACTAGGCGAAAGCGATATGCAGTTTGTACAAGGCGCAGTTAAAACCTTTAACGATATTAAAGCTGTTGTTTGGCAAGGCGATCAATACCGTTTGTTAAATCCCCGCGAAAACAGCGTAGCATCAATAGCCTATGTTAATGAGGCAAAAACAACCGGGATAATGTTTAACTACCTGGTTAATTATCGTTATGGCGAGGGCAGTTCCATGCAAATTAAATTAAAAGGCCTGGATGCCGGCAAGCAATATAAGGTTAAAGAGATCAACTTGTATCCCGGCACAAAATCGGGCATTAATGAAAGTAAAAGCTATACCGGCGATTTCCTGATGAAAGTGGGTATCAATCCCAAAGTATCCTCCGGACGAACCAGTGTTATTTTGCAGATAGACGCGCAATAGTAAAAGCCTCATTCAATAGCCCCCTCTCCTTACAGAGAGGGGGCTATTTGATATCCTAAATTTATTTATATGTTTGTATATCTTAATATATAAACCAACAAACTATTAAATTTCCAATATAATAAACAGCCTGATTGCTATTATATTTCCCATTTAATATGTACATACATTACAACATTTAAAAATGAGTTTTTCTTCTACCGCAGACCAGTATAATGCTACCCTTATAAATACCGAACTGCGTAAAACCACGCAATACCTAATGCCCGTTAAATTTAATGATGTTACCGATGGCGAAGTTTATAATATATACCCTGCTACCAAACTAGCCGGCGGTAAAATATTTAATGGTTACGCGTCATTAGCCCAATGGATAATCGATCAAAAAACAGTAGCTATTGATGGTTTCGGCGGTGTTTTATGGGCTATTACTAAGAATGCATTGCAGACAGAGATTGAAAACGCAGGATTAAAAGTAAACTTTGTAGAAACGGCTAGCTATTTAAAACCTACTGATGAAATTGAAAAATTGGTGCAACCATTTTTAGGCACGTCAACATCTGTTTGGGGTACTAAATGTACGCTGGAGCTGAAGGATCTGTTTGAATTGGATAAAGCTCCATCGCCCGATAAAAACTTTGATATAAATATTTTAATAGGCACCGGCGGCGCTTTGGCTAACTGGGATGCGCCGATAGTTTATATCGATGTCCCCAAAAACGAGATCCAATTCAGGATGCGGGCCGGTGTTGTTTCCAATTTGGGAACTGACAAACATATTGAGCCCGCCCAAATGTATAAGCGGTTTTATTTTGTGGATTGGGTTTTATGCAATGCACATAAAAAAGCCATCCTACATAAAATTGAAGTAATAGCCGATGGCCAATGGGCGACTGATATTAACTGGATGTTGGGTAAAGATCTAATTGCCGGGCTAAACCAGGTCAGCGAGTCGGTTATCCGTGTACGCCCATGGTTTGAGCCGGGTGCCTGGGGCGGGCAATGGATAAAAGAGCGCATCCCCGGCCTGAATAAAGACGCAGTGAATTATGCATGGTCGTTTGAGTTGATCGTGCCCGAAAACGGGTTGGTTTTTAAAAGCGATGATAATCTGTTGGAGGTGTCTTTCGACTTTTTAATGTTCAATAATAGCCAACAGGTTTTGGGTAAACACGCTTCTGTTTTTGGCGATGAGTTCCCTATCCGGTTTGACTTTTTGGACACTTTTGATGGTGGCAATTTATCCATACAATGCCATCCGCATTTAAAATATATACAAGATAATTTTGGCGAAACCATAACCCAGGACGAAACCTATTACATACTGGATTGCAAACCCGATGCACAGGTGTATTTGGGTTTCCAGGAGAGTATCAACCCTGATGAATTTAAGACCGCGTTAGTAAGCAGTCAGCAGGAAAACAAGGCACTGAATATTACAGATTATGTACAATCGCATACCGCTAAAAAACATGATCTGTTTTTAATCCCTAACGGGACTATCCATAGCGCCGGGGCTGATAATTTGGTATTGGAGATAAGCGCGACACCCTATATCTTCACCTTTAAAATGTACGATTGGTTACGGCTTGACCTTGATGGCAAACCACGCCCTATCAACATAGATCACGCCTTTAAGAATTTGGTGTTTGATCGTAAAGGCGAAAAAGTGCAGAACGAATTAATATCAAAACCAAAGGTTATTGACCAAGGCAACGACTGGAAACTAATACACCTACCAACCCATGCCGAACATTTTTACGATGTACACCGAATAGACTTCGAGGGCAAAGTAGCCATAGATACCAACGACAACTGCCACGTTATGATGCTGGTAGAGGGCGAGTCTGTTTTATTAGAAACCGCCAACGGCACCAGCCAGATATTTGCCTATGCAGAAACATTTGTAGTGCCGGCAGCGGCGAGATCATATACACTATCCAACCTGGGCCAAAGCACAGCAAGGGTTATTAAAGCATTTTTAAAAAGTTAAATAAATGACAACAAAAAACACAACAAAACAAAGCGGCACTTACCTGTACCTGGTATGCCTGGTTGCCGCCCTGGGCGGGTTTTTATTTGGGTTTGACACCGCCGTAATATCCGGCACGGTAGGCCTGGTAAAGCACGACTTTAACCTGGATGTATCACTCGAAGGCTGGTTTGTTAGCTGCGCGTTGCTCGGCTGTATCATCGGCGTAAGTATATCGGGCAAGCTAAGCGATAAGTATGGACGTAAGATCATTTTGATCTTGTCGGCAGTATTGTTTTTGGCATCGGCAACGGGTTGTATGGTGTCATCATCATTTAGCCAGTTAATAGCGTTCCGTTTAATTGGTGGGTTGGGTATAGGCGTGGCGTCCATGGTATCGCCGCTGTATATTTCAGAGTTTTCGCCGTCACGCTATCGTGGTATGATGGTATCATTATATCAACTAGCGTTAACCATCGGTATCGTTATCTCCTATTTCTCTAACGCTTATTTAGCCAACCATACCGGCGATACGTTTAGCAGTGATACGATGCATAAAATATTTTCGACCGAGGTATGGCGGGCCATGCTAGGCTTGGGTACTATCCCCGCGGGTATATTTTTGCTGTCGTTGTTTTTCGTACCCGAGTCTCCACGCTGGTTATTGTTAAAAGGACAGGAAGCAAAAGCAAAAGAGATCTTAATAAAGATTGACGGTGTAGATGCCGCCAATAAAGAAATAGCCGCTTTTAAATCGACTAGCGATAATGATAGCGATGGTAACTTGAAAGAGTTGTTTAAACCGGTTTATCGCAAGGCTTTATGGATAGGTTTGTTACTGCCTTTCCTATCGCAGGTTTGCGGCATAAACGCGGTTATTTATTATGGCCCAAGAATATTAGAGCAAGCTGGTTTTACACTAAATAACGCGTTAGGCGGACAAGTTACCATCGGTTTAGTAAACGTGGTATTTACATTTGTAGCCATTTTTACGGTTGATAAATGGGGACGCAGGCCGTTGCTGTTTGTGGGTATCGGCGGTGCTGTTATCGCCTTGCTAACCATCGGTTTGTTGTTTGCTTTAGGCATTACTTCAGGCCCGTGGATCTTGATATTTATCTTATTGTTCATTGCTTGTTTCGCGTTCTCATTCGGACCGGTTTGTTGGGTGGTTATCGGCGAGATCTTCCCCAATGCCATACGCGGTAAAGCAATGGCCTTAGCCACCTTATCATTATGGGTAGCTAACTTTTTGGTGGGACAATTAACTCCGCTAATGCTGGAGCGTTTGGGTTCATCGGTAACGTTTTGGCTGTTCGCAATTTGCTGCTCGCCGGCCTTATGGCTAACCTGGAAGCTGATCCCCGAAACAAAAGGCAGATCATTAGAAAATATTGATACGTATTGGAAAGAAAATTATAAAGGCGCTAATTAATTATGAAAACAATTATCAGATCAGGTTTTGCTATCGCGATGTTTTTATTGTCAGCAGGCAATGCAATGGCGCAGGACTTACTCAAATATGTAGACCCAAACATTGGCACGGCACATAGCCGCTGGTTTTTTTATACCCCTGCGGCAGTACCTTATGGCATGGCTAAACTGGCACCATCAACCAATGGGCACTACGGCAACCCCAGTGGTTGGGAAGCGGTAGGCTATGATACCCGCCATAACTCGATAGAAGGTTTTGTGCATTTTCACGAATGGCAGGTGGGAGGCGTTAGCGTTATGCCTGCAACTGGTCCGCTAAAAACTAACCCGGGCGAATTGGAAAAACCGGGCAGTGGCTACCGCTCGCACTTCGATAGGAAAAATCAAATTGCCCAACCGGGTTATTATAAAGTTTTGCTGGATGATTACAATATAACCGCCGAATTGACCGCTACCAAACACGTGGGGTTTCATCGGTATACTTTTCCCAAAAATAATCAGTCGCGCATAATATTTGATGTCGGCAATACGCAGGGCGAAAGCGGCATGGTTAGGGATGCCGGTGTTAAGATGACCGATGCTACCCACTTTGAGGGTTACGTAGTTACTTATCCAAAATATGTAAAAAAGTATGATGCCGATGGGCAGGTGTTAATGTATTTCTATGGAGAGGTAAACAAGAGACCCTTAACCGTAGGCTCATTTAATACCGAAGGAACAAAAGCTGATTCTAAAGAAGCTAAAGGCAAAGGAGCAGGCCTTAACCTGGAATATAAGACCGAAATTAACGAGCAAATAGAATTAAAAGTAGGGTTATCCTACACCTCTATCGCCAATGCTAAACTAAACCTTACTGCCGAAGCTACCGGCTTAACTTTTGAAAAAGCCAAACAACAGGCGCAAGCCACCTGGCGCGCCGAGTTGGGTAAAATTGTAGTACAAAGCACCGATCACGACAGTAAAGTAAAATTCTATACCGGACTGTTCCATGGTTTATTGGGCAGGGGTATAGCTAATGATGTTAATGGGTCGTTCCCGAAACATGATGGCACTATTGGCCGTTTACCAAAAGATAAGCAAGGCAAATTCAGCTATAACTTTTATAATACCGATGCTATTTGGGGTGCTTACTGGAACCTTACACAGCTATGGGCGCTATCATACCCAAGCCATTATAATGATTACGTGCATACCGAATTAGAAATTTACAAAGAGCGTGGCTGGTTTGGCGATGGTATTGTGAACAGCA
The DNA here is from genome assembly GCF_028288185.1 of Mucilaginibacter sp. GTDB lineage: Bacteria > Bacteroidota > Bacteroidia > Sphingobacteriales > Sphingobacteriaceae > Mucilaginibacter. The sequence goes on along the minus strand of NZ_JAQBOF010000004.1, from coordinate 61,168 downwards.
ACTTTGTATCAGGGGTGGGTACTAACATGGTAGGGCTGGCTATTGCCGGGGCTTACCAGGCAGGCATCCGCGATTATGATACCCAGTTAGCCTACAAAGCTATCCGCGCTAATGAATTGGACGGAAAGGACCGCAAGGTTGGCTCGGGTAAAATGGATGTTGACGCATTTGTTAAATATGGTTATTCACCATTTTTAGATGCGGATAAGACAGATTCTACCGGGTCCCGTTTCTCGGCATCGCATACGTTGGAGTATAGCTTTAGTGCCTTCGCCGCAGCCCAAATGGCAAAAAGCACGGGTAAAATGGGCGACTATAAACTGCTGATAAAAAACTCGAACGGCTGGAAATATTTATATGATAAGGACCTAAAACTTATACGCCCTAAATATGCCGATGGTAAATTTATAGACAAGTTTGACCCGAACGAGCCGTGGCGCGGTTTCCAGGAAGGCAACGCCATACAGTACACTTACTTTGTGCCCGAAAACCCAAAGGGCTTAGTTAACGCGATGGGTAAAGACGAGTTTAATACTCGGCTTAATGACATTTTTGAGGCTTCAGAAAAAGATGGCTTTAGCGGAGGTAAAACCATTAACGCGTTTGCCGGTATTAAGTCGCTTTATAATCATGGCAACCAGCCATGCCTGCATGAGAGCTGGCTGTTTAACTTCTCGGGCAAGCCCTGGCTAACCCAGAAATGGACACGCGCTATCTGCGATGAATTTTACGGAGTTGAACCTATCCATGGGTATGGCTATGGACAGGATGAGGATCAGGGCCAACTGGGCTCATGGTATGTAATGAGCTCATTAGGCATATTTGATGTAAAAGGCTTTACAGACCTACGGCCTATTGTTGAACTAAGCAGCCCGGTATTCAGTAAATCGACCATTATGTTAGGTAACAAAAAGCAACTAATTATCGAGGCTAAAAATAACTCGAAAACAAACGTATATATCCAGTCGGCAACGTTTAATGGCAAGCCGTTAAATAACTGCTGGCTATATCGCGATGAGTTAATGAAGGGCGGGCAGTTGATATTAACCATGGGCAGTAAACCAAATGAGGCATGGGGTACAAAAACGCCGCCGCCGTCAATACAGTAATCAATTTTAAAACAATCACCCCTAATAAATGCGAAACCGCTTTACGAAAGTAAGGCGGCTTTTTTGTGTCAGCAGGTTTGTCAATTTTTTAAAAGTTGACAAACCTAATCGCTGTTTTTAGATAAGGGCCGATATTTTTATGCCAACGTTTACTATGTAACATATTCACAACATTAGCCCGTAAATTGAATTTTATATTCACTATTGCATCGTAAACAAACATTATCCCCAAAATGAAATCACTTTACTTACGTGCCGCTTTGGCACTTGCTTTCCTTGTAAATACAGGTGTAAGCTTTGCCCAAACCGGTGGCATAATATCAGGAGCGATCTACTCGCTTAAATCAAAATCTAACGGTAAATTATTGGATGTAAGTAATGCATCGGTAGATAACGGCGCGATGGTTGATAGCTGGACCGACACCAAATCAGACGCTGAAAGATGGGTGGTTAACCACTTGGGCAAAGGTGTTTATACCTTAACCAATGTGGGAAGCGGCAAGCTATTACACGCAAGTGCTACACCTGCCGATTCGGTAAAAATAGACCAAACAGACATGAGTGGCGATGATACTAAATGGGTGATCAAAAAAGGCGGCAGCGGCTCATATTATTTGCAATCGGCAGTTGATCCTAAATTTTCGCTTAATTTAAATGCTGCCGGCACTGCCGATGGCACCAAAGTTAATTTAGCCAAAACGGCTGCTACCAATATGCAGAAATGGGTGTTTCAAAAAGAAGCTGCGCAAGAGGTTGCGCCAACCATCGCGACAGCAAAAAAAGCATTGGAAGACTGGTACAATGGATTTAAAATAGAAGACCATAAGGGTTTTTGGGACCAGGCCGAAATGATGGAGACCGTTTTGGATGCCTACGAAGTTACTCAGGATCCTATATATAAAACCAGATTTGCAGCATTGTACACCAACTTTATAATCAATCATAAAGAGGATTGGATGTATAATAAGTTTAACGATGATATTACATGGGCGGTATTGTTTTGTGTGCGCGGTTACCTGCTTACCGGTAACAAAACTTATTTGGATAAGGCCAAAGATCAGTACGACAAAATGTATAAACGCGCCTTTACCAATAGCTATGGCGGCGGTTTAATTTGGAAAGAAACCAACTCGTCAAAAAATGCCTGTATTGAAGGCCCTGCCGCGGTAGCGGCTTGTTACCTGGCCCAGGCAACCGGCGACAATACTTATTATGATAAAGCTATCGCGTTATACAGCTGGTCTAAAATATACTTGTTTAACCCGGCTACCGGTAAAATAAAGGATAACGTGGACCTGAATAAAAGAACCGGTATGCTAAGAACCAGCAATGTTAGTTTCACTTATAACCAGGGTACTTTTTTGGGCGCGGCAACTATGCTTTACAAGTACACTAAGGAAGCCACTTATCTAGCCGAAGCGGAAAAGCTGGCGCAATTTACCCGCGACACCATTTATAGAGGCAGGGTAATGAACAACGAAGACAGCGGTGGCGACCTGCCGGGCTTTAAAGGGATTTTTGCTCGTTACGCCCGCAAATACACCGTAGAAACCGGTAAAACAGACCTGGTTGACTGGCTGAATTTAAATGCGAAGGTTGCCTATAATAACCGTAACTCTTATGGTATTATTCAAACCAAATGGGGAACACGCACGGTTGAGGCTCAACCGGTATTAAAAAAGGGTTTTGGGCCATCAACGGCGGTGTCTTTATTAATAAATACATACCCATTAAAAAAATAAAAAACACTTTATGAGTAGCAAAGCCTCTCTGATCATTTGGAGAGGCTTTGTTAATAGGATGTAAATCAAATAGCGACATTTTGATTTGCAACCTTGCGAACAACTATTTTTGGTGCTATCTTAGTCTGTCACAATTAATTAAGCTATGGTGGTTAAGTTATGTATGATATTATTGTATCACCAATAACCAGCCCTTTCCAAACATGTGTTCAGGAGTTGTTTTATTTAAGATCTAATTTATCGGCAACCGGGTGCGTGGCTATAAATTTTGTGCCTAGTAATGAAGCTATGGTTTGCGCTATCTGCTGCTGGTAGTTTTGCATAGGCGCGGTAACTTCGCCTTTGGCGGCAATGCCCGGCCCCATTACGGCAACCCACATTTCGCTGGCTCCTTTAACTTTCGCGCCGTGGGTGGTCCATTCATCGCCTAAACCACGGCCATGATCTGTTGTGATAACCAAGGCGGTTTGGTCCTTAGAATTAGGGTCTGATTGTATGTAGCTCCATAAATCGCTTAACCATTTATCAACCTGATGGGCGGCGTTTAGGTATGAATAGTATTTGCCGGCATGCGCCCATTCGTCTGTTTCGCCATAGCCGATGAACATAACGCGGGGCTTATGCTCTTTCAGATATTCCATCGCTTCGTAGTGGGTAAATACATCCAGACATTCATCATCATTAAACGGGCGGTAGCTGTTAGCCAGCATGGTATTCAGCAAGTTTTCTTTTGCGGTTGGATGCGCGCCGCCCGTGTTTTTAAAAGCCGCCACTACCGGGAATCCTGCCCGCTCTTTATTAAATATCCTGTCGAAAGCATCCCACGAAGCATAGGCCGCTACTTTACCTTTAAAAGCAGGTTGCTTATTTAGGTATTCCAACACGGTAACATTGGGGTTGGCTTTATAATCGTTAGAGTTTACAGCGATATCCGGATAGCCGGTTAATATCTCATTATAGCCGGGATATGAGAACCAGTAGGGGTTAGCCGTATTCATTAAATTACCGGTGTTGCGGTTGCCGTAAATCTGCCCCTTTTTAGCGATGGTGCCCCATATAAAAGGCAATACCTTAGCGCGGCTTATCTTGCTGTCGCTATCCCAATATTTTTTAAGTATAACTGCCGAATCGCCCTGGCTAAACTTTTTGCTGGTGGCCAATTGCCTGTCGGCACCATTAAAAAACTCCTGCCATCTAAAACCATCGGTAACAACAACAATTACATTTTTTATGCGCTGCTGCGCGTTGCAAATGGTACTTGCGCCAACAAACACGGCAAGCAGCAAAGTTTTTAATTTATGAGCCATGATTAATTAATAAACTGTATTTGGTTATTAAGCAATTGTTCAAATTTAGCTTTTGCAGCGGTGTATTTGTTGAGCAATGTTAACTGATTTTGCGCCCTCAATAAATTATGCCCGGCGTATTTAATATGATAATAAATATCGCCATTTAAATGATCTGTTAAAAAGCGCATGGCCTGCATATAAATCATAAACTTACCGGCATAAAAGAACAAAGCTTTTTCGGCAACGGCTAACACCTCGCCCATTTCTTCCATATAACCTTTGTATATAGCGGCGAAATGGTCTTCGCGTACATGGATCTTAAACAGGTCCTGCTCTTCTTCATTAGCCGGAGATAAGTAGGTACGCATCATATCGCCGACATCACTAATATAATAACCAGGCATTACGGTATCAAGGTCTATCACACATAAACCTTTATCATCATCATTAAATAGTACATTGTTTATTTTAGTATCGTGGTGGATAACCCTTAAAGGTATCTCGTGATTATTAACCAACTGCCGGTAGGTATTGGCTATTTCGACATGTCCTTCTATCGCCTTAATTTCTATCGCTGCTTTATTTAGCCTTTCCGTATCCGCGGTTTTTAGTGCCGATTTAAACTGATCTACCCGTAAATTAAGATTATGAAAATCGGGCAATGTGTACTTTAATTGGCCGGCATCAAAATCATTTAATAGGCGAGAAAATTTACCAAACTGCTTTGCCGCCTCATATGCTTCGGCACTTTGCATTACTACGTCAACCGTATGTGAGTTTTTAATAAAAGGTAGCAGTCGATAATTATCGTCACCATCAACCACTAAATATTGATGATCTGATGCAGGTAAGGGTGCCGGGAAAAGATAACCGGGAGCGGTTTTATGCAGATAGTTTTGCAGCAGGACTAAATTATCGGCGATATCGTGCGGCGATTTAAATATGTTGGCATTGATGCGTTGCAGAATATAAGCATTATCTCCCGCCAAAACCTTCCACGTATTATTGATCAACCCCGAGCCAAATGGCTCAATAACCGTATTGTCTGCATTTAAACCAAAGGCGTTAAGGATATTTGTAAGCATACGCTGTAATAAACCCAAACGTAATCATTTAGCTTTACAAGGGCTTGCCAAAACACTAATTTTTATAAAAACAAAAGCTAGGGTTTTAAACGGATGTATATACCAAACCCACCAAAAAGTCATTAGCATGACACTACTTCGGGCTGTTTTAGTAATTTTGTATTAATTACCATGATAGCTACAAAAGAACAAGTACTGCAAGCCCTAAGCAACGTTGAGGAGCCCGATCTGAAAAAAGATCTGGTTACCCTAAACATGATACAGGATATTGAGATAGACGGTAATCGCCTTAGCTTCTCAGTTATCCTAACGACGCCCGCCTGCCCACTAAAAGCACTTATTGAAAATGCCTGCCGCAATGCTATAGGCCACTTCATCAGCAAGGAGTTGGAGGTTACGGTTAACATGACATCGCGCGTTACTACGCAGAAAAATACCGGTGTACCGGGGGTTAAAAATATCATCGCGGTAGCATCGGGCAAGGGCGGGGTTGGTAAATCAACCGTTGCGGTAAACCTGGCGCTGGGCCTGGCCAAAAGCGGTGCTAAGGTAGGTTTGATTGATGCTGATATTTATGGACCAAGCATCCCGATCATGTTCGGCCTTGAAGGCGCACGCCCCAAAGCCAGCCAGGTTGATGGAAAAACGCGCATTGAGCCCATTGAAAAATATGGCATCAAGCTGTTGTCTATAGGGTTCTTTACAGACCCAAATCAGCCCGTGCCATGGCGGGGGCCAATGGTATCAACCGCCGTTAAACAACTTTTCAATGATGCCGATTGGGGCGAGCTGGACTACCTGGTAGTAGACCTGCCACCCGGTACAGGCGATATACATATTACCATTACGCAAACCTTCCCGGTTACCGGGGCAGTTATTGTTACTACGCCGCAGGCCGTTGCGCTGGCTGATGCAAAAAAGGGTATTGGTATGTTTTTAATGGAATCGATAAATGTACCGCTATTGGGTATAGTAGAGAACATGGCCTACTTTACCCCTGCCGAACTGCCGGATAATAAATATTACATCTTCGGCCAAGGTGGTGGCAAGAAACTGGCCGAACAGTTGGAGGTTCCGTTTTTAGGCGAGATACCGCTGATAAAAGGCATAAGCGATAGCGGCGATGCCGGCAAACCTATAGTGTTAAGCGAAGAGCATCCGGTGATGGTTAACGCCTTTACCGAGATGGCAAACCGCGTGGCACAGCAGATCTCTATTAACAATGCGCAAGTATTATCAAGAAATATTATAAATAATTAATAACTTTACTTATAAATTAGTAAAAATGAGTTTATTAGAAAGGGTGGAAGCGGCGTTGGATTCGATAAGGCCGTATCTGGAAACAGATGGCGGCAATGTATCGGTAGAAGAGATAACGCCCGAAGGTGTGGTTAGGTTGCGGTTACTGGGATCATGCGGGTCATGCCCCATGAGCATCATGACGCTTAAAGCGGGTATTGAAGGTGCCATACAAAAAGCCGTACCCGAAATTACAGGTGTTGAAGCCATTAACCTAACAGATATTGACGACCCGGATGCCGTATTGCCCGAAAATTTGCGGTAAATGTTAAGTATTGTTAAATTGCTTCCTGCTTTATAGCCATACTATATAGTTTGCAAACTAAAAACTATTTTTACCCGTTGATGTACTAATTAAAGACGGCTCAATAGCATAATGAAATACCTTTTTGGCATATTGTTTTTATTCTTCACTATAACCGCGTTTGCACAAAACAGCGAGCGCCCATTGGTGCAGTTTAGCGGGGTTACCCATACTGCCGATAGTATGCACGCTATTGTACCTTACGTAAACATTACCAACGTTACTACACATAAACAGGTTTATATTGCCAATTACGAGGGCTATTTCTCGTTTGTGGCGCATGAACTGGATACATTGCGTTTTAGCAGCGTGGGCTACAGTCCGGTTATTGTTGTTATTCCCGCAAAAGTTGTTCACCAAAGCTTGATAATGAATGTATCATTAAAGCCACAGATTTTTAATTTACCGGCCGTAAGGGTATTCCCATGGGCTACTACGGACGAGTTCAGGAAGGATTTTTTATCGTTGAAAATTGCTGATGACGATTTGGAGATTGCGCGAAAAAACTTAACGCCTGCATCTATCCGTGCTTTGGAAGCCTCTTTGCCACGCAGTGGATATGAGAGCTTTAACCCAATGGAAATGCACAATAACATTGTAAACTCACATTCTATAACCAACCCATTGCTTAACCCGTTTGCCTGGGGTAGCTTGATTAAGGATATAGCTGCCGGCGATAAATCGTCAGCATCATCGCGCTAAAAACTAGCGGCCTTTTTTAACAGAAGGGAACTTCATTTTATATTCAACATCCACTATTCCTTTAGAAATATCGGTTAACCGTTTTTCTAACAGTCTACGACGTAGCGGACTCAGTTTATCGGTAAATAGTTTACCTTCAATATGATCATATTCGTGTTGGATAACGCGTGCAGCCATGCCCGAGAAGGTTTCTTCATGGTGTTTCCAGTTCTCATCATAGTATGATAATTTAACTGTCGATTTGCGGGTAACGTCTTCCCTGATATCAGGGATGCTCAAACAACCTTCGTTAAACGACCATTCTGTACCACTTTCTTCCAGAATACAAGCGTTAATGAATGCTTTTTTGAAATTCTTTAGCTCGGGTTCCTCGTCATCAAAAACAGAGGCATCAACCACAAACAAGCGCATAGATAAACCCACCTGCGGAGCGGCCAAACCAACGCCACGGGCGGCATACATGGTCTCGAACAGATCATCAACCAATTGTTTTATATGCGGATATTCGGCCGGCTCAATTGAAGTTGCTTTTCTTCGCAAAATCGGGTCGCCATATGCTATAATAGGAAATTTCATGGTGCAAAATTACGGCTTTAATCTTTAGGCTCAAATAGCAGGGTAATCATTTTACTTTCGTCAAATATTTCATTGCTTATCTCCAATAGCTGCTCGGCAGTAACCGCATTAATTTTTTCGAATAGCTGCGGTAGCGTATCCACATAATTAAAGTCGATCAGGCTTTTAGCCATAGATATAATCAGGCTCATGCGATTCTCTTCGGCCAATGCTATTTGCCCTATAAACTTTTGTTTGTTTTGATGTAATTGTAAGGTGCTTAGCTTTTGTTCGCGCAGTTTTTTCAGCTCTTTGTGGACAAGGCGCGCGGCTTTGTCCGTCTTTTCGGTATCGGTACCAAAGTAAATGGAGAATATGCCCGTATCGGTTAACGCGGTATAGTTTGATTCGATGGTGTAGGCTATGCCATGTTTCTCGCGGATCTCTAAGTTTAAGCGGTTACTCATCCCCATTCCACCCAGCAGATTATTTAATAACAATAGGCCTGTTTTATTGTGGTGCGATGACGAGTAGGCCTGGTTACCTATAACACAATGCGTTTGCGAGATTGGCTTATGGATAATATGCTTCCCACCGATGTTAGCGAGGGGTGTTACCCTACTCTTTTTACTATAATTTGGTTCGATAGGGCCAAAATATTTATCGCCCAGCTTGCTTACCTTTTTTAAATCATAATCGCCTATAACCGCGAAGATGATCTCGTTAGTATTATAATTAGCAGCCATAAACTGCTTCATGTCATCGCGGTTTAGGCGGCCAACTGTTTCTGTAGTACCCAGGATGTTTTTTCCTATCGGATGATCTTGAAAAAGCAGTTCTTCGTAATCATCCTGGATGGCTTCTTCGGGCTGATCGAGATAAGATGCTATTTCATCCTGGATAACCCCGCGCTCTTTCTCCACCTCATCCTCCGGGAACGTTGAGTGAAATAAAATATCCTCAAAAAGATCAATAGCACGCTCTAAATACGGGTTTAAAAACGAAGCGTGGATGCAGGTATATTCTTTGGTGGTATAAGCGTTAAGGTCGGCACCTACCAGTTCCAAGCGGTTAAGTATCTGATTGGTACTGCGGCGGTCGGTTTCTTTAAACAACAGGTGCTCAATAAAGTGGGCCAGCCCTTCCTGGTTGGGCTGCTCATCGCGCGAGCCGGCGTTAACCAGCAGGCAGCAATGCGTAACCGCTGTAGGCGAGTGTTTGTACATTACCCGTATGCCGTTGGATAAGGTGTAGAGCTGGTATTCCATCATTGAGGGGTAAATATATGGATTTATGTAGAGACTAGTTCTATTCGTCCGACCGTCCAAAGCTGTCCGGCTCCATATGCGACGGACACAAGATCGTTTAATAATTTATCGACATAAAATAACGGGTTAATACAAATCGCATTATATTCGTTCCATGAATATTAAAATTGCCGACCTCGAATTCGAACCACTGATATCCGCAGAAGCCATACTTGCCCGTACCAAAGAAATTGCCGCAATACTAAATAAAGATTATGCCGATAAGGCACCCATATTTGTAGGCGTACTTAACGGCTGTTTTATGTTTATGGCCGATCTGTTAAGACAGATTAACGTTCCCTGCGAGGTGGCATTTACCAAACTATCATCTTATCATGGCGGAATCACCAGCACACGCCGCATAAGAGACGATTTTGACCTGATGGTTGATATTACCAACCGCCATATAGTACTGGTAGAAGATATTGTTGATACCGGTAATACGCTCGACTATTTAATCGCCAAGTTGAGCCATCGTAAACCGGCATCTATAACCGTTTGCGCCCTGCTGCTAAAACCCGATGCTATTGAATACCCGGTTGAAGAATTAAAGCACGTAGCCTTTAATATCCCTAATGAATTTGTGGTAGGCTATGGTTTGGATTATATGGAACTGGGGAGGAATTTGGATGGGATTTATAAGAGGATAGTGTAGACCTCATCCAATCCCGTAGGGATTAAAGCTCGGTAGAAAAACAAAACGAAAAATTCCATTCGTGCCGTTAGGTACGATACTTAGCGGCACCTACGGCATGCAAATACAAGGCAATTGTATATCGCCGATAATAAACCAATAGCCCGGTGTAATAAAAATATGATCGGGGGCGGAGTGGGTTCAAGTCCGAATACATCCGCATAAAATTTGCGTGCTGCTTCCAGGTCCTCGGGGGCTACGCAGATATTAATATGGTCTGTTCGTTTAACGTTAATCATGGTTTATTCGTGTTCGGCAAAGGTTAATACGTAGTCGTTATTGTCTTTAATAGAAAATTCGGTAGCGCCGTAAAAGGTAGTTTCCAATCCTTTTAAAACAGGTACTTTATCTTTTATCTGCTCAAAAAAGCCGCGAATATCTTTTAGGTTGATATATAAAATAAGCGATCCACCATCTTTACGCGATATCTCGGGCAGTTCATCCGCCAGGCTTTCATAAGTTTGAAACATCATGGTAACGCTGCCATTCACCATCATCGCCCAAACCAGGTCATCGCCTTCTTCGGGCACCGACATAGTGATTTTAAAACCAAGTAATTGATAAAAAGCGATAGTTGCTTTCATGTCATTAGTAAAAATATTGGGCGATAAAGTTTCCATTTTTGTGTGGGTTTGTTGCGTATAAATGACGTGATAAAGATAACGGATTTCATAACTTTATCAATTCAAAAAAAAGCACTCAATCACTCATTCAATAATTAAAATATGGGTAAATTAATAGAAGATTTTGAAAGCTATCGCACCAAAATGAACGATAGAATCATGGAATCGGCCAATACCAATATTAAACGTTTTTTTGCTTTAGATACCACCACTTATGCCGATGGCGCGCTGGATGTAAAAACCAAAGAAATGCTGGGCCTGGTAGCATCAATGGTTTTGCGTTGCGATGATTGCATAAAGTATCACCTGGGCAAATGCCACGAGGCCGGTGTAAAACACGATGAAATGAACGAGGTATTTATGATCGCTAATTTGGTGGGCGGGTCTATTGTTATCCCGCATTATAGACGAGCTGTTGAATACTGGGACGAATTAAACGGAGCCTAATAGAACCGTAGAGACGCAATGCATTGCATCTCTACTTTGCGTCTACGATATAAAAGTTTAATTTGCATCTACAAAACATCCTAATATGACTCAAGAACTAAATCGTTGCGCCTGGTGTGGTACAGACCTGCTATACATGGAATACCATGATAAAGAATGGGGCAAAACCACCCACGATGATAAAATACTATTTGAGTTTTTAATACTCGAGGCTGCGCAAGCCGGACTAAGTTGGATTACTATTTTGCGCAGACGTGAGGGTTATCGCAAAGCATTTGCCAATTTTGATGTACATAAAGTTGCCGCTTTTAATAATGAAGATGTGGAACGGTTAATGCAGGACGCAGGTATCATCCGCAACCGGTTAAAAATATTGGCTGCTATTAAATGTGCAAAGCTATTTTTAGAAGTTCAAGAAGAATTTGGCTCGTTTGATAAATATCTGTACCGTTTTATGCCCGATGGTAAGCCTACAAATAATACCACAGGCAGTACGCCGGTTACTACCGAAATATCCGATGCTATAAGCAAGGACATGAAAAAACGAGGCTTTACTTTTTTTGGCAGCGTTATTTGCTATGCCTTTATGCAGGCTACAGGCATGGTTAATGACCATATTCCGGGGTGTTCATTTAAGTAATTTCACAGATTTATTTTTTTGATTTCATAGATTTTATTAATCAGTGAACATAAATTGTATTTTTGAGAAATCGGTGTAATCAAAACCCATCGGTGCAATCATAATCAATGAAGAAGTTATTCCTTTTAGATGGTATGGCCCTGATATACCGGGCGCATTTTGCTTTAAGTAAAACCCCGCGGTTCACGTCAAGCGGATTTAATACATCGGCAGTAATGGGTTTTACCAATACTTTGCTTGATGTATTAAAAAAGGAAAAGCCAACCCATATGGCTGTAGTTTTTGATACCGAAGCACCTACTGAACGCCATACAGATTTTGCTGCTTACAAAGCACACCGCGAAACAATGCCCGAGGATCTGTCGGCCGCGCTGCCATATATTTTTAAGCTGATATTGGGTTTTAATATCCCGGTCATCACGTCTGACGGTTATGAGGCTGATGATATCATAGGTACCCTCGCCAAAAAAGCCGAACAGAAAGGTTACAAGGTTTATTGCATGACACCCGATAAGGATTTCGCGCAATTGGTGTCGGATAACATATTCATTTACAAGCCTGCCCGCATGGGTAATGAGATGGAGATACTGGGTGTGCCCGAAGTATTAGCCAAATGGGAAATTGAACGCCCCGAGCAAGTAATTGATATTTTAGGTTTATGGGGCGATGCGGTAGATGGTATTCCGGGGATACCAGGCGTTGGAGAAAAAACAGCCAAACTATTAATAAAACAATACGGATCGGTAGAAGAAATAATAAACCATAGTCACGAGCTGAAAGGCAAGCTAAAAGAGAATATCGAGGCTTTTGCCGAGCAGGGCCTGATGTCGAAAAAGCTGGCTACCATTAATCTTAATTCGCCGGTTGAACTGGATGAGGCCGGGCTGGAAATGTGTGAGCCGAGTAAAGAACTTTTAGAACCATTGTTTGCCGAATTAGAATTTAGGACCCTGGGTCGCCGTGTTTTTGGTGACGATTTTAGCATTACCGAAATAAAAGCTACATCGGCGGGTACGCAGATAGATATGTTTGGCGCGCCGGTTGCCGAAGGCCGGACAACCATGACTGTTGATATCCAGGACATTAAAGAGCCTGAATTTGCAGCCGCCGCAAAGAATATAAACAACGTTCCGCATCAATATTTCCTGGCGGATACAAAAGGAAAACGCGCCGAACTTATCGCCATACTTAAACAACAAAAAAGCTTTTGCTTTGATACTGAAACTACCGGCACCGATGCCAATAATTGTGAATTGGTGGGCTTATCATTTGCTATAAAAGCTACGGAAGCCTGGTATGTGCCGGTTCCGGTTGATCAAAAAGAAGTGCAGGCTATTGTGGATGAATTTAAGGACGTGATGGAAGACCCTGCCATTGGTAAGATAGGGCAAAATATTAAGTTCGATATCCTGATGCTGAAATGGTATGGTGTGCAAATATGCGGCGATCTGTTTGACACCATGATGGCGCATTATATCATTGACCCGGACACTCGCCACGGTATGGATGTGCTGAGCGAAAACTACCTGGGCTATAAACCTGTTTCGATAACGGAGCTGATAGGCCCCAAAGGAAAGAATCAGGGCAGCATGCGCGATGTGGAGATAGAAAAGATAAAGGAATATGCCGCCGAGGATGCCGACATTACCCTGCAATTAAAAGAAATTTTTGAACCTAAAATAAAAGCAGTAGGTGCAGATGACCTGCTGCATAAAATTGAGAACCCATTAATATATGTACTGGCTGATATTGAGCACGAAGGTGTAAAAATTGACCATGACACCCTGCGTGAATTTTCTAAAGATCTGGAAACCGACATTGCCGTATTAGAGAAAACGGTTTACGAAAAAGCGGGCGTACGTTTCAATATTGCATCGCCAAAACAATTGGGCGAAGTGTTGTTTGAGAAACTGATGTTGGATCCTAAAGCTAAAAAAACCAAAACCGGCCAATATCAAACCGGCGAAGATGTGTTGTTGGGACTTGCTAACAAAAGCGATATCGTTCGTGATATTTTAGATTATCGCCAACTGCAAAAACTTAAATCAACTTATGTTGATGCCTTGCCGCAAATGGTTAACGCCAAAACCGGGCGTGTGCACACAAGTTATAACCAGGCGGTAGCAGCAACCGGGCGACTAAGCTCGACCAACCCTAACCTGCAAAATATTCCTATCCGTACAGAGCGGGGGCGGGAAGTGCGTAAAGCCTTTATTCCGCGTGATAGCGGGCATAGCATTGTGTCTGCGGATTACTCGCAAATAGAACTGCGTATTATTGCCGAAATAAGCAAGGATGCCAACATGATGGATGCCTTTGTTAAAGGCATTGATATCCACACCGCAACAGCCGCCAACGTTTACGGCATAGCTGTCGGGGATGTGGACAGCACCCAGCGCCGTAATGCCAAGGCGGTAAACTTTGGTATTATTTACGGACAGTCGGCATTTGGTTTATCGCAGAACTTGGGTATCCCGCGTAAAGAAGCTGCCGAGATCATTGAGAACTATTTTGCGCAATTTCCCGGTATTAAACAATACATGAGCGATACCATGAACTTTGCCCGCGAGAATGGTTATGTAACTACACTGATGGGCCGCAGGCGTTATCTGCGCGACATTAACTCGGCCAACCAAACCGTACGCGGCTTTGCAGAGCGAAATGCCATCAACGCGCCCATACAAGGTTCGGCGGCTGATATGATCAAGATAGCTATGATCAATATTCACCGCGAACTAAAAGAACAAAAACTGGATACCCGTATGACCATGCAGGTACATGATGAGTTGGTGTTTGATGTACCGAATCACGAAATAGAAATTGTGAAACCCATCATTATGCATAACATGAAAACAGCCATAAAAACTACAGTGCCTATAATTGTTGAGATAGGTACAGGTTTGAATTGGTTGGAAGCGCATTAATAATCTAACAGTACTTTCCCCCCGCTGTCTGTGTCCTCACAGGCAGCTTACATAAATTGCAATTATCTTAATTTTAAATACTTTAAAAACCACAATAATATCAAAATTGCAATTAAAGCTGTGTTTAGGTTAAATATTTACACCTTTAAAAACACATTTTTCCAATTATGTGTTTGTTTATTTGCGGGAATGTTTAGTACCTTAATCGCTGTATATAAACCTGATGAGAATTTTTCACCTAAGTGCCGAATGTTACCCGGTTGCAAAAGTTGGCGGCCTTGCAGATGTTGTTGGCGCGCTGCCTAAATATCAAACACTGGCGGGCCACAAGGCTGCCGTGGTAATGCCTTTTTATGATCGGAAATTTACCCGCGAAAACGAGTTTGATACTGTTTTCCAGGGAGCTACGCTGTTAGGTATTCGCAGGTTGTATTTTGAGATATTAAAGGAAAAAACCGATAAACTAGGTTTTGAACTTTACCTGGTAAAAATCCCCGGACTGATAGATCGCGAAAACATATACAGCTACCCGGACGAAACTGAGCAGTTCATCGCTTTCCAGATAGCTTTTTTAGATTGGATAAGCTATTCGCAACAATCGCCAGATATTATTCATTGCCATGACCATCACTCGGGCTTGGTGCCGTTTTTATTGCAATACTCTAAGTTATATACCCGGTTGGCTAAAACGCCAACTGTATTCACCATTCATAACGGCCAATATCACGGAGCTTTTGGGTGGGATAAATTATCATACCTGCCAGAGATCGACCTGACCAAAACCGGCTTGCTGGATTGGAGTGGCGGCATAAACCCGCTGGCATCGGCAGTGCGGTGTGCCTCAAAATTTACTACAGTATCGCCGAGTTATTTAGACGAGTTGGTGATTAATTCAAACGGGTTGGAGTTTTTATTCTTTTTAGAACGGGCCAAAGGTGTGGGCATCATTAACGGTATTGATACTGAGGTATGGAACCCGGCTACCGACCCAATGATCGTAGAGAAATTTGCCGCGGCAAAAGTCGCCGCAGGCAAACAAAAAAATAAGGAGGCGCTTTGTACGCGTTTTAACCTTGACCCAACAAAACCGCTAATATCATTTATTGGTCGTTTGGTGGGCGAGAAAGGAGCCGACCTATTAGCCGGAGCTATTGAAACCAGCCTGGAAGAATTTGCCGGAAAAGTAAACTTTTTAATATTGGGCGCGGGCGAGACTAAAACAGAAATGGACCTGCAGGAGCTGAAAGAAAAATTCCCGGCTGATTGTAATGTTTACATCGGCTATAACGAAGAACTGGCGCACCTTGTTTATGCCGGGTCAGACTTTTTGCTGATGCCTAGCCGGGTTGAACCTTGCGGATTAAATCAGTTATACTCGTTACGTTACGGCACCATGCCAATGGTGCGTAGCACCGGCGGATTAAAAGATACCGTTATTGATTTTGGCGATAAAGGTGGCTATGGCATACGCTATAACAACACCAGTGTTAAAGATATTTGCTATGCCGTAAGCCGCGCGGTGGTAGTGTATAACGATGCTAAAAAACTACAAACATTACGCAAGCGGATGATGGCACTTGATTTTTCATGGGACGTATCGGCTAAACAATATATGGAACTATACCAAAGCTTAAACACCACAACAATATGACATCAAAAGTAATTTGCATTGTACTTGGCGGTGGCCAGGGCAGCCGTTTGTATCCCCTTACTGCAACACGCTCTAAACCGGCGGTGCCAATAGCGGGTAAGTATCGTTTGGTTGATATTCCCATCTCCAATTGTTTACACTCAGGTGTTGAGCGTATTTACGTGTTAACGCAGTTTAATTCGGCATCGTTAAACAAACACATTAAAAACACGTACCACTTTAGCACTTTTAGCGAAGCCTTTGTTGATATTTTGGCTGCCGAGCAAACCCCTAGCAGCGGGGCATGGTTCCAGGGCACGGCAGATGCGGTACGCCAAAGCTTGCATCACCTGGCGGTACATGAGTTTGATTATGTATTGATCCTATCGGGCGACCAATTGTATCAGATGGATTTTGCGGATATGATCGATCAGCACATTAATGCAAAGGCTGATATATCTATTGCCACCATACCTGTACACGTTAATGATGTACCGGGTTTTGGCATATTACAAACAGATGAACATAACACCGTTACCGCTTTTGTAGAAAAACCGAAAACAGATTTCGACAAGCTTGTCTCAGATGTAAGCCCCGAAATGGAAGCCCAGGGACGGATCTACCTGGCATCAATGGGTATTTATATATTTAATCGCAAACTGTTATTTGATTTGCTGCAGGGTAATGAACATACCGATTTTGGTAAAGAAATAATCCCGCAATCTATCGATAAACATAAAGTATTAAGCTACCAGTATGAAGGTTACTGGACCGATATTGGTACCATACCATCTTTCTTTGATGCTAACTTAGGTTTGACTGATGATATTCCTCAGTTTAATCTTTTTGATAAGAATTACATTTTTACGCGTGCGCGGATGTTGCCGCCGTCAAAAATATCGGGTACGCACATGGATAAAACCATAGTTGCCGATGGTTGTATTGTTAATGCCAGCCATGTAATACGATCTGTAGTAGGCATACGTACCCGTATAGGCTTTGATACCACTATCGAGAACTGTTACATAATGGGTAGCGATAATTACCAAACATTAGAGCAAATTGAAGAGTGCCAGCAAAACAATCAGCCTATTATGGGTATTGGCGACAGGTGTCAGATAAAAAATGCTATTATAGATAAAAACACCCATATAGGTAATGATGTGTCCATAAACTGCGGTGACCCGCTGCCTAATGGCGACTATCCAACGCATACCGTACAGGATGGTATTGTTGTAGTTAAAAAGCGTGCGGTTATACCAAACGGTACGATTATTTAAATTCAGTTAAAAATTAAAATAGATTAACGATAAAAGCCCCGAACGTTCGGGGCTTTTATCGTTAAATAAATCTAATCTAACTATTTTACTTTATCAAATATAAACAGGTCCTTAAAAATCCATTTGCCATTTTCCTGATTGCCACGGGCTATTGCAAACTGACTGGAAGAACGTTTTTCATAAAGAATACGCAGATCACCGCCTGTGCTTTGGAATATCGCGCGGTTTTTGTTTGCCTCTACAAATAGGTAACGGTTGGGATTATCCTTCTCCTCCTGCCCTAACAAGCCAGGTTTAAAATGCTTTACCAATGATACCAATCCCTGTTCCGATTGTTCATAAGCTAATATCTCGTACAGATCGGCCTTATCGCCGTTCATCATCCGCATAAAGCCCAATATATTGTCGCCGGCAGGAGCCAGCCAAACAGCCTCTATCGCGCGACCTTCGGCTGTGGTTGCTTTCCAGTGTCCCTCAATAAAACTGATATCAGCAAATGAACCGCCTTTAGTCGTCTGAGCAATACCGGCCAGTGGTAACAAGCTGGTAAAAACCAGGAAAATAACGTAAATGTATTTCATGACTTTGGAATAATTTAGGATCTTAAAGATATGTATTCCTGATAATTAGTCCAATTTAATTTTGATGCTCTACCCTTAAAAAACGCAGGGCCTCCGTTGGGAGACCCTGCAGATACAGTTTGTATGTTATCTCTAATACTCTTCTTCCAGATCAGCGGCAGCGGCCTCATCCATGAACCAGTGCACTTCGCCGGTTATTGAATCAATTAACTGCGCAGGATAATTCTCTATGTCTTCATCATCTTCAAAAACGTGATGTACGGCTTCTGCTTTGCTTTCGCCATAAACAAGAAAGGCAATATTTTTAGCCTCATTGATCAGCGGCGCGTTAAGTGTGATACGGTACACTTGTTTACTCTCCAGGAACAACGATTTTACAGACGGGGTTACATCATGCAGTACCGGTGTATGTGGGAACAGGGAGGCCGTATGCGCGTCATCGCCTAAACCCAGTAATACCAGGTCAAAGCTCATTTCGTCCTCGTCAAAAAACTCGGCAATTGCTTCGGCGTATTTTTGCGCAGCCTCATTTGGAGTAAGCGTAGTATCAACCGCGAAAATGTTGGCTCTATCAATATATAAAGGCTCAAACAAAGCTTTCTTAGCCATCAGGTAGTTGCTTTCCGGGTCGGTTTGCGGTACGTTGCGTTCATCGCCAAAAAAGAAATAAACCTTGGCCCATTCTATACTATCAGCATAAGTGGTTGATGCCAATAACTCATATAATTTTTTTGGTGAACTACCGCCTGATAACGCTACCGAAAATTTGCTTCTTGCAGCAATGCTTTCATTAGCGGTTTTTACAAAGTATTGTGCAAGAGCATCAACTACTTCATCGGGGGTGTTGAATATGTTTACTGTCATGTTTAACATTTAAAAAAGGGTGTCATGCTGAGGCTCTCGAAGCATGCGGGTGGGCCTTTACGCTCACCCTTCGAGTACCTCAGGGTGACACCCCTGTTGTTATTTATTTGTTTTTATTTCTTCGTATTCTTCAACGGTAATGAGAACCAGTTAAAGCCATCGCGGGCAATTAATGCCTCGGCGCTTTCAGGGCCCCATGAATCTGCTGAATAATTAGGGAAGTTTAAGCTCTTTTTGTTAGTCCAGGTGCTTAGTACCGGCATAATTAGGTCCCAAGCGGCCTCTATCTGGTCGCCACGCATAAACAAGGTTTGATCGCCCAGCATGGTATCCAATAATAAAGTTTCGTAAGCCTCTGGTGCCTGGTTGGTATAAGTACCTTTATAATCAAACACCATATCAACGGTATTTAATATCATGTCCAGTCCCGGGCGTTTGGCCTGTACCTGTAAACGGATGCTCATCTCGGGCTGTATGCTAATGATCAGCCTGTTTTGTTGCCAGCTTTCGGCAGCTTCCGTAGGAAATATTTTATGTGGTACGTCTTTAAACTGTATAGAAATTACTGATGATGATTGGTGCAGCCTTTTACCTGTACGAACGTAAAATGGCACGCCTTGCCAGCGCCAGTTATCCACAAAAAATTTAAGCGCGGCAAAAGTTTCGGTGTTAGAGTTAGGGTCAACCTTGGGTTCGTCGCGATAGCCGGGTACTTCCTTACCTTCCATCCAGCCTTTGGCATATTGGCCCCTTACAGCCGACATACGTACGTCCTCTGGCGAGAAACGGCGCATGGCATGTAATACATCAACTTTGCGGTTGCGTATCTCATCGGCGTTAAAATTAACCGGGGTTTCCATAGCCACTAAACATAGTAATTGCAATAAGTGATTTTGGATCATATCACGCATGGCCCCCGATCCGTCATAATAATCACCACGGTCTTCAACACCCAATTGCTCGGTTACTGATATTTGTACGTGTTCAATATAATTACGGTTCCAGATAGGCTCTAGTATAGAGTTGGCAAAACGGAAAGCCATAATGTTTTGTACGGTTTCCTTACCTAAATAATGATCTATATGATAGATTTGTTTCTCATCGAAAAGACCGGCCAATAATTTATTCAATTCTTTTGCCGATTCCAGGTCATGACCAAATGGTTTCTCAATTACAATACGTGTTTTCTCTACATCGGTAGTCAGTTTAGCTTTAGCTAAATTTGAGGTAATGATAGGGAAGAACGTAGGCGATACCGCTAAATAATAAATAACATTCGCGCGGGTTTTCCACTCGGCGTTATGCGCGTCAATACGTTTGCCAAACTCTTTATAAGTTTCGGCGTCTTTTGCGTCTGATACCTGGTAGTAAACGTTCTGAATAAATTCATCCCACTTTGCTTTAACGGCTTTGCCGCTGCGCGAGAAATTATTAATATCCTCCAGCAAGTTTGTTCTAAACTGCTCATCGGTTAATTTGGTACGGCCCGTACCGATGATAGAAAATTGCTTTGGCAACCATCCGTCAAGGAATAAGTTATATAACGCGGGTGCAAGTTTACGCGCGTTCAAGTCGCCTGTACCACCGAAAATGATAAATACGGTTGGCTCTGATTTTATTATTGACATAATCTATTTATATGTACTTCTGTTTATTTAATATTTAGCCCTTAGCCCCCTCTAAATCTCCCCCGGTAGGGGAGACTTTTAAAAGCTTTTTAAGCCCTCCCTACTGAGGAGGGTTTGGGTGGGCTTATTTTGCTACCCATTGGGTATGGAACGTTCCTTCTTTACCTATCAACTCATAGGTATGCGCCCCAAAATAATCGCGTTGTGCTTGTATCAGGTTTGATGGCATACGGCCGCTGCGGAAAGCATCAAAATAACTTAAAGATTCCGCGTAGCATGGTGCTGCGATACCTGCTGCAGTAACAGCCGATACTACGGTGCGTGCACCGCCAACAGCGCCTTTAACTTCATTAGCCACGCCATTGTCTAATAATAGGTGCTCCAAATTAGGATCGGCCTGGAACGCATTGTAAATATCATTCAGGAATATTGAACGGATAATACAGCCGCCCCTCCATATTTTAGCAATCTCCGCAAGTTTCAGATCGTATTTAAATTCGACCGATGCTCTTGACAACATGTGGATACCTTGCGAATAGGTAATGATCATGTTGAAATAAAAAGCTTCCTCTAATGATTTGATGAATGCATCGGTATCAACATTTAATTTACCTTCGACACCTCCATATATACCTTCAGCTTTAACACGCATGGCTTTATATTTTGATAAGTCGCGCATTGAAACTGACGTATCAATGGTAGGGATAGGTGCTTGCAGATCCATAGCTACCTGTGATGTCCATTTACCGGTACCTTTTGCACGGGCTTCGTCTTTAATATCATCTAACAATAAATGATCGGTACCCGGTGCTTTGTATCGAAAAATATCACGGGTAACTTCCATCAAAAATGATTTTAAACGACCATCGTTCCACTCGGTAAATATTTTACCTATGGCCGCGTTATCAAGGCCTAAACCTTTTTTCAATATCTCGTAGGTCTCCGCCAATAATTGCATCACACCATACTCAATACCGTTATGCACCATCTTAACAAAGTGACCCGATGCACCAGGACCTATATAGGTAACGCATGGCGCGCCATCAACCTTAGCTGCTATCGACTCCAGAATAGGCTTCATTACATTGTAAGCATCTTTATCGCCACCCGGCATCATGCTTGGGCCCTTACGTGCGCCTTCCTCGCCGCCTGATACACCCATGCCGAAAAAGTGGATGCCTTTACCTTCTAAATACTCAACCCTGCGGTTGGTATCAGCAAAGTAGGAGTTGCCACCGTCAATGATCAGGTCGCCTTTATCAATTAGCGGTAATAGCTCTTCAATAACATCATCAACAATTTTACCGGCAGGCACCAACATCATAATAGCTTTAGGGCTGTTTAAACTAGCTACAAATTCTTTAACATCGCTAAAGCCTTTAAGGTTGCCGTGTTTACTTTCCTGCTCTAATAACGCGCCTTTGGTAGCGTCTTTATCAAAACCGGCACCTTTTACGCCATGGTCGCCCATGTTTAGTAATAAGTTACGACCCATAGTACCCAGGCCGATCATGCCGAAATCATATTTATTTGGTGTGCTCATATTATTTGTTGTGATTTTCCTCTTTTAATTGTTGTAATATTTTTTTGGTCGATTCCAGATCGGTATGCAGGAAAGACCTGATGCCCAATTTTTGCGCCGCGTTAACAAACATTATGCGATCGTCAAAATAAACACATTGGTTTGGCGCCACCTGAGCAATGCCCATTGCAAGCTTCCATATGTTTGGATCGGGCTTGCGCAGCTTAACCTCGCACGATGATACGAAGGCATCGAAAAAATCATGTAGCTTAAACTTTTTAACCCGGTAATCATTCAATTCCTTACCCTCGTTATTAATGGAAATGATGCGGAAACCACAATCTTTTTTCCATTCTTTTAACCATTTAAGCGTGGGCAACTCAACCGATTGCTGGTAAATAAACTCCTTAAAATCCTCTCTTGCAAATTCGCGCGGATGGTTAAATATTACCGTATCCAGGTATTCATCTAAGGTTACGCTTCCAATTTCATATACATTAAAAATGAAAGTATGCAGGGCATTAACCTCGGCATAATCCAACCCAAATTGCTCTGATGCCAGCTTACGCGATTCGTGCCCCCAACCATTGGTTAGTATTACCCCGCCAATATCGAAGAAAAGTATTTTAAGGTCGTTAGTTTCCATTCCGGAATTATTTCGCCTTGTTTTTGTGATCTTCGATTGATTGCAATAGTTTTTCGAACGGTGCATTAAATTTCTCAACGCCTTCGTCTTCTAACTGTTGCGTTAACGCGTCGATATCAATACCGGCAGCTTTAACTTTATCTAAAATTTCAGTCGCTTTATCTAAGCCTTGCTCTAAAGTGTTAGCAGCAACACCATGATCGCGGAAAGCTACGATAGTTTCCAACGGAACGGTATCAACTGTATCTGCGCCTATTAAGGCCTCAACATACTTGGTATCTTTAAATGCAGGGTTTTTGCTGCTGGTACTTGCCCAAAGTAAACGTTGTGGTTTAGCGCCTTTGGCAGCTAGTTTCTCCCAACGCGGGCCGCTGAATATTCTTTTATAAATTTCGTACGCTTTTTTGGCAGATGCAATGGCAACTTCGCCTTTGTATTCGCCTAGGCCTTTTTCGTCTAATATTGGGTCGATTAATACATCAATCCGGCTTAAAAAGAAACTGGCGACTGATGATATATGAGCAATTTCATGACCTGCTGCCAAATGATCTTCTAAACCTGCAATGTAAGCCAGTGCAACTTGCTCATAACGTGGCAAGCCAAATAACAAAGTGACATTAATGTTAATGCCTTGCGCAATAGATTTACGGATAGCATCTAAACCAGGTTGTGTACCCGGGATTTTTATCATTACGTTTTCGCGGCCAACTTGTTTCCAAAGTAATTTTGCCTGCTCAAAAGTTTCGTTACCTTTTAAAGCTAAAAACGGAGATACCTCTAAGCTTACATAGCCATCGCCTTTAGCACTTTCTGTATAAAGACCTTTAAACAAGTCGCAGGCATTCTGGATGTCTTTTATGGCCAAACCAAAGAAGATCTCCTCGGTAGTGTTTTTACCGTCTGATAAAGCGGCAATATCAGCATCATACATATCGCTGCTGCTAATAGCTTTCTCGAAAATTGCAGGGTTAGAAGTTACACCTCTAATTCCGTCATCATCTATCAGGGCCTTTAACTTACCGTTACCGATGAAAGCACGGTCTATAAAATCAAGCCAGATGCTTTGGCCAAAGCTGTGTATTTGTTTTACTTTATTGGTTTCCATTATATTATATTTAAATATCTGTTTCTATGTTGTTATAATTATTCCTTTTTTGCGTCAACAAGCGTACCACCTATAGGGCTTATTGTCATGCAATATTACTATTACTAGCTGTTTGATGCTACTAAAACTTCTATATTATAATTTATAAATAAGCCGCTTTCTATTACACCCGTTATGGCTTTTATTTTAAGCTCCAGTTCATTGTAGATATTATCAAAATGAACATCAAGCAATAAGTTGCCATTTTCGGTGATAACCGGCCCGTCTTTACCACCGGCTAATCTAAGCACAATGCTATTTGCACCTACTGCTTTTAGCCCTTCCTCCACATGCAATAATGCCGATGGAAAAACCTCCACCGGTACCGGGAATTTTGTTCCCAGTTTATCAACCAGCTTGGTATCATCAACAATGATATAATTTAAAGGGCTGCTGCTAATTAGTAGTTTCTCTTTAAATAATGCCCCACCACGACCCTTTATCAGGTTATGTGCAGGGTCAACCTCGTCTGCACCATCAAAGCACCAATCGGGCTTATGCTCATACAAACTAGTAAGAGGTATGCCCAGCTTACTGCAAGCCGTTGAAATTTCGATAGAGGTTGGTATAGCCAAAATATTAAGCTTCTCGGCTTTAATCTTCTCTGCTATGGCAAATAAGGTAAGGTAAACAGTACTGCCCGATCCGATCCCAATTACATCCCCATCCTTTATTTTACTAACGATTTGATCGGCCACCTTTTGCTTGCCTGCTCTATTATTTATAGTGCCTGCCCAGCTAAGGTTTTTGATGATATCGCTATTCCAATTCATAGTTGTGAGTTTTGAGTGATGAGTAGTGACTTTAGAGTTTTTCACTCATCACTCACTACTCAAAACTTACTACTTCAATAAAGCTTTTGCTTTTGCTACTACATTATCAACCGTAAAGCCAAAGAATTTATATAGATCTTCTGCCGGGGCCGATTCGCCAAAGGTTGTCATACATAAAGTATCACCTTCGTCTGTAACATATTTATGCCAACCTAGTGGCGAAGCCATTTCGACAGCTAAACGTTTCTTAATTGCTTTAGGGAATACCTTCTCTTTATAAGCCGCGTCTTGTTTTTCAAACAGCTCCCATGATGGCATACTTACCACGCGTGCAGCAATACCTTGTTCTTTCAGTTTGGCTTGCGCGTCCATGATCAAAGCAACTTCAGATCCTGTCGCCATTAAAATAACGTCAGGTGTTCCTTCAGCGTCAGACAGGATATAAGCACCTTGCTCTAACTGGCTTGCTTTACCGTATTTATCCTGGTCAAGGATAGGTAATCCCTGGCGGGTAAATACCAATACAGTCGGGCCGCCTTTTTTCTCGATAGCAACACGCCATGCATGCGCGGTTTCGTTAGCATCAGCCGGGCGAATAACCGTAATGTTTGGTATAGACCGTAATGATATCAATTGCTCAACTGGCTGGTGGGTTGTGCCATCCTCGCCTAAGCCAATACTATCATGCGTATAAACAAATATCGGGCTTATCTTCATAATGGCCGCTAAACGGATAGGCGGGCGCATATATTCTGAGAACATCAGAAAGGTTGCACCAAAAGGTTTAATACCTTTGGTTAAAGACATGCCATTTAATGCCGAACCCATTGCATGCTCGCGGATACCGAAGTGGAAGTTACGTCCGTTACGGTTCTCTGATGTAAATGAGTCAGATTCTTTTAAATTAGTTTCTGTTGATGGAGATAGATCCGCAGCGCCGCCAATTAAATTAGGAAAACTGCCTGCAATAGCATTTAATACTTTGCCTGATGCCTGGCGGGTTGCCATTTTAGGGTCAGAGCCTTTAAATACCGGGATTTTATCTAACCAGCCTTTTGGCAATTCGTCTTTAGCGGCAGCTTCGTATTCGGCAGCCAGATCAGGGAATTTAGTTTTATAGTCGGCAAATAGATCGTTCCATTTTTTCTCGTAGCCGATACCTCTTGAACCAACTTCTTTATAATATTCTTCAACCTCTTTTGGTACGTAAAATGATTTATCCTCGTCAAAGCCAAAAAACTTTTTAACCAATTTAATCTCATCAGCACCAAGCGGCGATCCGTGTGAACCCGCGGTGCCTGATTTATTAGGGCTGCCGTAAGCAATTAATGAACGTACGCGTATTAATGATGGTTTTTGAGTTTCGGCTTTTGCATTGCGCAACGCTAATGATAAAGCGTGTGTATCGTTAGCATCATCAACAGATTGTACATGCCAGCCGTATGCACGGAAACGAGCGTCTACATCCTCATTAAAGGTAATGTCTGTGCTGCCTTCTATAGATATTTTGTTATCATCATATACATATATAAGGTTACCCAATTCAAGGTGGCCCGCTAATGAAGCTGCTTCTGATGTTACACCTTCCATCATATCACCATCACTGCAAATAGCATAAATGTGATAATCAAACAGGTTAAAACCAGGCTTGTTGTAACGGCCTGCCAAATGTTTTTGCGCGATAGCGAAACCTACACCGTTGGCGAAACCCTGACCCAACGGACCGGTAGTAACGTCAATGCCGGGACACAAACCATACTCGGGGTGACCTGCAGTTTTGCTGTGTAATTGGCGGAAGTTTTTAAGATCATCTAAAGAAAGATCATAACCTAATAAGTGCAAAAAGCTGTATTGCAAAATACATGCGTGGCCGGCAGACAAAATAAACCTGTCGCGGTTTGCCCAATCAGGGTTTTTAGGATTAAAGTTGATAAATTCCTTCCAAAGTACATGCCCTACCGGCGCAAGCGCCATCGCAGTACCCGGGTGGCCCGAGTTTGCTTTTTGTACAGCATCAGCCGACAAAATTCTTACCGTATCAATTCCTAGTTCCTCGATGTTTTTGCTTTTTGAATCCATTTCTTTTTTTATAAATAGTATTAGATGATTTACTTAATTGTTGATGATGGTACCACAGAGGCAGGCGTTTCATCGGTTGTCCATAGCCGGGCCCCGCCTTTTATACCATCCTGGTTAGTTACTAATTTTACGTTTTTGTCTAGTTTAAAAGTGAGCTCGCGCGCGTTGCCGCCGCCTACATATAAATAGTCGTAATTGAATAGTGTTTTTAAAATATTCAAAACTTTTTCCATTCTGATATTCCACTTCTTTTTGCCTTCCGTTTCAAAAGCTTTGTCGCCTATATAATTATCATAGCTATTATGCCTGGTGATCGGGCTTTGGCCAATTTCCAGATGTGGCAATAATTTGCCATCTAATAAAACGGCAGTTCCAAAGCCTGTACCTAAGGTAAGCACCAGTTCCAGCCCCTTTCCGCTTACTACACCAAGCCCTTGCATATCAGCATCATTTACCACACGCGCGGGATGGCCTAATACCTCTTCCAGTTTTTCACCCAGATTAAAATTTTCCCAGGCGGCATTATCTAAATTAGGCGCGGTTTTAACAATGCTATCGCGCACGTAACCAGGAAAGCCTACCGATATTTTATTATAATCACTAAACTGCTTAGCTAGTTTTTTTATAGTCTTAACCACGTTTTCGGGGTTAGCAGGTTGCGGGGTCTCCACTTTGCTATAATCCGTTAATAGCGCACCGTCTTTATCTAAAACTGTAGCCTTAATGTGCGATCCGCCTATATCAATAGAAAGAACTTTAAGTTGTGGAGTTGTATTGCTCATGACTGTTATGGACGGCAAAAGTAATATGTATTTTGTAATATATAGTAATATATAACAATCTTTTGCTCAATATATAAGGTATTTTAACATAAAATCGACAGAAATAGTAGACTTAACGGGCTTTCAAAGCCCAAAAACATCGTTTTGTAAATATATTTTGATGTAAATGAGTCAAAAAAATTACAAACCATTAACTAATAGGGTCAAAACCAATAAAAAATTTGGTAATACACTAAGAGGTTGCCTAAACTGCATTCAGGTGTACCAGGTGTGTTCAGTGTACCTGGTACAGTAGTACACTTTGTAATTTAATGCCGTCATGGCTGTATTATAAATGGGTCGGTTGCAGTGATCCTGCCAAAAAAACACGCATGTATATACGTGTTGTAATTGTATATTAAAAATGTTACGTTTTATTAGCGCATTTTTTTCAGTTATTCGTATTTAATTTTATAATTTCAACCCTTGGCTTATCGTTATTAATAAGGATAAGCAGAAGAACCAATAAAATCATTAACAAACCAGTCTGAGTTAATAAATTGTGAATGGTTTTTTGCCGCGAATTTTAAACATTTATATAAAACAACAAACCAACTATTAAAACTAATAACATGAAAAAAAATGAAGAAAAGGCAAGCGCCCCTTCACGTAGAGATTTTGTGAAAACGAGTGCCCTTGCAGCTGCGGGCTTTACCATAGTGCCACGTTTTGTGCTAGGTAAAGGCTATAGGGCGCCAAGCGATACCTTATACTATGCCAGTATAGGTTTGGGAGGTAAGGGTCAAAGCGATAATGCTGCATTTGTGGCAAGCGGTAAAGCTAAACCTGCATTTTTATGTGATGTTGACCAGGACTATGCTGCAAAAATGTTTGATAGATATCCTGATGCAAAGAAATATGTAGATTGGAGAGAGATGTTTGACAAAGAGCATAAAAACTTTGACGCTGTGCATTGCGCTACACCAGATCATACCCACGCGGTAGTTGCTACAGCTGCAATGTCATTAAAAAAACACGTTTATGTACAAAAACCAATGGCGCATGACGTGTACGAAGCACGCATGATGGCTAACATGGGTCATAAATATAAAGTACAAACCCAAATGGGTAACCAGGGTTCATCATCAGATGGTGTACGCCAAATGATGGAGTGGTATGACGCAGGTTTAATTGGTGATGTAACCGAAGTTTATTGCTGGACTAACCGCCCTGTATGGCCGCAAGGATCATACGGTGCAAACACACCAAACGGTTTAAAATGGCCTAAAGAAACAACAACCCCGCCAAGCACCTTAAATTGGGACTTATGGCAAGGTACCGCTAAAGAAAGACCGTTCCCTATTGGTACAGACCAACCAGGTGGTGTTAAAGTATTGCCATTTAACTGGAGAGGCTGGTGGGATTACGGAACCGGCGTATTAGGTGATATGGGCGCGCATATTTTGCACGGACCAATGAAAGTGTTAGGCCTTAAGTATGTATCGAAAGTACAAACAAGCGTTGGCGGCGGCGGTTCAATTGAAACCGGCCCTGCATCAAGCTATACCACAATGACTTTCCCTAAAACTGATAAAACAAGCGGACCGGTTAAAGTACATTGGATGGATGGTGGTATTATACCTCCACGCCCTGAAGAATTAGATCCTTCTGAGCATTGGGGTGAAGGTGATGGCGGTATGCTATTTATTGGTACCAAAGGTAAAATGACGGCCGGTTGCTATGCAGCCCGTGCGCGCCTTCTTCCTGTTTCAAAAATGGATGATTTAAACGTAGCTCAAAAATTTGCCCGTGTTAAAAACAGCACAGAAGGCCACTATGCTCAATGGGTTGAAGCATGCTTAGCTGGTTATGGCAACATGCAAACCAGCTCGCCGTTTGAAGAAGCTGCTTTGTTAACAGAAGCAATGTTAATGTGCAATTTGGCTATCAGAGGTGTAAATGTTCCTAAATTGGCAGATGTAGGTGCAGTACCTGTTGAAGGCAGACGCCGTGGTGGTGGTAATCAATACCCTGCAAGATATATTGATTTGATCTATGATGCTGCTAACTTAAAAGTTACCAATGTTGATGAGGTTAATCAATTTGTTAAACGCGATTACAGAGCTCCATTTAAGCTTAGCGGAATTTAATTAACCGCAACCACATATACAAAAGGAGACACCTGTTATGGGTTGTCTCCTTTTTTTGTTTGGGGATGTTTAATTTAGCAGCATGATTAAAATAGAAAAAAGGAGCGGGCGCAAAGGCTCGTCCGCATGCTTTCGAAGTCGCAATATGGCACCCAAGGCTTTTCTTATCGTATGTTTTTTTCTGTTGATCGCTGTAGAATATACATCAGCACAATCCACCGTTCCATCGCGTAATGATCATATTTTTCCATCAGCCTCAAATGCTAAGCCTTATATTGATTACGATGCCCGTGGATTTTTAATTAATGGTAAACGTGCTTTCATTACCTCGGCAGATATGGATTATGCCCGTGTGCCCCGCGCGTTATGGCATGACCGTTTATTGCGTTTAAAACGAGCCGGTTTTAACGCCATAGAAATGTACACTTTCTGGAATTTTCACGAACCACACGAAGGTAAATTTAATTTTACCGGCGACCATGACCTAGATGCATACCTTAAAATGATAAAAAGTATGGGCATGTATGCTATTGTGCGTGTCGGCCCTTACTATTGCGGCGAATGGAGTATGGGCGGATACCCCATCTGGTTAAAGTTTAAACCGGGTTTGCGTGTGCGAGAGGATAACCCGCAGTTTTTATCAGCGGTTGATCGTTTTTTTAATAAGTTGATGCCCATTGTATCGCAAAACCAAATAAACCATGGCGGCGCGGTTATTATGGTACAATTAGAGAATGAGCACCGGGCGGCGTGGGGAACAGTTACACCAAACAATTATTTTAAGCACTTAATAGATAAAACGGTTTCGTTAGGGTTACAGGTACCTTACTTTTTTAGCGGATTACACTCGGGCAATGACCCTGCCGGAGATTTAAGTAATCTTGACGATCCAGCAAGACCCAACCCGTGGTTCTCTGCCGAATATTGGGGCGTATGGTTCTTAAACTATGGTCCGCAGGATCTGGACTCTACGTTATACGATAGACGCAGCTGGAAAATAATTGCTCATGGCGGTAATGGTTATAATGTATATATGGCCCACGGCGGT
Organism: Mucilaginibacter sp.; assembly: GCF_028288185.1. GTDB lineage: Bacteria > Bacteroidota > Bacteroidia > Sphingobacteriales > Sphingobacteriaceae > Mucilaginibacter. The sequence goes on along the minus strand of NZ_JAQBOF010000004.1, from coordinate 30,342 downwards.
AGCAATTTCGATTATAATAATGATAAAGAAAACGCTGCGTCGTATGATTATGGCGCCGCTGTTGGGCAGGCTGGTGATTTGCGACCTATATATTACGCGTTTAAACGCGCCAATTGGTTTGCCAAAAGTTTCCAGGATATTTTAGCTAATAGTACAAATACTAAGAATAACTTGCCAACGGTAACCAACACAATGGTGAAAGTTACCGCGCGTAAAAGCCCGGCAGGTACTATTTCGTTTTTAGATAACCAGGATACGGTTGGTGTAAAGTTTAACTTACAACCTCCGGCAAACCTTGGCATTATAGGATCCACCGAAATTAAACTGGCCGCCGGCGAGATCATGCCCGTGGTACAGAATTACCAACTTACGCCAACGGTAAAGCTTTTATGGGCCGCTGTACGTATTTACGGTATTATCTCGCAAGGCAAAACAACAACAATAGTGCTAAGCGGCCGGGTGGGGGCATCGGCCAGGTTAGACTTTTATACATCAGGCAGCGGTAAGGTTATTGCACGGCAGGGGAACTTTAAAGTGCCCCCCGGACCGGGTTTATTGCAATTTAGCGCAGCCGTATCTGCTGACGCACCCGCCGAGTATTATTTTACTGCGGAGAATAAGCGAGTAAGGATAATTGTTGTTAACGATCAATTGGCATCACATACCTGGTTTGCCGAAGTTAACGGACAAACGCATGTTATAGTTGGCCCCGCTTATGCTGGCGATCTGATCAGCAAAAACAATAAATTAACTTTAATTACCGAGCAGCCGTGGTTAAATAAAACCAACTCGCCAACATGGATATTTAAACCTGGAGGTACGGTTATCAAGCTAAACCCAAAACCACAACCAGTTAAACACCAAACTAAACTGAAATTAGGTGCATGGCAAGTTAAAGAAGCAGCAGCGCCTGCATCGGTAAACTATGATGATAAAACCTGGATGCAAAGTAAAGATCCCTTACAAATGGGGGCCGATGGCGATATTACCGCTTATGCATGGTATCGAACTCAGATAAAAGTTGCGGAGACAGGGGCCTATATCCTGACCCTTAAACATGCGCCTGATAATGGGGCCTTGTTTATAGACGGCAAACGTGTTGATACAGCAACAATATTTCAAAACGCAATTCACCTTGATCTGAAAGCTGGCGTTAGCCATACCATCGCCGTATTTACATCGCATATTGGGCGTAATAAACTGATATTTAAAGTAGGCAACATAGATACCATTGATGTTAAAGGGATTTCAGGGTCGGTAACGCTGCAAAAAGCAGACAGTACAGGGCCGGTAATTTCTATTACCGATTGGAAGATGCACGGCGGGATAAACGATCCGCACCCACAAAGCGGATGGAAACACTTACCCGCTAAATTGCCTAAACTCCCGCATTTATATCGTACTACGTTAAACCTTTCGGCCGGGAAACAATCTTATGCTATATGGCGCGTTAATACTACTAGCTTGAGTTATGGCTCGGTATGGGTTAACGGGCATAATTTGGGCAGGTATCCAGAAAAAATAAAAATTAACGGAATGTACATACCCGAATGCTGGCTTAAACCAGGGAGCAACACCATCGTTATTTATGAAGAAAACGGGGTGCCACCTAACAAGGTTTCGATAGAAGCCGAAGTGGCCGCCAGCAGGGATACACAAACGTTGCAGTTTTAAAACGAAACTGTTACACTAAGTTTCCCAATATTTTATAATTTTGTAATCGATTAAAACAGAAAATAAAAAACAATTTAAAAAATGAAAAAGATATTATTATCAGCCGTTTTAGTATTAATGGTAGCTACAGTATGTTTAGCAGCTAGTGTTGACGGCGTATGGAAGGGCCTTGTTGAGGGACAGTATAATTTAACAGTTACTTTAAAAGCTGACGGTGCTAAATTAACCGGCGTTTTTGCTTTAGTTGATAATAACCCAAAATCAGAAAATCCTGATGAAGCAGGTTACACTCCGTTTGTGGCTGCACAAATGGGTAAAAACACCATTACTGATGGTAAAATTGATGGAGATAACATTACATTCACCACTACCTTTAATGGCAAACCTATAGTTTACAAAGGCACCATTGCCGATGGTAAACTAGTATTAACTACTACATTTGGCACAACACCCGTTAAGTTAACACTTAGACAGCCTGCCACTAAATAATATACGCTTAACCGCACAAAAAAAGCCGCTTTAATTAAAGCGGCTTTTTTTGTGGATTGGTGTCTTCTAGCTAAACATCGCAAATAGTCATTGATGCTTTTAGCGATGCAATCTGTGCATCCTGGTCCTTTACTATTGGCAGGTACTCCTGCGCGACGTAACCGGTAAAGCCGGTATCTTTTATTGCCTTGATAATGGCAGGGTAAAATAACTCCTGCGTATCGTTAGGCTCATGCCTGCCCGGTACACCGGCAACATGGTAATGTGCCAGATATTGGTGATTAGCTTTGATAGTAGCAATTACATCGCCCTCATCAATTTGCATGTGGTAAATATCATATAACAGTTTAAAGTTTTCGGACCCTAATTTTTTGCATAGTTCTACGCCCCATGGGGTACGGTCGCATTGATAATCATGATGGTTTACCTTGCTGTTTAATAGTTCCATGCAAAGTACCACGCCATGTTTTTCGGCAAGGGGCAATATCTTTTTAAGTCCGGTAACACAATTATCAAGTCCGGTAACATCATCTTTGCCTTCGCGGTTACCGCTAAAGCATATCAGGTTTTTGTATCCGGCGGCGGCTACTTTAGGTATCAGATCGCTATAGCTGGCTACTAAGGTGTCGTGTTTTTTCAGATCGTTCCAACCGTAGGTAATAGCAACGCCAGGGCCATTGCACATTGATGAAAATAAATCATGCTTTTTTGCGATCGGCCATTCTTCGGGGCCTATCAGGTCTATAGCTTTCATGCCCATATCTTTAGCTGCGCCGCATAGTGTATCCAGATCTATATTGCCAAAGCACCACCGACAAACCGAATGGTTAATATTGCCTTTTAATACATAAGGTGCTGTTGTTTTTACTGCCGGCGATGTAAAAGCCGACAAAGTACCTGCGGCAGCTACTGCCCCGGTTCCTGCTAAAATATTCTTAATAGCCATTCGGCGGTTTTGTGATGATCCCATACGTTAAAATTACACTTTTTTGATTTACGTTGTATAAAAATTTCAATACATTAAACTTCAATGTTTTAAATTTGTCTAATATTGAAAAAAGTGGAAAAATGAAGAAGTGGGTCTTTTTATCGGCGTTAGTAGTTTTAGTTGCTACCGCGATATGTTATGCCGAAGGTGCGAATGGAAAATGGTCGGGTACGATAGCGTTGCTATATGATGTTACCTTAAATATGAAGGAAGACAAAGGCGTAGTAAACGGCACTGTAACTACCGAGATTGGCGATATCCCCCTAAAAAATGGCGTTATTACCGGCAACGATATTTTGTTTAAACCATTCACTTATAACGGCTTCGCCGTATCTGCCGTAAAAGGTAAGATAGATGGCGATAAAATGAATGTTACGGTAGTTTTTCAAGGCATGAATTTTACCGGGGTTTTAAAGAGGGTTAAATAACAGTTTGCAGTTTTTAGTTTGCAGTTCACTAATATATAAATTAACAAAGAGGTCTCACCATTCGGTAAGACCTTTTTGCTTTAGGCTGCTGACTGAAAACTGCCAGCTGAATTACTCCTCAAACTTAATTGAGTTAAATATCACCAACGGATCAATTGCTTTGGCTTTATCATTTTTAAACACAAAGTACACATCATGCATACCCGCGGTTTCTTTAATAGTTGTTTTTACCCAGTTTTGCGTTTTAGGTTTTACAGCAGTTTGCTCAAACTCTGCCTGACCCAATAGGGTACCCGTTGGTGAATCTAAATGCACTTCGATAGTGCCACCGGGGTTGTTTTCTAACGCGGTTGCATAAGCTGATAGTTCCAGTTGTTTAATGCCGGTAAGATCAAGCTTTTTATAGGCTACATAGCCATTTTGACGACCGATAACATTAGTTGATCCATCAAGGTTATTAACTTTAATAAACGCGTTTTTAATAACCGTAGCGTTGGATGCCAATACCTGCGGATTGTGCAGGAATATGGTTGATACCGAAGTTTGTTTAGGGATAGCTTTATTACCCCTATCGGTATAAGCCGCACGAATGATGTAGGTACCGTTACCATTATCATCGGCAGCAACTTTAGGTGTAAATGTGCCTTTTACCGGCATGGTATTAATGTTATTATTGGTTACGTTAATAATGTAATTAACAATGGTACGCGCATCATTTAAAGTAATACCAGGGTGAGCAGGCATTGCAATTGGCCTGTTCCAATGGCCACTGCCGCCGCCACGGATAACATGTGCTAAACGCTCGATCTCTACATCATTACCTTTATATTTATTAGAGATATCGGTAAAGCTTGGCGCTACGTTTACGGCGTTAACACTATGGCAGTTCTTACAATCGGTATTGCTCATTAATGCATGGGCCACTGCAAACTGGGTTGACGCATCAACACTGCTTTGCTCTTGTGCTATCTGTACGTAATCAAATCCTTCAGATGCATAATTAATACTCATAGATACCTGCGCGGCGGGAATAGTACCTGCTGCCAAACTACCGTCTTCTTTGTCAGTAACACTTACCGAGTAGTTAACAGGTTTGCCATTAAAATAGAACGAGCTATTACCTGAAAGATCAACCTTAACTTCAGGTGCTTCATTGCCTGCAATGATCTTTACAGATTTGCTGTTTTTAGCGCCTTTAGCATCTGTTACAGTTAACGTAGCCATGTAAACACCTGCTTTAGTTAAGGTAATTGCAGGGTTACCGGTAGGATATATTTTAGGTTGCGCGCCAGCTGATGTCACTTTCCAGCTATATGTTATCGCGTCACCGTCAGCATCATAGGTTCCGGCAGATGATAAAGTGATCTTTAACGGCACGGTACCACCTTGTTTATTGGTAGTTGCCATAATCGTAGGCTTGCGGTTGCCCGCATTATACTCAATACGTACCAATTTAGCATTATCGCTTTTGCCAAACCATACGCTGCCATATTCTAATACATATAAATCGCCATCCGGGCCAAATTTCAGATCGATCGGCTCGATAGGGTGGTAGCTTGGCATAAATTGCTCCATATCTTTATAATCGCCATTAGCTTTCATGCCGATAGCCATTATCCAGCCACGAGCAAGGTCTGTTGCCAGCCATTTGCCTTCGTAATAAGCAGGCCATGGGCGTTTTGCCAGCGGGCGATCAGAGCGGTGATAAATTGGTCCACCTACCGAACTACGACTACCGGTACCCACCAACGGGAACTCGGCCGAAGGGCCGTAAGGATAGTAGATAAATGCGGGCTGTAGCGGAGGTAATTCTTTTAAACCCGTATTGTTAACTGATGTATTGGTAGGTTTAAGCGGATCTTTTTTAGCGCTCGACTCGCCATCAACATAATTAAACGGCGGTACCGGCACGTTAGGGCCAATAAAATAAGGCCAGCCAAAAAATCCGGCTTTGCGGGCCTGGTTTAACTCGTCATATCCTTTGGGGCTTACTTCGGTGTCTTCGGTCGCATCCGGGCCAATATCGCCCCAATATAACCAGCCTGTTTTGCTGTCTATTGATGGGCGCCACGGGTTACGGTGACCCATGGTATAAATTTCGGGCTTGGTTTTAGGTGTTCCTTTCGGGAACAGGTTGCCTGCCGGTATAGTATAGGTTCCGTTTGCTTCCGGATGGATACGTAATATTTTACCAATATAACTATTGGTATTGGCGGTACCACGCTGGTCGTCGCGGCTTTCTTTGCCCGGTGTTTCGTCTGTTGATGGAGATATTAATGACGCGGTATTATTACCTACAGTTAGGTATAGGTCATGTTTAGCATCCCAGGTCATACCACCACCGGTGTGGCAGCATACTTCGCGTTGGGTAGCAAACTCTAACATTACTTTTTCTGATCCCGCAACCAGCGCGTCATTCTCAAACTTCCAGCGGGTTAGCATCCATTTTTTCTCGGTGATGGGAGCGTAAAATGTATATATAAAATGGGTTTTGTTAAAATCGGGGTCGACAGTTAAGCCCATCAAGCCTTCTTCGGCTTCGGTAACTTTACCTGTAGCGCTGGTGTATTTGGTATTAACCGGCAGAGTAGCTACTACTTTGGTCATTTTAGTAACAGGGTCAAACAATTTGATAGCGCCTTTACGCTCACTTATCAATACACGGCCATCGCTTAAAACTTCAAAAGTGTTTGGCTCGTCCAAATCGCCGGGACGGGTAAGCGCTACTGCGGTAAAACGACTCTCGTCAGGCTTTTTGGGTTCATCGCCAATAAAAGCGAAAGAAAACGCTGCGATCAGGAGCAATACTACAGCAGATATTTTAAAAATGTTTTTGTTGCTAAACATATAGTTACTGGTTTATACGGGCGGTAAAGATAATAAATGCGGTGTAACAGTTCAACGCTTATTTAATACAGTTATGCGTAAAATAGCTTTTGTAAGCAAAATGTTATGATGAGTAAGTGATTTCTTATTATAACTTTAGACAGCCAATTAAAAGGCCTTATAATGAAATTATCAGCAATGCCTAAATTATATACCGTTATATGCTTCATGCTGTTGTTCGCAACCCGTTCATCCGCGCAGCAAACCGCTTATTTTATTGATGGTTATCATGGCGGCTTTTGGGGGCATTATCCGGTTAACTATACCAGTTTTATAGTAGAGCAGTTAAAGGCTCGTCCTAACTGGAAAATAAACCTGGAGATAGAGCCCGAAACCTGGGCTATGGCCAAAGCAAAGGACGAACAAGGTTACAAAGATCTGCAAGCGCTGTTTGCCGATCAGTCGATAGCTACCAGGCGCATTGAATACGTTAGTCCGGCTTACGGGCAAAGCTATATGTACAATATAAGCGGCGAGAGTATTATAAGGCAATTTGCATATGGCATGGAAACCATTAGGAAGCATTTCCCTACGGCGGTGTTTACTACCTACTCATCAGAAGAACCTTGTTTTACCAGTGCGCTGCCGCAGATCCTGAAGTCGTTTGGCTATAAATATGCGTCGCTTAAAAATCCTAATACTTTGTGGGGTGGTTACACCCGTGCGTTTGGCGGCGAGCTGGTAAATTGGGTTGGCCCGGATGGTACAAAGTTAATAACAGTTCCGCGCTACGGTATGGAAGACCTAAAACCCGGCTCAACCTGGGAAACCATCGGTAACAGCAACAGCAAAGCTTTTATTACGGCAGCATTTAAGGCAGGAATACAGCATCCCGTTGGATTTGTATTGCAGGATGCGGGTTGGAAAGGAGGACCTTACGTAGGTGACGGAACACGTGGCTATCAACCTACTGAATATAAAACCTGGACAGATTATGTAGACAACTACTCCATTAAAAAACCAACACAGGACTGGAGATTCTCGCAGGAAGATGTGCTTACAAGTTTAGTGTGGGGTTCGCAGATATTACAACGAATAGCACAACAGGTGCGCGTATCAGAAAATAAACTGATTAGTGCCGAAAAACTGGCGGCGATGGCATCGGTTTATAAACAATCGCCGTGGCCTAAAGCGGCGCTCGACCAGGGCTGGACAAGGTTGCTGCTGTCGCAACATCATGATTGCTGGATAGTGCCTTACAATATGGGGCAGGGTAATACCTGGGCAGATAAAGTAGTTAGTTGGACGGGTATCGCCAATAAAAATACAGATAGCGTGGTGACAGCTTCAACTGCGGCTATTAATGGTGATAATACAGATGGCTTAGCACCAAAATACGTCCGAGTATTTAACACGCTGGGAGTGGAACGAAATGAACTGGTAAGCGTAGATGTGCCGGAAGATTGGCGTAGAAACACAGTTGTGTTGGATAAAAATGGCAAAGAATTACTAAGCCAGGTAAATGGTATTCATTTAATGTTTAAGGCCCGGGTACCGTCACTTGGATACACAACTTATCGCCTGCAAAAAAAGGAACCTGCGGCCAAAATAGGCGCTAAAGCCACCACACAAAGTGATGGTAAAATTAAAGTAGAAACCGATCTTTATACCGCTATTATCGACCCGGCCAGGGGCGGTACTATTGCAAGCCTGATGGCTAAAAAATTAAATAACAAAGAGTTTGTCGATCAAGCCAATCCAAGGAAATTTAACGAGGTGCGCGGCGATTTTTTTAAAGATGGCGGCTTTAAATCGAGCGCCGATCAACCTGCAGGGGTTACTGTAATTGACAATGACGGCTTACTGATAACCTTACAGGTAAAGGGAATGATAGCCAATAATCCCTTTACACAATTGATCACTTTTACCCAGGGACAGCGGCGTATTGATGTGCAATTAAAAATAGACTGGCAGAGTAGTCCGGGGATCGGCAATCCGTACGGGCAAACCGGCAAATATGACGCAACATCACTACAAAAAGCTTTTTATGATGACCGGGATAAACTGCTGGCATTGTTCCCTCTAAACCTTAAAAATCAAAAAGTTTACAAAAACGCTCCGTTTGATGTTACCGAAAGCAAACTGGACAACACCTTTTTTACCCGTTGGGATAGCATTAAAAACAACGTTGTTTTAAACTGGGTTGATGTTACCGATGCCAACAATACTTATGGTATGGCCGTGTTGACCGACCATACTACCAATTATGCGCATGGCAAGGATTTTCCGTTAGGGTTAGATATAGCCTACTCGGGCGTTGGGCTTTGGGGGCGTAACTACATGCTAAAATATCCTACCGAAATGAATTACGCATTAATACCTCACGCCGGCAAATGGGATAAAGCGGGTATCTGGACAGAAAGCGACAGGTTTAATGAACCCATGGTTGCCACGGTGGTGGATGCCAAGACTACGTCATCGCGCTCTTTGATAAGCGTTGCCGGTACGGGTTTGGAAGTATCATCAGTTACAATGGTAGGTACTGACCTGTTAGTGCGCCTGTTTAATGCTGAGGGCGATGCTCAGCCTAAAATAATATCACTTGATGCTGTTGCAGATAAAGCCGAAATTGTTTCATTAAATGGCGATGTAGTACAAGCATTAGCAATGAACAAAGGCGCTACAGCACTTACCAATGTAAGTGTAGCTATGCCACGGTTTGGGATTAGGACAATTAGGTTTAGTAATGTAAGAAACAAATAATACGGACTATCTGATTATTGGGATGCTCAATAGTTTAATCAGGATCCTAAAAGTATCTGAGTGGTAATTGATGTAATGTTAGATAAAAATATAGTACTTTGTATTGCATGGTATTATATATGTTATTATCTTTATAAAAAAAACAAGCATCATGAAATCAACTTTTATTAAAATCACAATTGTATTGCTGCTGGCGGCATGCACTCATTTAAGCTATGGCCAATGCGATAAAACCGTAACGTTAAAATCATCGAAAACCAATCACCTTGACGAAAAGGGCAATATTGAAAGCTCAAAAGAAGAGAAAGCCACTATTACAATTTCAAAAACACAGGTAACCATTGTTCCCGGGGAGGAGGATCATACAATTTCAGGGGCTATCACCTCAAAAACCTGCGAATGGCCAACGGCCTTTAAAGACGGTAAAACAGTAGTGAAAGCTAAATTAGAAGACGATAGCGGAAACACACAACATTGTACCATAACTATCACAGGTGTTGCAGGAAAGATCACGCTTGTTTTTGAAACAGAAGAAAATCCCGGGAAAAAGATAATGGTAGTGGCGGATACATTTGAATAATAGTTACTATTAAAAATAAAAGCTCCGGAAGTTGTTTCTGGAGCTTTTTGCTTTTTATATTGTTTTCTCGCCGTTGTTGGTAACACCACAACGGCGAAGGAGAATTGCGTTAGCCCGAATTTATAATCCCGGACCATCATCGAACTATTGGGATGATCAATAGTTTAAATTAATTAGGATCCTAGAAGTATCTGATTAAAACAATAAATGCAGGGTGCAAATGGTGGACATTTTGATTTGAAAGCAACATATGATTTGCCAAGAACCATCGGCTCGCCCCATATTGTATTCTAGGTTTTAATCCGTTGGACAAATAGACACCCCAATAACGAGTGCCGTAGGTACGGCGCATATTTATATGGGTCGAACCGATGGTTCTTTTAATATTTATTATCTCAATTCAACCGGCTGAAACCCGTTGCTAATATATTGGCCAAGGCTACGCCTTTTTGTCTGATATATTTGGCTTACATAACCTCATCAACTTCCGCAAACTTCTCCGCCAATATTTTACTATCCTTTTTTGCCCACTCGACCATTGCCGTCATAACAGGTGTTAAATCCTCACCCGATGGGCTTAGTGTATAAGTAACAAACGGCGGCACAACAGGCTCGGCCTTGCGGATGATGAGGTTATCGGCCTCCAGTTGCTTTAAATGTTGTATCAGCATTTTTTCGGTAACGGCAGGGATGGCGCGCTTTAGTTCGCTATAGCGTTTTGCCCCGTTTATGAGTTGGTACATGATGATGGGTTTCCAGTGACCACCTATACGGTTCATTACATAAGTTACCGGGCAATGCATTTCGGCAATGCTCTTGTTCATGTTTTGGGTCGAGCTTTCTTTTATCGCTGTCATAGTTTATACATACTTTGGGGTAAGTACTTGTAAAAAAGTAAGTACAAATATACATTTGTCCCATCAAAAAAAAAACATAAAATATTATGAAAATCACAATCACCGGGTCATTAGGTAATATCAGCAAACCACTGACCGAAATTTTAGTAAAAGCAGGCCACGATGTAATTGTTATCAGCAGCAGTGCAGACCGTGCAGATGAAATTAAAGCATTAGGAGCCACCCCGGCAATTGGCCAGGTGACTGATGTTGATTTTTTAACCGAAGCCTTTAAAGGTGCCGATGCTGTTTATTTAATGGTGCCGCCTAACTTTGGCGCTACGCACTGGAAAGACTATATAGCAGATATTGGCGATAATTATGCAAAAGCTATTACCGCTAATGGTATAACCAAAGTGGTACATCTAAGCAGCATTGGCGCACACCTGGCAGATGGCACCGGCCCTATAACAGGCATCCACAGGGTAGAAAACATTTTAAATGCTTTAGAAGGCGTTGCAGTAAAACACCTGCGCGCGGCTTTCTTCTACATTAACTTTTATAGCAATGTTGATATGATAAAACATGGCGGCATTATCGGTAGTAATTTTGGTGCAGATACCCCGATGGTGCTTGTTCACCCTGCGGATATTGCTGTCGTTGCAGCCGAAGAATTGCAAGGATCGTTCACCGGTAAAAGCGTACGTTACGTAGCCGGCGATGAGCGTAAGGCCGCCGAAGTAGCGAAGGTATTAGGTACTGCTATTGGTAAACCGGAGTTGCCATGGATAGAATTTACCGATGCCGATAACATAGCCGGAGCAATAGGCGCGGGATTATCTGAAGAGGTCGCAACCAATTATACCGAAATGGGCGCAGCCGCTCGCACCGGCATACTTTGGGAAGACTATTTGAAACATAAACCCGTATTGAGCAAAATAAAGCTGGAAGATTTCGCGGTGGAATTTGCCAGGGCGTTTTAACCTTCTTGTCCTTTCGAACGATAGTGAGAAATCTATACACGCGGAAATAGCGAATGTATAGATTTCCCCTTTTAGTCGAAATGACATTTACCTATAACCCCTGCTTTATCCTTTCGCTTAAAAATCATACTTTTGCCCTTACCATGAGCGAAGAGAGATCATTGAATTTTATTGAAGAAATAGTTGAAGAAGATATAGCTGCTGGCAAGCACGGTGGCCGGGTGTTAACCCGTTTCCCGCCGGAGCCTAATGGTTATTTGCATATTGGGCATGCTAAATCCATTTGTTTAAATTTTGGATTGGCAAAAAAATACAATGGCAAAACCAACCTGCGTTTTGATGATACCAACCCTACCAAAGAAGAAACCGAATATGTTGATAGCATAAAAGAAGATGTAAAATGGCTGGGCTTTGATTGGGCCGAAGAGCTTTACGCGTCTGATTATTTTGGTAAGCTATATGATTTTGCAGTAACCTTGATTAAAAAAGGCCTGGCTTATGTTGACGACAGCACAGCCGAAGAAATTGCGTTCCAAAAAGGCACCCCAACCGGGTCGGGTACGCCAAATGAATATCGCAGCCGCAGCGTAGAAGAAAACCTGCAGCTATTTGCAGCTATGAAAGCCGGTAAATACCAGGATGGTGATAAAGTACTACGTGCAAAGATCGACCTGGAATCGCCAAATATGTTGTTGCGCGACCCGTTGATGTACCGTATTAAACATGCACATCATCACCGTACCGGCGATACCTGGTGCATTTACCCGATGTATGATTTTGCGCATGGCCAATCAGATGCTATTGAGGAGGTCACACATTCTATCTGTACGTTAGAGTTTGTATCGCACAGGCCTTTGTATGATCTGTTTATTGAGCAGTTGAATATATTCCCGTCTAAACAATATGAGTTTGCCCGTTTAAACATGACATACACGGTGATGAGTAAACGCAAGCTGATGCAATTAGTAAACGAGAAGCATGTGGAGGGTTGGGATGATCCGCGTATGTCAACCATTAGCGGTTTACGCCGCCGTGGTTATACTGCTGCTTCTATCCGCGAGTTTTGCGAGCGTATAGGTGTTGCCAAACGCGAGAACATGATTGATTTTAGCCTGCTGGAATTCTGTATCCGCGAGGATCTGAACAAAACGGCATGGCGCCGTATGGCAGTGCTTGATCCTATAAAAATGATCATCACCAATTATCCCGAAGGGAAAACCGAAACCCTGCATGGCGAAAACAACCCCGAAATTGAAGGTGGCGATGGTGGCAGGGATATTCCATTCAGCAATGAGTTGTGGATAGAGCGTGAGGATTTTATGGAAGAGCCACCTAAAAAGTTTTTCCGTTTAGGTGTTGGGCTGATGGCGCGTTTAAAGAACGCCTACATTGTAAAATGTGAGGACTTTAAAAAGGATGCCGCCGGCAATGTAACCGAAATATACTGTACTTATATCCCCGAATCAAAATCGGGCCATGATACCAGCGGGATTAACGTTAAGGGCACTATCCATTGGGTAAGTGTACCACATGCTAAAACTGCCGAGGTGCGTTTATATGATCGCTTGTTCCAGGTGGAAGACCCATCCAACGAAGACGGCGATTTTAAAGATTATTTAAATCCACATAGTTTACAAATATTACCAACCGCCTATATAGAGGCCGACCTTGCTAACGCTGAAGCAGGAAAAGGCTACCAGTTTATCCGCAAAGGATATTTTACACTGGATAAACATTCAACTACAGATAAGCTGGTGTTTAACCGGACGGTGACCTTGAAGGACGGGTGGGCTAAGAAGTAGTTGGCAGTAAAAAGCGGCCTGCTAACTTTGTTTGATTTTGACAACTGCAAACCGCCAACTAGTATTTCTGGTACAAATTATACAACACATTTAAATCCAACTGGCTTAGTTGTGCCGTGCTGTCGTCCTGCACAAAATGGCGTTTAAAGGCTATTATGGCCGCGTTTAAATCGGCGGTATCGTATCCTATAAGTCGCAAGGCCGTTTTATAATCAAAGTTTGCGGGTGCTATTTCTAAGGCATCATCGCTCCAATAGCCAAAACCATTTGCCGCTAATATTTTCCATGGGAACAATGGCCCGGGGTCTGGCTTGCGTTTGGGTGCAAAATCCTGGTGGCCAATAAAGTTTGCAGTTGGTATGTTGTAAGCTTTTTTTAGTTGTGCTAATAAAAGTAATAGGCTCTTTATTTGAGCATCATTAAATGGTTCGCTCCCGTTGTTGTCAATTTCTATTCCAAGCGATATACTGTTCATATCGGTAACGCTGCCCCATTTACCCACGCCTGCATGGTTCGAGCGGAAGTAATCGTTCACCATGTGATATACCTTACCGTCTTTGCCTATCACATAATGCGCGCTTACCTCGGTGCTTTTTATGGTGAAGGTGCGGATAGTTTGTTGAATAGAATCTTGCGCGGTGAAATGTATAATCACATAATTAGCCTTGCGAATACCAAAATTAACCGAGCCAACCCATTCGGATGGTGCGGCTATCAGCCCGGTGCTATCCATCAGTACGGCAGGTTGTTGCTGCTTTACAATACCCAATAATGAATCTGTTTTGGTAGTATAAATGCTATCTGTAGTAAAATGCGGCCCTCTAACTATAGCGGGAGAGGTAGTTTTATCAGGATTTAACGTTGAGTTAGTTTTAACAGCAACCTTTGGCGAACAGGATGCCATTAAAGCAGTAACGGCAAATAATAATAAACAAAAGTGCTGATATTTCCTGTTGATAACCATGTAGCTAAATTAAATTATTAAGCCATAGTTTAACTAAAGAAAATACATATTGTTTACAAGCAATAACAAAATAGCTATTTTCGGTTCTTGTCGTAAAAATCTTCCAGCTTATATTTATACCCTTCGGTGCCAAAAAGATCCATGATCTTTAAAAATGCCTTGTAGTCAACCGTGTACGGAAAAGCATATTCTGCGCATGCAATTTTTGAATCGTCTGTTAAAAATTGGTTTAAAAGCTTTATCAACTGGTCTATCTTAATGCCTTTGTCTTTTACACCTTCTTTTAAAGCCGTTACCTTTTCTTCGTCATTGCGTTTTTGGCGCATATTATTTAAAATATCCGTTACTTGCCCGTCGGTCATAGCATCTTTTGGGTGAACTATTTTTTTGCGGACAGTATCTGTTGTAGTGGCCGATATGGTACTGGTCGCGGCGGCAGATTTTTTATGGATAACAACAATACTAATAAGCACTAGTAGTAGGGGGAGTATCTTTTTCATGATAATAATCAGGGTATTTCAATATCCTTAAAAATAAGGATATCGCCGCATTAAACGCTATAAGCTGCTTTATAAAGCGCAATAATCATTAAAAATATACCATTAATTAAAAAGGGTGAAATTATTGGTTAAATCTGTCGTCTAGTTCGCCGGTTGTAAAGGTATTGCCCTGGTTAATGTCGCCGGTATCATAACCTTTTTTAAACCAATACATGCGTTGCGCGCTGGTGCCGTGGGTAAAACTATCCGGCGAAACCCGGCCCTGGTATTTTTGTTGCAGGCGGTCATCGCCTATCTGGTGCGCGGCGGTTAGTGCCGAGTCTATATCTGCCCGCTCAATTACAATGTTGTTATGATGATTCAATGCTTCGTAATGTGCCCACACCCCGGCGTAAAAATCGGCTTGCAGTTCTAATTTAACAGATAGCTTATTATATGCAGATTCGCTTAAATTCTGTCGGGCTTCATCCATTCTGGCAGATACACCCAAAAGGTTTTGAATATGATGACCAACCTCGTGTGCTATCACGTATGCCCAGGCCGATTCGCCGGGCGCGCTGAATTTGTTTTGCAGTTCATCAAAAAAAGAAAGGTCAAGATATACCCGCTGGTCTGCAGGGCAATAAAACGGACCGGTTGCAGATGTAGTATAACCGCAGCCTTTAGCATCTACCGCGTCAGTGTATAAATGCAATATGGGGTGCGTATAGGTGCGGCCCATGGTATGGAACAGGCTGTCCCAAACTATGGTTGTTCCCTCAAAAATTACACGGGCAAACTGTTTGTCGCGGCTTTCTTGCCCGCCACCGGGTACGGTATTTATCTGCTGCGAATTATTGCCGCTTGAATTAAACAGTTGACTTGGATTTATCCCAGTAAACAAATAAATGGCTGCGCCAATAAGCCCCAGTATTCCCCCGCCAAAAAACAAACCGCGACCACCGCCGCTGCTGCTTCCTTCTTCAACATCATTACTCTCATTACCGCCAAACCATTGCATAATTTATTGTTTAATGTAGTTGTTTTAACAGGGTGTTGTTTTTATTGTTTGGCACAAAAATAGGTTTTGGTTAACTATGTGTAAGTGGTAGCCGGGTATTGTTTGTCTTTTCGCTATAATTTGCTTAATTTAATTGCAATATAAAAATCCCGTATACATGAAGAGATCTTTAGCCTTATTTGCCATAACACTTATAGCAACCTATGCGCAGGCGCAGCAAAAAACATTAATGGGTTTTACCCCTACTTCATCAGCCAAACAATTGCAAACCGAGCAGCTGTTTGATAAATCTATCAGCCCTGTACGTATTGGCGAAACTTTGAAAGATCTCTCTGCCTATCCGCACCATTTAGGGTCGCCGGGGGGTAAAGTAGTTGCCGAAAAAATATTGGCCAAGTTTAAAAGCTATGGTTTCGATGCGCATTTACAACCTTATAAGGTATTGTTCCCGACACCTAAAACACGTGTGCTTGAACTGACCGGGCCAACAAAGTATACGGCTATATTAAAAGAAAATGTATTGGCCCAGGACCCAACATCTGGCCAGGCCGGACAATTGCCAACTTATAACGCCTGGAGTGCCGATGGCGATGTTACCGGCCAACTGATATTTGTAAACTATGGCCTGCCCGATGATTATGAAACATTAGCCGCTATGGGCATTGATGTAAAGGGCAAAATAGTAATTGCTAAATACGGCAGATCATGGCGCGGCATTAAACCTAAGGTGGCTTATGAGCATGGCGCTATTGGCTGTATAATTTATTCGGATCCTAAAGATGATGGTTATTATGCGGGCGATGTATATCCAAAAGGAGCCTTTAAAAACGAAAGCGGTGTACAGCGTGGCTCTGTTATGGATATGATGATCTATCCCGGCGACCCGTTAACACCCGGCGTTGGCGCTACAGAAAATGCTAAACGTTTGGATAGAAAAGACGCGGCAACTATATTAAAAATACCGGTATTGCCCATTAGCTACCAGGATGCAAAACCATTATTGGCTGCTTTAGAAGGCCCCGTTGCACCTGCCGACTGGCGCGGCGCTTTGCCTTTTACTTACCATGTTGGCCCCGGTGCTGCAACTGTACATTTAAAGCTGGAGTTTAATTGGAATATGGTTACCGCTTATGATGTCATCGGGACGATAAAAGGCGCTACCTACCCCGATGAGTGGGTATTGCGTGGTAACCACCACGATGGCTGGGTTAATGGTGCCGATGATCCGTTGAGCGGGCAATCTGCTCTGCTGGATGAGGCTAAGGCTTTGGGCGATCTGCTTAAAACCGGCTGGAAACCAAAACGGACCATAGTTTATTGCGCCTGGGACGGCGAAGAGCCGGGCCTTATAGGTTCTACGGAATTTGTGGAGGATCATGATAAAGAACTACAGCAAAAGGCAGTGGTTTATATTAATTCGGATGATATTTCGCGTGGTTTTTACCATGCAGGCGGATCGCACGCATTAGAAAATTTTATGGGCGAGGTATCAGAAAGTGTTATCGACCCGGAAACAAACGTAACGGCAAAAGAGCGTAAAAAGGCTTATGAGATTGTTAATGCCGCGACACCAAAAGCTAAAAAAGAGATCATGGACCGCAAAACCGACCCGATTGAGGCCCTGGGATCAGGCTCTGATTTTTCATCGTTTTTGCAGCACTTAGGTATACCTACTTTAGATATAGGGTATGGCGGTGAAGGCCCCGGCGGCGAATATCATTCGATATACGATTCGTTTGCAGATTATGAAAGATTTAAAGACCCCGGCTTTGTTTATGGCGCTCTGTTAGCCAAAACCGTAGGGCACGCCGTAATGCGCCTGGCTGATGCTGATCTGCTTCCGTTTGATTTTAGAAACTTATCGACTACGATAAGTGGTTATAGTAAAGAAGTAATAGAGCTGGCCAACAATATGCGCGAGGCTACCGCTATGCAAAATCAACTGGTGCAAAGTAATGCTTATAATTTAGCTGCCGACCCAACCAAGCATCTAACTCCTCCCCAAGCTAAAGGGGAAGTTCCGGCTATTGATTTTTCGGCATTAACAACATCGTTGGCTGCTTTAAAAACGAGTGCCGATAAGCTGGCCGTTGCCATGAATACCACATCGGCAGCAAACATAGATCATAAAGCATTAAATGAAACTATATATAAGGCCGAACAACAATTACTTTCGCCGGCGGGTTTGCCGCGGCGCTCCTGGTATAAGCATAGTATTTATGCTCCGGGTTTTTATACGGGTTATGGTGTGAAAACCCTGCCGGGAATACGTGAAGCTATTGAACAACGCAACTGGCCCGAGGTTCAACAGCAAATAGCGGCGGTATCAGCCAGTATTAACGCGTTGGCTGCATATTTGGATAGGGCAGCAATGTAAACTAAGATTAGTAGGATTTAAGGATTGCCGGGATTGATCATGGTGATCCTTAAATCCTATAAATCATGGTTCAGAAATCTTTTTATAAACGCCCTGCACCCATCCTCGATCATCTTAAAAACCGGCTCAAACTGGTTGTCGTCATGATACGGGTCGGGGACTATCTGGTCAACCAATAATAATGATACTTTCTTACGATCATCCGCATTGCGGGCCATTGCCAGTATATTGCTCAGGTTGTTTTTATCCATCACCAGGATCTGGTCGAACGTATCAAAATCACTTTTTCTGAATAACCTGCAAACTTGCTGACTGATATCAATGCCATGTTCGCGCGCGGTACGCACCGAGCGCTGATCAGGCCCATTGCCGATATGCCAATCTCCCGTACCTGCCGAGTCGATTTGCCAGTTTAATCCTTCTTTATCAGCCAGGTGTTGCATAATCCCCTCCGCCAACGGAGAACGGCAAATATTGCCCAGGCAAACCATTAGTATTTTCATGTTGTAAGCTTAAAGCAAAAAGACCAAAGCTTTTTGCTTATTATCCGAATATCTGATTCAACAATCCCGCTAACCTAATGCCGCCTTTAAGCAGTTGTTGGTTAAGGATATCCAGGTGAGTAAAGTTGTATTTGTAGTTAAGCGTATCGCCCGGTTTAATTTCACTGTAAAATTGCTCGGCAAGGGTGCTTGACTCAAATATCCATTTACTTAGCGGAGCAGCCTGCCAATCTTTAATTTGTATTGTTGTTGGATGGTCTATTGCAGCAGCGTATTCGGTGTAGCTTAACTCCTGGAAATTGATCAACTCGGAATCCCATATGGAGTGCAGATTGGTAGGTTTATTGAACCAGTTTACTTTAAAATCATTACCGCCTTTATCGCTTGCATGGGCGGTATGCATAGGTTGGTGTATATCCTCTGTAATGTGGATCAGCATACGCAGGTATAGCAATTTATTTTCTTTTGATGTGGCCGGTTTTTTCAACTCATCAATCAGAAACTTTAATTTGGTGTAAGCATTAACACTGTTGTCATGCTCCAAAAATTCTGTCATTTCGGGTTGGCTCATCGGCCTTTCAAAATCAACAAAATGCCAGTTGTATAAATAGCTGTAGGCAGGGTCTGATTTTATAAAATCGGCCCAGTTACTGGCCATAGCTATCGACTCATGGCCCAAAATAGCTTTTATAGCCATGCGCGCTTTTAGGGTTAAATGGTCCTCGGCTATCTGGCCGCTGATGCGATGTCCGTTGGTGCCCCATGCCATAGTTTGTATGGGTGCGTATATTATTGCTATCGCGATAGCTAATTTCTTTAGAGGATTCGATTTCATATTATAATGGTTTTGGATTACAGCTTGTCTTTTTAATTAAATGTAAGTTAACAGGTATAACGTTTGATGTGCTTAAAAATTGAACCAGCGAACCGGCTTTTTTGCTCACCTTAAAAAACTCCTCGTACGGACCGTAGCGGAAACAACCAGCCTGCTTTTTCAGTGTATAATCCGCATTGCAAAAATTGCCTTTTATATGTAGGGTATCATGGCTCTGATGATAGGTGCCGCGGATATATTCTGTCCAGTGCCCCGCGTTCATACAGCTATCCATCCCCGAGTTTACTTTACTAACAGAACTTTGCTCAATAAACACCGAGTCGCAGCTAAATTTAAACTTAAACAACGAGTAACTCAATAATTGTTTTTGCATGGGTATGCTGTCCTGCTTCCACTCGCCCTGCAGGTAATCCTCGCCTTTGCCTTGCAGACTGGGGTTGAGGGTGCAGGACGCCAGCAGGAGGCAAAAGGCTGAAAGGTAAAAGGCAAAAGGTTTTTGCATGTTTATTTATAAAACACGTCATTGCGAGGAACGAAGCAATCTCTGCACTTGCTAATCAATGTGCATATTGACTTTCCGCCGTAGAGATTGCTTCGTTCCTCGCAATGACGCTTTAATTTATTTTAGTGAACCAATCATATCCTCAGGCCTAACCCATGCATCAAACTGCTCGTTGGTTAAGTAACCTAAACCTATGGCAGCTTCGCGTAATGACGAGCCTTCTTTCAATGCTGTTTTAGCGATTTTAGCGGCAGCTTCATAACCGATATGTGGGTTTAACGCGGTAACCAGCATTAATGAATTTTCAAGATGCTTTTTAATACCGGCATAATTAGGCTCAATACCTTTGGCACAATGATCATTGAAGGATACGCAAGCATCCCCAATTAAACGTGCTGATTGCAGGAAATTAGCCGCCATTACCGGTTTAAATACGTTCAGCTCGTAATGGCCGTTTGAACCACCGATGGATATGGTAACATCATTACCCATTACCTGCGCGGCAACCATAGTAACTGCCTCGTTTTGGGTTGGGTTAACTTTGCCCGGCATGATTGATGATCCCGGCTCATTATCCGGGATATGGATCTCGCCGATGCCTGAGCGCGGGCCCGAAGCCAGCATGCGGATGTCGTTAGCAATCTTCATTAAAGAAACAGCGATCTGTTTTAATGCGCCATGTGTTTCAACAATAGCATCGTGGGCGGCTAATGCCTCAAATTTATTTTCGGCAGTGATAAAAGGCAGTCCGGTAAATTTGGCAATGTATTCTGCAACCTTAACATCATAACCTTTTGGGGTGTTGATACCGGTACCAACAGCGGTACCACCCAATGCCAATTCTGACAGGTGGTCAAGCGTATTGCGCAACGCTTTTAGCCCGTGGTTTAGTTGCGACACATAGCCCGAAAATTCCTGTCCCAAAGTAAGCGGTGTAGCATCCATCAAATGTGTACGGCCAATTTTTACTACCGATTTAAAAGCTTCCACTTTCGCTTGCAATGTATCGCGTAATTTTTCGATACCCGGTATGGTTACATCCATCACCATTTTATAGGCGGCAATATGCATAGCGGTAGGGTAAGTATCGTTTGATGATTGCGATTTATTGACATCATCATTAGGGTGGATAAAGGTTTTACCCTCGCCAAGTTTATTGCCGGCCAGCACGTGCGCACGGTTAGCAATAACTTCGTTAACGTTCATGTTTGATTGCGTACCAGAGCCGGTTTGCCATATCACCAACGGAAACTCGCCAGTTAAATCACCTGCTAAGATCTCATCGCAAACGGCGGCTATCTGGTCGCGTTTGTCGGCTGGTAAAACAGCCAGGTCGGTATTGGTAAAGGCGGCAGCTTTCTTCAAATAAGCAAAAGCGGCAATGATCTCCTTCGGCATGGAAGCCTCGGGGCCAATTTTAAAGTTATTGCGCGATCTTTCTGTTTGCGCACCCCAGTATTTGTCGGCAGGCACCTGTACCTCGCCCATGGTATCATGTTCGGTTCTGAAACTCATTATAATGCAGTATAATTTTCAGCTGCAAAGGTAGCGGTAAAACAGGTGGGATGTAAAATAATATTCAAAAAGTTACGGGACAGTTTTACGGGTGTTAATGCTTATGCCGGTAGTAAAAATGACCATTTTTCGGGCGTTGAACGTTTTGCTGGTAGTAATTTTACCCATTTATCGGGTATCAGGCGTTTTGCCGGTAGTAATATTTGCCATTTATCGGGTATAAGGGATAATACCGACAGTAGGTTTTTATCGCAATAAGCTAATAATCAATCTATTAAATAAAAAATCAAAGAACTTGTGTTGATTTTGGCGTAAAAACAGATTTAGATAATTTAATTGTTTTTGAAGCTTTAACAACATTCAGGATAGTTACAATATACAAAAAAATTAGAGGTTAAATGGTGGCGGTGATTTTGGGGAACGCGGCCACCGGGGTGATGTAAATTAATATTAAAAAGTTACGGAGATACTGGCTACTTATGCAGTTTTAACCCTCCGCGAGCAGAAAGAGGGTTGGCTAAAACATTGTTACTTTTCTGTCCCATCGTAATTGTAATCGTCAAGTGTCCAGTCTATCATCACCTCTTTAACCCAATCAATAAAGCTAAACTTTCGTCAATTCCATAAACTTCAGTGCCGTTTAAAGAAAAGCCATTGTGCTTTTTAAGTAGGTATTTAAAATCAAATGGAAGTATAAAGTCAATTTGAGATTCGAAAACTTCTAATCGATTGTCTGATATTGGGCGACCCAAATATACCAAGTCCTCAGAAAACTTATTGAACTCAGCTACTACTAACTCACATCTATTTATTATTTCAGTCATTGCCTGTCCTTAAAACCCCCGCTCCGTCCCCTTAACCCACTCGCTCAACCCAGCGTCTTCTGCCTTACTATTGATCGCCTTTACAAACGCCGGTACATTACCACTTTGCACCAGTTTATAAAAGTAATCGGCATAAAATTTATCAAAAAAGGTTTTGTCCGCTTTTTTGGCAGATGCCTGCCCAGCCTGGGTAAATATGGTTTTTAGCTGAAATTCTAATAGTGCGGTGCCGGTTAGTTTTTTGGCTTGCCCGGCGGCAATGGTTGATGATATAATGGCGTTTAGCGCAGCGGTTTCTTTGGCATCGGCAGGTGGGGTTTTAACCGGACTGTCATCTTTTAATACGCCCCCTTTTAGTATGCTTTGCATATTGGTGGTGGCTTCATCAGCACGCGGGTTATTGGGCTCGAGCAATAAAAAGCTGCAAAAGGCCAGTAAGGCGTTCATCCGCTTGTTTTGGTGAAAAGTTACCAAGCCGTATAACCGCTGACTGTTGGCATGTTTAGGGTCCAATTTTATGGCTTCAACAGCGGCCAGTTCGGCATCGGCATATTGTTTGGCACGGAAATCGGCTATGCCTAAATTAAAATACAAGCTTTGGTCTTGCGGATAAGCTTTTAATCCTTCTTTATAAACTGCTATGGCTTTTTCGGGCTGTAGGGCCTTATCATATATCCCTCCCAACAAACTATAAGCCGCGTTTGTATAATTTGATTGCGTCTTAATTACTTTCTCCAGGTAGGGTATGCCCTCGGTGCCTTTGTTGGCGTTTACTAATTCAAGTGCAGTTTTGTAATTGGTGGCCGGGTCATCGGTGGCGTCCTGTCCGGACACAATAATTGGGCTCGCTAAAAACAAAAAGGCCGTTAATATTCTTAGTAGAGTTTGCATCTTTTAAATTTAGTAAGGTTATTAACTAAAACAATAAAATGTTTAAAACTTTAGTTTCAACGCGAGTTATATTTTCCAATTTTCGCAATTCGTTTATCTTGATCGTATATTCCCTATGAAATTATTGAAACAAGGCCTCCTAACTTTTACTGTCGCCCTGCTTGTATTAACCTCATGCTCGTCAAAACCTGGCGAAAACAAGGGCTCTTCTGCTGCATCCCCCGAAAAAAGTAAACCGTTAGATACCAAAGCTTTGTTAGCTTATAATCCTAGAAACGCCGATAAACAGATAGATGCTTTTATGCAGCACCTGCACACGGCAGCCGGGTTTAACGGTAACATACTGGTGGCAAAAAAAGGAAAGATAGTTTACCAAAATGCTTTCGGCTGGGCTAACTACCCGCACCAGGACAGCCTGACGCTCAACTCTCAGTTTGAACTGGCGTCCATTAGCAAAACTATGACATCGACCGCCATTCTGCAGTTAATGGAGCGGGGCAAGCTGCGTCTTGAAGACTCCGTGCAGCAGTTTTTCCCCAATTTCCCATATCATGGCGTAACTATCCGCATGCTGCTTACGCACCGCTCGGGCCTGCCCAACTATGTATATGCTATCGATGATGTTTTCCGCAAAGAACACCGCGATCAGAAAAAAGGGGTTACCAACCAGCAAATGATGGACTTACTGGCCCAGTACAAACCTGCACGTTATAACCTGCCCGACAAAGGTTATCATTACAACAACTCCAACTTTATGGTGCTGGGCTCTATTGTAGAGAAGGCTGCACATATGCCGTACGCCGATTATATGATGCGGAACGTTTTTCTGCCGGCCGGCATGAAGCATACCAATGTATACTCCAAGGCCACTTACGATAAAATACCCACCAAGGTATTGGGGCACGATCGTAACAGCTGGCGGTACTCGGTAGCGCAAAACTACCTGGACGGGCCCGTTGGCGATAAAGGTATTTATAGTACCGTGGGCGATCTTTTCCTATTCGATCGTGCGCTGCGTGCCGGAAAGCTCATTAAACAGGCCACGCAGGATTCGGCTTATACCAACCGTGTTCCGTTAAAGAACGGTCATTTCGGGTATGGTTATGGCTGGCATTTGTTCGAGGCGCCTAACGAGAAAGTGGTTTACCACACCGGCTGGTGGCATGGCTATCGCCATAACTTTTTGCGCGATATGAAGGAAGATGTAGTAATTATATTGCTGGATAACATGACGAACGGTAGCCTGCTGCACCTTGATGATCTGTTTAAAATGACCGGCATGCCCGTAGTACGTGCAAGAGCTTACGGCCGCGGCGGCGAGGAAGAGGATGAACAGGCACGGGCCCCTACTTTAGAAAAGAAAAAGCAGCCCGTTAAAAAACAGAAGAAAGAACCCGTAGCCAAACACAGCACCGTTAAAAAACACAAAGCGCATAAACACTAAGCTGTAAATACTGTTCTGTAAAAAGATAAAGGAGTTAACATGTTTGATAAATTATTTGAAGTACAACAAAAAGCCGGCGAGGTTAAGAAACGCTTAGATGCCATAACCGTAACGGGTACTGCCGAGGGTGGTAAGATCAGCGTTACGGCTACGGGCAATAAAATTATCCAGTCGGTAAACATTGATGCCGATTTTTTTAAGGAAGCCGATAAAGAGGAAATTGAAGAGTTAATGGTGATTGCCATAAACAAAGCAATGGAGCAGGCCGACAACGTTAGCCAAAGCGAAATGGCCGCCGTGACAAAAGATATGTTTGGCGGGATTGGTGGGATGTTTAAACAATAAGCCCCCTCTAAATCTCCCCCGGTAGGGGAGACTTAAAAAAAGTAATATCGAACACTCAATATCGAATTTTGAATGATGAAGGTTTGATTTTTCATACTTCGATATTGGGTGTTCAAAATTCATTATTCAATATTATATAAAGCCATGAAAACTACTTACTACGGACAATCAACCATCATGATCGAAACCGAAGGCAAGAAGCTTTTGTTTGATCCTTTTATAACGCCAAATCCGGCGGCAAGCCATATCGATATCTATGCGCTGAAGCCTGATTATATCCTGGTGTCGCATGGGCACGGTGACCATGTAGCTGATTTGATAGCTATACAAAAAAGCAGCGGTGCCAAAGTGATCTGCATTGCCGAAATAGCCGGTTGGTTAGGCAAGCAAGGTATTGAGGCACACGGTATGAACATAGGCGGCGGCTTTAATTTTGATTTTGGCCGGGTAAAAATGGTTAACGCCGTACACTCAAGCACCATGCCTGATGGCGCGGCCGGAGGCAATCCTGCCGGTTTTGTGCTTTATTCTGAAAGTAAAAAGGTCTATTATGCCGGGGATACCGCACTTACCTATGATATGAAACTGTTGGAAGATGAAAACCTGAACTGGGCCTTTTTACCCATAGGAGATAATTATACCATGGGTGTTGATGACGCTATAAAAGTTGCTGGGTTTATCAACTGCAAAAACATTATTGGTATGCATTATGATACCTTCCCAGAAATAGTTATTGACAAGGAAGAAGCGGTAGAAAAGTTTATTAAAGCCGGGATAAATATTAAGTTGCCTGCTATTGGAGAAGAGATAGTATTGTAGCGGATAACAATACATTAACACCCCTTGTCATTTCGAAACGAGGTACGAGTGAGAAATGACAAGCTAATTATTAATAAACAAAAAAGGCTCATCGATTACCGATGAGCCTTTTTAATATAATAAACTTGCTATTACAGCTTGCGTTTAACTTCTACATTCTCGTAAGCTTCAACAATGTCGCCTACTTCAATGTTGTTAAAGTTTTGGATGTTCAGACCGCACTCGTAGTTGGCTGAAACTTCTTTAACATCGTCTTTGAAACGTTTTAATGAAGCTAGTTCGCCGGTATAGATAACCACACCTTCACGCACTATACGGATCTTACTGTTACGGGTAATTTTACCATCTAACACCATACAACCTGCAATGGTACCAACCTTGCTGATCTTGAAGGTTTCGCGTATCTCTACGTTAGCAACAATCTTCTCTTCGAATGTCGGTGCCAACATACCTTCCATCGCCGCTTTGATCTCGTTGATCGCATCGTAGATGATAGAGTACAACCTGATATCAATTTGCTCAGCTTCGGCCAGTTTACGGGCACCACCTGATGGGCGTACCTGGAAACCAATGATGATCGCGTCAGACGCAGATGCTAACAATACGTCAGATTCTGATATTTGTCCAACCGCTTTTGATATTACGTTAACCTGTATCTGCTCGGTAGATAGTTTCAATAACGAATCGGATAACGCTTCGATTGAACCATCCACGTCACCTTTAACAATAATATTCAACTCCTTAAAGTTACCAACTGCCAAACGGCGGCCAATTTCATCAAGTGTGATATGTTTCTGTGTACGTAAACCTTGCTCGCGTTGTAATTGTAAGCGTTTGTTGGCAATTTCACGTGCTTCAACCTCGGTCTCTAACACGTTAAATTTATCACCGGCAGTAGGTGCGCCCTGCATACCCAATACCTGTACAGGTGTTGATGGTCCTGCAGATTCAACCCTTTGGCCACGCTCGTTAGTTAACGCTTTAACACGTCCGCTGTAACAACCGGCTAATATCGGGTCGCCCACTTTTAACATACCGGCTTGTACCAATATGGTGGTAACAATACCACGGCCTTTATCTAAAGCAGCCTCAATAACAGTACCTACGGCACGTTTATTAGGGTTAGCTTTCAGCTCTAACAACTCAGCTTCCAACAATACTTTCTCCAAAAGCAACTCAATGTTTAAGCCTGTTTTTGCTGATATTTCTTGTGTTTGATATTTACCACCCCACTCTTCAACTAAAATATTCATGGCTGATAGCTGCTCACGTACCTTATCGGCGTTAGCACCCGGGCGGTCAATTTTATTGAAAGCGAAGATAATTGGTGCACCTGCAGCCTGCGCGTGGTTTATGGCCTCGCGGGTTTGCGGCATCACGCTATCATCAGCGGCAATAACTATAATTACAAGATCAGTTACCTGTGCACCCCTTGCACGCATAGCGGTAAACGCCTCGTGACCCGGTGTATCCAGGAATGTTATTTTTCCTTTATTATCAGGCAATGTTACTTCGTAGGCACCAATGTGCTGGGTTATACCACCCGCTTCACCACCTATTACGTTGGTTTTGCGGATAAAGTCCAACAACGATGTTTTACCATGATCTACGTGGCCCATTATGGTTACAATTGGCGCACGTGGTATCAGGTCTTCCGGAGCATCCGGCTGATCCAATATAAACTCTTCGTCCTGCGGTTTTACAAACTCAACCTGGTAGCCAAACTCATCCGCAACAATGCTTAGCGTTTCGGCATCCAAACGTTGGTTAATAGATACGAACATACCCAGGCTCATACAAGTCGAGATGATCTGCGTAACAGATACATCCATCATTATAGCTAACTCATTAGCTGTAACAAACTCTGTAACCTTTAATACTTTTGATTGCGCGTCCTGCTCTAATGCCAGTTCATCGGCATTGGCTGCTACGTCATCACGTTTTTGACGACGGAATTTAGCACGCTGAGCAAACTTACCAGACTTACCTGCACCGCTTAAACGGGCAAGTGTAGCTTTAATCTGGTCTTGTATATCTTTTTCTGACGGCTCTTCTTTAGGGCCGCTACTTGCCGGAGCATTACGGTTAAAGTTATTATTAGGGCGATTGCCTTGATAGCCGCCGCCTGTATTATTCGGCCTGTTTCTAAAATCAGGACGGTTAGCATTATTAGTACTATTGGTATTATTACCACCACCTTGCGGAGCGTTGCCGCCACCGGCCGGGTTAGTACCTTGCTGCGGATTTTGGCTGTTATTATTATTACCACCACCCTGGCCTGGTCCTTGGTTATCTTTACGTTTACGCTTGCGTTTATGATCAGCGTTGGTGTTTGATGATGACGCTACCGGGTTACGTTTTGGTACAACCGGTAAAGTTATCTTACCAACGATATTTGGCCCGCTTAAACGCTCTGCTTTGGCCCTTATTACATCAGGGTCGCCACCTTCTTCGTTTGGCTCCGGTGCAGGTTTTACAACAACTGGTGCTGCCGGTTTTACCGGTGCTGCTTTTGGTGCTTCGGGTACAACTTCTTTTTTTACTTCAACAACCGGCGGCTCTGGCGCTTTTACTTCGGCAACAGGTTCCGGCGCTTTAACTTCAGCAACCGGTTCTGGTTTCGGAGTTTCCTCTTTAACCTTTTCGGCTGGCTTAGCATTTAAATTGTTAAGGTCGATCTTACCTACAATTTTTACACCAGGACGTGAGTCGGCAATAACTTCCTCTGCCTTTACAGGCTCAGGTGTTGGCTCCGGCTTTGGTTTTTCAACCGGGGCTGGCGGCGCGGCAAAGTTACCGGCGTTCTTTATCAGGATCTCTTCGTTTTCGAAATCTCTCGAACGGCGGGTCTCAACCGGCTTATCAGGCGTAACGCCGGGCTCGTCTTTACGTATCTTACCGATACTGATCTGCTTGGCTTCTTCCTTAATACTTTTGTCAACAGCAAATTCCTTTAACAAGGTATTGTACATGTCGTTATCCAGCTTTGCCATAGGTTGTTTTTCAACCTTATAACCTTTGGTAGCCAAAAAATCAACAATGGTACCCATACCAATGTTAAGCTCTTTTACTGCTTTTATTAATTTTATCGATTTGTCTTCTGACATTTATTAATTCTTTCTCTGCTTATTTTATGCAAAAATACGATTTTAATTTTGCTTAATTCCTTTTATTCAAATTCTGCCTGCAATATTGATAGTACTTCTTTTACTGTTTCTTCTTCTAAATCTGTACGTTTTACCAGTTCTCCTACTGTTAATGCCAAAACTGATTTTGCCGTATCTAAACCAATACGTTTAAATTCGTCCAATATCCAGCTTTCAATTTCGTCAGAAAATTCTTCAATATCCACATCCTCATCATGCTCATCAGCCTCGCGGTAAACATCTATTTCATAACCGGTTAACTTGCCGGCTAATTTAATATTATGACCGCCACGGCCTATCGCTAATGATACCTGATCCGGCTTTAAATATACTGCCGCTGTTTTTTTCTCGTCATCTAATTTAATAGAGGTGATCTTAGCAGGCGATAAAGCGCGTTGTATATATAACTGAATATTGTTGGTATAATTTATAACATCAATATTTTCATTTTTTAACTCGCGTACGATACCATGGATCCGTGAACCTTTCATACCCACACAAGCACCAACCGGATCGATACGATCATCGTACGATTCAACAGCTACCTTAGCTCTTTCGCCCGGCTCGCGTACGATTTTCTTGATAGTGATTAAGCCATCAAAAATTTCAGGAACTTCCAGTTCAAACAAACGCTGTAAAAACTCGGGGGCTGTACGTGATATAATGATCTTAGGGTTGCTGTTAAGCATATCTACTTTGTAAACAATAGCTTTAACGCTATCGCCTTTTTTAAAGTAGTCGGCAGGTATTTGCTCTGTTTTAGGTAATAAAAGCTCGTTGCCTTCATCATCTAATACCAAAGTTTCTTTTTTCCAAACCTGGTAAACCTCGCCGGTTACTATCTCACCAACACGATCTTTATATTTTTTAAATATCTCGTCTTTTTCTAATTCTAATATTTTAGATACCAGGGTTTGACGCGCAGCTAATATTGCACGGCGGCCAAAGCTCTCTAAAGTTATCAGCTCCACATAATCATCACCTACCTCTAAATCAGGATCCAATGTTTTTGCTTCTTTTAGCTCAATTTCCAGGTCGTCATCCTCACTAAAACCATCTTCCATAACCACACGTGTGCGCCAAATTTCTAAGTCACCATTGTCAGTGTTTACAATTACGTCGCAATTTTCGTCAGATCCGTATTTTTTACGGATCATGCTCCTGAAAACGTCTTCCAGCACGCTCATCATCGTTGGACGATCGATGTTTTTAAAATCTTTGAATTCCTGGAAAGAATCAATTAAATTAATATTGCTCATTTTCTTACTTAAATGATATTAAAACTTTTGTTTCTGTTATTTGATCAAT
>NZ_JAQBOF010000001.1 GCF_028288185.1 Mucilaginibacter sp. | reverse complement strand
CAAAGAAACTTTACAGGAGTTTTTTGAAAAAGGTGTTCCGTTTGCACAACAGCAAATGACGTCGCACCAGTTTGCTAACTTGTTCTTTACTATTACCGGTTTCCATGGTTTCCACGTATTTAGCGGGGTTATCATCAATATCATTATAACCATTAACGTGCTTTTAGGCACTTATGAAAAACGCGGCAGCTACCTGATGATTGAAAAAGTTGGCATTTACTGGCACTTTGTAGATTTGGTGTGGGTGTTTGTATTTACTTTCTTTTATTTAGTTTGATCATTTTAACCTGATATATATTATGTCATCAGAACCAACAGAAGTTCATCACGCCGAAGGCGAGCACGGAGAGACAATGACCCGCAAAAGAATATGGAAAGTGTTTTTCATATTACTAGGTATTACCTGCGTCGAGTTTTTTATAGCCCTTTTCCTGGTGCCTAACCACCACATGGATATAAAATATGCTAACCCGGCATATATTATTTTAACACTGGTAAAGGCATTTTATATTGTTGCTTTTTTTATGCACTTAAAGTTTGAAAAAATAGGCTTGGTGTATGCCATATTAGTGCCTATCCTTTTCATCATCGGTTTGATCCTGGTATTGACTAACGAGAGTCACCACTGGATTCATCTGAGGATTGGTGCATAAGTTGAGCCTTGTTAAAAAAATCATAATCCTGGTAATGATATTAGCGTTACCGGGATTTTTATATTATTTGCTTACCGCCGAAGGTAAGAACAGGTATAAGCCGTTGCCTTTTTTCGGGCCGAAAACACTATCAGGCACCAGCCATAAATTTCATGGCGATATTATTCCGGATACCACTTATCATAAACTGCCCGATTTTAAATTGACAGACCAAAACGGCAATGCAGTAACTGCTAAAAGCTTTGACGACAAGATATTTGTAGCCAGCTTTTTTTATACGCATTGCCCATCGGTATGTAATACCATTAACAAAAACGTTAACGCGCTGCTGTCAGACTACGCCAAGAATAACATGGTGTGCTTTGCCTCAATAACAGTCGACCCGGAAAGAGACTCGGTAGCGGTATTGAAAAAATACGCACAACAATATAATCCGCCAGGCATAAAATGGTTATTCCTGACGGGTGATACATCGGCTATCTATCCCCTGGCCCGCAAAGGCTTTTTGGTTAACGCGGTAAAGGTTACTAACGATGATTTTATATACAGTGATAAGCTGATATTGATAGATAAAGAAAAACGCATCAGAGGTTATTATTCGGGCACGTCAACCAATGATATCACCAAACTGAATGACGAAATTAAAGTGCTGATAGCCGAAGAGCTGCGCAAGAATGATAAACCACTGTATTAGATTTCAAGAAGCAAGATCTAAGAATCAAGAATGGGTTAAATTAAATAGATAATAAAATGATATGGTCTTGATTCTTGCATCTTGGCTCTTGATTCTTTCAAACAATGACTGATAAATTTATATTCCGCTTTGTAGCTGCCGTTTCCATATTTGTATTTGTGGTGGTTTTAATATTAAGCATGAAAATATTGCCTAAGCCGGCGGTATTGCCATCATTTATGCATGTGTTACCTTTGCTTAACGCTTATTTAAATGGTACTTGTAGTATATTATTGGTTATATCTTTGTACCTGATCACGCATGGTAATGTTACCTGGCATAAACGCGTTAATATTTTGGCATTTTGCTTGTCATCACTTTTTTTGGTGTCTTACATATTATTCCATTGGCTAGCACCCGAAACAAGGTATGGCGATTTGGATGGCAATGGTATTGTGTCTGCTATGGAAAAGGCCGCTGCAGGTAACTTGCGCTATATTTATTTCGTTATATTAATATCACACATTATACTGGCAGCAGGTGTGTTACCGTTAATATTATTGAGCTTTTATTACGGCCTTAAAATGGAAGTGATAAAGCATAAAAAACTGGTCAGATGGACATTCCCGATATGGTTGTACGTAACCGTTACGGGTGTGATAGTTTATATATTAATATCGCCTTACTACCATTTTTAAAACAGAAATGACACTGAATAATTAATTAAATTTACCACATGAAAGCGTACAGATTATTATTGATCCTTTTTGTTGCCGGGATGTTAGCCTGTAGCGTTGTGCCGGTTAACGCCCAATGTGCCATGTGCACTACCTCGGTCGAATCGAACGCTAAAAATGGTAACAGTACCACCAAAGGTTTGAACAATGGTATAATGTATTTATTGGCTGCTCCCTACCTGGCCGTGGCCATAGTAGGCTATATCTGGTACAAAAAATACCGTCGCAAAAATGTTGATCTGAACATGCGCGATGAGAAACTTCATTTAAATTAAAATAGATATATAGTCGGTTTCGACTTCATTTATAACATGGCTAAAACATCCAAAACATGGGCAATGTTACATGCCAAATGCCCACGCTGCCGCAGGGGCGATATGTTTACCGGACGAGTTTACAGCCTCACCACCAATCGCATTAATTTAGATTGCCCCCGCTGCAATATGCATTTCGAGATCGAGCCGGGTTACTTTTACGCGGCCATGTATGTAAGTTATGCTTTAAACGTGGGTGCATCATTCACCATTGCTATGTTAACCTATTTTATAACGGGTAATACCACATCGCCGTGGTTATATACCGGTGTTATTATTGGCGGATGTTTTTTATTTGCTCCGATAATTTTCCGGGCCTCAAGAGTATTACTTTTGTATTGGTTATCGCCCAAAATTCATTATCAGCCTTATTTAGATGTAGATGATACAACAGCAAACACTTAATTTTTTAAAAGAGCTTGTTGACAATAACAACCGCGAATGGTTTATGGCCAACAAGGACCGTTATGACGTTGCGCGCGAAAACGTTATCGATTTTACAAGCCAGTTGATTAAACTAATGCACAAGGTAGATCCCGCGTTATCGTCAGAACTGGATGCTAAAAAATGCGTAATGCGTATTTATCGCGATATCCGGTTCAGCAAAAACAAAACACCTTATAAAAACAACTTCGGTATAAGCCTGCCAACATCAGGCACAAAGCTGGGCGGTGCCGAGTATTACCTGCATATACAGCCCGGAAAATCGTTTATAGCAGGTGGTTACTGGATGCCCGAAGCCACGCATTTAAAAGCCATCCGCCAGGAGATTGACTATAATGGACATGAACTTACCGCTATTGTTGACACACCCGAGTTTGTTAAACTATTTGGCGACTTTAGGAATCAGCGGGATAAATTAAAAACTCTGCCCAGAGATTATGCTGCCGATAATGAAAACATTGAACTGTTAAAGCTAAAAAGCTTTATAGTAATGCATCCCATAAAAGATAAAGACATAATGAGCGGCAAAGCAGCCGAAGATATAGCGCAGATATGCACCAAAATATACCCGCTTAATGTATTTTTACGCAACGCAATTGTTTAACCTGTAAAATCCAGATCCCTGATGAAAATAAAGTATTTATTATTTGCCTTTGTTTTATGCCTTAGCTTGCACTCATGCGTAGTTTTGTCAACCAAAAAATACCAGGCAATGGTATCACAGCGAGATTCGCTGTTTACCCGCACCGCTAATTTAGAAACCCAGGTAGCACAACTACAAAGCGATACCGCGCGCCTGCGCCATGAATTGGCCGGCCTTAAAGGCGACCTGGCAGACCAACGCGGTGCTTACGGTACCTTAAAAGGCAATTATGATGCGTTAAATACAAATCTAAACTCCACCAACTCAAAGGTTAGCCAACTGTCAAGCGACCTAAAAAAGAGAGAGCAACGCTTAAAAGAAGTAGAAGATATTTTGCGTAAACGCGATGAGGCTACAAACGCGTTGAAAGATAAACTGCAAAAAGCCCTGCTTGGTTTCCAGCAAAATGGTTTAACCGTGGCTATAAAAAATGGTAAGGTATATGTTTCACTTACTGATAAATTGCTTTTTCCATCAGGCAGTATTGTAATTGACGAGCGTGGTAAAGCGGCCTTAAAACAATTGGCCGCAGTATTAAATAAAGAACCGGATATTAATATGGCGGTTGAAGGCCATACTGATGATAAAAGGATTATTAACCTGGGCCAGATCAAAGATAACTGGGATTTGAGCGTTCTGCGCGCTACATCAGTTACCCGCTATTTAACTGAGGTTGAAAAGATAGATCCGCATAGGTTAACAGCTACCGGCAAAGGCGAGTTCCAACCCATTGACCCGACAGACAGCAACGATGCTCGTACCAAAAACCGCCGGATAGAAATTGTACTTAGCCCTAAATTGGATGAGCTGTATAATTTGATAACGAAGTAAGCCCCACCCAACCCTCCCCGGAAGGGAGGGCTTTAAAAACTTTGCTCTTAAAAGTCTCCCCTATCGGGGGAGATTTAGAGGGGGCTCTAAAACGGGCTCACAAACTCCGCAAACTCCGGCAATACCAAGTCCTTTGGTGATATTAAAGCATCCTGCTCTGCAATGCCCCAGTTGATGGCAAGGGTAGGGTCGTTCCATTTAACGCCAACCTCGCACTCTTTACTGTAGTAGTTATTTACTTTATAGATAAAAATGGTATTGTCCTCCAACGTAGCAAAGCCATGTAAAAATCCTTCGGGGATTAAAAATTGAAGCTGGTTATCGCCGCTTAGTTCAATAGTTTCGTATTTACCATAAGTTGGCGAATCTTTACGCGCATCAACCACTACATCTAAAACCCTGCCTTGTATTACCCGCACCAGTTTAGCTTGTGCATGTGGTGCTGCTTGCGCATGCAAACCACGGATCGCTCCTTTGTGTGAAAACGATTGATTATCCTGCACAAAATCAATGTTAATGCCGCTTGCCGCAAACTTTGTTTTACTGTAACTTTCAAAAAAATATCCGCGGCCATCATTAAACACCTGCGGTTCTATTATCATTAATCCTTTAATACTGGTTTCGGTAAATTTCATTTAGCTTACTGTTTGCATTAAAGTATTAAACAATACAAATTGGTTCTCGAATTTTTGTTGATGAATAGCCTGTAGTTCCTGCAAATGTTTATCATTGAACAGATTATATTTTTCGCGGTCGTCTGTTAAATATTGGATGCAATAAGTAACTCCCTCGTTTGGCGAATCAAGTACATTCAGGATTTTATAGGAGTTAAAATGGCCGGTTTTCATTACCATAGGTATGTATTCGGCCTGCATCCAGTTTAACCATTGTTTATGGATGCCTTCATCCACTATTATGGTTTCGTTATATATTATCATGCCGCAAAAATACAAATTAAGCAGATATGATTTTTACAACTTTAATCAGGATGACGCATCTCCACGCAGCTTTCTAAATCGTTTACGCGCTTCGTTAATATACAAGCTGCCTGCATAATCGGTTATGATTTTTTGGTAATAGCCTTTAGCTTGTTCCTTATCATTTAGCTGGTTTTCATAAATATCGCCCAGCATAAATACGGCATCATCAGCCCAAAGTTCTGATGGATGATCAGCAACTATTTTTTTCAGATCGACAGATGCGCCGGCATAATCTTTTTGCTGGATTGCTATACGCGCTTTAGCCATTAAAATATCGTCACTCAATTTATTGTCTGGAAATTTAGTGTTAATGCTATCCAATATGCGTATGGCTTTATCCTGTTGTTCGGCAAATATTTGCATATCTGCGTGGGCATACATTTTTAATGCTTTTCCGCTGGTATCAACCGCAATATTGTCAGCTATTAATAACGATAAATTAAGGGCATCATTAGCTATTAATTGAGATGTAGCAGCTTTTAACACATCTAACTGACCTTTGGCCCAGGTAAAATCGCCGGTGTAATAAGCAAACTTGGCGTTCCTGAATTTGGCATCCTGTCCAATGGTGGTGTTAGGGTATTCTTTTTCAACCTGGCTATATAACAAGGTAGCCTCCCATGGTTGGTTATTTAGCAGGTAAACATCGCCCAAGTCAAGCTTGCAGGCTGCACGCAAGTTAGGTTGCAGCTGTGGTATGTTAATAGCATCTTCCAATACCTTTTGTGCCTCGTTTAGTTTGTGTAATTTAAATACCTGTAGATTAGCCAGTTTTTGCATAGCAAAGGCAGTCCCGCTATTTTGGCCAAACTCGGTTAATAGGTCAGTATAGTTTTTTTCAAGCTCTATTAAATCGCTTTGTACATATTTACCGGCGGTTACTTTTAAATTTTTGGTATTTATTAATTCAATTTTTGCTGATACATAATAAGGCTGGGTTTTGCCTTTGGTTATTAAGTATTCGTATCCGCGTATGGCAGCGTCATAAGCCTCATTAAAAACAAGGGTATGGCATAGTTCAAAAATATCGCTCCCATCTGTATTGCTTCTGCGGTCGAGCGCAAGTGCCTGGTTAAGCGCCTGGTCAAAATCTTTTTGTTGTAAAAATTGCCAGGTTAATAAATTAATAAAAATGGTTTGCTGCGGATCTTTTTGTATTCGTTTTAATAATGCAATGCGCAGCATATCATAATCGGCATCGCCTTCAAATAAGGTGGAGAAAGCGTTTTCTGCCTGGCTTAAAAACAAAGGGTTTTTAGGCAGTATATTTAAGTATTCTTCGGTTAGTGCGGGCTTATCTCTTTTAAAGCGGTAAAGCGTTACCAACTCATATGAGAAGAGGCTCTCATTATGTAGTAGCTTACGGCCCTGCTGAAAAGTTTTTATGGCATAATCTGCATTGGTGCCCTGGTAAAACTGCATGGCCAGCATGGTGACAGCATTTTGATCGGTCGGCAGGTTTTTGATCATGTTATCATACAAAGCATTAGCCTTTTCAGTATCACCGTGCTGGGTATAAATTGATCCGAGAGTTATTACATATTCGGTAGCAGCCGGGTGCTTACGCATCATTTTTTTAGTGGTGCTTTCGGCATCATCAAATTTTTTAAGGGATAGTAAGGTATTAACGTAACTGTTATAATAGGCATCATTATCCTGCTTATAAAGTTTTTGATAAATTTCAAGGGCTTTTTGGTATTCGCCATTAGCGCTGTATTGTTTCGCCAGCAGCAACTCATCGCTTTGGGCAGAGGCCCTTGAGAAACAGGCAATAACTAAAAAACAAAATACCAATATTTGCTTCATTGTATAAAAATAAATATTAAAAGTTAAACACGGCGCATATGCTATGGATTATTTACATAACGCGCAAGTAGGGTAAAATTGTAGTGACATTTTTAAAAAAGCTAAGTTATTTACCTAATTTAACCTGATTATAACCCCTGAGTTGAATAATAGAATGGTGAGGAGCCTGAAAGCTTTAGTTTTAATTTTTGTAGTAATTGTTTTATGTGCTTGTAATAAAAACAAAGCTCCGGAAATACCTATAAGCGCGTTTTTGAAAAACCCCGGAAAAACTTCATTCAAAATATCGCCCGATGGTAAGTATGTATCATACTTAAAACGATACCATGAAACGCAAAACATCT
Organism: Mucilaginibacter sp.; assembly: GCF_028288185.1. Lineage (GTDB taxonomy): Bacteria > Bacteroidota > Bacteroidia > Sphingobacteriales > Sphingobacteriaceae > Mucilaginibacter. The sequence goes on along the minus strand of NZ_JAQBOF010000001.1, from coordinate 20,951 downwards.
TTATCCAGTCTATTGCCAGCGGTAAAGAAGTAATGGCAACATCATTTAGTGATTTTTCTGTACGTGGTGATTATACCTGGACTTATGATAACCAAATACTTTTTGGGCAGGAGAAGGATAAACCAGGCGATGAACACCCCATGTTAGTATTAGATATACATACATTAAAAATTAAAACAATACTGTCAGAAGGTAAAGCCAGCGTTAGGATATTGAATAAAAGCAGGTTAATGCCTGATATTATTACTATTAGCATGAATAAGCGTGATTCGGCCAACTTTGATGTTTACAGGCTAAACGTTAAAACCGGCGAATTAAAAACATACCTATTGAATCCGGGTAATATTACAGAATGGCTGGTAGATGTAGATGGGAAGATACGATTGATCAAAGCTACAAACGGTGTAGACGAAACAATCCTTTATCGCCCAAACGACAAGTCGCAGTTTAAAACGATCATCAAAAACAATTTTAGGAATTATGTTAAGCCTATAGCCTTTACAGGTGTGAAGAAAAACTTCTATGCGCTATCAAACGTTGGGCGCGACAAAACCGCGTTTGTAGAGATAAACGCTGAAAACGGGCAGGAAGAACGGGTTATGTATGCAAATAATAATGCCGATATACTAAGGGTTGACTATTCTAAAATTAAAAAACGCCTTGAACTGGTATCATGGGAAGAAGCCAAGCCGCAAAAGCATTTTTTTAATGGTGAGATTAAAGCCATATATCAAAACCTTTACAAGCAGCTTAGCGGCAGTGAGGTAAATATTTCTGACAGGGATACGGCCGAAAATAAGTTTATTGTTAGTACCTATACAGATAGGAGCAGAGGCGCTGTTTACCTTTATGAGCGTTTAAACAATACGCTAACCAAGCTTACCGATAACTCTAGCATTAACCCCAACAAGCTGTGTGCAAAAACACCTATTAGCTATACGGCAAGCGATGGGACGGTTATAAACGGGTACCTGACATTGCCATTAGTTGATGATAAAACCGACCTGCCGGTAGTGGTTATACCGCATGACGGGCCCTTTGGCTCGCGCGACTCCTGGAATTATAGCTCGGATGTGCAATTTTTAGCTAATCGAGGTTATGCTGTTTTACAGGTTAATTACAGAGGATCATCTGGATATGGCAAAGTGTTTTACAGTGCCGGCTTTAAAGAGCTTGGCGGCAAAATACAACAGGATATAACAGACGGCGTAAACTGGCTAATCACCAAAAAAATTGCCAACCCTAAAAAAATAGCTATATACGGCCATGGTTTTGGTGGATTTTCGGCATTGTATGGTATTTCGTTTAACCCCAAATTGTACAATTGTGCTGTAATACAAAACGGACTAATTAACTTATTTACCTATATTAAAACGGCACCGCCTTTTTATCAGCCGTTTTTGCAAAAGATGTATGCAACCATAGGCGATCCTGAAAAAGACGCCGACCAGTTGCGTGCAATTTCGCCGGTGTTTCATTCTGATAAACCAAAAGTACCGATAATTATATTCCAGGATTTAAAAGACCAGCGTGCTAATATTAATGAATTGGATCATTATATTCGTGAATTACAAAGGCACAATATACCTGTCAAATATTTGCCTAGTAAAGACCAGCGTGGATCAATTAGTAGTGAGAAAAAGCGAATGCAAAACTATGCTGATATTGAAAAATTCCTGGACAATAATATGCATGTTAAACCCTAATTGCCTGCGGTAATGAAAGGGCACACTACTGTTTACAGAAAAAACTCATCGCTAATTATTGCTTTCCTTATACTGGTAACTACTACCTTAATTGTAGGGCTGGTAGTAGGGTATAAATTAACCGCGCAAAATGTTGAAAATGATTTCGCGGCCAAAAAAAATAACGTGGTTGATAAATCTGTTATTAGCCCATACAATGATTTTTACCGAAATAAAATATTCGAGATAAACCTGTACTCAGGCTTGCTTGATTCGGCATCGGCTGCAAACTATGCCGATTCTGTTTTCCATGATTTTAAGTTTGTTACCAAAATGGTTTTTTACCAGGTTGTTGTGGGCAGCCAGGATAAAGGTTATGTTGGTAAGAATAGTTTGGGCGTATCTGCAAGGTCAATTTATGAGTATTTCCCTAATAAGGGCAAGGAGATAAGGCTAAAAAATGAAGACGAGATAAACGCGAATGATTTTAGGCAGATGGCCGATAAATTAAACGATTATATTGCCCGGTATGATACGTTAAAAGGCCCCGGGCCCGACCAGCAAAGCGTATTTTATAATACCAGGCCAGGAAAGATCAGCTTTTTAAATATCCCGGCCAATGCCGATCTGAAAACTTATCATGACCTACAGAGGGCCAAACATTCAGCATCCTTTTACAAGCAAAACATGGTAACATTTTACCTTGATCCTTATAAGCTGAAGATAAAAAACGTACACCCCGAGCTATATAATGCTATCACGATAAGGCAGGTTGCTTATGATCCACCCGATATTGATCATACCAAAATTATTACTGATGAGGTAGCGCTACCCGGTGCATTTTCAGACTATAAGTTATATTTTACATCGCCTAAAAATTATTTAAACAGCGAAATCTATCATCGTTTTTTACCCATTGCCGGTGTTTTATTGCTTATCTATTCGGTTTTTATGCTGATAGGATGGCTTATATACCGTAACCTTAGCGTTAATTTAAAAATGTTTAAACTGCAGTATGACTTTATAAACAACTTTACGCACGAGTTTAAAACACCTGTAAGCGTTATAAAAATTGCCGGCTCAAACCTAAAAGGCGATAATGAACTAACCGACAGACAGCGCAAACACTATGGTAAAATCCTGGATGAAGAGGCGGATAAGCTAAATGAACTGATGAACAAGCTGCTGTCGTTTACGCAGTTAGAAAATAAATCTATCACCATAAAAAAGGATAAAATAAAAATTGAACATTTTGTAAAAGGATATATTGATACCTTTAAAATAAAATACCCGCTTTTTAAACTGGACTATTCTATTGACAAAGAAGCGAAGTTTTTTTATACCGATACGGTATTATTAGGCAGTGTTTTTCAAAACTTAATAGAGAATGCGTACAAATATTCGCATTTGGATAAAAAAGAGCTTTTTATAAAAATAACGCTCGAAAAGCGTAATATTATATTTTCATTTATTGATAATGGTATAGGGATACCCAAAAGTGAATTGAGTAATATATTTAGAAAGTTTTATAGATTAGAAAACCAATATAATCAAAACGGAAGCGTGGGCCTGGGCCTAGCATTTTGTAAAGAACTGGTTAATTTTATGGATGGTGATATAACCGTTAAAAGTAAAGTTGATATGGGTTCTGAATTTATTGTTACGCTGCCATACTCAAATTAAATTATGAATAAAGAAATTAAAATAGCGCTTGTTGAAGATGATGAAAACCTGCGCTTTTTGGTTGCAGAGCGCCTACAATCAGAAGGGTACAAAGTGTTAGAAGCCAATAATGGTGACGAAGCAGAGGCATTGATACTGGCCGAGCAGCCCGATATTGTTTTGCTGGATTGGATGCTGCCCGGCAAACAAGGTGCGGAGGTTTGCACCAACGTGCGTGCAAAAGGTTTTGATGGTATTGTAATTATGACCACTGCCAAGCAACAGGATATTGATAAAATATCAGCCTACGGCTTTGGCGTATCAGATTATGTAACCAAACCTTTTAACATGGATGTGGTAGTCGCGCTAATTGAGAACAAGATAAAATTTGCGTTAAACAACGAAAAATCAGAGACGTATAGTTTCGCTAATATGGAGCATCATCCCAATACGCATTTACTGATACGTGATGGCCGCAAAATTGAGCTGACCATATTAGAGAACCGCATATTGCTGTACTTTCTTAAAAATAAAAACAAGGTTATAAACCGCGAAGAGCTTATGATGGAAGTATGGGGCTACAATGCTGATGTTAATACCCGTACATTGGATATGCACATTGTAAGGCTACGTAAGAAAATAGAAACAAACCCTGACTACCCGCAATACTTACAAACCGTAAGGGGGGTAGGGTATAAGTTTGTTTACCAAGCATAAAGTTTAATACTATAAACTTTCAAATATTGTTTTAAATGTTGACAAAGTGATGATTGATGAATTATCATATTTGTCGACATTTAATAACAACTTATCTCCTGTAATAAAATAGTCTGCTTTTGCAGATTTGCATAGCGCAAAAAGATAATTGTCTTTTTCGTCAGTAACTACTTGAGTTATATTACTTACTTTAAAGAGAATTGTCGTTAGTTCATGAAAATGAACCAGATCTTCGATGTGATTGTTAGAAAAGTATTTCCTGAATTTCGGCCTTAATAATACTGTAACTAATTCATCAAGTAATTGATCACAGCTTGCTATAACAATTTCTTTGCTATTTAATATCTCGATAAAATCTAACTGTTGATTAAGCGCAAGCGAAATCCAAATATTAGTATCTAATACAATAATCATTAAGATTTGGCCCTTACTGCCCTAACTTCTTCTACAATTTCATCCATAGATGGTAACGGGCCGTCGCTCACCATACTATTCAATCTTTTCGATAAAGCTGATACATGAGGTTCTATAACCACGCCAAGTTCTTTAAGTAACGATTTTACCAACTTTGACTTTTTTTCGGGAATTTGTATCATTAACCTTTCCATAACCAAATATAATAAATCTTAATTATACTTCTAAACCAGATTTTTTAAATGCTTTGGATATAACAAAATCTCCATAAAAAGTTTTTTGAGCAATAACTTCATATTCATTCTGTTCAAACTGCTTATTAATATCAGGCAGCGCCGAAGTTTCAATACCACATACGATCTTAAAAAACACAAACATAGTTTTAAGCATCACATTTTGCCACCACTTGCCGGTCAGTTGGAAATCTGTATTGAGCCATAAGCCGTCAGTTTTAAGCAGCGGATGTAAATGATCAAAGACCTTTTGCAAAGTCGATTCAGTAAAATTATCAAACAGGAACGGGGTTATAATAATGTCGAATTTCTCTGAAAATGATACATCTTCTATAGGATTGTTTATAAAGATAACTTCATTATCGCCAACGGCTCTTTTTTTAGATAGCGCCATCATATTTGTGGATATCTCTGCATAAGTAATGTTTAAGCCGGATGGATGAACTTGGGCTATTTCCTCCAATATCCAGCCGGTACCACCGCCAACAATAAGAACACTTGAATTTGATTTGATAAACGGAAGTAGATACACTTGCGCATTGATCAGGGCTTTACCGTAAAACAGCTTTGATAAACTATCATAAAACCACGCAGAATTATCATAGTTGGAGGCCATGCTTTAAATGTAATTAAACAGCAGTAAGAAAATATACTGCAATATCAGCACACCGTCCAGGTAAAAAAAGTAGTAGTACTCATTCCTCTTCCATTTTGATTTAAAGATGAGCCAGCCTGCTAAAATTGCCGTAAGCGTTAAAGCAAAAAAGTCGGTATTAAAGCCGTTGTTCTTGTACAAAAACAGTAGAACTATATAGCCGGCTAATAAAAATTGGCAGAACAGGTAAGCCCGTTTTTCGCCTATTACTACGGGTATGGTCTTTAAGCCCGATTCGCGGTCCTCAAACAGATCTCGTATATCAAACGGAACAGTTAGTGCTGCTATGAATAAAAATCGCTTAGCTAATAGTATAGTGGTGTCACGTAAAGAAATATTAGTAAGGTTCATGTCCTGCCCTTCAAGGATCGGCAGTAATACGGTGCTCATGGTCCAAACCAGGGTTATTAAAAACTGTTTAAGGCCGGGGATGTTACGTAAACCGAATTTTTGATCGCCTAAAGTAAACAGTGGCAAGCTATAACAGAAGGATATTGCCCCCAGGAAAATAAGAAGTAACCTGGATTCAGTAGATATTAAAAAAAATAATGGGATAAGCGATAGTATAGAAACAATGGTTAATGTCACCATCAACCTATGGTGTGCAAAGAACCAGCGTACACGCACTAACCCCGATTTCTCGGGATTTTGTGGTTTGGTTAATAAAATAGAGAAATTGTAAATACCTATGGTTGATGTAAATAGTAAAGCCAATACGGTATATAATGGCTTTGAACCTATTAAATAAAAAGTAACTAATCCCTGCGCGACAGCGCATACCGACATGAATACATTACTGAATAATAAAAAATCAAAAACAGATTTAAATAGTTTTTTCATTTATGATGAGATGCCCACCTATAACTGTTAAACTTTTTGTAGTAAAGGATCATGGGCAGATCTTAATGTAAATATCGTAATCTCCGGCAATATTCCAACCCTGCCGGGGAAACCTAAAAAGCCGTAGCCAACATTTACATATAACTGCTGGTTGCCTTCGTGGTAAAGGCCGGCCCACTCTTTATAAACATACTCTACCGGGCTCCATTGAAAATGCTCGGCACGTACACCAAACTGCATGCCGTGGGTATGGCCCGAAAACATTACATCTACCTGCGGATAATGCGGCAATATCTGCGCCCGCCAATGCGATGGATCATGAGATAAAAGCAATTTAACTGGTAAATCTTCGGTGCCTTTTATGGTTGGTTCCATTTTGCCATATTTAGGAAAACGGGTTAGCTCGCCCCAGTTTTCGCACCCTAATATGCCTATCTCTTCACCGTTTACTTTAAGGCGGCGGTTTTCATTAAGTAGCAAATCCCAGCCCATGTTTTTATGGGTGACGATCAAATCATCAAGATTTTTCTTTTTGGCGGCTGGTGATGACCAATCATGATAGTAATCACCATAATCATGATTGCCTAAGGTTGAGAAAACACCAAGCGGCGCTTTTACTTTGCTGAATATATCCTGGTAGCCATAAACTTCGTCGGTTTTTTTATTTACCAAATCGCCAGTAAAAAATATAACATCAGGCTTTTGGCCCAGCAATATATCAATGCCACCTTTAACCGCATTTTTATTATAGAAACTGCCCGAGTGGATATCTGATATCTGCCCTATCTTAATCCCATCAAAAGATTTAGGCAGGTTGGGTAGATAAAGGTTTTGGTATCGCACACGATAGTCATAAGCGCCGGCCATTATGCCATAGCCTATCCCAGCTAGCGGAACAGCACCTGTAATTAACCCGGCTTTCATTAAAAACTCTGATCGGGGGATGGTATCTTTTTTGGGCTCGGTAAGAGCTGATTTGTTTGTTAATTTTACAATTAGCCGCCTTATGTCATCTGCCAAAACAAATGGTAAAAAGGTTACCTTAACAATCATCAGTACAAAAAACAGCATTAAAAAAACCGCCCGAACACCCACGGGTATATTCATATAAATGCTGACGATAGTACCGGTTATTAGTATTATTGAAAACACAGTATAACCTTGCTTAAACCATTTTTTGTTGATAAAGCCGCGCTTTTTAAAAGCCGCGGCAAAACCGCTAAACAAATATTGATCGAACAACAACAGGCCCAGGCCCAGTAAAATAATAGTAAATAGCTGACTTTGCATTTAACGTTTAGTAACGATCATCATCTATATTCAGATCGTCATCATCAGGCTGCAAATTAAACAAACTGTTAAACATATCGGAGAAAGCGAAACCATTATCTAAAAATCCTTTGCTCAATTGCGAAAACTCGGCCAGGCCATGCAGTACAAATTCCATTAAGATTAGCTGTTGGCTCTCCACCAAACGCGGGTGGATCTTTTTAACCAGTTCCTTTAGGCCGGTAACAGAGTTGAGCACCTTTTTATATTCGGCAAGCGGCAGGTCGTCTAATACTGCCAGGCTGTTACCATCGCTAAACCAATTAATGATCTCGGCATACGGGTTTGGCGCTTTGGCTTTCTTTGCTTTTTCAGGGTCTGGAAAGAATTTTACCAACAATGTTTTTATGGCTTTGCCGATAAGGATGTTGGCAACTTTAGCCGGCCCTTCTAACTCGCCTTCATAAACCAACTCTATCTTACCCGTTATGGCCGGGATAACACCCAGGAAATCGGCTATGCGTACAAAGGTTTTATCCTCGTGGTTAATAATCATGCGGCGTTCGGCATTGCTTATTAAATTCTCATAAGCCGATATAGTTAAACGCGCCGATACCCCCGATTTTTTATCGATATACTCTGAGATACGTGCCTCGAAAGCTATTTGCTCAACCAAATCTTTTACTAAACCATCAGCTTCAACATTAACTCTTTGTTCTTGCGTTAATGATGCTTCCTGCTGGGTGATTTTACGTGAGATCTCAACAGATCGTGGATAATGCGTTAATATCTGGCTTTCTATACGGTCTTTTAAAGGAGTAACGATGGAACCACGATTGGTATAATCTTCCGGGTTGGCGGTAAATACAAACTGGATATCCAGCGGTAAGCGCAGTTTAAAACCACGTATCTGTATATCTCTTTCCTGTAGGATATTGAATAAAGATACCTGGATCCGTGCCTGCAAATCGGGTAACTCATTGATAACAAATATCCCTCTATGCGCACGCGGAATTAATCCGAAGTGGATAACCCGTTCGTCCGAATAAGTCAACTTCATCGTAGCCGCCTTGATAGGGTCAACATCACCAATTAAATCGGCGACTGTAACATCAGGCGTAGCCAGTTTTTCGGTATAACGCTCAGATCTATGTATCCAGGCGATAGGGGTGTCGTCACCCTTTTCTTCTACGATATGATGCCCAAACCATGATATAGGGTTCAATGGGTCATCAAATAATTCTGAGCCTTCTATATAAGGTATATACTCATCCAACAGGTTAACCAACAAACGCGCAATACGCGTTTTGGCCTGTCCGCGTAAACCCAGCAATAATATGTTATGGCGCGATAGGATAGCAGTTTGCAGATCAGGTATCACTGTATCCTCAAACCCGATAATGCTCTCAAAACCCCCTTCTTCTTTTTTCTTTAACTGGGTGATCAAATTTCGCCTTAATTCATCCTTAACCGATTCGCTTTTGTAGCCGGTTTGTTTAAGTTGGCCAAGTGTTGTTATATTTTGTTTGTTAGTCATAGTAGTCATTAAGTCACTGGGTCATTAAGTCATTAGTTAATTGCATATCTGCACATTTACCTAACATTCTTCCTTCTATTCTTTGCGTAGTCCTCAAAAATGTATTCACCTAAATTATTAAGCGAGCTATAAAATGCTTTGCCGCCGTTTGTTTCGGTAAACTGCCTTACAAACTGTTGCAGATAAGGGTCCTTAGCTATCATAAAAGTGGTGATAGGTATTTTTAAGCGCTTACATTGCGCTGCCATATTTAGAGTTTTGTTAACCACTTTACGATCCAACCCAATGCTGTTTTTATAATACTTGGTACCCTCTTTTAAGCAAGTAGGCTTACCATCGGTTATCATAAATATTTGCTTATTCTGCGTTTTACGGCGGCGCAATATATCTGTGGCTAATTCTAAACCTGCATAAGTATTGGTGTGGAACGGGCCAACCTGCAAATAAGGCAGGTCCTGCAAAGTAATAGGCCATGCATCGTTACCAAAAACCACAATATCCAAAGTGTCCTTAGGATATTTGGTGCGGATCAGTTCGGCCAGCGCCATTGCTACTTTTTTGGCCGGGGTTATACGGTCCTCGCCATAAAGGATCATAGAGTGCGATATGTCTATCATCAGCACGGTGCTGGTTAGCGTTTTATAATCCATTTCCTCTACTTCCAGATCGCGCTCGGTCATCATAAAATCGCCTATGCCGTGGTTAACCTGCGCGTTGTGGATAGATTGTGTCATGTCTATCTGGTCCAGGCTATCGCCAAACTCAAACTCGCGTCGTTCAGAGTTACGCTCATCGCCCTGCCCACTTTGCGGCGAACGGTGATTACCCTTGCCCGATTTTTTGAGTTTGCCAAATATCTCCTCTAACGCGCTCTGCCTTATGCTTTGCTCGGTTTTAGCGGTGATGTTAAAATTACCGCTTTGGTTGTCTTCGCTCAGGTAACCTTTTTGCTTTAGCTCGTCAATAAAATCGCCCATGCCGTAATCGTCATTGGTGAGTTTGTATTGTTTATCCAACTCGTTTAGCCAAGCCAGGGCTTCGCCGGCATCGCCCGCGGTATAGTTGAGCAATTCAAGAAATAACTTTAATAATTCTTCAAATCCGCCTTTTGGAATTTGGTTGGGGGTAAACTTCGAAAATCCGAAACCACGCATATTTTGCCTTTCAGTTATAAAATAACGCATTATTTTGCGCAAAAGTTTGGTGCGGCCCGTTATTAAGTTGAATTGTTAGGTAGGGATGACAAAACGGATGAATGGTGATTAGTGATTGAAGGTTAGTGATTAGTTGAAGTGTTTGTTTCACGAAAATGTGAAACAAATGAAACAGATGAAACAAGGTTTTGGAGTAACATATTGTAAATAAGTTGTTTGCAAAAATGTGGTGAAACAAAATGAAACAACTTTTACGTTAGTATTTTTAGGAATGATTTTGTGGTTATTTATTGATAATCAAATAAATACATAACGAACAATTTAAGCATAGTGAAACAAGTTTTTTGGAACAACGTGAAATAACTTTTAAGCCAGTATTTGTGTTTGTTATGGATGAGGGGTGTGATCAGGGGACATTACAGACTTCCGAAGTTTCTAAAACTTCGGAAGTCTTTTTACTACCTTTATTTCATGTACGATGACATCCAACTAATAAACAACCAAGCCATCCACAACTTCGAATTATTTGTTGATGGGCACCGCGCTTTTATAGACTACCAGCAACGCGGCAACAAATTCTTTTTGATACATACCGAAGTACCGCGCGAACTGGAAGGCCAGGGTGTTGCCGCAGCTTTAGTTAAAAAAACCTTTAAATACCTGGAAGCAAATAACTTTAAAATGGTGCCTTATTGCGAATACATTAAAGCCTATTTAAAGCGCCATCCCGAATGGGAGCGGTTGATCGCCTAAGCTATTTCACCATCAACTCCATAACAGCCTCTACATATAATGGGTTTGCGCCACGTTTGCCGGTTACAAAAGCGCCTACGGCGCAGGCGCGTTCCAGCACTTGTTGCATGGGGTGTTTGTTTAGCAAGCCGATAATAAATGTGGCTAAAAACGAATCGCCGGCACCAACGGTGTCAACCACATCAACAGTAAAACCCGGGTGCTCATAAAACTCATGATCGTGCCATACTATGGCGCCGTTTTCGCCGCGGGTTACGCAGATGGTTTTAGCGTGATATTTACTGCGAAACTCGTTTATCTTATCTTTCAGATCACCTTTACTGCCGCTTATCAACAGGTTAGCTTCATCTTCATTCATTTTTACCACATCAGCATGGGCCGCAAGGGTTTGTATGGTAGACAGCGTGTAATGCGGCGCACGTAAATTAACGTCAAATATCTTTAGCGCTTTAGTTTCATTCAGTAAATTTAATAGCGTATCGCGTGTAGCACCTTCACGGCAAACCAGGCTGCCAAAAACTATCGCGGTTGCCTGTTTAGCGCATTTGGTAAGCGGAGTTTTGGTTTTAATATTGTCCCATGATACCGGCTGTGGTATAATATAAGTTGCCTGCTGCTTCTCGTCCAGTTGTACGGTAACTTCGCAAGTGGGTAAGTTTTCGTCTGTTTGTATAAGGTCGCTAAACAGTCGGTTGTCTTTTAAAAAATTAATCAGTTCAATACCCGATGGATCGATACCAACACTACTGGCAAATGATACGCTTGCACCTTGCTGCGCCAGGTGGAATGCTACATTCATGGTGGCACCCCCGGCTACTTTTTCCTCACCAAAGGCATCCCATAAAACTTCGCCGAAACATAGTATATTTTTCTTCATAAAAAAGGCAGTGCTAAAAGGCCAAAGCTAAAAGGTTTTTTTGGTTTTAACGTTAATTTAAAGTTATGGTTTCGGCAGCATAATTTATTAATAACTTAACATCCATACGTAAAATGGATAAGGAAATAATTATATTTATTTCATGAAAAAGATCATTCTTTCTTGCCTCTTGATCCTCGGCTCTTGTCTTTTACTCCATGCCCAGGATAAACAAGCCATCATAAAACTTATGGACGACCAACGCCAAGCCTGGAACCGCGGCGATCTGGACGGCTTTATGCAAGGCTACTGGAAATCAGACTCGCTGATGTTTGTGGGTAAAACCGCTCCAACTTATGGCTGGCAAAATACACTTGACCATTATAAAAGCGGCTACCCCGATAAAGCCGCCATGGGCATATTAACCTTCGAAATAAAAAAAGTACAAATACTGGATGCCACCAATGCTTTTGTATTTGGCGCCTGGCACCTAAAACGTGAAAAGGATGAACCGGGAGGATATTATACCTTATGGTTTAGAAAGATTGATGGGGTGTGGAAGATAGTGGTGGATCATACGAGTTGATAGACATTCTGCTTCTTATCGCTTGGTAACGCTCAATTGCCGCTAAGGCTGTTACTTTTGGCTTGATCCAAAAGTAACCAAAAGATCAAGTCAGGCCGATCGCTGCCACTTCACAGGCCAGACTCCCGGCCGCGCGCCCTGACAGGCCTTTGCGCGCATTTCATTCCTCGTCAATACTAAAGTGCTGGTACATGGAGCAAAGCGTCAGCAAAAAAGCTTCGGGTGAAATACAACAGAATAAGTAGTCCTTGCGGGGGGAGAGGCATAGCAACTTTTTGCTGAAGCGCAGCCTTGAGCGTGCGAAGCGGGGCAAAAATATTGCAGCCTGTGATTCTGTTGGATTTGCCGGGCAAAGGCCAAGAGCGAAAAGAAGCCTCTTTGCTGACTTGATTTTTGGTTACTTTTCATCAAGGAAAAGTAACTAGGCCTTAGCGGCAATTGAGCGTCACCAAGCTATAAGTCCCCAAGATCCTATCGGCCAAAAGCGCTACCATATATTCAAATCACCGATAGTGACAATACACTGCCACCACCTACCTCATCATATTTTCGTATTTTGCGTAACACCCAACGCCCGTTCTTTGAATACCTATTCATAAAAAAAAGCAAAGCAAAAATATCACTTCAAAAAGTCATAAATTAATGTAAGTCTTTAAAAATAAGATACTTATAATAAAATATTGCTACGGGCATTACCCCTAATGCCCGGAAAACAACCAAAATTACTACCGGCATTACCCCGGATACCCGAAAAACGCCTGAAATTACTACCGGTATAAGCCATAATGTCCAGAAAATGGTTAAAATTACTACCGGGATAAATACTAACACCGGTGTGAAGAATCACCCACTTTTTCACCCCTTTCAGACTGGTTTTTCTTTTATATATTTGGCTATGAAGCGTACCCAATTACTTGCCGCATTTTTGCTGATCTGCAGCACCGCATTTTCACAAACCGCACCACCAGCCGACCTGGTAACTATACAACAAAGCTTTAAAAAATTAAACGTGTTGGGTAGCGTGTTATACATGGCCGCTCACCCCGATGATGAGAATACCCGCTTACTGGCTTACCTGGCACAGGAAAAACATTACCGCACCGGCTACCTGTCATTAACCCGCGGCGATGGTGGCCAAAATCTGATAGGCAATGAGCAAAGCGAGATATTAGGCTTGATACGTACGCAGGAACTTTTAGCGGCAAGGCGCGTTGACGGTGCCGAGCAATTTTTTAGCCGTGCTAATGATTTTGGTTTCTCTAAAGGACCGGAAGAAACGTTGAAAATATGGGATCATGAAAAAGTGTTGGGCGATGCTGTATGGGTGATCCGCAAGTTTAGGCCTGATGTTATAATTTGCCGCTTCCCTACCACGGGCGAGGGCGGCCACGGACACCATACCTCATCAGCCATTATAGCGCAGGAAGCATTTGCCGCCGCGGCTGATTCGAAACGTTTCCCTGAGCAATTAAAATACGTACAGACATGGCAGGTTAAACGCCTGTTGTGGAACACCTTTAATTTTGGCAGTACCAATACTACAGCCGCCAACCAGTTCAAAATTGATGTAGGCGTTTATAACCCCATATTAGGCAAAGGCTATGGTGAGGTTGCTGCCGATAGCCGGTCGAACCATAAGACGCAGGGATTTGGAAGCGCCAAACAACGCGGCAGCTCGTTCGAGTATTTTAAAACCATATTGGGCGATGCGCCGGTTAATGATTTGATGGATGGGGTTAATACAACGTGGAGTAGAGTAAAAGGTGGCGAAGCTATTGCAAATGAATTAGCCGGTATTAAGAAAAATTTTGATCTGGAGCATCCGGAGAAATCGGTACCGGAATTGGTAGACCTGATAGGCAAAGTTCAATTTATAGGAGATGTTTACTGGCTGGAACAAAAAACAAAAGAAGTAACTAATCTGATAGCTGAATGCGCAGGGTTATGGGCTGAGGCATATGCCTCAGAACCAATTTATGCAAAAGGTGATACGATGAAAATCTCGGCCCAGCTTATCAGCAGAAGTAAGCGGATAATTCTAAGAAGTATAACTACCGATGCAGTCTCCAATGCATCTGCTATATATGCTTTATCAACAGCTAAATATGATGCGGCAGCACTTGAAAAAGAAAAGAAAGCCTGGACATCCTTTAGTAGCGAACGTAACTCTTTATTAGAGGCAAACCAAATGCAAACAGTTAACTTAAAAGATCTTGCCGGGGAAGTTTCACAACCCTATTGGCTCGTTACGCCCCACCAGTTAGGCACCTATAACATATCCGATCAAAGGTTAGTTGGGAATCCCGAAAACCCAAATGCTCCATGGGCTTTGTTTGCATTTGAGTTAGACGGAAAACCGTTCTTTATCCAACGTACAATAATGTACAAATACGTTGACCAAGCCAAAGGTGAGATCTATCAACCCGTTGTAATAGCCCCACCTGTAACTGCCAACATAATAAGCAAGGATTATGTGTTTAGTTCGAAGCAACCACAAACCATCCAAATAAAACTGCAAAGCTTCACCAAAGCCAACGGCAGCATTAGTCTGAAACCAATGGACGGCTGGAAGATCTCGCCGGAAAAAATAGATTTTACCGATAAAACCAAAGGCACTGAGTGGACGGAAACATTTACCGTTACACCAACCGACAGCAAATCACGCAACAGCGTTTTGCAGGCAGTAGTTAGCACCGGTGGCAAAGAATGGAGCATGGGGTTACAGCGCATTACGTACGATCATATCCCAACGATAACTTTATTTCCACCTGCCGAGGCAAAATTGATCAACATCGACCTAAAAATTGCCGGTAAAAAAATTGGCTATATAGCAGGAGCAGGGGATGTGGTATCAGAAGCTTTAACCCAGGTTGGTTATGATGTGCACCAGCTAACCGAGAGTGATATCATGAATACCGATCTGTCTGTTTATGATGCTATAGTAACTGGCGTACGTGCCTATAACACCAATCCACGTTTGGTGGTTGAGCAGCCCAAACTGATGGAGTACGTTAAAAATGGTGGTAACTTTGTAGTGCAGTATAATGTGCCCCAGCCATTGGTATTGAACAATATTGGTCCATATCCTTTCAGGGTGGTTAACCAACGCGTAACCGATGAAGAAGCAAAGGTTACTTTTATCGACCCGCAACACCCGGCGCTAAACTATCCTAACAAAATAACCCAGGCTGATTTTGACGGTTGGATACAGGAGCGCGGCCTATACTTTGTTAACAATATAGACAGCCACTACAAAACCATATTAAACATGAATGACCCGGGCGAAGCATCAAACCCAGGCTCGTTAATAGTTACCGATTACGGCAAGGGCCGCTTTGTTTATACCTCGCTTGATTTTTTTAGAGAACTGCCAGCCGGTGTGCCGGGCGCATACAGGTTGTTTGTTAATTTGTTGAGTAAGCCGAGGTAGACTAGGATTTATAAGATTCGATGGATTAGTTTGATTCGCCTGCTTTTTTAAGTACGGTCTGATATAGATCATAAGCCATGCGGAAATTGGTTTGTTTTATCTGTTCTAAAAAAGGTTTAATTAAATCAATATGACCTTCTTGTTTGGCGCGAAGTAAAACTCCTAATGTGCCAATAACTGATAATCCAAGTTTGGCAGAAAGTTTACGGGCTTCCAAATCATCAGTTATCAGGTATTGGTTTTCGGTTTCTTGTGCCATCGCAATGGCGCTCGCCTCACCTTTATCAACTAATAAAGACAATTCTTTTTGTAGCAATTTGTTTTTTACGGGAATAACAATAACCCATTCTGGTAATGGTAACTTATATTCTTCTGCAATTTCGGGAGTGGTTATGACTGTAGAAAAAAGTTGGTGTAAAACAGATAGCAACCCAATTTTTCAAGAATGATCAGGCAACTTGTATCTGTAATAACTACGATTTGGATAATTGGCTTATTTGAACTCATTTAAAAGATCATCGCCCGTATACAAGAAATAGGGAACATCAAATTTAGCCAGAACCTCCGGAAAGTCCCATTTTTTCATTCCAACCATATCTGCCGCTTGTCCCAAAGTCAACTTACCGGCCTCATAGAACTTGGCCGCCAAAAAGCGCACGGTTTCATCGTGCTCTTTTTCAAGCGCGTCCGGAACCTGTAGTGTCATTGTAGTCATGCCTTTATTAATTTAATATTTAAAGATACGGATAATCTGTAAAAATGAAAAGCATATTTCTTGCCACAATTTTTCATCAACCTATTGCTACACATCATATAATAAATTACTTTTGCACGTACTACATAAATAACATTATGAAACATCATCCAAAAGCAGAAAAAGAAAATTTAAATTACATCTATTACCTGGTAGGTATATTGAGCGGCCTTTTTACAGGCGCAATTATCAATGTATCATTTGTTTGGATATTGGTAGGTGGTATTTTAGGATTTTTAACTGCGGCCTTCTTCGTAAATGTATTGGCTAAAAGCAGTGAAGAAGCCTGATCCAGAACTGCCTTCATTCATAAGTAACTGGAACCAGTTTTACGGCATTGTAGCCGGGTGGCTGGTTTTTTTAATTATAATTTTCTGGCTCATTACTATTTATCTTAAATGAGCTTAACCGACTGGATCGTTCTTGGTGCTACCATATTGCTCATCGTAGTTTATGGGTTATGGAAAAGCGGCACCAATAAAAATATCGATCAGTTTTTGGTGGGCGGGCGCTCACTGTCCTGGTATCATATTGGTTTTTCGGTAATGGCTACGCAGGCCAGCGCTATTACTTTTTTGTCGGCCCCCGGCCAGGCTTATAGCGATGGAATGCGGTTTGTACAGTTCTATTTTGGCCTGCCGCTGGCTATGATCGTACTTTGTATCACCTTTGTGCCTATTTTCCATCGCCTTAAAGTTTATACCGCTTACGAGTTTTTAGAGCAGCGGTTTGATTTGAAAACCCGCGCGCTTACCTCGGTTTTGTTCCTGGTACAACGTGGTTTATCAACCGGCATAGCTATTTATGCGCCCGCTATTATATTATCTACCATCCTTAATATTAATACCACTTTTACTACGCTGTTTATAGGCGGATTGGTTACCTTCTATACGGTGTTGGGTGGTACCAAAGCGGTATCATATACCCAGTTACTGCAAATGAGTATTATCTTTTTGGGGATGTTTGCCGCAGGGGTCTTGGTGGTGGTATTGCTGCCGCATCATATAGGTTTTGCCCATGCTGTTAAGCTTGCCGGCAAAATGGGTAAGATGAATGTTATCGACTGGAAATTTGACCCCAGCAGCCGCTACAATATATGGAGCGGTATAATAGGTGGGTTCTTTTTGCAATTATCTTATTTTGGTACAGACCAAAGCCAGGTTGGGCGATATTTAACCGGCAGCTCAGTCGGCCAAAGCCGGATGGGTTTGATCATGAACGGGTTGATAAAAATACCCATGCAGTTTTGCATACTATTAATAGGTATACTGGTTTTTGCCTTTTACCAGTTTAACAGGCCGCCCATGTTTTTTAACCAGTATGAGG
Organism: Mucilaginibacter sp.; assembly: GCF_028288185.1. Lineage (GTDB taxonomy): Bacteria > Bacteroidota > Bacteroidia > Sphingobacteriales > Sphingobacteriaceae > Mucilaginibacter. The sequence continues at coordinate 3,080 of NZ_JAQBOF010000001.1, read as the reverse complement.
TTAAGCAGGTAAAACAAAGCGCTTACGCCGAGCAATATAGCGCCCTGGAGGCAAAATATACCACTGCCTTCGAGCAAAGCAAGGCTAAGGCTAACGACCTTGTTAATGCCATAGATACTAAAGATGCCACCAAGATAGATCAGGCCCAGGCAAACCTAAAACTGGCCGAAAAAGAAGCTACCAATATCCGCAAGGAAGGTATTAGCCTGATGAAGAAGAATAACGAGAAAGCTGACATAGATGATACCAACTATATTTTCCTGAATTTTGTTACCCATTATTTACCAAGGGGATTAATAGGTTTGCTGATAGCCATTGTGTTTTTAGCATCTATGGGATCAACAGCCAGTGCATTAAACTCGCTGGCATCAACCAGTGTGGTTGATATTTATAAGCGCAGCATAAATCCCGGCGCTACGGATAAAAATTATTTACTGGCCTCGCGCCTGGCAACAGTATTTTGGGGGATGGTATGTATTGCAATGGCTCTGTATGCCGGTAAAATGGGTAATCTGCTGGAAGCCGTAAACCAATTAGGATCATACATATACGGCACCATACTGGGTGTTTTCGTGGTAGCTTTTTACGTAAAAAGGGTGGGGAGCACAGCCGTATTTATAGCCGCAGTTATTACCGAGTGCATTATTTGTCTATTAGGATATTTGGGGTCGGTGGCTTATTTATGGCTTAACCCGATAGGATGTATTTTAGTGATCCTCATTGCCTTGATGATAAACCCGTTTACACACGAAAAGGCAAAGGTCGCCTAAAACAAAAAAGCCCCTTACCAACGGTAAAGGGCCTCAGCATTAATTAGCTTTATTATTTACAAATACAAGCGCTTGTTACTTTTGGGCAAGTTGCTTTGCTGGTACATTTTGCTTTAATGCAAGATGTACAGGTAGCTTGTTTGCTTTTTTTAACAGGAACGGTTGGTGTTGCAAATACAGACGCGCTTGCAATTAATATTGCAGCTACGCTTAAAATTATTTTTTTCATAATTATTTTTAAATTAATGTTTAATAAATAACAATTAGCCCAAGGCTCAATCGGAATATTTATTAAACTTTCGGCGGTTTCCAGTTGGCTGATAGGTGACCGGTTGAATTACCGATTTTGTATAGCTGTACTGGTTTGTCAAGTGAAATTGCCAAAGCAGGTTTAATTGCTAATGGCTCGATAGCTAAAAAGCCACCAATACCACAAATTAAAAGCATGTTGCAGTTTAAGCCCGTGCAATCATCTTTTTGGTCTGATTTTTTATGACGACAGGCGCTTTTCGCATTTAGTTTTTTGCAACAGTCAAATTTCACAGTTTGCGCAGCAACAGGCTTTGCCATACCCTGGAAGGCTGACAAAAACAGAATGCATACTATCTGTAAAACCGCTAGAAATTTCATTGATCAAATGTAGGTATTATTTAAAGATACAAGCCAATTGTTAAAAGAAAACCAGTGCTGGGGCAGTTACCGGCAAAGTAATATTAAAACAATGTCGTAATAGCAATGTTACAATCAATACAACAAATTTAAAATTATGAAAAAGATCAGTTTAATGTTATTAATGGCAGGTATAGGTTTTACTGCCCAACCTATACATGCCCAGGACAACGACACTTCAAAAAATAAAATTGAGGTTAAAAAGAAAGTTAAAGTAGGGGCACACGGCCGCCAGGTTACAAAAATTAAAGTGCAAGGTAAGGGTACCCCCGATGCAATTAACAGTGCTGCATCCACTGCAGAAACAGGTAAAACGCATGTAATAGTTACACCCGCGCCTGCTCCAACTCCTACGCCGCCGCCAGTTCCGGCGCCACCTCAGGTAATTATGGTAAATCCCCGCCCTGAGCCAAGGCCGGCTGCAACAACGGTAACTACAACTACAGAGACCAAACCGGTGATAACAACCAGCAAAACTACAACAAGTGCTGTCAGGACATCAACATCGCATGTTGTGTCAAAAAAACCTGTAACAACGCATGTATATCACAAAGTATATCGCAAACCCGCTACAGCTGCCAGCACAAAAACTACTACAACTACTACCGTTAAAAAAGAACAATAAACAGGTAGTAATATCAACTAATAAAAAGGCCTTAACAATAGTGTTAAGGCCTTTTTATTGTTTACAGAAGTTTTATTTAATACCGTTTGCCGGCGGGATATCGCGATACATTTAACAAAATTTTGGGCAAAATAAATGCCCCTTCGAACTTGCTTCTTAGGGGCATTCAACCTAAACCTTATCACAATTAAACTGGCAAGTTTGCCAGCTTGTATATTCTAACGCAATTACTATACCAATATTATTTTATCCGGCTATCAAACTTAAAAAAGAAGATTTTTTTTTCATCAAGGGTATAAGGTTATTGTATTGTTGTCATTTTAATACACCGAAGTGTACAAAATACATTACGTTTGTTTAGCAGGTGTGCTTTTGCGCAACAGGCTATCAAACAAAAATAATCCCAGTACCACATCAAAAAACATAAAGCCTTTAAAAACATCGCCGGTAAATAACTTAGTAAACCCGGGCATTTTAAATGGGGCGGCAGTGCTGCTAACCGGCGAACCTGCAGACCAATTAATATTTGCCAACATTATTATAAATAACCCTACTATAGTAACTATAAAAAAACCACCTATAACATTTATAAGGGTTTTGTTAATGCGCGCTTTAAGCGGTTGTTTGGCATAATCGGCACGTATAGTTTCCATAACGTTATAGGTAAAGGCCATAGATGGCTCGTCCAGCTCCATGGCTGCTATTTCGCGGTTAAGGGCCAATAGCTCTAAATACTTTTGTTGGTATGCTTCATCATGTGTAAGCAACGCATCAATGGCTGCACGCTCGTCTGCGGTGCAAGTGCCATCAATATAATCCCAAAGTTTTTCTTCTATGCTGTTCATATCAGTTCTTTAACTTCGTGTTTTAAATTACGCTCCAGCTTTTCTTTCAAACGCTGGCGCGCCCTAAATAGTTTAACTTTTACGCTATTAGCTTCAATACCCAGGGCTTGTGCAATCTCTTCTAAAGATTGTTCGCCTTTGTAAAATAACTTAATTATAGTAGCATCATCA
>NZ_JAQBOF010000033.1 GCF_028288185.1 Mucilaginibacter sp. | reverse complement strand
GCACCAGTTTGGCGATATCGCTTTTATTTAAATCTGAATAATTATATATCTTCATTCCAGTTGGCAGTTTTCAGTTTGCAGTTGGCAAGCTGCTTTACTGCAAACAGCCAGCAGCAAACTGCCTACTCTAATATTATCTTCTCAATAGGCATTACCACAATGCCTTGTGCGCCGGCTTGTTTTAGCTGGCTTATGCGGTCCCAAAAATCGCGCTCGGGTATTACAGTGTGTACTGCAACCCAGCCTTCTTCGGCTAATGGCAATACCGATGGGCTTTTTACACCCGGTAATAATGCTAATACGTTCGGCAGGTTTTCTTTCAGTACATTTAATACAACGTATTTAGTTTCCTTGGCACGTAGTACTGATTGTATGCGTTGCATCAACTCTTGTACCAAATCATTGTTCTCGCTGCCTTTTGAGCCAATTAGTATAGCCTCTGACGACATTACGTCAGCAAAGGGTTTTAAACCATTGCTTTTTAAGGTGCCACCAGTTGATACCAGATCGCAAATTGCATCGCTTAAACCCAAGCCAGGAGAGATCTCTACCGAACCGGAAATAGTGCGTATATCAGCCTGTATATTTTGTTTTTTAAGAAACTTACCCAGTATAACAGGGTAGGTGGTAGCTATTGATCTGCCGCCCAAGTCGCTTAAATTTTCAATATCGCTGTTGTTGGTGATCGCAATTTTAAGCGAGCATTTTCCAAACCCCAGGTGTTGTAAATAACTTACAGAAACTTCGGTTTCTTCAATTACGTTTTCGCCAACTATGCCCAGGTCGGCAATGCCATCTTGAACGTATTCGGGGATATCGTCATCGCGCAGAAAAAGAATTTCAAGCGGAAAATTAGAAACAGGAGAGATAAGCGAGCTTTTGTAATTTTCGAAATTTAAGCCGCAATTTTTTAATAATTCAACGGATTTTTCGTTGAGCCGACCCGATTTTTGGATCGCTATTTTAAGTGTTTTCACTGGTTGTAATTAAGGTACTATTATAAAAAGTATAAACGGGGGTTGTTATTTCGCGTAGAAACATACATTAGCTAATCACCACATGGTGGTGATGGTTCAGATGCAGATGATGTAGTTTAAAACGTCCCATTTTTTATATAGTAAAACTATAGATAAGCGCCGCAAATATAGGCAGTTGTTTTTAAAAACAAAATAAATAGTAAAAAGGTAGACTATTTATTTACTTATTCTCACCTGTATATTCATATATCGCCCCATCCTTTAAATCATAAAGTTCATTTAGTTTATGCACCTTTTTAATGTCGTTGATATTAATTAGCTCTGAATTATCAAGCGTTTTAAACCATACATAATAGTAGTGCTTTACCGCGAAAAACTTTTCTACATCTTTTTTAAAGTAACGGTGGGGTACGATCCTGGATGTCATACCGGTAAACAAATAAACCGCTTCATCAGCATCTGTATAAATAGGTACGCCGGGTTTAAATATGTTTTTATGAGTGCGTAAAAATGCTACAAATGGCGATGTGTTCCAACTGTCGTCAGAATATCCGGGTACACCATAGTCCATTTCATCATTATAACGCTGCAGGTCTACTTGTAGGGTAGCATAATCAAGCGCCAGCATCAGTATTATAGTAATGCCGGCTAATACGTATTTCGATTTATTTTTTATCATTAACAACACATCGGGTATCCAACTGGTGCAGGCTAGTAATAATGGAATAAACATTGGCGATAACAACCGGCTATTGATCCGCTCGAACCGCGAAAATGTAGCCAATAATATAATGAACAACCCATACACCACCGCGAACGCGATCACCACGTTCTCGTAACTGTTAATTCGACCTTTTAAAGCTTTCCAGCCCAAAATGGCTATTAGTGAGATGAATATAATTGCGGCTACGGCCATTGCATATTTGTCGGCGCTTTCGTCAAAACTGGCCCAATCGCAAAACACGGTACCCGCATAGTATAAATTTTTGCTGAATGGTGTTATAGATGGTAAGCGGGTACCTGTACTTAAACCGGTGTTGAAGCTATTAAGGATAAGATTACCCACCAGCAGCGAAACTGAACCGAAACTTAATATTAAAATGTGTGTTATTTTTTTTCGGATAGTAAGGTGATCGTCTAATAGCATCAGTAATCCGGCGGTACCAATTAAAGTAATACCGGCGTAGCGGGTAATACAGGCTATGGCCGCTATTATTACCACAATTAATAAGGATAAATTAGAATGAAGCCGCAGGTAATGGTGATAAGCCATGATGAATAACATCACCTCCAATATAAATAAGGTTTCTGACCATAAAAAGCTGTAGATCTCCAGTAGGGCAGGGCTTAATATAATAGCTATGAGGATTAACCATTTATAAATCCTGGCGTGCGTAATAAACCTTTCCATCATCCATCCGGTGATGAATATTGCCGATGCAAACAGGCAAGAATTAATAACCGACCCGGCTGTAATTGGGTCAACCCTCGTGATGAACTGTATCACCCCCAAAAAGAACGGGTAAAACACCGGGAAGAAAACCAACGGCGTACCATTAAACGTCATCAGCGAAAAATGCGCCTGGATATTAGTAGCCGTACTGGCATACATGATAGAATCAGGAGAGATACCAACACCACTATAACTGGTAAACGCATATACAATAAAGTAACCAATGATGGTTGCTATTAATGTGTCTATATGTTTAAGGTAGCGCGATGCCTGCATGATTTTATTAATCTATCAAATCCAACACCGTACTAATAGGCTGGTCACTATCAATTAATATACCTTTTACACCAGCAGCGGTACCTGCTTCTACATCGCGTGCCCTGTCTCCAATAAAATAGGATTTGGATGGGTCGAGGTTATATTTCTGTATACCTTGTATCAGCAGCCCTGGTTTGGGTTTGCGGCAATCGCAATCGCCGGTATAATCGGGGTGGTGTGGGCAATAAAAGAAGTCGGTTAGCTCAACGCCGTGTTCATGGTAAGTTTCTTTTAACTTTTTATGCATTTTGGCCAACTCTTCTTCGGTATACCAGCCTTTGGCTAACCCGCCCTGGTTGGTAGCAACTAAAAGTAAGTAACCTTTATCTTGTAAGGTTTTTAAGGCATCAAAGTTATCAAGGATATGAAAATCTTCTACCCGACGTACATAATCGCCCATTTCACGGTTCAAAACGCCATCGCGATCTAAAAAAACAGCTTTATTTTTTGCAGACATTAATTATAAAATTTCGGCTAAATTAGTAAATCTTTAGCCTCACCCCAACCCCCTCTCCAAGGAAGAGGAGGTTTTAATAAAATAAATTAAACGCTTTGCATCGAAGTCCTCTCCCTTGGAGAGAACTTCGATGAGGCTAAAAATTAAATAAGGTAAAATTTACCCAAAACCTAATTACATTTCGCCAATAAATTATAAATAAAACGCAATTTTGTGTGCTAAACTAATAAACATATTTACTGTGGTTGCGTATAATGCAGATCATATTATTTATTATAATTTAATCAAAATTGCATGAATTTTATTAAACTCGAAATTAATATACATATTTTATGTAACTTTTTAATATAATTCCAAAAATTAATATTTATATCGCAAAAATGTTTTGATTTCTGTATTTTCGTGGTTACGAACACTTATAAACCCGTTTGCACAGTGATGGATCAGAACGACAGCATAGAACAGGGTCTTTACAGGCCGGAATTTGAACACGACTCTTGCGGAACAGGATTTATAACCAATATTAATGGTCATAAATCTAACCAGATAATTGATGACGCGCTTACCATGTTAGAGAATATGGAACACCGCGGAGCTTGCGGATGCGATCCCGATTCTGGTGATGGCGCGGGTATATTGATACAGCTACCCCATGAATTTTTTATGGAAGAATGCTCATACCTGGAGATCAGCCTGCCTGAACCTGGCGAATATGGTGTGGGCATGATCTTTTTCCCAAAAGATTCTCCGCTTAAAAAAGCCTGCCGTATGGTAATTGATAATGCCATTGAGAAATTAGGCTTGCATAAACTAGGTTATCGTAAATTAACTGTTAACTCATCTGTAATTGGCGAAACCGCGCGCAGTGCCGAGCCGGATATTGAGCAATTATTTATCTCAAGGCCACACCATATTACTACTGATGAAGATTTTGAGCGTAAACTATATGTATTAAGAAGATATATTAATAAAACCGTTACCGAAACCATTCCGGGTGCAAGGGGCGATTTTTATTTCCCGTCTTTATCATGTCGTACCATTATTTATAAAGGGCAATTAACCACTTACCAATTGCGCCAATATTATGCAGATCTAACCGATCCGCGTATGGCATCAGGTTTGGCGGTTATTCACTCTCGTTTCTCAACCAATACGTTCCCGTCATGGAAACTGGCTCAGCCGTTTCGTATGATCGCGCATAATGGCGAGATCAATACTTTAACCGGTAACTTAAACTGGTTCTATTCGGGCTTAAAATCATACGCGTCATCTTATTTTACTAATGAGGAGATGGAGATGTTATTACCGGTGGTTGATAATAACCAATCGGACTCTGCTTGCTTAGATAATATTATAGAGATACTGCAACATACCGGCCGCTCATTACCACATGTAATGATGATGCTGATACCTGAAGCATGGGACGGTAACGAGCAGATGGACCCAATTAAAAAAGCGTTCTACGAGTTCCATGCTACTTTAATGGAGCCTTGGGATGGACCCGCAGCTATTAGCTTTACCGATGGTAAACTGGTAGGAGCGGTGCTTGACCGTAACGGACTGCGCCCATTACGCTATACCATTACTAACGATGGCCGTGTTATTGCCGCGTCTGAAACCGGCGTACTAAAAATTGACGAAAAAACTGTTTTACGCAAAGGCCGTTTACAACCCGGTAAGATGTTTTTGATAGATACCGAGCAAGGTGTTATCATTACCGATGAAGAAATTAAACAACAAATTGCCTCTCGCCAGCCTTATGGCCGTTGGTTAGAAAATTATAAAATAAAACTGGAAGACCTGAGCGAGCCGCGTTTAGCTTTTGCTAACCTAAGTGCCGATTCTGTTTTCCGTTATCAACAGGTATTTGGTTATAGCCGCGAGGATATTGATACCATTATTAAGCCAATGGCGCTTGATGGTAAAGAGCCTATCGGCTCAATGGGTACTGATGTGCCTTTGGCTATTTTATCTGACAAACCGCAGCATTTATCAAGTTACTTTAAGCAGTTTTTTGCGCAGGTAACTAACCCGCCTATCGACCCGATACGCGAGCGTTTGGTAATGAGCCTGGCTACCTTTATAGGTAATAATGGTAATTTACTGGACGAGGATAAAATGCATTGCCATTGCGTAACGCTTAAACACCCGATATTAAAAAATCACCAGTTAGAGAAACTGCGCAGTATTGATACCGGCATGTTTCACGCTAAAACGTTACAAACCTATTTTAATGCTGATGGCCTACCGGGTTCATTACAAAAAGGTATTGAAAGGGTTTGCCGCTACGCGGAGGATGCAGTTGCTGACGGATTTGAAGTATTGATACTATCAGATCGCGCGGTCGACTCTGAGCATGCACCTATACCATCATTATTGGCGGTATCAGCCGTGCATCACCACCTGATCAAAAAAGGATTACGCGGTGCTGTAGGTATCGTAGTGGAAACTGGCGATGTTTGGGAAGTACACCATTTTGCTTGTTTATTAGCATTTGGTGCAACTGCTATTAACCCATACCTGGCACAAGCCACTATCGAAAACTTAAAAGAAAGTGATGCTTTAGATACTAGCCTTGATGTAAAATATCTATTAAAGAACTATGTGAAATCCATCAATGATGGCTTGATGAAGATATTCTCGAAAATGGGAATATCTACCCTGCAATCATATCATGGCTCGCAGGTATTCGAGATATTAGGCTTAAACAAAGACGTAGTTAACAAATATTTTTGCGGCGCGGTTACACGTATCGGCGGTTTAGGTTTGGATGAGATCGCTCGCGAGTCACTTTGCAAACACCGTATAGGCTTTGGTGCTAAAAACGAGAGCCGTTTATTGCCCGAAGGCGGTATTTACCAATGGAAACGCCGTGGCGAAGAACACTTATTTAACCCAACTACTGTACACTTATTACAACACGCTACCCGCAGTAATAATTACGAGGTTTATAAAAACTACGCTAAGGCTATTAATGAGCAAAGCGAGAAACACTATACCATACGTGGCTTGCTTGATTTCGCACATCACCGCGAAGCGATCTCTATTGATGAGGTTGAACCTGCTGAAAACATTATGAAGCGTTTTGCTACCGGTGCCATGTCATTCGGTTCTATATCGCACGAGGCGCATAGTACCATGGCTATTGCCATGAACCGCATAGGCGGCAAAAGCAATACCGGCGAAGGCGGCGAGGACGAAATGCGTTATGAACTATTGCCTAACGGCGATTCGATGCGTTCAGCAATTAAACAAGTAGCATCGGGCAGGTTTGGGGTTACTTCAAACTATTTGACCAATGCCGATGAGTTACAAATAAAAATGGCGCAAGGGGCAAAACCCGGCGAAGGTGGACAACTACCGGGCCACAAGGTTGACGACTGGATTGCAAAAACCCGTCACTCAACTCCGGGCGTTGGTTTAATATCGCCGCCGCCGCACCATGATATTTATTCTATTGAGGATTTGGCTCAATTAATATTCGACCTTAAAAATGCTAACCGTGCCGCGCGTATCAACGTTAAGCTGGTATCAAAAGCGGGTGTAGGTACTATTGCAGCAGGTGTTGCCAAAGCGCATGCGGATGTTATCCTTATAGCCGGGTATGACGGTGGTACAGGCGCATCGCCAATAAGCTCGGTAAAACACGCGGGCTTACCATGGGAACTAGGTTTAGCCGAAGCACATCAAACCCTGGTGCGCAACAAACTGCGCAGCCGTGTGGTATTACAAACCGATGGCCAGTTAAAAACAGGCCGCGATTTAGCTATTGCAGCCTTAATGGGTGCAGAGGAGTGGGGTGTTGCAACCGCGGCATTAGTTGCCGGTGGCTGTATCATGATGCGCAAGTGTCATCTAAATACCTGCCCGGTTGGTGTTGCTACACAAGATCCTGAATTGAGAAAACTATTCTCGGGTAAGCCGGAGCATGTTGTAAACTTATTCAAGTTTATGACCGAGGAGTTGCGCGAGATCATGGCCGAACTAGGTTTCCGTACTATTAACGAAATGGTTGGCCGCGTTCAGTTCCTGAAAGTTAAAGACGGACTTAAAAATTGGAAAGCTAAGAAAGTTGACCTTTCAAGCATATTGCATCCGGTAAATAATCCAAAAGATGTTACGCTTTATAATAGTGAATCGCAAGATCACGGTATGGCCGATATCATCGACTGGAAATTATGGGAAGATGCCAAACCTGCATTGGCTGATAAAACTCCAGTTTTTGGTACGTATGATGTTAAAAATACAGACCGTACCATAGGTGCTTTACTATCAAACGAAATATCAAAATTATACGGCTCTGCCGGATTACCTGATAATACCATCAACTATAAATTTAAAGGTTCTGCCGGGCAAAGCTTCGGCGCGTTTGCAACCAAAGGTGTATCTTTTGAGTTAGAAGGCGAAGCTAATGATTATGTAGGTAAAGGTTTATCGGGCGCACAATTGGCGGTTTATTCATCGCCTGATGCAACTTATTCGGCCCAGGATAATATCATCATCGGTAACGTTGCTTTATATGGCGCTACTGCCGGCGAGGCCTTTATAGGCGGTATGGCCGGCGAACGTTTTGCCGTACGTAACTCGGGCGCTACTACAGTTGTCGAAGGTATTGGCGACCATGGTTGCGAGTATATGACCGGTGGGTATGCTTTAATATTAGGTAAAACGGGCCGCAATTTTGCTGCAGGTATGAGCGGTGGTATTGCATGGGTTTATAATCCTGATAGTAGCTTTGCTGAAAACTGTAATATGGAAATGGTTGACCTGGATCCGTTATCTGTTAAAGATGAAGAGCAGATACTGACCTTGTTACGTAAACATGTTAGCTTAACCGGTAGTAAACTAGCGCAAAGCATCATCAAAAACTGGAACAAAGCCTCTACAGATTTTGTAAAGGTTTATCCTAAAGAATACAAAAAAGTAATTGAGAGATTAGAATATCAAACTATCAGCAAATAATTTAGATGGGAAAAATAACAGGATTTCAGGAATATGACAGGAAGATGCCTGATAAATTGTCGCCTGCAGAACGTGTAAAAAATTATAACGAATTTGAAAGTTTATATTCAGACGAAGAATTAAACAAGCAATCTGCACGTTGCATGGATTGCGGTATACCTTTCTGTCATTCGGGTTGCCCGCTGGGCAATATTATCCCTGAATTTAATGACGCGGTATATCACCAGAAATGGGAAGAGGCTTACCAGATATTAGCATCAACTAATAATTTCCCTGAGTTTACGGGCCGCATTTGCCCGGCTCCGTGCGAGTCGGCGTGTGTGTTAGGTATCCACCGTCCGCCGGTAGCTATCGAAGAAATAGAGAAACATATTATTGAAATAGCTTACCAGAAAAACCTGGTTAAACCTGTTGCACCATTAGTTAAAACCGGTAAAAAAATTGCTGTTGTTGGCTCTGGCCCCGCGGGATTAGCTGCCGCCGCGCAATTAAGCAAGGCAGGCCATGAAGTTACTTTGTATGAGCGCGATGATAAAATTGGCGGATTATTACGTTACGGTATCCCTGATTTCAAAATGGAAAAATGGATCATAGATCGCCGTATGGAAGTGATGGAGAAAGACGGTGTTATATTTAAAACCAATACCGAAATAGGTAAAGATATTGCTGCTGATGAATTGGTGCGTACTAATGACGCAGTAGTTTTAACCGGCGGATCAACTATCCCGCGCGATCTGCCTATTCCCGGTCGTGAGCTAAAAGGTATCCATTTTGCGATGGACTTTTTAAAACAACAAAACAAACGTGTAGGTAACTCTAAATTTACTGACGAAGATATTTTAGCAACAGGTAAAGATGTAGTAGTAATTGGAGGTGGCGACACCGGGTCTGATTGCGTAGGTACATCAAATCGCCAGGGTGCAAGCTCTATTAAACAGTTTGAGGTGATGTTTCAACCACCGGAGAAACGTACAGCGCACATGCCATGGCCAACTTATCCGATGGTACTAAAGATCACCAGCTCGCACGAGGAAGGTGTTGACCGCTATTGGGGTGTAAATACCAAAGAGTTTTTAGGTGATGCCGATGGTAATCTACGCGCTTTGCGTGTAACTGATGTTAGCTGGGAAGTTGATGTGATGGGCCGCCCGATGAAGTTTAACGAGGTTGAAGGCTCTGAGCGTGAAATACCTTGCCAACGTGTATTCCTGGCGATGGGATTTTTAAACCCTCAATATGTAGGTATGCTGAAAAGCCTGGGTGTTGAATTGGATGCACGTAAAAACGTAAATGCCAAAGAAGGTGTTTACCGTACCAACGTAAGCAAAGTATTTGCCGCCGGCGATATGCGCCGCGGACAATCATTGGTTGTTTGGGCAATATCAGAGGGCCGCGAATGCGCCCGCAAGGTTGATGAGTTTTTAATGGGCCACTCTGTATTAGAGAGTAAGGATTCTGTTAATCAGTTCGATCAGGTATTTGATTCATAACTCCCTGAAGAGAGAATAAATATTTCAATCCTCTTTCGCTTTATGCGGGAGAGGATTTTTTTGTTTACTAAGGTATCGTTGCGAACGAGGGACCAGTGTGGCAATCGCTACGCAATGACGTGTAGCGAGCTTTTCTAAAAGTTCCTTGTTTAACTACCATTTTCAATGAGGTTATTTGTAAGCAAAATAAAGTTACTCAGCATGACATTTTTTATATATATGCCTGCACATCAGGGTCAACCTTATCCGCATAAACATCGGGCTGAATAATTACAAACTTTATCAGGGCAAATTCGATTTTGATTTCTTCGCGGATACGGTCTATCGAGTCGTTAATTTCATTGGTATTGAGGTTGGGTTTAAAGGCTACTATCATCATTACCAAAATTTCTTCGGGCGATTGATAGGTTGACATCAGGTGCATCAAACTCAATACTCCTTTATCGCTTTCTGTTATTTCTTTAATACGTTTCTTAGTTCCCTTTTTAATCCCCTCGCCCATTAACAGGCTGCGGCTCTCGTGAGCCAGGATCAATGATACAGCTATAAGTATCAGCCCAATTAATAAAGAGGCTATACCATCAATATAAGGCTTGTTTAAGTGATGGCTCAAATAAAGGCATGTCGCCACTATAAATAAACCTACAACGGCGGCACTATCCTCAAACAGAACCAGGAAGGTTGACGGATCTTTACTCCTGATGATGGCATCCCACCAGGTTTGGCCCTCGCGCAGTTTATTAAACTCTTTGGCGGCTATTATTAATGATGCGCCCTCAAATACAACTGATATAGCCAGCACCACATAGCTCCAGGTAACATCGCCTAATTTTTGTGGGTGCAAAATATGGGTTATGCCCTGGTAAACCGATATACCGCCGCCTAACCCGAATATTAGTATAGATACCACAAACGACCAAAAATACAGCTCCTTGCCATAACCTAACGGATGGTATTTATCTGGCTGTTTTTTGCTTAGGCTTAATCCCAATAATAATAACAGTTGGTTTATGGTATCAACAACAGAATGTACACCTTCGGCTATCATAGCGGCACTGTTGCTTATGGCGCCTGCAATAAATTTGGTTATTGCTATTAACAGGTTTGCTAAAAGTGCCGCGTATATAGATTTGTTTGCTACTGCCATGTATTAGCATAATAAAAAAACGGTCATTATGTTTTCTTACGTCATATATCTACCTAAAGCTAATTTTATAAATTTATCGTAAATCAATAAATAATTTGTTTATATCAATAATTAATTATTTATTTGCAATGTATTAGATAAACCTAAACCTTATCACAATTAATCATTATGAAGATGAATATTAAATCTAAACTGGCAGGGATTATTATCAACGTTTCAAGCTTTGTAATAATAACCGGCTATGGATACACCTTATATCCAAGTGGTATACATAACTGGATGTATTCGTACAAAGAGACCGACTCCCTAAATCTGCCCGTCAGCCAATACGAGGCTTTAAATGACAGCATTTTGACTATGCGTAATTTAAAAAACGGTTACGGCTTTGATCATGACAATGGGCAGTTTGCTTACCTCGGAACACAAACAAGTATAGCTTGCGATACCTGCAGCTACACCTGGTTTAAAAACAATACCCAAACTTATAATCAAAATTATATAAAGTTAAACGCGTGGGGAATTAAAAAAGAGCTCCCGTACAAATTCTACGTAAAAAACAAACAGGGCTATGTGCGTAAAGCCGTTCCTGTTAAAAACAGCGATAGTAAATTTAATATTGTAGATGTGCCGGTAAAATTCAGATACAATACTATGGATGATGCAATTCTTATTCCGGTTAGCGCGGATGGTGCTTCTTTATTCGACACAGGATGGCTTATTTTATGGGGATTAAACATGATAGGTCTTTTGTTTTTACTGTATCTGTTTATAAGGTTTTCGTATGATACCTCTAAGGGCCGTTTATTTACCCGTAAGAATGTGACACGCCTGAAGCTGATAGCCGTTAGTGTAACCGTTTATCCTTTATCCATAATATTGCTTAATTTATTGGTAAGGTTTGTGTTTCGCCAATATTTTTCGCCAGAGGTTGTATTAAAAGATATGGTATGGTACAATGCCTATATCGTATTACTGATTGGGATAGTGTTATCATTACTATACGGCGCATATAACCGTGCACAGTTATTACAGGAAGAACAGGACTTAACCGTATAGCCATGCCCATAATAGTAAATTTAGATGTGATGATGGCGCGGCGCAAAATGTCGTTAACCGAGTTGAGCGAGCGGGTGGGTATTACCATGGCTAATTTATCCATCTTAAAAACCGGCAAAGCCAAAGCTGTCAGGTTGGAAACATTAGAGGCTATATGCCGAGTTTTAAACTGCCAGCCCGGTGATATACTGGAGTTTGTTGAAGAATAATTTTAGTTGATGATGAACTTTTTGTAAATATTGGGTCTAAGCTGATATTATTACTGCGTGATTATTATCATGAACGTTCTTACGAATCAATTATAATTTTATATCATTACGCAATAAATCTTTTTTCCAGACGTATAAGTCGAACTATGAAAGCTAAATTAAACCCAAGATCAATATTCCTATCAAGCGTTGCATTATTAATAATAACCGCTTTCACATCATGCAGTAAAAAAGCCGAAGTTACCGGTACTTCATACATACAAGTAACTAATGCTTCGCAAGCAGCATCGCCTATAGATTTTTATGTGGATAATACTAAAAAAAACAATACCGCTTTAGCTTATAACCAAAGCTCAGGTTATATTTCTGTAACAAGTACAGATCATCCTGCTTTGATTAAAACATCAGCTTCGGGCGTTATCGCGGCAACTTTTAATATATCGCCACAGCCAAATGTATATTACAGCATATTTTATTTTGGTGCTAACACCGCGGCCTACCAGGATGATATGACGGCCCCGCAGTCAGGCAAAGCAAGGATAAGGTTTATCAATCTAAATCTGGGGGTCACAACAAATGTTGATCTCGGTATATCAGGCGGTGCTATAATAGTTTCTAATTTAATTGCGGCCCTGGCTTCTGATTATCTGGAAGTTGCCCCCGGCACTACTTTTTCCTTATATGCATCAGGCTCAAGTACGGTATTGTTAAGTATACCTACCAACATACAGGCGGGCCATATTTACACCATTTATGTTTCGGGTGTTACACAGGCCGATCTGGCAGCTACCGTATTATTACAAAAATAGTTAGTTAATAGGTTTATTAACTGCTTAATTCAGGTTCAAAACTTGCTTTTTTTCAATCTTTAAAAACCAATAGCTATAAATATAGGTTATTCAACATATCTATATTTAATTAACTATGAAAAAGAAAATTAGCATCCAGACCCCTAAAACCTTAATCACAATCATTGCCCTGTTATTATTAACAGTATGTATAACCTCTTGTAGTAAAAATAATAGCAGCCCTATAACCGCATCCGCTTATGTAATGGCAGTTAATAGTGCCGAGGCATCGTCACCGCAAGATTTTTATGTAGATAATAACAAAACAAATTCATCAGCAATGGCTTATACCCAGGCATCGGCATACGCTACCGTAAAAGCCGGCGATCACCAGGTACAGTTTAGAAACACAGGTACAACAACTGTAAATAGCTCTGGCACATTATCAACTTCAGGCGCTAACTATTACAGTGTTTTTTATACCGATAATAAATCAACGGTGACAACTACTGATGATCATTCTGCGCCTAAATCAAACAAAGCAAGAGTGCGTTTTATCAATTTAAGCTCGGCCGTAAATTCAAGTGTCGATTTTGGTATTGGTACCGGCAATAAAATTGTAACCGGCCTGGCTTACCGTGCAGCATCAGCTTATTATGATATTGATGCAGCTACTACTTTTTCGTTGTATGCCACTGGTTCAAGTACCGTAATGTTAAATATACCGGCAACCATACAAGTTGGGCATATTTATACTATTTTCATTTCGGGCGCTACAACCGCCACCGTAAGCTACCATGTATTAGTACAAGATTAATTATTTAACCACTTAACAAAAAAAGGTCCGCTGTAATTCACATTTGCAGCGGGCCTTTTTTGTTTTTCATAGTTAAGTAAATTATTATTTACTTAGCCTTATTATGAAGATAGTTTATATAGCCGTGCTATTTATTGCAATTATAATGTTTATACGCACTATAAGGCGTTAATAAAACGCTATCTTATTAAAGACAACCTCAATCTAAATACACTTATGTTATGAATACAAACTATACCGATAAAGCCACCAATGAGGAGATTAGAACCCGGTTTGATAATGATGTTGAACGTTTCTCTAATTTGGATACCGGCCAGGCCACTACTATTGACGCGCCATTGACTATGGAGCTTTGCACTGAGGCTGCAAAATACATCAACCCAAATGCTAAAAACCTGTTGGATATTGGCTGCGGCGCGGGCAACTATACATTAAAAATGCTAAGCAAGATCAGCAATCTTAACTGTACTTTAAATGATCTGAGTATGTCGATGTTGGAACGCGCCAAAGAACGGGTATCTAAACAAACCAATGGCGAGGTAAGCATTATACAGGATGACATGCGTAACCTTAACCTGCCCGATAATCATTTTGATATTATACTAGCCGCTGCAACTTTCCATCACTTGCGTGAGGATGCCGATTGGGAAAATGTTTTTAGCAAACTATATAAAACATTAAAACCCGGGGGCAGTTTATGGATATCAGACCTGATAGCACATGATACCGAACCATTGAACCGTTTGTTTCAGCAACGCTATAGTGATTATCTGGATATACTGGGCGGCCCTGAATATCGCCAGAAAGTATTAGACTATGTTGCACATGAGGATACCCCACGCTCTGTAAATTATCAAATGGATTTATTAAAGAAGGTAGGATTTACTTATGTGGAGATACTGCACAAAAACTCTTACTTCGCTGCATTTGGGGGGATAAAGTAATATTGAATAACGAATGTTGAATATCGAACATCGAAGGGTATCCGACTTCGACATTTATTATTCGATATTCAATGTTCGATATTTTTTAATTTTTTCACATCTTCGGCCACAAAATAAAAAACCATGATAAACGTAAACGAATATTTTGACGGCGCGGTAAAATCACTTGCATACATGGCGGCTGACGGTAAATCAACTATCGGAGTTATTGAAAGCGGCGAATACGAATTTGGCACATCAACCCACGAAACTATGACCGTTATCGAGGGCGAACTTATTGCTTTACTACCTAATACACAGGCTTGGGAAACTTTTACCAATGGACAATCTTTCGAGGTGCCTGCTAACACATCATTTAAAGTAAAAACTACAGGTCAAAGTTCATACTTGTGCAAATACAAATAATATAATTTGTTGAATGATTATATTTGATAGGGAAACTTAATTTATCACTTATGGATCATTCATTGATTACAACCAGCATTAACTTAGAGGGTTATCGTATTGTTAAACATTTAGGTGTAGTACGCGGCATAACAGTACGAAGCAGAAGCATTGGCGGCAATATTGCCGGCGGGCTTCAATCTTTATTTGGCGGCAGGCTTTCTATATATGTTGAGCTTTGCGAAAACGTCAGGGAAGAAGCCTATCAACTATTGATACAACACGCGCAGGCAATAGGCGCCAATGCTATTATTAATATGCGTTATGATGCCAATGAAATTATGCAAGGTATAACCGAAGTGCTGGCTTATGGCACTGCTGTAGTGGTTGAAAAAATATAAGGATGATTTCACTGATTAGGTTTTGATTACACAGATTGTTATTGAGGGATCCGTGTAATCAACTTTATAAATCAGTGTAATCCTCACTAATTAAAATAAGACATCGGGATATGTTTCCACATACCGTGCGATAGGCCGCCTGTCAATAATTCAAAAATCAGATATATCGGCCAAAATATATAGCATAGTATAAGCATTATTATAGAGTGATTATAATACCAGTTTATCATTAATGCATACAGGCCCAACAACAGGTATAAAATACTCGAATCTCTTTTTTTCATTGTGTGATAGATTTAAAAACAACTATTTTTTATACTAATGTAAATATTATTTGCTTTTAATATTTGCTTATTAGGCACATTTAAGATGCTCAAAAAAGGATACACACACTGCAAAAAGCAATAAAGTTTTCCACAAATCAACAAAACAGCTTTAAAAGGGCCATTTATCCACATTTTTCGGGATAAAAAAAATCCACATTTATATACTACTTAATAAAAGTAAACTATGTTTGTGTAAACAATTCACACCTAACAAGGTTAACCGTTAAACAATTAAAAACTTATTTATGGCAACATCAGGCATCACAGCTTATTCAGTGAAAACGAAAACCAAAAACGTACCTATGCTAGATCCTACTATTGATGTAAAATCAGGTAGATACATTGCTACAGGTAAAGACAGTGCAGGCAATAAAATGGCTGCAATTATGAGCAAAGCTACGGCTGAAGGTCATATCGCTAGTGGAGCTGCTAAAAAAGGCAGTGGCTGGTAAGTAACTATTATCGGGTAACACCGGCATAACAATAAGGCAGGTTTTTCATAAAGCCTGCCTTATTTATTTCTACCATATTTTAAATGGATGCGCCGATAAGCTGGAATTAAAATATCGCCCATCCCCGCTTACTTCCTGGGCTACCCAGAGTGGTAGTTCAAATTGTTCATCTTCACTATCCAATTCAATCTCTGCAACTATAAGGCCTTCATTATCTCCTGCAAATACGTCTACTTCCCATAACTTATTTTTATAAGCTATACAGTACCTGGTCTTCTCTAATCGGGTTTTAACAAATTGTTCAAATAACTCGGTCGCTTCATTAACGGGTATTTCGTACTCGTACTCATTGCGGCTTATACCTGTTGTACCGCTTTTTAAAGTAAGGAACGCTTGCTCATTGGTTATACGCAGTCTTACCGTCCTGTCTTCATCATCAACAATATAACCTTGCTGCATTTTAATACCCGCGGGTTTAGGTAGCTGGTCCCACTGTTTATGGTCTACCAAAAACTTTCTTTCTATTTCAACACCCATATTAAAATTCGTTATTAAATAAGCAAACAGCAATTATAAGTCTTTGTTGGTGTTTAATTTTATCGCATTATACTACAAAATGTAAAAAAGTGTTAAAGTGTAATATGCTTAGCTATACTATTGCATAAATAGATATATTTAACCATCTTTTTAATTGCCTTGAGCCCTGCTAAATGAATTTAAGAAAATTTACGTCTATACTATCATTATTGTTCCTGGTTTGCTTGTCTGCATTTGCGCAAACCGACACTGTAAGTGTAAAAACTATTGTTAACAAAATCATAAAATATAATAGTGAATACCCGTTTGAAAAAGTTTACCTGCATTTTGACAAGCCTTATTATGCAGTTGGTGATACTATTTGGTTTAAAGCATATTTAACAACTGATGTTACTATTAATGATGATATGACCAAAAATAAGCATCTGCCATCAACCGTAAGTAAGGTTGTTTATGTAGATGTATTGACCAGTAAAGACTCGACAGTACAAAGGTTAAAACTACCGGTTACAGATGGTATGGCCTACGGCGATATTAAGCTGCTTAAAGAAAACTATGCCGAAGGTAATTATCATATAAAGGCCTACACCAATTGGATGCGTAATTTTGATGCCGCCTACTACTTTAATAAAACAATACCCATTGGTACAATTGTAGATAAAAACGTATTTAACAGCATTACCATATCAAGCCAGCTTAAAAACAATACAGCTAAAGTAGACGCGATTATACATTATTACACAGCAGATAACCGCGATTACGCGGGCAGAAAAGTGAGTTGGAGAGTACAAAACACAGATGACGAAACCTTGGGTAAGGGCAAAGGCGTTACCGATGCTAAAGGAAACATAAATATTAGTTTCGCCACCAATAAAACAGCTGCGCTAACTACCGCTACGCTGGTTGCAGGTATTGATATTAATAACAACACCATTACAAATTCATTTACTTTAAAAAATGCCGTGGCACCGCCTGATGTCCAATTCTTTCCGGAAGGTGGCGAATTATTAAACGGTATAAAATCTAAAGTGGCATTTAAGGCCATAAAGCCTGATGGATTGGGGGCAGATGTAAAAGGCACTATAGTTGATAATACTGGGACTGTAGTAGCTACTATTACCGCACAACACTTAGGCATGGGTGTATTTGAACTAACCCCCGTGGCAGGTAAAACTTATAAAGCCAGTTTAACCTTCCCAGACGGATCACAAAACAGCTATGATCTGCCCGGCGCTAAAGATAATGGTATTACGCTGGCCGTAAACAATACCGATGCAGAGAAAATAGCTATTACATTTTCGGCAAGCGATGCTTTTTTTGCGACAAACAGAAACAAAATGATTGCTATTGTTGGGCAATCGGGCCAGGTTGTTTGCTATGCAGGCCAAACCCAGTTAACAACCCCAATATATACGGCAACTCTCTTAAAATCCAAGTTCCCTTCAGGCATTGTTCAATTCACCATATTTACTTCAACCGGCGATGCATTGGCCCAGCGTATTTGTTTCGTACAACGTAATGATCAGCTAAAAATAGGTTTAAGCACCCCCAAAACTACCTACACAGCCAGAGATCAGGTAGCTTTTAATGTTACAGCAAAAACTGCTGATAATAAACCTGCACTGGCTAATTTATCAGTTACGGTGATAGATGGAACCAAAGTACCTTTTAATGAAAATGCAGAGACCACCATTTTAACTAACCTGTTACTTACCTCTGAGCTGAAAGGTTATATAGAAAAGCCCAATTATTATTTCAATAACATCAATGATAAAACGGCTGCCGACCTTGACATTTTAATGCTGACGCAAGGTTATAGGCGCATTATTTATAAAGATGTTTTAGCAGATAAACAACCTCAGCTAAAGTTTGATGCAGAGGATGGTATCTCTGTTTCGGGATCATTAAGAACAGCAACCGGTATGCCTGTACCTAATGGTATTGTTAATTTCTATATCAAAAACATGCGGGTATCTGCAACCGTAAATACAAACCGGGATGGCGAGTTTAAAATTTCAAAGTTGTTTTTTCCTGATTCTGTAAAGGGAGTTGTTAATGCTAAAGGCAATTACAATGGCAATAACATGATGATAATGGTTAACAACAGCACGCCACAACAACCAACACCTAATATTAATGCGCCCGATGAGTTGCTTAATATTGATACCACTTTAAACGCTTATTTACAGAATGATAAAAAGCAGTCGTTAAACTCGCACGTAATTAAAGAGGTTGTGATAAAAGAGCGCGTGGCTGTTAAAGTAGCAAGCCATAAAGATTATCCATTTTTGGTAGGCTTGGGCAATATACCAGACCATGTTATAGATGGAAGTCGCCTTACAGGCTGTGCATCACTTTATGAATGTATTAAGAATACACTGCCAGGTATTACTTATTATGAAGATAAATTATACCTAAGCCGCGACTATAATGCTGGCAAAAGAATTGAAGCTGCCATTTATTATGATGGCGCGGTGGTTGATTTTAGCAGGCTTACAAGCGTAGATCCGGCAACGATAGATCAGATAGAGGTATTTGCCAGCGATGGATTAAGCGGGCTGAACAGAATGGATAATACAAATGGCGTTGTTGTTATAAGCAGCAAAAAAGTCGAAAGAAAACCGTTGGATAAAGAATTGCTTAAACAACTACTAACACCGCAATTTAGCGCCGTGAACTTTAACCCTAAAGGCTATTATATGGTCAGGGCGTTTTATTCGCCTAAATATGAAGCTAACAAAACCGGTGCGTTTGGTGGCGATTTAAGAACAACTATTTATTGGAATCCCAAAGTAGTAACCGATAAAAACGGCACCGCTGCATTTGACTTTTTTAATGCCGATGGTACCGGCACCTACCGTGCTATTATTGAAGGTATAGACAGTGAAGGCAATATCGGGCGTACCGTTTATAAATATACTGTACGGTAACGCCAAAATGTTAATCATATTAAAAAAGCAGCGAGTTGGCTAATAGGCCAGCTCTTTGTTTTTAAGTACACCTCGTATAATATATTTTATAAAGAACAATCTGTATAAATTCATTGTTTATTTACCTAAACAACAAACAACAAACAACAATATTATGGCTAATTCAATTGATATATATAACAAAACATTTAACATAGATGGCGATATAACGGTTAACCGATTGGGCTATGGTGCCATGCGCATTACAGGCAAAGGTATTTGGGGCCCTCCTGAAGATAAAAATGAATCAATCCGTGTATTAAAACGTGCTGTTGAGCTTGGGGTAAACTTTATTGATACAGCCGATAGTTACGGGCCTTATGTATCTGAAGAATTAATAGCCGAGGCGCTATACCCATATCCGGACGGGCTGGTTATTGCTACCAAAGGAGGGTTAACCAGGACAGGCCCGGATCAATGGCCCGTAAATGCGCATCCCGATCACTTAAAAGAAGCATTGAACGGGAGCTTAAAACGTCTCAAGCTTGAGCAAATAGATTTGTACCAACTGCACCGCATTGATCCGCATGTACCGGCAGAGTTAACATTTGAATTTTTACAACTGGCGCAACAAAGCGGCAAGGTTAAACATATTGGTCTATCAGAAGTTAGCGTTGATGATATTAAAGATGCCGAACAGTATTTTAAAGTAGTGTCTGTACAAAATATGTATAGTGTCGACAATCGTAAATGGGAGGCTGTATTAAACTATTGCAAAGAGCAGGATATTGCTTTTATCCCCTGGTTCCCGCTTAATGCGGGCAATGTTGCAGCACAGGATAAGCTTAAAACTATTGCTGATAAATATGGTGCAACCGTACACTAGGTTGCTTTAAGTTGGCTGTTAAATCATGCCGATAATATTTTGTTGATACCCGGTACATCAAGTGTAGAACACTTAGAAGAAAATATGAAAACCACCGGGCTGAACTTAACTGACGATGATATTAAAATTTTAGATAGTATTTCGCCGGCATAGCCATTTTAAGTTTATTAATTATTTGCGAATGCGATAAAACATTTTTACATTTAGCAGACAAAGTTATTAAAATATTACTGCGCAAGATTTTATGAAAAACCCCCTTATATTCATAATCCCTGTTGTTCTTTTAGGTATTACAGCTTGTAAAAAACTAGGAGATCCAACACAACTCTCGGCAATTACAAGTGATGAATCAGCTATAATGATAGCCGGCTCATTGGCATCGGAATCAAACGGTTTTGTCAGCCTTTCAAATGATGCCACAATAACTTCACAAACAGTATATACAACCAATAAAGGTTGCGGTATTACTCATACTGATACTATAAGTCACCAAAGTTTATCGGGTGCATCTATTACTTACAGCTTTAAACACGTAATAACTAACAAGCTTAATTGTAATGCCAATAAACAGCCTGATAATGTAACCAGTAATTTAACTTTTAGTGGTAGTTATAACGGTCCTAAATTATCGGCAAAACAAAGTGGCAGTACAAACACAACTGTTGCAGGTTTAACACCTACCTCGGCTGTTTACGTTATAAACGGACAATTTAAAAGTATGGGGTCTTATAAGTTAAAATCTGATACAACCCGCGCAGGCACTATTGCAATTGATATAACCGTTAAAAATGTTGTTATATCAAAAGCTACGGTTACAATGCCGGCTATAATTACCGGCGGCACCGCTACAGCTACCATTACCGGCAACTCGCCTAAAGGCGCATTTTTGTTTGACGGCACTTTAACTTTTGCAGGTTTTAATGAAGCTATATTAACACTAGGCAATAATAGTTATTCTATTAACCTTTCAACGGGCGCTGTCGCCAAAAGATAAAGAATATTCATTAATAGGAGAAGTTGGGTAATGCCCGGCTTTTTGTTTGATGTTTTATTTACACATTAGCCACCTTAAAAGGTTTTATATCAACCGACTCCCAGATTTTCTGCGTGAGGTAAGGTTCGCCTTGCTGCCAGGCATCCAATTCTTCCTCGTTTTCAAACTGAAGGATCATGGTTGAGCCTATCATTTTGCCTTCTTCGTTAAGCATGGCACCGCCCAAAATGTAGTTACCTTTAGCTTTAAGTTCTTTAACGCCGTCTAAATGGTGCGGCCTTACACCCATCCTTCTGTCGAACGCTCCTTCATCAGTATGATCGTATGCGGTTATTAAGTATTGATTCATGATTTTAATTTTTAAGTCGATACTAATTATAAGTGGAACAAGTCACTTTATATTCTGTTTAATTATTATCAATTTTTACCGCCAATATTAAAACAAATAGTGTAATATTTACAATATTTGCCAAACCAATAATATAATTAAAAATGAAACACAGTCTGCCACAAAAATTTAACGAGATATATAATAAAGAAGCCCAACACGCTTATTTTTCGCCGGGAAGAGTAAACCTTATCGGCGAACATATCGACTATAACGGCGGCTTGGTTATGCCTTGTGCAATTACATTTGGCACGTACTTACTAATAAACTCTAATCAGGATAATGTTTTCCGTTTCAGAAGTTTAAATTTTGATGAGAACCCGGAAATTACCATACAAGACAGCTATACAAAAGATGGCGATGGCTGGTTTAATTTCCCGCTGGGTGTTATTGATCATTTTACAAAAGACGGCCATAAAATAACCGGGTTAGATATGCTGTTTTTTGGCGATATTCCTATCGGTGCGGGTTTATCATCATCTGCGTCAATAGAGGTAGTAATGGCTTACGCTTTAAATGATCTTTTTAATGCAGGATATAGCAAGCTTGACCTGGTAAAAATTGCAAAATCGGTCGAGAATAATTTCATTGGCATGAATTGTGGTATAATGGATCAGTTTGCAGTAGCCTTTGGCGAAAAGAATAAAGCCATTGTACTAAACTGTGATACTTTGAAATATGATATCGTACCCAGCAATTTAGGCAATTATGTACTGGCAATTATCAACACCAATAAATCCCGCAAGCTAGTTGAATCAAAATACAACGAACGTGTGGAAGAATGTCAGACTGCTTTAAAAGCGCTTAATAAGGAATTAAACATTCATTATTTATGCGATATTGATACAGCGACTTTCAATCAGCATAAGAATTTAATAACAGATGAAGTTGTACGCAAACGTGCCCAACATGTTGTTGAAGAAAATGATCGTGTTAAACTGGCCGCCGATGCGCTTGCTGCAAACAACCTTGCAGAATTTGGCAAACTAATGTATGCCTCGCACGACTCATTACGCGACCTCTACGAGGTTAGCGGAAAAGAGCTGGACGCAGTAGTAGAATATGCCAAAACTAACCCACACGTAGCCGGAGCACGTATGACAGGTGCAGGATTTGGCGGCTGTGCCATAGCACTGGTTAAAGAGGATGAATTTGAAAATTTCAGCAAAGAATTAAACATCTACTATACCGATAAAATTGGATATGCACCATCAATATATCAATCATTGATAGGCAATGGCGTAGGAAGCGAATTAGCAGCGAGTGCTGAGTAATGAGTGCTGAGTTTTATATTACAGTAACTCAAAACTTATCACCCGTAACTCAAAACTAAAAAATGCGTAAATTAAAACTAGATGAGCTAAACCGCGCTACAATAACCGAATTTAAGGCGCAGCAAAAGCTACCCGTTGCGGTTGTGCTGGATAATGTGCGCAGTATGCATAATATTGGTTCTATCTTCCGCACATCTGATGGATTTGCTGTCGGGCAGATCTGTTTATGCGGCATTACCGCCCAACCCCCGCACCGCGAAATAGAGAAAACTGCTTTAGGCGCAACACAATCTGTTAATTGGACCTACCATACTGATGCCCTAGAGGCAGTTACCCAACTACGTGCTGATGGCTACCAGATCATTGCTATCGAGCAAGCTGAGAATAGCCTAATGCTTAATGAATTTACGCCTGATAAAAACGCCAAATATGCTTTGATATTTGGCAACGAGGTAAATGGTGTTAGCGATGAAGTGATGCAGTTAATTGATACCTGTATTGAAATACCGCAATTTGGCACTAAGCATTCATTTAATATCGTGGTATCGGCCGGTATTGTTTTGTGGGATTTCTTTGCTAAATTGGCTATTGGTTGAATAGCCAAAAAACTTACGAAGCTTAATTCGGTATTGTATGTTTTTTTATGGACTCATTGAAGGCTTCGCCGTTAAACACTTCGATTGTTCGAAACGTAATAGGTCATTTCACCTTCAAAGCCATGCGGGATTCTAAAACTCAGAATGACAGTCTACTTTTATCACCATGAATTACTATCTTAGTAAAAACAACAATTCATGGCACACAGCAACCCAAACAACCGCCGGGACTTTCTAAAAACAGCCGCTAAAGGCGGACTAGCCTTATCATTAAGCGGCATGGCCGCAAATGCTTTGGCTGATGTAGCTATTGTAAAAGAGCCGCCGATAAAGCCTGATCACCTGATACGCTCTGTACCCGAAAACATGGTTTGGGGCTATTATGGGTTTGATGTGCCACCAGTTGCCCGCATAAAAGCCGGAGACATTGCCGAGATTCAAACTATTAATACCACGGGCATTGGCCGTAAGGACCCCGAAGCATTTTTTAAAGCCAATAACCTGCCACTTGATGAACAGGCAAAAGATATTATTGAGATCTATAAAAAAGTTAAGCCCGAGCCGTCAGGCTTGAGCGGGCACATGCTTACAGGCCCCATTTACATTGAAGGCGCCGAGCCGGGCGATACTTTAGAGGTAAGAATATTGGATATTGTTTTGCGCAGCGATTATGGTGTAAATGCGGTATGGCCAAAAGGAGGCGACCTGCCTGACGATGTAAAAACGCGCGAAAACTTTGTTTATAAATACGATAAGAAAAAACATACCGCCACCTTTAAACCGGGCGTGGAGATACCTATTAAACCATTTATGGGTGTAATGGCAGTATCGCCACCGGCAGAAATGAAGAGGATAAGTTCTATTCCGCCGGGGTTTTATGGGGGTAATTTAGATCTGAAACACATGGTAAAAGGCACTACGCTTTATTTGCCAGTATCTGTTAAGGGCGCTTTATTTACCACCGGCGACTGTCATGCCGCACAAGGAACCGGCGAAATTAGTGGCGTAGCCATTGAAGCATCGCTTACGCTGATAGCTAAATTTATAGTACGTAAAGATAAACCCATTAAAAGCGTTCGTGCCGAAACATCGACCCACTTTATTAGCATAGGTCTTGACCCTGATCTGAACAAAGCAATGAAAAACGCGTCATCAGAAGCAGTAAATTTTATTAAGGACGACTTGGGCTTTACTTTTAACGAAGCGCTGTCAATAGCTAGTACCGGGGTTGATTTTGAAGTTACACAAGTGGTTGATCAAACACTGGGAGTACATGCCATGATCCCTAAATCGATCTTTCCGGATAAAAAGTTTGAATACTGGAAGGCCTGATAATTATTACCCATGATCCTGGAAGCAGCCCTACTAAACGTTATTGCCGGACAAGAAACCCAATTTGAAAAAGACTTTGCAACAGCCGGGCAATATATCAGCGCGATAAAAGGTTATATCAAACACTCGTTAAGCAAATGTATAGAGCAGCCTAACCAATATTTATTATTGGTCGAGTGGGAAACGTTGGAAGATCATACCGTTAGTTTCAGGCAGTCGGCTCAATATTTAGAATGGAAAAAACTACTGCATCATTATTATGATCCGTTTCCGGTGGTGCAGCATTATGAAGCTGTTGGCTAAAGATTCAGTACCCTGTCAATCAAGAGTTAGTAATTGAGCTTTAACGCCAGATGATGATGAGCCTGTAAGATAAATAGTATATAAATGCCCTGCCTCGAGCGTAACGGCTATATCCTTTATGATCACATTTGATCCGCCCGTGTACAATGTAAACGCGGTGCCGGCATTAAAATCATAGTAAGCAGAGTATGTTCTGTAATCAAGGCCGCTTAAAAATTTGATTCCTTTTGCTATGCCAATATCCACTGTCCCAATAATACTGCTCAGGTTAATAAAACGTACGCGGCATTGCCCGGCTTTAGGTGCTGTACGTTCGTCTTCAAGCTCTAATACTAATTTATCTTCGGCGTAAAAAATACTGTAATAGAAAGGTGCCGTCACACTAAATGTGCTGGTGTTGTTTAAAGTAGAATTTACCGAAGATTTAACTTGTAGCTGGTGCCCGGCAGCTTTTATTTCGAGATAGCCGGTTGATTGCGTATAAGCTAACGGCTGGTTATTTACTTTGATATTATCTACAAAGAAATCCTGCGTTACCAAACCGGGCGAGGCATTAATAAATGTTACATGCCCTGATGTTTCAGTACTGTCGCTAACCTCATTTTTTTTAGTGCAGGATGAAACGCAAACCAATGTTGCTAAAAACAAAACAATAGCTTTAGATCCTGTCAAATCAGTTTTCATTTCAAGGGCGGGGTTAGCAACTTATGCTTGTTAAACAAATCTATTGCTAAAGTTTTACATATACTATATCGCGCAGCTAAAATAAAGTGATTCAGGCAGATGATCGAAGCATCTCTGAAACATTATTACACATCCGCCAATTCAATCCAAACCGGCGCATGATCACTTGATTTTTCCCAGCCGCGTACATGCTTGTCAACACCGGCTGCTATCAAACGGCCTTCAACCTGCGGACTCAATAAGAAATGATCTATCCGTAAACCGGCATTGCGGCCGTAGGCGTTTCTAAAATAATCCCAGAAAGTATAAATGGTTTCTGTGGGATATAGCTTGCGTAAAGCGTCTGTCCAGCCTTGTGCTACCAGGCGGTGAAAAGCCTCGCGGGTTTCGGGACGAAATAAGGCATCATCCAACCACCGCTCGGGCTTGTATACGTCTTGTTCGGTAGGCATTACGTTATAATCCCCTGTTAAAACTACCGGGATACCGCGCGCCAGCAAGCCCGTGGCGTGGCTTATTAAACGTTCGAACCATTGCAGCTTATAGTCAAATTTGGGCCCGGGCGCAGGGTTGCCGTTAGGTAAATAAAGACAACCAATAACAACACCGCTTACAAAAGCTTCAATATATCGGCTATGCAGGTCCTCCGGGTCGCCGGGCAGGCCGCGTTTTAGTTCCTGTATCTCGCCTTTGGCTAGTATAGCTACCCCATTCCAGCTTTTTTGGCCGTGCCAAATTGCGTTATAGCCGGCATCAATAATTGCCTGTTCCGGAAACTTTTCCTGCGGAGCCTTTAATTCCTGCAGGCAAACCACATCCGGTTTGGTTTCTTCTAACCAGCGCAGCAACACTGGCAGGCGGCCATTAACGCCGTTAACATTGTAGGTAGCTATTTTCATAAAGCTAACATACAAAATAATTTTTTCGGCTAACAAATTTATCCATTGATATGGTGGCGCTATATTGTCAGAAACAGATGTGCCAAAACTTACGTAAAAGTCAGAAAAAGTGTACCAATTTGTATCATGAAATCAAAACCTAAAAGTCAATTAATTTTATATCAATTAGTTATGAAAAATGGTGTGCCAAAGTGTATCATGGTGACACATTCGCACGTGGCACACTTTGTAATGCCGCGCTATCCACAAAACGTCGAATTTTCAACAATCCGCATAAAGCCCAATCAATGCATTAACTTTACCCATTCACTTAAAATGTAATAATCCGCCTTGGCAAAAGACGCTATTAAAGAAACGCCCTTAATGCAGCAGTATAATACTATTAAGGTTAAGTACCCCGGTGCTTTGCTGCTGTTTCGCGTAGGCGACTTTTACGAAACCTTTGGCGAGGATGCCATTAAGGCCGCCGGTATTTTGGGTATTACGCTTACCCGCCGGGGTAACGGTGCCGCCACGTTTATTGAGCTGGCAGGTTTCCCGCACCACTCGTTGGATACTTACCTGCCCAAGCTGGTGCGTGCAGGCCAGCGTGTCGCTATTTGCGACCAGCTGGAGGACCCCAAAACCACAAAGACCATTGTAAAGCGCGGCGTTACCGAACTGGTTACCCCCGGCGTTGCTACTAACGATAATATCCTCAACCAAAAAAGTAATAACTACCTGGCATCGCTGTATTTCGAAAAGAATAGCATCGGTATTGCCCTGATAGATATATCAACCGGCGAGTTCCTGACCGCGCAGGGTAATAGCGATTATATTGATAAACTACTGCAAGGCTTTACGCCCAGCGAGGTGATCTACCAAAAAAGTAAACAGTCTGACTTTAAAGAAAGCTACGGCGACCGTTACTATACCTACACCCTCGATGAATGGCCCTACAGCGGCGATTACGCGAACGAAACGCTGTTAAAGCACTTTGGAGTTAAATCGTTAAAAGGCTTTGGTATAGACAAGCTAAACCTGGGTATTGTGGCTGCGGGTGTCGCGCTGCACTACCTTAATGAGACTGAACATAGAAACTTACAGCATATATCGGCTATTAGCCGAATAGAAGAGGACAGATACTTGTGGCTGGATCGTTTCAGCGTGCGTAACCTGGAACTGATAGGATCGGCCAACGAAAACGCCAAGACCCTGGTTGATGTACTGGATCAAACCAGTTCGCCAATGGGGGCAAGGCTGCTGCGCCGTTGGATAGTAATGCCGCTAAAAGAACTTAAACCTATTAACGACCGTCTGGGTGTGGTTGAATACCTGATAGCCGAGGAAGAGCTGCGAGAAGAGTTACAACAATACATTCGCCAGATAGGTGATTTGGAGAGGCTGGTATCCAAAGTCGGCCTGCAAAAAGCCAATCCGCGCGAGGTTTGCCAGCTTAAAAAGGCGTTGATAGCTATTGAGTCGATAAAGAAATTGTGCGAGCAATCCATCAGTCTGCCGCTAAAAGCTATTGGCGAGCAATTGAACCCATGTACGCTCATCTGCGAGAAAATAGCTAAAGAACTGCACCCCGAGCCACCGGTTATGGTGATAAAAGGATCGGTAATGAACGATGGGATAAATGAGGAGTTAGATAGGTTACGCAAAATTGCATTCGGCGGTAAAGGTTATTTACTGGAGATACAAAAACGCGAGGCGGAAGCCACCGGGATACCATCTTTAAAAGTATCGTTCAATAATGTATTTGGGTATTACCTGGAAGTTACCCATAGTCATCGCGAAAAGGTACCAACCGAGTGGATACGTAAGCAAACCCTTGTAAATGCCGAGCGCTACATTACCCCCGAACTAAAAGAATATGAGGAGCAAATACTGGGTGCCGAAGAGAAGATATTCACCCTCGAAACTAAACTATATAACGACCTGCTATACGCCCTGGCCGAGTTTATAAAGCCTATCCAGTTAAACGCGCAATTGATTGCACGGTTAGATGTATTGCTAAACTTCGCCACCATATCCATCAAAAACTACTACGTCAAACCCCAAATGAATGACAGTAAGGTTATTGATATCAAAGGCGGACGACACCCGGTTATAGAAAAGAACCTGCCACAAGGCGAGGAATATATTACCAATGATGTTTTCCTTGACTCTGAAACGCAACAGATCATTATCATTACCGGGCCAAACATGGCGGGTAAATCGGCACTGTTAAGGCAAACCGGGTTAATTGTATTGATGGCGCAAATGGGATGCTTTGTACCGGCAAAATCAGCCTCATTGGGTTTGGTAGATAAGATATTTACAAGGGTAGGGGCATCTGATAACCTATCATCAGGCGAGTCAACCTTTATGGTGGAGATGAACGAGACAGCAAGTATCCTCAATAATTTATCAAACAGAAGCCTGATCTTGTTAGATGAGATTGGCCGCGGTACCTCAACTTATGACGGTATCTCTATTGCCTGGTCAATAGGCGAATATTTGCATAATCATCCAACGGCTAAAGCCAAAACCTTGTTCGCAACCCACTACCATGAGCTGAACGAGTTGAGTAATAGCTTTAATCGCATAAAAAATTATAACGTAACGGTTAAAGAAATTGGTCACCAGATCATTTTCCTGCGCAAGTTGGTACCGGGTGGCAGCGAGCATAGTTTCGGTATACACGTAGCTAAACTGGCCGGTATGCCGCAAAAGGTTTTAAGCCGCGCTAACGAGATCCTTAAAAAACTGGAGAACGAGCGTACCGGTGGTGAACACATTAAGGACAGTATCCGCAAGGTACAAAAGCAGGCAGTGCAAATGCAAATGTTCAGTATTGATGACCCGGTGCTGGTTAAAATACGTGATACCCTGAATAACTTGGATGTAAATACCTTAACACCTGTTGAGGCGCTGATGAAACTGGACGAGATACAGCGGGTAATAAAAGGGTAATTTGATTTCGGATTTCGGATGTTCGATATCGGATTTTGTCATAGGATGATGTTGATATGTTAACAACATGTCCAACCTGTATTAAGCCTTTCCTTTTACTTTTATGGTATGAAATTAAAACGCTATGCTTTATTGCTTTGTGTTGCCGCGATCATTCTATCAGGATGTCATAGTAAAAAAGCAGTTTTAAAAGGCGAAGCCGGCGAAATTGTAAAACCCCAAACCAGTATAGCCGAAAAGTACGCAGCTATTATGGGCGTTGATAAAGACGCTATTACCAATGGTCGGTTATATAACTTTATTGAATTATGGACAGGTGTTCCCTATAAATTTGGCGGATTAGATAAAGATGGCGTAGATTGCTCGGGCCTTACTTTATTATTGGAGCAGCAGGTTTATGGCATCAATTTACCACGCATAACTTATCAACAGGTTGCCATTATCAAACGCAAGTACGAAGACGAACTAAAAGAGGGTGACCTTGTGTTTTTTGATTTTGATGGAAAGCAATACAGTCATGTGGGTGTGTACCTGCAAAATGGTTATATAGTTCATGCCAGCTCAACCAAAGGTGTTATTGTGGTGCCGTTGCATGGGGCTATGTATAAATATTTTTCGCGGGCAGGTTCAATTATCACCGACTCAACGGTAGCTGCACAGGCTAACTAGATTCTATTGTTATTTTATACTCCGTTTTATCTTTCTGGGTTTTATAGATTGAAATAAGCGCACCAGTAACGGCCCGTTATATTCTTCGGGATAGTATTTCCTGGTGTATGTTTTAATAATTAAACTATAAAAAAACACAGGAGCTATAAGATAATAATATTGAAGTTGGAGGTAATTTATAGCTACCATAAGTAAAACCATTATAGGTGCAATAAATAGATTGATCTGCTGCATCTTCCATTTCAAGGTTGTTTCCAACTGTGGCGTATTAATACAAAGTGTTTGTTTGTTTTTAACAAGGTGCTGTGATATCAGCGACTGCATAAAAATTATTGAAAAGAAGATAATAAAATAGACCATATATCCCATTGCATATTCCGGTTTTTTGGGAGAGATACTGCCTGTAATCAAAGATATTGCGAAAGGAAATAATGTTACAGAAAATAAGAATACAAGATTTAAAAAAACCAGTTTAATGTCATAATCCTTTAAAAACCTAAACAGCTTTAAATGTATTACCCAAAACCTACCCACAAGCCCAAAAGTTACCGCATAACCGGCGAGTTTAAGAAACAACTCTGCGATAGCTTCTTTAAATTTTTCGGGAGGTAAATGACGTGCACCTTCAGGAAGCTTTATTTCTAATACCATAATTGTTAAAATTATAGCGAATACAGCATCTGTAAATAAAATAATGCGCTCCAGTTGGAACTCTTTCTTTATTTCCTCTTCTTCTTTTATATCCATAGCTAAATATAATTCAATATTTTTGCAATTAATATGTCAAAGCAAGATTATTCATTCTGGACTAAATACAAACGATTTGCCGGTACCGAAATATTACTATATGTTATAATGGTGTTGGGGATTATAATCGGAATATGGATATTTAGTTAATTACCTTTTTATAAGGCTTACACTGTAATTATCCGCATCAGCTATATGTTGATAAAAGTTTACCAGGTCGGGATAAATATCTTTGCTGTAATTACCATCAATTACCTGCATTTTACGCTTGTAAATTAAGGTTTGGCCGTTTAGCTGCATCGTAGCTGTGTAGCTTCCGAATGGTGTGTTAATAGTAACATTTAACGGAATTTTCTCTAAACGATAGCCTTGCGGAATGGTATAACTTATTTCATCCTCATTGGTAAAACCTTCATTTATATAAACATCATTTAGCCGGTTTCGTACCTCGCGGGGCGCATGTGTGTTACGGTTTGCAGCGTTAATTAGAAAATATAATTTGTTACCACTGTTTGATGCATATTCGCGAGCAGTAAACTTTAAAGTCTCGGTAGTTGTGGGTAAGACATCTTTAATTTGTTTAAAGGTGAATTTTTCAACCTCAAAGTTGTTTATTGGATATATATGCGTTAATTCTTTAAACACTTCGGTTTGCGACCCATTAATTAATGCTTCTCTGTCATCGTAAAGTGTGCCTTTAAAAAGTGTTTCCATATCACCTGATAATTCGCCGGCATCATTTATTATCAAGTTAGCCTTACGTAATTGCACATTATTAATTGATGTATATTTGGGGGTATGCATTAGCTTACCGCCTTGCGGAGTACAAGCAAGCACTGTACGGTCATCAGTAAAATCGCCTAAAAAACCGAAAGGTATTTTTTGATTGGTACACTCCAGCCAGGTTGTATCATTTTTAAATGGCAGGCATAAAATAACATGGTTTCCCTGGTCTATACTTGCAAAGTCCCTGATCATACTTGTTTTATTATTGCCTGCTTCAACAACACAATAGTAAGACTCAATATTAGCAGTTTTAAGCAAAGCGTGAGTATAGTTAACTAGTGCTTTACAATCGCCATAACTTACTTTATCAACTTCGGCAGCGGTAAATGGTTGATAACCGCCAATACCTATTTGCACACTGATATAATGCGTTTTTTGCTGCATAAACTCATATATTTTGCGTGCCCTTTGCTTGGGGTCAGTAATATCTTTTGTTAGATTTTTTATATTGGCAATGGTTTCGGCTGATAGTTGATCGCGGTTTACCAGTAACTTATTATTCATCCATTCGCCAAATTCTTTCCAGTTGGTAAATGAGCCGTTTATACCTTCATAAATAAAATTTTCGGGAGCTATTTTAACCCTGCTTGCGTAAGTATCCGGATTTGGGCTAAATGGTTCTTCCTTAACTGCTTTCAGATTGCTTATTTGCCAGCTATATTTTTTTAAACCTGCCGCGTTGTTTGCTATTAATGCTCTACCTGGGAGGTTGGTTTCTTTATAACGAATATTAAAATCGGGCTTACAAATGAACGTATAAGAACTTTTTTCGACAGCCATGCCCCACCGCGAATTAGGCGTCCAATCCTGGAAAATAAGCGATTGTTTTGACCTTACTTCATATTCATACTCAATGGTATATGGATAATCTATTACAGCAGGGATATAGTGTTTAACACGCTCATCATTAAATAACGAAAAACCATCAGCCGCATACACATCCTCAAAATTCTTGTCAGAAAACTTGCCTGTTTGCTTGCCCCAGGCATCGTATACTAAGCCTTTTATAATTTTCACCGTATAATTTTTATTATACCATATCCCGATGTGAGCCAAATCGTCACCATTTTTATTTAAAACAGTGATAGCCGCTTTAATGTGATAAATAGTATTATCCAACGATTTTACCTCTATCACCTCTTCTTTATTACGCACTACAGCGCTGGCATAAGGCAATAAGTTTTTAGGGATTAAGCTAACATCATAATTAGCTTGCGCGTTAGTTGCTATAGTAATTATAAATAAACAAAATGTTATCAGTAGTGATCTCATTGTTTTTTCTTAAATATCATTTCTGTTTTTT
>NZ_JAQBOF010000023.1 GCF_028288185.1 Mucilaginibacter sp. | reverse complement strand
ATGACGAATATTTATTTTACTAATTTTAAGATAGCCGGGCAATCATTAACACAAATGGCAAGACTAACAATACCAATGCGGCCATGATCGCGGCTGTATTAATGATTTTATCTCCTAAGACAATTGCTCTTTCTGTAAACTGACGGTGGGTTAAGTTTTGTATAGTTTTCATGATCTTTTTGATTTTGTTAATCAAAGATCAATCATTAAAACACGTTAT
This sequence comes from Mucilaginibacter sp., assembly GCF_028288185.1. Classification (GTDB taxonomy): domain Bacteria; phylum Bacteroidota; class Bacteroidia; order Sphingobacteriales; family Sphingobacteriaceae; genus Mucilaginibacter. The sequence goes on along the minus strand of NZ_JAQBOF010000023.1, from coordinate 2,374 downwards.
TTTCATCATCAATTTACATGGTCAATAATGTAAAGTTATTTATTATTTGATGCTACGTTGCATAAAAAGATAACGGAAACCAAGTTGAAGAATGACACATGTAAAAAACAAGTATGGCCGGTATTAACCCGCCATGCTTTAGTAATGCTTTCAAATCTGTCACCTTCTGCTTTGGGTTATACCGTTCCACTATTTTGGCTGCTGCGCATAGCCTATTCCCAGCCCCACTTTTTAAATATTGAATGGCCCTGAACGCTTTGCAGAAAACTAAGAAACTGCTTTCCCTGTTGACTGTGCTTACTGTTTAAAGTTAAAGCCACAGGAGTACCGCGGTATAAGCGCAATGTTACGGGCAATTCAACCACTTGTGTGATACCTTTCAGGTTTTGGTGCCAGGAGGTATAGGTGATCCAGGCATCATAGCTGCTATCTGTTTTCCAGGCGGCAATACCCAAAGCGGTATTGGCGAAGGAGCCTGCAATATTTTTTTGGATACCACCGATCAGGTTTTCCTTTCCGGCAATATCTTCCCACAAACCTAATTGTCCGGCCCCATTCACGTCTAAAATATGAATACCCGGTTTTGTGAGGTCCTTCAGTGTTACAATGTGTTTTGGGTTACCCGGCCTGACTAATATAGCCGTCGCTCTTTTGTACAATTCAACCCTGGTTGTTGCATCAACCATACCGGGATGGTTTTGTATAAACTGGGTAAGCATATATTCGGCACCACCATAAATCACATCAGCATTTTGCTGTGCCTGGGGCATCCATTTTGACTCTGGGCCACCGGTTACTTTCACTGGAATACCAGTTGTTGTTGTAAATGCTTTTGCACACTCCTGCATGGCTGAAAGCGGGCCGCCGGGACCATAAACGTGCAGGGTATCTGTTTGGGCGAAAACCGACAGGCTGCTTATAGCTGCAACAAGCATTAAAATGTACTTTTTCATATCTATTTAGTTGTAAACCCGTAATTTCTGTAGATGGCTTTAGCAGTAGGGCTAATTAAAAAATCCATAAAGTCCTTAGCGGCCTGAACATGTGGCGCATTTTTCATTTGCCCGGCTACGTAGGTAGCATTGATGTTTTCACCGGCGGGGATCTCTACCATATCAACCGGGTGTTTGATCATTATTTGATAAAAAGCCTCGCTGTACCATACCGGAGCCGCATCAGATTGGTTGTACATAATCCGCATGGGCGTCTGGCGGTGATGGATCTGAGTCAGGTAAGTAGTACTATCCTTCACTTTATCTTCCATGATCGTTTTACGCAAGGTTTCCGTACCGGCCAGTACATAAGCCTGTTCAATCCGCTTACCTATTCCTTCCCATTCGGGGTTAGGCATACTTACCCGCACATCTGCCCGGCCCAGGTCTTTTAATCCTTTTACATTTTTAGGATTACCTTTTTGAACCATAATGGCTAAACGGTTGTAGGCATAAGGTTCAGTTTTGGTGAAATATTGCGGCATTTGATCGGTCTTGCTTTTGCCTGCGGTGTAAACATCTGGTTTTAAGGTGATACGCATATTTCCGATAGTAATAGAACCTCCGACGATCTGCTTTGCTAAAATACCGGGAGGCAGTGTTTCTGCGAAAACCCGCTGGTACTGGGGATGCGCTTTTTTAAACGCAGCAATCAGGTCATCAATACACATAAACTGATTACCGGCAAAGAATACAACTAACTGCGGGTCGTTTATATCACCAAACAAGTCAGGTACATTATCTACGCCCGGTACGGTAAACATTACTTTACTTTCCGGTGGAGTATTCCATGGCGGGTCAAAACGGTGATCCTGCGCTTTAACCTTAATGCCTGATACAATAAGTGCAATCGCCGCGAATATTATTTTATAGCTTTTCATTTTGACTTTTAATAGAATTACAACTGATAGAATATTTAACGATTATGGATGAACAACAGCCCATCCTTCATATTGACGGATTATGATCTCGCCGTTACCGCTTGGTACATAAGAAATAAAAGGGAACAAGTCGTTCTTATCTATTTTCCGTTCTTTAATGGTATTGCTGCATTGCGCCAATACAACACCTTTGGCCTGCAGATCTTTTAATGCCTGTTCGTAGGTGCTGCTCTTCATGTAAACGGCTACGCCGTCGCCAAAAGCGATCAGTTCTACATGAAGTTTGCCCTTTAAGCGGGGATCTTCGAGCGCATTATCGATGTTCCGGAGTATTCCCTTTATTTTCTTGTCATCATTTGAATTCAGAATATACAGCGCATTATAATGTTTCAATTTTGCTGTTGCACCGGTAAAAGCGGCGGGATCGGTTTGCTGTGCGCTGGCTGGTTTTACTAAAGCCAGTAAGGCGAAGGCAACTAAAATTAAAGTGTACTTTTTCAT
>NZ_JAQBOF010000028.1 GCF_028288185.1 Mucilaginibacter sp. | reverse complement strand
TACAATATTTCCGGAGTATGTACCTGCGGCTGTGGTTTTCTTTAAACGTATATAAACCTTTGTTGAAGCTATTGCGCCTATACCACCAATGGTAACTGTACTGGCAAAATTAACACCATCAGTACTCGCCTCGAATCCAGGTGGGGGTGTAACCAATATCCTGTCGGACATACCCGTACCTGATACCATGAAACTGGTTGGTGATGACGGCGTGCCATAAGCTGTATTTACTGAGGATGGTGTGCCGGTAGCGGTAATAAACGGATTCGGGGCAGTTACTGTGCTTAACGGCATTATTACATTTACAGTTGTTGCGCCGGGGCTGGTTAAAACAATATTGCCAGAGTATGTACCCATCGGCGTTGTGCTTTTTAAACGGATATATGCTGTTCGGGAAGTTATACTGCCCGGGCCATTCATAGTTACTACGTTATAATAATTGCTATTATCTAAGCTTACCTCAAACCCTGTTGGCGCACTAACTACCAAGTTGCCGGTAGCGTTCGAGGCTCCTGCCATAAAAGTTGCCGGGGTAGATGGGGTACCAAAGATAGTAGATACTGCCGATGGCGTTCCGTTAGTAGTTATTACCGGGGTTGGAGCTGCTGCATTAACTGTTATATTAAACGTTATTGGTGCGCCGCAATCCGCCCTTGTTAAATAGAAATTACCTACCGAGAATGGTCTTGCTCTAACATTGATGGTTTGTGTTACTAAAAGCGTTGTTGTGTTAATAACCGAGACATTATTACTTCCGCTATTACAAACATAAAGCAAACTGCCATCATCACTGATAGATAAACCCGTAGGTGTGGCCCCGGTGTTAATTGTTGTAATAATTGTATTATTTGTTGTATTAATTACAGCTATATTACCATCGGCCGAGTTTGCCACATACAAACGGCTACCATCTGGGCTTATGGCTACGCCCTTTGGTTTGTTGCCGGGGACTACGAATGTTGTAACGAGATTTGTAGTAGTATTCACTACCATAATTTCATTTAAAAACGATTCAACAACATATAATTTACTTCCGTCTGGACTTAACAAAGTAAAATCAGGATTAGAGTTTAGTATTATAGTGTTAGTTACTGCTTTTGTAGCTATATTTATTACTGATACCGTAAGACTATTATTATTAGCCACATATAATTTACTACCATCGAAATTTAACGAGAGGCCAATTGGACTTTGTCCTACCGGTATGGTGGCTATTATTGTATTGTTTAAAGCATCTATTATTGCAACAGTGTTTGAGCCCGAATTTGCTACATAAATCGTTTGGTTATCGGGGCTTACCGCTATTGCACCAGGAGTTGAAAAGCCGGGTATTGTTGCCAGTACTCTGTTAGTAGGCATATAAATAACGCTCACATCATTAGAACCCTGGTTTGCTATATAAACCCTGTTGTAGTCATGGCTTACCATAACGCCATAGGGGTTAGTACCCACCGGCACGGTAGTAAGTAAAGTATTTGTAGTTGCGTTTATTACCGAAACTGTATTCGCGTCGAAATTAGGTATATAAAGCAATGGCGGTTGTGGCGTAGGGCCTGCGGGGGTGGCTGTAATGGTAGCCGTGATGGGGTTACCTGTTGTGTTTGTTGCTGTAAATGTAGCAATATCACCGGTACCGCTGGCCCCAAGGCCAATAGCCGTGTTATTATTAGTCCAGTTATACGTGCACGTGGTTACGGGGAAATTAACAACCACAGTTTGACTACCTGCATTAACAGTTTGATTGCTTTGAGCTTTTAAAACAGCGGGTAAAACGATCAAAAACAAAATAATTTTGATCCGTAATACATGCTGTTTTAAAGGTTTCACGTTCCTAATTTACATTTAGTTCCAAATCATTGCAATAGTTACCTGTCAATATTAATCAAACATAAACTAAAAAAGAGGCTCAGTTTATGGGCCTCTTTTTTAGTTATCGACAGGACTAATATCTCTAATCTTCAATTACTATTTCTTCTTCGCCTGCACCTGTTGTTGATTACGCATCATTTCTTCCATTTTAGCGCTGAAGCCTGATTTTTTCTTTTTATCCTCAGGTTTCTTTTTGTTTTCCTGTATCTGGGCGTGGATCTTTGTATCATCAACCATTAAGCGGATAATATATTGCTGTAAGAAGGTTAACATGTTAGCCAGGAAGTAATAATAATTCAAACCTGCCGGATAGCCATTCAACGCGCCTAAGAAAATTACCGGAGTGATATAACCAATGTATTTCATTTGGCCGCTTACGCCTGATATCTGATTGTTAAAGTAAGTATATATCAATGTTGATATGGTCATCAACAAACACATTAAACTCAAGTGATCACCTATGAATGGTATACTGAAACCAAAATTCAATATAGAATCATAAGTCGACAAATCATGCATCCATAAAAAGCTTTGTCCACGCAGCTCAAACAAGCCCGGGAAAAAGCGGAAGAACGCGATAACAATCGGCATCTGTATCAGCAATGGCAAACAACCACCTAATGGATTTACGCCGGCCTTTTTATAGAGCTTGAGGTATTCTTGCTGTAATAAGGTAGGATTATCTTCGCCAACTTTAGCTTTGATCTCGTCCATCTCGGGCTTTAACACCCGCATCTTAGCCATTGATAAGTATGACTTGTAAGTAAGCGGTGATAAAACTAATTTCAAGATGATAGTTAATGCCAGTATGATTAAACCGTAGTTCCAGTTAAACTGGGTCAGGAAATTAAACACCGGTTGTACTGCATAGCGGTTAATATATTTTAAAGGGCCCCAGCCCATGTAAATTTGCTTCTCAAGGCTATGGCCTTGTGCCTGCAATGTTTTAAAATGGTTAGGGCTAAAGTAAAAATCAAGCGGAAAAGTACCATCAGCATCACGCGCTAATACCAGGTTAGCTTTTAGCTGTTTAATATCAGCATGGTTTGTGGTATCTGTACTTACTATTAAATTAGATTTGCTGAAACCGTCTTTTGACATCAATACACTCGAAAAGAAGTGTTGTTTAAACGATATCCATTCCATCTTTTTATCGCTGATGTCCTTGGTATCGTCCTTGGTATCGCCGAAGTAATCATAGTTCTTTTCGGTATCAAAGTACCCTATATAAGAGTTCTGATGATCAAGCGTACTACCTTTTTCTAATCTATGCAGGCTGCTTTCCCAGTTTATATTAATGCTGCTGCTATTGGCAATTACATTATCCAGGCCTGTTGCTTTAATAGTTAAGCCAACTTTATAGCCTTCGCCTTTTAAAGTATATATATAGTCAATATATTGCGTTGGGCTATAGCTTAAACGCATGGTTATGGCTGATGAATCCTGGCCGGTAACCTGTAAACCTGCGGCACTTGGTGTAAAATACCTTTCGCTGGTATTAACATTAGCTACGCCTGCGGCAAAGCTAAATCCAAACTTATTGGCATCGCCATCAAATAAAACCAGTGGTTTTTTATCAAACGTTTTAAAGTTTTTTAACTCGACCGAGTATATGTGGCCACCGCGTGTACTTAATTTTAGTTTAAGATCTTTGTTCTCAACCGTAATCAATTTTTCTGTACCATTTAAAGTAGCGCCGAACGGGCTTTTTAACGCGGCAGTATCAACTGGTTTATTAGCAATCTTTGCAGTATCAATTATGGCAGCCGCAGGAGTTTTAATGCCTGCTCTTTTTAATGAATCCTGGTGTTGTAATGCTTTTTCTTTTGCGATCTCGGCCGAACTAGGTTTTAAAAACCAAACCGAACCGGCTATAATGATCATGATCAGGAATAATCCTGTAAACGTATTTCTATCCATTTCTATCGTATCGTACTCAAATTAACTATTTCTTCCGGGCATAAGCCATTGAAGCGGCGACAAAGTTAATAAAAAGTGGGTGCGGATTAGCAACTGTTGATTTTAATTCGGGATGAAACTGCGCGCCTACAAAAAACGGATGATTTTTCAGCTCAACTATCTCCACCAGATTGTTCTCCGGGTTAAAGCCCGATGGTGTTAAACCGGCTGCTTCATATTGTTTAAGATACTCATTATTAAACTCATAACGGTGCCTGTGGCGCTCGGTTATATGTTGTTGTCCATATATGGCAAATGCTTTGGTGCCCTTTTTTAAATCGCAGGCGTATGAGCCTAAGCGCATGGTACCGCCTTTATTTACTACTTTCTTTTGCTCTTCCATCATGGCAATAACCGGGTTCGGGGTATCCGGATTCATCTCGGTGCTGCTGGCATCTTTTAAACCCAGTACATTACGGCCATACTCAACCACCGCGCATTGCATACCTAAACAGATACCAAAAAACGGAATATTATTTTCACGCACATAACGTATCGCTTCTATTTTACCTTCAAAACCGCGCTCGCCAAAGCCCGGTGCAACCAGTACACCGTGCAACCCAATCAGCTTTTCAATGGCATTATCAGGCGTTAATTCTTCTGACGGGATATAGGTAACTTTTACCTTGCACTCGTTTTTAGCGCCGGCATGTATAAATGATTCAATGATTGATTTATAAGCATCCGGCAACTCCACATATTTACCAACCAAACCAATTTTAACCTCGGATGTTGGATTTTTTAATCTACCCAAAAAGTTTTTCCAGTTTTCTAAAGCAGGTTCTGTTTTATGCGGAAGTTTTAACTTGGTTAATACCGTTTTATCCAATTGCTCTTTCAGCATCAACAAAGGCACATCATAAATGGTTGATGCGTCTATCGACTCGATAACCGCGTTGATATTTACGTTACAAAATAGCGCAATTTTTTTGCGGATATCCATATTTAAATGATGCTCTGTACGGCAAACCAAAATATCAGGCTGGATTCCATACTCCAACAACATTTTAACCGAGTGCTGGGTAGGTTTGGTCTTTAATTCGCCGGCTGCGGCCAGGAAAGGTATCAGGGTAAGGTGGATCACTAATGAATTACCAGAACCTACCTCCCATCTAAACTGTCTTACTGCTTCTATATAGGGTAATGATTCAATATCACCTACCGTACCACCTAATTCGGTTATAACAATATCATATTTGCCGTCTTCACCCAGTATGCGGATGTTGCGTTTAATCTCATCTGTAATATGCGGCACAACTTGTACTGTCTTGCCTAAAAAAGCGCCCTCGCGTTCTTTATTTATAACATTTTGGTAAATGCGGCCGGTAGTAATGTTATTGGCTTTTGATGTTGGTGTATTTAAAAAACGCTCGTAATGACCAAGGTCCAGATCTGTTTCGGCGCCATCCTCGGTAACATAACATTCGCCGTGCTCGTACGGGTTTAATGTCCCTGGGTCGATGTTGATATAAGGGTCGAATTTTTGGATGGTTACGCTGTATCCGCGCGATTGTAATAGTTTGGCTAAGGAAGCCGATATAATGCCTTTTCCTAACGAAGAGGTAACACCGCCCGTAACAAATATGTATTTAGTCATGATTTTTGTTGAAATCGGCAGCAGTTTTAAGCCGCTGCTAATTGTTTGTGTACGGGATACAAAAGTAAGAATATTTTTGGGGTTTGGGTTAACAAAATGCAATTGTTGAAAAGGTTTTGGGAGAATGCGGAATCCTGATTTCTTTTTAAACAAAAGAAGAAATATTTTCTTTCTACATAACTATAAGTCATAAAAAAATATGAAGAAGGTACTATTGTTATTTGCCCTGTTATTTATTGCCGAAACCAATTTCGCTCTGCCAAAAAACAAAGACGGGTATGAAAAATACCTGTACTCATTAAACATGATGTCGAAATTATTCTCCCGACTGACAGAAAACGCCGACTTGATAGCCCGCAAACCAGACAGGATCAGCTTTAAAAACCTGGCTGTTAATTTTAATAAAAAAGTTGGCGTGCTAATTATCAATCAAAACAATTTAATAGCCCTAATTACCAAAGGCGGATTTAACGATCATCACTTTAACAACTCGCTACGCATAATGCAAACCAATGTGATTGACCTGCGGAAAATATTGATCAGCAACCGCCCTCTAATAGATAATCTAAAGATCCCCGACTTTAACACTGCCGAAATTTACAATAACATTGATACCCGCATCTATGAAAACGATGAACTGATAAGGCAGATCCCAAAAAACCGCCGCAGCAAAGCCTTTAAGCGTAAGGTGGTTGATAACTTAACCCAGGCTGTAGTGATATTGAACGAGTGCCGTGGTAAGGTGGCGGCCCTGTATAGTAAGGTAAAATAGAAAATTGATTGAAGGTAGGGTGTCATGCTGAGGCCCTCGAAGCATGCGGGCGGGCCTTTGCGCTCACCCTTCGAGTGCCTCAGGATGACACCCGAAAATTATTTAAGCAATTCCAAATCCTCAGGCGTATCTACCGCATAAGTTTCCAATTCCGTCTCCGCTACTTTAATACGATAGCCATTTTCTATCCAGCGCAGCTGTTCAAGGCTCTCGGCTTTTTCTAAGGCTGATATGGGTAGTTTGGTTATCTGCTGCAAAACATCAGCGCGATAGCCATAAATACCTATGTGTTTAAAAAATGAATAAAACTCCAGCCAGTTGGCAGGCTCCTCTCCCCTGATATGTGGTATAGGCGAACGCGAAAAATAAGCAGCCTCGCTTAGTTTATTTACAATAACTTTTGGGGTATTGGGATTATTAAGTTCCTGTTCGGTCTTAACCTTCTTTACTAAGGTGGCTATCTGCACATCGGGCGAAGTAAAGCAATTGGCCAGCTTGGTTATCTGTTCAGGGTCGATATAAGGCTCATCGCCCTGTATATTTATAATTACGTGATATTGAGAGTGCGCCCTGGCAACTTCGGCACAACGGTCGGTACCGCTTTGATGATCGGCGCTGGTCATTACAGCTACACCGCCGAAGGCTGTTACATGATCAAATATGCGTTCATCATCTGTAGCAATGATTATTTCGGTTAAATGACCGCACTTTTTAGCCTGCTCATAAACCCGCTGAATCATGCTTTTGCCGCCAATATCAATCAATGGCTTACCCGGGAACCGGGATGATGCATAACGTGCTGGGATGATACCGAGTATTTGCATGTGTGTTATTGTTGTACGTTTAACGTTATACTTAGTACGTTAGTAATTTAAGGTAAGCGTATAACGCAATACGTCCCACGTCAAACCTAAAACAGTCCGTTTATTTCCCGCTCAACCATTTGGATGATTGATGACATATCCTCAGTATTATTAGCAAAGTCAAGATTATCCTTGTCTAATACCAACAGTTTACCCAGTTTATAGCCGTTTATCCATTTATCGTACTTCTCATTCAATTTTGATAAATAATCTATACGGATGCCTATCTCATACTCCCTGCCCCTGCGCTGTATATTATTTACCAGTGTAGGTACCGATGCTTTTAAATACACCAGCAGGTCGGGAGGTTTAATGTACTCGGTTATATTGTTAAATATTGATTCGTAGTTTTCGTAATCGCGGCTGGTCATCAAGCCCATATCATGCAGGTTCTCTGCAAATATGTACGCATCTTCATAAATGGTTCTGTCCTGTATAATATCACGACCGCTTTTTTGTATGTCAATGATCTGGCGGTAACGGCTGTTCAGAAAATAAATCTGCAGGTTAAAGCTCCAGCGTTTCATGTCGCTGTAAAAATCTTCCAGGTACGGATTATTATCAACAGCTTCATATAAAGGTTCCCAGCCGTAATTTTTGGCCAGCAGTTCTGTGAGGGTAGTTTTACCAGCTCCTATGTTTCCAACAATAGCTATATGCATATGTGCTAAAGATATAATTCAAAAGTTAAAAGTCAAAATTGATTTTAGTTCATGGTTCATGGCTATGAACTATCAACCATGAACCATCATCTGCCTAAAAACTCCTAAACCCAATTATTTCCCTAACTTCTTTAATAGTTTTGGCGGCGCTTTCTCTTGCTTTGATTGCTCCGTAACGGGCCACCTGGCGCAGGTATGGCGCATCATTGGCAATATCATTTATCCTCTCGCGGATTGGGGCGGTTGCGATGATCATATCCTCGGCTAATTGTTTTTTCAAATCGCCGTAACGGATCTGCATGGTATTGTATAGATTATCAAAATGAGCAATGGTATCGGGAGCTGATACTACTTTCATCAGATCAAACAGGTTCTGTATCTCCTCAGGCTTTTGCTGATTTTCGGCTGTCGGGCCACTATCGGTAACGGCACGCATAACTTTTTTGCGGATAACCTCGGGCGAGTCTGAAAGGAAAATAGCGTTGCCCTCTCCTTCTGATTTACCCATCTTTCCTTTGCCATCCAATCCTGGAATCTTCACCAAATTCTGGCTGAAATTGAACGCGTACGGCTCGGGGAAATATTCTTTATTATATAAGCGGTTAAAACGATTACCAAAGGTGCGGGCCATTTCAAGATGTTGTTCCTGGTCTTTTCCTACGGGTACTTTGGTGGCTTTGTGTATCAATATATCTGCAGCCATTAAAACCGGGTAAGTTAGCAGGCCGGCGTTTACATTATCCGGATGCGCGCGTACTTTATCTTTAAAGGATGTACTGCGTTCCAGTTCGCCTAAATAAGCGTTCATGTTTAGGTAGAGGTATAACTCGGCTATTTCCTGTACGTCTGATTGTACGTAGATAGTGGCCTTCTCCGGGTCAATACCGGCAGCCAGGTACTCAACCAGCACATTTTTAATATTAACATGCAGGTTATCAGGCGTTGGGTGCGTGGTAAGCGAGTGCAGATCGGCAATAAAAAAAAAGCAGTTGTACTCGTGCTGCATTTTCACGAAGTTTTGTATCGCACCATAATAATTACCCAAATGCAGATTCCCGGTAGACCTTATACCACTAACAACAGTTTCCATAGCGGCGAAAGTAAGTATTTTTTATATTTTTGAAGACGATGAAAATATTTTTAAAGAAACTGCACTGTTACTTTTACCGTTTCAGTGTCGGCTTTTTTTATATCGTACTATGGCCGTTTCTGTACTATTTTTCGCGCAAGCCCCAAAGGTACAACAACATGAATAAGGTTAGGCGGATATGGGGATTTTTAAGCTCTAAAATAGCCGGTATTATATACAGCTTTTCGTTTGAAGAACCTATAGACTGGCATAAAACCTATATCATCTGCCCCAATCATACCTCAAACCTGGATATTACCGCCATGAGCCTCATGACAAAGAATAACTTTTGTTTTATGGGCAAAGAAGAGCTTAAAGACGAGTTTGTTACCGGCATATTTTTCAGGTCGGTGGATATCCCCGTTAATCGTGAAAGCAAAATGTCGTCATACCGTGCATTTAAAAAAGCGGCAGAGGCTTTGACGAGTGGCACATCGGTTATTATATTCCCCGAGGGCAGGATACCGTATGAATACCCACCGCAATTAAACGATTTTAAAAACGGCCCCTTCAGGCTGGCTATCGAATTAAAAATACCTATCATACCTGTTTCATCAACCGATACCTGGAAAGTTTTATGGGATACCGGCCTTGACCATGGCAGCAAACCGGGCATATGCAATATATATATTCATAAACCAGTACAAACCGCCCACCTAAAGCTTGACGATGCGGATGCTTTGCGCGATGAGATATATGGGATTATTAATAGGAAGTTGGTTGAATGAGTAATTAGGTTAGATCAAGTTGAATACGTTTTATCCTAACAAACTCCGTCAACTTTTATTTATCTTTGGGCTCAATGAAACGAGTTTTAAAAAGAATACACACCTATTTTTATAGGTATAGCGTAGCTTTCTTTTTTATTCTGGTTTGGCCAATTTTATATTTTCTTTCACGCAAGCAAAGCAGATATAAATACATCAACCGGTTCAGGAGGTTCATTATTGTTTGCAGTACTACCATTTCGGGCATATTTTTCAATATTGACTATGAGGAGCCTGTAGATTGGAAACGCACTTATATCATTTGCAGCAACCATACTTCAAATTTGGATGTATCTACCATCAGCATAGCGGCAAAAAATAATCATGCTTTTATTGGCAAGGAGGAATTATTAAGCAATATGGTGCTCGGTTTCTTCTTCAGAACCATTGATATAACCGTAAACCGCGATAGCAAAATATCATCTTTCAGGGCATTCAAGTTGGCTGCCGAGAAATTAAAAGAAGGAATAAGTGTAGTTATTTTCCCTGAAGCGACCATTCCGACCAAATATCCGCCGAAACTGCACTCGTTTAAAAATGGCGCGTTCCGGCTGGCTATCGAGTTGAAGATCCCCATTTTGCCGGTAACTTCAATAGATACCTGGAAAGTATTGTGGAACACCGGCTCGGAATATGGCAGCAAACCGGGTTTTTGTAATATATTTGTACATAAACCCGTTGAAACGGCAAATTTAACTTTGGATGATGCGGATGCCCTGCGCGACAGAATCCACAACATTATCAACCAGAAATTAGTATAATATGATTATTGACAGTGAAACCGTAGATAAGATAGCCCACCTTGCCCGCCTTGAACTTGCCGATACCGAAAAGCAGGAAATGATTGGCGACATGAACAAGATACTGGATTTCATGGCTAAACTTAACGAGATAGATACATCGGGCGTTGAACCGTTGGTTTACCTATCAGACGAAGTAAATGTATTTAGGGAAGACGTGGTTAAGCAGGAAGTAACCGTTGAAGAAGCGCTGCAAAACTCGCCCAAGCATGATGACCAATACTTTTTGGTAGCGAAAGTGATTGGATAGGTAGAAGTTATGAGTATTGGGTTATGAGTTTTGAGCCAATAAACACTCATAACACACTACTCACAACTCAATACTAAAAAAATTGTAACAATCCCCCCCTCTTTACAGTCAAAGAACAAAAACAAGCATGGAGCCATTAATCACCATTAAAGATATAGGACGCAAATACATTATAGGTACTGAAATTATTCATGCTCTTAAATCTGTATCGCTTACTATTAATAAAGGTGAGTTTGTGGCGCTGATGGGCCCATCGGGTTCAGGCAAATCAACTTTGATGAACATTTTAGGTTGTTTAGACACCCCCACTAAAGGCGAATACATACTTAACGGCATTAACGTAAGCCACATGAGTGATAATGAGTTGGCCGAAGTGCGTAACTCAGAGATCGGCTTTGTATTCCAGACGTTTAACTTGCTGCCCCGTAATACCGCTTTAGATAATGTGGCCCTGCCATTAATTTATGCAGGCGTTAATAAAGAAGGCAGACAGGCCCGTGCCAAGAAGGCGTTAGAGAATGTTGGCCTTGGTAACCGTACCGACCACCGACCTAACGAACTATCAGGCGGCCAACGCCAGCGTGTCGCAGTGGCACGTGCTTTAATAAACGATCCCTCAATTATCCTGGCGGATGAGCCTACAGGTAACCTGGATACCAAAACGTCTATCGAGATCATGAGCCTGATGGAAGACATCCACGCCAAGGGCAATACCATTATATTAGTAACGCACGAAGAAGATATTGCTATGCACGCCCACCGCATAGTGCGTATGCGCGACGGTTTAATAGAACGCGATTACGCTAATACTAATATACAGATAGTGGATAGAAGCGGGATAGTTTAACAGCTGCAAGGTGTACCAACTAAATATGTCCCGGTGATACACTTTGATACACCTATTTTTAAAATCAACTGACAATAAGGCAATTGATTTTATAAATCAGATTTTATGATACAGTTTGGTACACTTTTCCTGACTTTTAAGTAAGTGACACACCTGTTTTCCGAGATCAACAATGGAGTTGCAAGCTAAAAAATCGTCCGAAGTCACAGCTTCGGACATCGTGGGATTAAAGTTTAGACAAATCTACTATCCCCTGGTTAATTCAAGGCTATCTTTCTGCTGAAATACGGCATACATTTCTTTAAGAAATTTAGCTATACTAAGTTCACTTGCAGTTTTGTTATGTTTTAGCATTGCGAAATAAGAGTTTTTATCATCATTATCTAAATAAGTAAAAAACAGGCTCTTATCTTGTGGCTTAAAAACCCAAGAGGCGGGTACGCATATCTGTTCATTGTCAATTTTCTTGCAGTTCCAATCTTCTGAATTTAAATCTGGCTTAGATTTACATGCTAAAAGCAGGCAACTTGTTATAAATACAATAGAAAATAATTTGGCGCAATTCATAATATACCCTTAACACGCCCCCGCAATCCTCGCCACAAACTCCCCAATATGCAATGATTTCTCCGGTATTATCGGGTCATAATTACCTATGATAATAGTATGGTCTACAATCTCTATTAAAAAATCATTATCGCGGATATCCATAACCGAGTTGCGAAAATCGCGGTTCATGCCGGCGGTGGCTTTTACGTGGTCGTTAACTACTACATAAAAGGTATCGCTAAAAGGTTTGTCCTCTTTAAAGTCAATTTCTAAAGGGTGTATCAGTTCCAGTAATTTATCCGTCAATGTTTCGCGGCGAATTAATACCCCACCAAAATTATGCTTCAGATAGGTCAATCCCCAAACCTGGTATTCCTGGTGATGGGTGATATGCTTATCGCCAATTTTATAATGCACCTCTACAAATAGTATATAAGAATCGCCGCAATCTTGTTTGATAACGTATGATCCACGCACATTAACATCCAAACAATTTCTAAATGCTTTAAACTGGTGCAGGTCAAAATCGATATGGCCGGTAGGTTGGATCTGAAATTCTTCTTTAAGCGCCTGGTAAGTTTCGGCAAAACGGTTTATTGCTTCTTCTTTAAGGCCGGTGGTATCAAAAGGGTGGTTTTCCATAGGATGGTTTTGGTTGGTTAAATGTAGTTATCAGTTAACTAATAAACAAATTCGTCATCGCGAGCGTGGCGATCTCTACACTACAGGTTAACGATTCACCTGGCGTGTAGAGATTGCCACACTCGTACCTCGTTCGCAATGACATGTGGAAGAATTAGTATGGCCGCATCTTCCCGCAACTACACACACAATTAGGGTCACTGGCGCCAAGTTTGGTTAAAAAGTGCTGGTAAAAAGCAATCCTATCTATCATGTTGGGGAAGTTATCGCCCCGGTTACATTCAACCGCGCCGTTAATAATATCTATCACCATACCAAAACCGGGGGTACGGTTGGCGGCTTTATCAGCAGCGGTAGCCTTCCACTTCCCTATCATCACGTCATGTGCCGATGGTTTATGCGTTTGTGGGGTCATCCAAAAATAAATAGCGGCTTTAAACGCTACTACAGGATCGGATGTTACCAGGTCGGGGTTGTTTAACAATATTTTATGATCGCCAAAAATACAATCAGACGCGTAACCGTAGTTACCGTTATAGCTTAATTGCATGGGCCCGCGGCCATAATACTTTTTGCCGGGAACAGGCGGATATTCATCATTTTCGGCAATATATGATAATGAGGTATCGCTTTCGTGGGTAAGCATTAGTCCATCGGTATAAGTACCGTTCATGCCGTGGCGGGTTTCGTGTGCCACCTGGGCAAAAAATGCGGCCAGCTCTTTTTTATTAGTAGCTACATCGCCTTCGGTACAAAAATTACCGTAGTCTATTATATAAGTGCTATCGGGTTTTACTTTGGCCCAGGCTTCGTCCCAATCAACATCCTGGCGTACAACAGTTGCCTTGCCTGTATTTTTATCCGTACGAATAAATTGATAAACCGATACTGCCCTGCGGGTAATCTTTACTTTTATTAGCCCCAGTTCTTTTATCGCTTTAATAAAGGCCTGGTAGGTATAAAATTGAGCGCGCTGCGGGAAAAGGTCATTAAACTGCCGCTCGGTAATTAAATTAAAGGCCGGTGCAGGTTTATTTTCGGTTGAGGATGCTGTGCCGCCGCATTTAAAACTTAACAGCAGCAATGCCGATGCAAACAGTAAAATAAATTTGGTTGACAATATGATATGTTTCAAAGCGTATATATAAATAGTAATGATGTAAATATAAAGCAAGTTTTAGGTATGGTATAATTAAAATAATAGCTAATAATTAATTATGTTTAGTCAATTTTAACCAGTGTATGAAGATATATACCAAAACAGGCGATAAAGGTTTTACATCATTAATTGGCGGTACCCGCGTGCCCAAGCATCACCTGCGTATTGAAAGCTACGGGACGGTAGATGAACTAAACAGCTATATAGGTTTAATACGCGACCAGGACATTACCCCACACGACAAAGATTTTTTAAAAGAAGTGCAGGACAGGCTGTTTACCATAGGCTCGTCATTAGCGGCTGACCCGGAGAAATCAAAAATGGTAATCCCGGATCTGTTTGTCGAAGATATTGAATCGTTGGAAAAAGAAATGGATACCATAAACGAGCAACTGCCCGAATTAAAACATTTTATTTTGCCGGGTGGCAGCACCGTAATATCCTATTGCCATATAGCACGTTGTGTATGCCGCCGCGCCGAGCGGCTAACTGTACACCTAGCCGAAGAAAGTGTTGTGGACGACAAGGTTATTATCTATTTGAACAGGCTAAGCGATTATTTATTCACCCTGGCCCGTAAACTGGCAAATGACCATAACATACCTGAAAACCAATGGATTCCGAGGCTGAAAAAAAATTAAAAAAATATATTGATAATCAATATAAAAATATTATACTTTTGCGGAAATTGAAAATTAATAAATTAACTAAAATTATAAGATAAATATGTACTGGACACTCGAATTAGCATCTCACCTGGAGGATGCACCATGGCCCGCAACTAAAGACGAATTAATTGATTACGCTATACGCTCAGGAGCACCGGTTGAGGTGATTGAAAACCTGCAGGCATTAGAGGATGACGGAGAGCCTTACGAAAATATTGAAGAGATATGGCCTGATTACCCTACAAAAGATGACTTCTTTTTTAACGAAGACGAGTACTAATTATACTCAGACATTATAAAAAAGCCTCGTTTATTCGAGGCTTTTTGCGTTAATGCCTTTTTTGGAATAGTTTTAGTTATAAACCAAATATCATTCACAACTAAAACTTATTTAAAATGAGAGGTTTATTATACATTATTGCCGTTATACTTATTATAGGTTGGGCATTCGGATTTTTCTATTATTCTGCTGGCGGAATTATTCACGTATTATTAGTGATAGCTATTGTTGCTTTGCTTTTAGGGGTGATAAGAAGAGCCTAAAGAAGAAACAAGAATCAAGAGGCAAGATTTACTAAATCCATCTTGGCTCTTGATTTCTTGTTTCTTGACTCTAACTAACCCTATATGTCTTCCCCGGCAAACTGCGGATAAAACCCTGCATCTCCATATTCAGTAAGTTCATGGCCAGTTGGCTTATGGGCATGTTTGTTTTTATGGTGAGGTCATCAATAGCCAGCGGGGTGCTATGTTGCTGTATAGCATTAAATATGGCTCGCTCATCAGGCGATAGATCAAGCGGTAACATAAACTGTTCTGCAGGCTTGGCATCATCTGGTTTTTCCCATCCCAGGCTGTAAGCCAGATCGGCAACACAAGTCAATAACGCGGCTTTATTATTCCTGATCAAAAAGTTACACCCTTCCGAGTACACATCGCCCACCCTACCCGGGAACGCAAATACATCCCTATTATAAGAGTTAGCAATTTCGGCAGTAATTAACGCGCCGCCTTTTACGCTGGCCTCTATAACTATGGTAGCATCAGCAATACCGGCAACTATGCGGTTACGCGCCGGGAAGTTTTCCCGTCCGGGGATAGTACCCGATGGATACTCAGTTAACAAGCCGCCATTCTCCAGCATTTTATCAGCCGTTACACGGTTGGCTGCCGGATACACCCGATCCAAACCGTGGCCCAATACACCAACTGTAGCAACCTTGTTTTTAAGGCATTCTTTATGTGCAATTACGTCAATACCATGTGCCAGACCGCTTATTACCAACACATCATATTGTTGCACCTCGGCTATTAGCGCTTCGCAAAGCTGACGGCCATAATCTGTCGCGTTACGGGTGCCTACTATACTAATTATCTTCCGGGCATTCAGATCGGCATTGCCTTTACTATATAATAGTATGGGCGAGTCGATGCAATTTTTTAATCGTTTAGGATAGCGGCTATCGGTATAAAAAACAACGTCGATGCCGTTCTTCTCTACAAACTTTAATTCTTCGGCAGCTTTTTGCAGGGCCTCGTCAAAGTTAAACTCACGTACAGTTTTATCGCCAATACCGGGTACGCCCAGCAATTTATTGGGCGATGCGTTAAATACCGCCTCGGCACTACCCAAATGGCTTACCAGCACCTTGCCTAAAGTGTGGCCGATATTATTTACATAAGTTAAAGCTATTTGGTGTAGTTGCGACATAAAGTTTACGTGCAACTAATGTAGAAAAAATATTGCTATAAATTTTAGCAAATGGCGTTTTTTATTAGCCCCCTCTAAATCTCCCCCGGTAGGGGAGACTTTTATTAGCTAGTTGTTAAAATAGTTTAGTTGTTTTAAAAATATTTTAAGTCTCCCCTACCGGGGGAGATTTAGAGGGGGCTAACCATTTTAAAAAAACTACAAAAATAGTTTGCGAACTATAAAAATAGTTTTACCTTTACTAAACTACAAAAATAGTTTGCTATGAAAATCAAAGAATTAACTAAAGCCGAAGAACAAGTAATGCAAATATTATGGCAGTTAAATGAAGCCATTGTAAAAGACATTATCGAAAAAATGAACGACCCTAAACCTGCCTACAACACCGTATCAACGGTAGTTAGGGTTTTAGAAGGTAAGGGATTTATAGACCATAAAGCATACGGAAACTCGCATGTATACTTCGCGCTCATCACCGAGGCGCAGTACCGCAAATTTACTTTTGATAAGATGATGAGCAACTACTTCAGCAACTCGTACGAGAGCCTGGTATCTTTTATCGCCAATGAGAAGAAACTGGGCATAAAAGAATTGGACGACCTAACCAAATTAATAGAAAACCTAAAAACCAAAAAATCATGAACTGGCTGTACTATCTGGCAGAAGCCAACATATACCTGGGGGTATTTTACCTGGCCTACTGCGTTTTCTTAATTAAAGAAACCTATTACCAGCTAACGCGTGCTTATCTGCTATTTGCTTGTGTGGTATCGTTTATATTGCCCGTTTTACAAATAGGCGCATTGAAACCGGTTGAGAAAGTAGTAACAAGCACCATAAACTATATTGGGCCAGAATATACGGTTCCCGAAGATTTTACATCGACAGTTCAACATGTAACCCCGGCTCCTGTTATAGCAGGTCCGGCAAAAGTTAGTGCGCCGGTGCAAACCACCGTGACACCACAAGTTATTGAACATCATTTAACCGTGCAAGACTATTTATTAGATAGCTATCTATTAGGTGTCGGCATTATGTTTTTAGTATTGCTGATTAAACTAACCACCTTATTTAAACTGTTGCGCAACGCCAAGCAGGAAGAACGAGACGGTTATAAATTAGCTTATCTGCAGGGAACCAATGTAGCTTTTTCATTTTTTAATTACCTGTTTATTGGTACCGATGCGCCCGGAACTAATACTATTATAAGGCATGAGTTGGTACATATCCGGCAAAAGCATTCGGTTGATATTATTTTCCTGGAGTTGTTAAAAGTTATTAATTGGTTCAACCCGTTTGTCTACTTGCTACAAAATAGCCTTAAAAGCATACATGAATATATTGCTGACGAGCAAACAGCCGCACACGAAACCGATGCTATAGCTTATTCATCATTTTTAGTAAACAACGCTTACGGTACCGGTAATTCATCACTTACCCATTCATTTTTTAACTACAACCTACTTAAAAAACGTATTATCATGTTAAATCAACAACGGTCTGGTAATTTAGCAAGGCTAAAGTACCTGGTAATTTTACCTATTTGTGCAGCACTGCTTTGCACTTCAACATTGGCATTCAGCAAAACTTACGCATTGGTGGATCTTGATCCGGCAAAAGCCGCGCTAGCTAAACCTATATATAAAAAGCATTTAAGCAAAACAACAAAAGCTACCAATGAGCAGGTCACGCTGTCTGGCACCGATAACGGCGATATAGCCCAATCAGGCGATAAGTTTGGACCAGAAAACATAGCCACAAATGTGCCCCCAACTGACGATGATAGACCGATGGTACCCATGGAAAGCGCAGGTGGCTATAACCAGTTAAACCGGTATCTGCTTAAAAATATTAATTATAAACCTGCCGATGGCGACAAAGGCGGTCTGGTGGTAATGAGCTTTAAAGTTGGCGAGGGCCGCAAAATAACAGACCTTAATATAGCCACAAGCGATGGCGAAGTAATGGACAACCTGGCATTGAACGCCTTTAAAAATTACACCGGCACTGTTAATGATGACGAAGGTAAAACACTTAAAATAGGTGTGTTCTTTTTCACTGATGATTACTCGATATTTAAACGACCTTTTGAGAATGACCCGGGTAACTCCGGCTGGGTAACAGTTACTAAGTATGGTTTTCGTCCTCCCATAACCAGTAAAGGTTTTGAATATTCGGAGTGGTTTTCAGGAGGGTTTATCGTTGATGGTAAAATGACCCCCACAATATCCAAAGTACGCTTCATCGATAAAAATGACCAGGAAGTGTCGTACAGCGCCGACACCGCCACACCTGCCGACCTAAAGTTATTGAAAGATAAATACGGCTATGTTTTCCCATCGAATGCTTATTGGGCCATGGAAGGTGTAAAGGAGGCAAGAAGTCATAAATATGTCCCAAATGGGATGAATGTTTATTCCTACTTAAACAAGCCTTATACAGCTGAATTTTACAACCATATTTTTAACGATCTGAAATATCCCGAACAGGAAAAAAACGATGGTACACCGGCCGCAGTATTGTTAAAATTCAACCTTGACCAAAACGGCACTGCAAGTGATTGGACCGTAGCAAAAAGTGGCGGCGAAGATTTCGACCAGGCAGCGTTGGAGGTAGTTAAATCATTTGATGGTACTATAAATGATAAGGCCGGTGCGCACACTATTGCTATAGTATTCTGTACCATCCAAAATAACAAGCGGCCAAAGGTTGAGGATAGCTGGAAAAAAACGCCCGGTTATGTGGGCGAAGTTGCCAGGGGCGAAAGTAAACCTATCACTATTTCGTTCTCGACACCTAAAAAACCATAAAACCAAAACCTCATCACATTAAACGAACAAACCTAAAAATAAGAAGATCATGAACTGGCTGCACTATCTCGCAGAAGCCAATATATACCTGGGGGTATTTTATCTGGCCTACTGCCTGTTCTTAATTAAAGAAACCTACTATATATTTAACCGTGTATACCTGCTGCTTAGTTGTGTATTAGCTTTTATATTACCATTGGTACAACTTGGTTTTTTAAAACCTACGGTATATATAACAACTGGCACTACTTATGTACCTGCCACTGTTGAGAGCTTTACCTGGCAGGATGGACTTTTATACAGCTATATAACCGGGGTTGTGATTTTCGCTATACAGTTTGGTATTAAGCTGTATCAACTGCAAAAACTGGCGCGTTTAAAGCCTTCGTACAGTAATGGTGATCATAAACTGGTTTATTTAGAAGGATCAAATGCAGCTTTTTCTTTCTTTAACTATTTATTTATTGGTACAGAAACCACCGAGTCCGAACTGATAACCAGGCATGAATTGGTGCATATCCGTCAAAAACATTCGGCAGACGTGATATTGCTGGAGTTATTAAAGATCATCAATTGGTTTAACCCTGCTATTTATTTATTACAAAACAGCATTAAAACCGTACATGAATATATTGCCGATGAGCAAACGGCTTTAATAGAAACCGACCCCACAACCTACTCCACCTTTTTAGTAAACAACGCTTATGGCATTAGCGGCCCATCGTTTACACATTCATTTTTCAACTATAACCTATTAAAAAAAAGAATTATCATGTTACATCAAAAACGTTCAGGTAGTTTAGCCAGGCTAAAATATCTTATTGCAGTACCGCTTTGCGCAGGGCTACTTTGCGAGTCGACCTTAGGGTTTAGCAAAACCTATGGCTTTGTAAATATAGGGGGCAACGCTACCGTTATAGTTACAGATACTATACCTAATAAAGTGCCGCCGCCGCCACCTGTACCGCCGGCAAAAGGTAAAAAACCTCAAAAAATAGCTGCTGACCGTGTGAAATTTCCGCCGCCAATAGTTAAAAAAGATAAACCACTTAAACATGCTAAGTTTCCGCCACCGATAATTGTATCCGATAAAGTCCCTGTTCCTAAAGTGGGCCTGGTAAAATTTCCGCCGCCGGTAATTAGAAAAGACAAACCGATCGGGCCGGTAAAATTTCCACCACCGGTAATTACAAAAGACAATAAGACTGCAGCTATAGTTACCGATGTAAGAATAGATAACCAGTCATCCGCTCAAAAAACTACGGGTAATGAAATAAGAATTGAAGATGCCGTGGTAACGCAAAAAAAACCTTAACCTTAACCTATACCTCTGAACAGTTAAAGCCGGGCAAATTTGTCCGGCTTTTTTTATAAACCAAAATCAATATTAACCGTTATACTATATCATTCACTTTAAACGGAATAGTTATGCGCTCAAAAAAAAATACATCCTTTAAAAAGTCAACCGCAAAGCTATTGCTGGCAGGCGTGTTAAGTTTTGGTGTTGTTAGTTACTCGCCTGATGTTTTTGCACAAACACCGCCGCCACAGGTACCACCTGCCCCACCTTCGCCTGCCGAACTTTGGAAAAAAGTAAACCCCTTTAAAAAGAATAAGAAAACCGCAACGGTTAAAAAGAATAATGCACCGGTAGCTTCAGGCCTGCAGGCCCCGCCTGCCCCACCCAACCCAATTGATGTTATTAAAAATAAAAAGCTGCCTGCGCCACCACCGCTGCCTGTACAATAGTTTTGAGTTATAGGTGTTGAGTTTTAAGTTTTCTTTAACTTATTACTCATAACTCACTACTTAACTTACCCCTTCACATAGATCACCTGCTTAGTTTCAAAAAACTCTTCAGCAAAGTAATCTTTAAGGTAAAATTGCTGCACTTTAAGGCCCGATTCTTTGATCTCTTCGGCCAGATCGCCGCCTTTTAGGTAGAGGATGCCGCTGGGTAACGCGTTTTTTGATGTACGGGTAAACTTGCCTTTTATCCATGGATAAAACTCGCCCAAGCGGGTTACGGCGCGCGATACGATGAAATCAAATTTCTCATTAACCTGCTCGGCACGCAGGTGTTCGGCACGAAGGTTTTTAAGGCCAAGAGCCTTTGCTACTTCCTGCACTACTTTTATTTTTTTGCCGATAGAGTCAACCAAATAAAACTTTGTTTCAGGAAATAATATAGCTAACGGAATGCCGGGGAAACCGCCGCCTGTACCTACATCCAGCACGCTCTCGCCGGGTAAAAAAGGCATTATTTTGGCTATACCTAACGAGTGCAGTACATGGCGTTCAAACAACTGGTCTATATCCTTGCGTGATATTACGTTGATCTGGTTATTCCAAAATTCATATAACGCGGGTAATTGCTCAAACTGCTGTTGTTGCGCTGGGCTTAAATTAGGAAAGTAGGTAAAAAGTTGATCAGATGTCATCCCTGTCAAATCGATTTAAAATATTACCAAGCAGGTACCTGGCCCTGAATAATTGCGCCTTAACGGTGCCCAGAGGCAGGTCAAGCTGTTGTGCAATTTCTTCGTAAGATAATTCATCAAAATAGCGCAGCGTAATTAAGTTGCGGTAACGGGCCGGTAAGCTTTGTATTAATAATTTAAGCTCTTCGGTCTGCTGTTTTTTTATAGACGTTTCTTCGGGGTTTAAAACATCAGCCTTTATCTGCAGTTGTTTTTCATCACCGTCCTCATCCATCATACCATGTATAGAGGTGGTATTTAGTTTCTTTTTACGGATAAAATCAATACAATTATTGGTAGCTACCCTAAATAACCAGGTGCTAAAAGCATAATCGGGCTGGTACTTGTCCAATTTTTCAAACGCTTTGGCAAAGGTTTCAACAGTAAGGTCCATAGCGTCCTCTTTGTTGTTCACCATTTTTAGCACCATAAAGTATATGGAGTCTTTATACCGTTGCATCAAATCGGCATATGCCTTTTGACTTCCTTCCCGCGCCTTAACTACCAGGTGGAAATCATTCTTTGCATTCTCGGTAAAATTGGAATTTATTTCCATTGGGTAGTTTTTACAAAGGTGCCTATTAGTCCAAACACATTTATATAAATGTAGTAAACAAAATCAAGAAAAGGTAAATACCACAATTGCGACGCCGCATTTAGTTTTTTAAAGGTTTTGCGGTAAACTAATATTTGTGCTATCCACCTAAAAACAAATAAACCCAACGCCAGCAATGGCTCGAAGTAAACCGCTAAGTAGCAGATAAATAATGCGTAAAACAAAAAGCCGCTTATAGCATCGAAGCTTAACATACGGCGATGGCTGTTTTTATATAATTTACCTACCCCCATGTGGCGTTTTTTCTGGCGATACAAACCATGTAGATTAGCTTTAGCCGGGGTATATACAAACGATTCCGGGTTTATCTCGATAGCCGTATTAGTTGCAGTAGCGTTTTGATTTACAAACAGGTCATCATCGCCAGATATTACGTGCATGTGTGCGGCAAAGCCCTTATTCGAAAAAAACAACGTTTTTGTATAAGCCATGTTACGGCCTATGCCCATATATGGGTCGCCATTTAAAGCTGCCGAAAGGTAATTTATAGCGGTTTTTAAAGTCTCAAACCTGATGAGTGAGTTTAAAAAATTACCGGTTTTATAATAAGGCGAATATCCTAATACCAACTGCACATTATCCTCATTAAAGTGTGCGGCCATGCGGGTTATCCAATTGGTTGATACAGGCTCGCAATCAGCATCGGTAAATAATAGGTGTTCGTTTTTGGCGGCTTTAATACCTAAAGTAAGCGCGAATTTTTTGCCGGTTTTAAACCGTACATGTTCTGTAATAGTAACTACTTTAAGATTGGGATAGGTTTCTTTAAACTCGTCCAGAACCAGATCAGACGAATCGGACGAGCAATCATTAACTACTACCACTTCAAAATCGGGATAGTTTTGCTGTAATATGAATGGCAAATATTTGTTTAAATTCTTTGCTTCGTTGCGCGCGCTTATTATTACAGATATAGGTATTTTAACTTTAGGCAGTTCATCCGGTACTACATAAGCCGAAAGCGATTTATGGTTACTGATGAGGTAATATAACTGGACAATAAATACCAGCAGAAAAACGACAAATAACGTAACTCGAATATATGTTTCCAACACGCAACTAAAATATGGCGCAAATTTAGGGAAATATCGGAGATTAAAGATTGAAGATTAGAGATTAGTGAATGGAGATCAGGCATTAAAGTATTATCTTTTTGTTATACAGCCAATTAGCTCTAAAAAAGTTGAATAGACAACCTTAAAAAATAGCTTTATTACGGCCTGCAAATCCATCACTAACCTCCAATTACCAATCTTCAATCTTTAATCGCCAATCTATAATCTCTATTCACTATTTTTGCTCCGCGAAAATGAAATTTAACTTAACATCACAAGATCCGCTTTCAAAGGCCCGCGCGGGCGAGATCACTACAGATCACGGGACTATACAAACGCCAATTTTTATGCCTGTGGGTACCGCGGGCACGGTAAAAGCTGTTCATCAGCACGAGCTAAAGAACGATATTGAAGCGCAGATAATATTAGGGAACACCTACCATTTATATTTAAGGCCGGGTTTAGATGTGCTTGAAGGCGCTGGCGGCCTGCATAAATTTAACGGCTGGGACGGCCCGATACTAACAGATAGCGGCGGTTACCAGGTATACAGTTTAAGCGAAGTGCGCAAGATAAAGGAAGAAGGTGTAACGTTTCGCTCGCATATCGATGGGTCAAAACACTTGTTCACGCCTGAAAACGTAATGGATATACAGCGCGTAATTGGTGCTGATATTATTATGGCGTTTGATGAGTGTACACCCTACCCTTGCGATTATATCTACGCAAAAAAATCAATAGAAATGACGCACCGCTGGTTGAAACGCTGCTGCGATCGTTTTGATACTACCGAACCTAAATACGGCTATAGCCAAACGCTGTTCCCTATTGTACAAGGATCGGTTTATAAAGATCTGCGGGTACGATCAGCCGAAGTTATTGCATCGTTCGAGCGTGAGGGCAATGCCATAGGTGGCCTATCGGTAGGCGAACCCGCCGAAGAGATGTACGCCATGACAGAAATAGTGTGCGATATATTACCGGAGCAAAAACCACGTTATTTGATGGGTGTAGGTACACCTATTAATTTATTAGAGAATATTGCCTTGGGTATAGATATGTTTGACTGTGTAATGCCAACCCGCAATGCCCGCAATGGTATGTTGTTTACTAAAAACGGTGTTATAAATATTAAGAACGAGAAGTGGAAAGCAGATTTTTCGCCCATTGAAGCGGATAGCGATCTGTTTGCTGACAAGAACTATACAAAGGCCTATTTAAGGCATTTAATACATAGCGGCGAAATGCTGGGCGCACAGATAGCAACCCTGCATAACCTGCATTTTTACCTATGGCTGGTTAAAGAGGCCCGCAAAAAAATAATAGCAGGCGAGTTTTATAACTGGAAAAAAATAATGGTTAACCGTTTGGGCCAACGACTATAAATGAGCAACTTTTTAAACACATACGTAAAAATACTCGACTGGTATGTCATCAAGAAATACCTTGGCACCTTTGTGTTTACCCTGTTTATTTTTATAGGTATATCTGTTGTGTTTGATGTGTCCGAGCATTTGGATAATTTCCTATCGCATCATGCTACTATTTATGATGTTGCCTTTAAGTATTATGCCGGGTTTATACCGTTTTATATTAACCTGCTATCGCCATTAATTAACTTTTTGGCCGTAATATACTTTACCGCTAAAATGGCCAATCAAACAGAGATTGTACCTATACTAAGCGGCAGGGCAAGTTTTAACCGGTTTTTAAGGCCGTATTTTGTATCGGCTACTTTAATATTTATAGTATCGCTTTTTGCTAATCTTTACCTTATACCCTACACTAATAAGTTAAAGGTTGATTTTGAAAACACTCACGGCTTTAATGGCGATGAACAAAAAAACCAGGTACATTTAAAGCTGGATACCCGTACTTATGTATATGTTGATTCGTATGATAATACCTCGCACACGGGCTACCAGTTTGTTTTAGAGAAGTTTGACGGTGATAAACTGCGCGAAAAAATAATGGCCAATAGTATCTCTTATGATTCTTTAAAGAAAAAATGGACCTTAAAAGATTACTCTGTACGCTATGTTAATGGTTTAAGAGAGCACCTGGTACAAAATATACCGCAAAAAGACACCACACTACAGCTTTACCCATCTGATTTTGAAACGCAGGACAATATATATACAGCCATGTCGCTGCGCGAATTGAACAAGAATATTGATAAGGAAAAGATACGCGGAGCAGGTAATTTGAAGAAAATGCAGTACGAAAAATGGAGGCGTTACCTATACCCTTTTGCATCTTTTGTGTTGACATTAATAGGTGTTTCTATATCATCCCGCAGGGTGCGCGGGGGTATTGGCTTACCCTTGGGGATAGGTCTTTTCCTTTGTTTTGCCTACATAGTAGTTGATAAATTTGCCCTGGTATTTGCCATAAATAGTGGCTTGCCGCCTATCATGGGCGCGGCTTTACCCAACTTTATGTTTGGTGTATTGGGCTGTTATTTACTCTATAAAGCGCCTAAATAATCCATGGCACAGAGCAGCACAAATGCTTCAGAGCTTAATAAGAACCTGCTTATACTGCATTTTACGGTGTTTATTTGGGGATTTACGAGCATTTTAGGTGCATTAATAACCATTTCAGCCGTACAATTGGTGTGGTATCGTGTGCTTATTGCGATGATTTCGTTGTTTTTTTATTTTAAATTCAACAAAACGGCTTTCAAAGTTAGCCGCAAAACCTTCCTGAAATTGTTCTTTACGGGCGCTTTAGTGGGTGGGCATTGGATACTTTTCTTCGCTTCTATCAAGCTTTCTACCGTCCCGGTGACGCTGGTTTGCCTGTCATCTATGACCTTATTTACCGCCGTTTTAGAGCCATTTATCAACAAAAAACGTATCTCTAAACTCGAAATAATTGCCGGTCTTTTAATAATAGCCGGTATTGTAACGATATTTAAATTCGAAACTCAATACACTAAGGGTATCATTGCAGGGTTGTTAAGCGCGCTATTTGCCAGCATATTTTCTATCATTAATTCGCGCGAGGTAAAGAATATACAGCCCGCAATCATATCGCTATATGAACTGATCGGTGCATTTTTTTGGGCGACCATCTACCTTTTATTTACCCATGGCTTCAACCGGGCCATGTATTTAAAGACTGCCGATATTGGCTATTTACTGCTGCTGGGCACCGTCTGCACATCGCTGGCTTATGTTGCCGGGGTGTCTGTAATGCGCGAGCTTTCGGCCTTTAGAGTGGCGCTTATTACCAACCTGGAGCCGGTATATGGCATCCTGATGTCGTTTCTTTTCTTTGGCGATATGAACAAAATGACTACCGGATTTTGGGTAGGCGCGTTAATAATTCTGTCTACCATCTTCCTGTTTCCTGTCGCCAAAAAGCAAATACAGAAGCGCAATAGTCGTTAAGCATTGCTGCTATTATCATCAAATTTCTAGCCTTATTTCCTTTTAACATCCAGGGTAGGGGATATATTTAGATACGTACAGACGCATTTTAAGCCCCTGTAAGGCACCCTGAATTTTTACCACACTCATATACATTTTACAAAATTGAATCAATTACAGCGCAAATTTAAAGAGGCTATTTGTGTATTGAAATAACATTATTTCAGGGCTCTTAAAATCTGATTATTTCAGTCAAAATATAGTCTATTTTACGCAAATAAAAGTCAATATTTAGATTTATATAAATTATATATATAATTAAAAATCAGATATTTATAAAATTTATATAAAGTAAAAATTTAATATTTTTTAAAAATTAAACCATTACATATACTAACAAAATTAGTATATAAATATAAAGGGCGATAAATTGTAATTTATATTATTAATTATCAGTTACTTACATAGTTTAAACTAAACAATAAAATAACTATAGGATTTTTCTCTAAAAATCAAGGTGGTTAGTGTACTCAAACCATAAAATTAGAATTACATCAAAAAATAGGGCATAGTGACGGGCGGACAAAATTTCAGAAAAACAGGATTTAGGCGCCCGATTTTTGGAGCCACGATTTTTAATTGCAGGCGCCAATACAAAATTTATAATCGCGGTAAAATGAGATGGTAAAAATTAGCCGATTTTCAATTTCTCAAAAAAGGCCAAACCCTCCCTGTTTTTTACTTTATCATTTATTGCATTTTATTTACCGCTATCCTATTTTGAAATGAATTTTTATTACATCTATAAAAATCGGATATTGGCTAAAATTGTAAACACCAAAAAAGTCATGCGTATAAAAACAATGGTCATCATTTTAATTACTGTATTGCTAACGGTAGTATTGATGCAAAATACCGAACCCGTAAAATTTACCATTTTGTTTGGCACGTTTTACATTTCAAAATTAATGGCGCTGGCAAGCTTCGCGGTGGTGGCGTTTATTTTGGGTGTACTGGTTGGCCGTCCCAAAAAAGTAAAAACACTGGGCGGGGGTTTTAATGACGGCGATTATGATGGCAATGAACCCGATACACTAAGTGATGAGGATCGCGATTACATCAGCCACCCGTAAAGAAGAAATATTTTAGATATTATAGAACACCTGATTGTCCTGCTCCAATTCGCCCAGGTCTGGTGTTTTATCAAAGATACCAAACACCGATGCCCCGCTCCCGCTCATACTGGCGTAGATAGCGCCGGCTTGGTACAGAGCAGCCTTTACACCTCTAATCTCCACATGGTTTTTAAAGATATTGGCTTCAAAATCGTTTTTGATCTGATTTTTCCATTGTGATATCGGCTCGAGAATGAGCTCTAGCAAAGATTGCTTAACCATGGCTGGTTTTACGCCACTGTAAGCCTCTGATGTAGATATATGAACCATTGGCATCACCAACACGATTGAGTAGCCTGAGAGGTCTAATTTTATCGTTTCAAACTCGTCCCCTTTCTCAAAAGCGAACACCGGTTTGTTCTCGATGAAGAAAGCGCAGTCGGCCCCCAGCTTACGGGCATAGTTTAATTGTTGATCGATAGTAAGGTCCAAATCAAACTTATCATTCATCAGCCTGATAAAAAAAGCGGCATCCGCTGATCCACCACCCAAGCCCGCGCCTATCGGGATATTTTTATGCAGATGTATTTTTACCGGCGGTATGTCAAAATCTTTCTTCAATAAATGATAGCTTTTGATGCAAAGGTTATCCTCTACCCTGCCCGGGATATCCAAGCCGGATGATTCAAAGCTTAGCTCGGGGGCCTCAATAACCTCCAGCGCGTCCTTGATGTTTACCGGGTAAAAAATGGTTTCCAGATTATGATAACCGTCAGGGCGGCGCTCGGTAATGTTAAGGCCGATGTTTATCTTTGCGTTTGGGAAATTGATCATATAAAAATTAACAACGGCAGGTATTTATACACATCCGTAGGATACCAAAAATAGATTATTTTTATTTGTACGTAGAATTAAACATTCACTCATTCACTAATCACTTATTAAAACAATGAAGCAGTATCTTGACCTTATGCGCCATGTAATGGAAACCGGAGCACAAAAGCACGACCGTACCGGCACAGGCACCATTAGTGTATTTGGCTACCAGATGCGTTTTAACCTGCAAGATGGTTTCCCGTTGGTAACTACCAAGAAACTGCACCTAAAATCTATCATCCACGAGTTGATATGGTTTTTGCAGGGCGATACCAACATAAAATATTTAAAAGATAACGGCGTGCGCATATGGGATGAGTGGGCAGATGAGAACGGCAACCTTGGCCCCGTGTATGGCTACCAATGGCGTTCATGGCCAACGCCTGATGGCGGGCATATTGACCAGATCAGTCAGGTCATTAACCAAATAAAAAACAATCCTGATTCGCGCCGTATAATAGTTTCGGCATGGAACGTTGCGGATGTTAACCAAATGGCGCTGCCGCCATGCCACATGCTGTTTCAGTTTTATGTGGCGGATGGTAAATTATCATGCCAGTTGTACCAACGTAGCGCCGATATATTTTTAGGGGTACCTTTCAACATAGCCTCATACGCTCTGCTAACTATGATGGTGGCCCAGGTATGCAATTTAGAACTAGGTGATTTTGTACATACCTTTGGCGATGCGCACTTATACAACAACCACCTGGAGCAAACTAAATTGCAGCTAAGCCGCGATCCGCGCCCGTTGCCCACCATGAAAATCAATCCGGATGTAAAAGATATTTTCGATTTTAAGTTTGAAGATTTTGAATTGGAGAACTATGATCCATGGCCGCATATTAAGGGGGCTGTGGCGGTTTAGTTTGTAATATATTGCTTATGAATATCGCAGAGCAATGCCAACCACGCGTCATTGCGAGGAACGAAGCAATCTCTATAACAGACAGTCAACAAGGTAATTCTCATTTGGCAATAGCCAGCACGATCAATTTAGGACATTGATTAGCAAATGCAGAGATTGCTTCGTTCCTCGCAATGACGTTTCTATTTATTAAAAAAGTAAATCCCATGATCGTATCCATCGTAGTAGCAATCGCAGAAAACCACGCCATAGGCAAAGACAATAAGTTGCTTTGGCATTTGCCAAAAGACCTGAAACATTTTAAAGAGATCACTACCGGCGGTACCGTTATTATGGGGCGCAAAACTTACGATTCGGTGGGCAGGCCGCTGCCAAATCGCAGAAACATTGTGGTAACCCGCCAGCAAATTGAAATTGCGGGCTGCGAAGTGGTAAATTCTGTCGAAGCCGCGCTGGCTTTATGCGCTGATGAGGCCGAAGTTTTTATTGTTGGCGGTGCCGAGATTTATAAACTGGCTATGCCGCTAACCGATAAAATATTTTTGACCATAGTTCACGAAAATTTTGAGGCCGATACGTACTTTCCTGAAATAAAGGCGAGTATATGGAAAGAAACAGAAAGACAAGACCATGAGCCAGACGAGAAAAACCCGTTGCCATACTCATTTATAACACTCGAACGCGCTTGATCAGTTAGCAGTTGCTAGTTGGCAGTTGGCCAGTCTTTAAAAGGACATTGATTAAATGGCAATAAAAATCACTTCATCTACCTGTTAATCAGCCTCCTTTCACCTTTCGCCTTTAACCTTTCACTTCTCTTTGAAATTGTTTTAATTTAAAGTTTACGGGTTGTAAAATTTTATTAGATTTGCCGTCTTGTTTAAAACGCTTATAAACTAATTAATTACATATTATAATTTACGATGCAAGGTAAAGGGGTTATTAAATTTTTCGCCGTAGTACTAACAATTGTTTGTATATATCAATTGTCTTTTACATGGGTGGCACGCAAAGTTGAAAAGGATGCGGCAGTATACGCCAAAGGCGATACGGCAAAAGTGAAGTCATATCTTGATTCTGTTTCATCATTACCGGCTTATCCTATTTTAGGCCACACTTATCAATATTGTTTAGAAAGAGAACTTGCATTGGGCCTGGATCTTAAAGGTGGTATGAACGTTACCATGCAGATCTCATTAACAGAACTGGTAAAAGTGCTATCAAACAACAATCCTGACCCTGCTTTTAACCAGGCGTTGAGCAACGCTACCGCTGATACAAAAACCAGCCAAAGCGATTACATTACTTTATTTGTTAACGAATATGAAAAACTGGTTCCTAACGGAAAGCTGGCTGCCATATTTGCAACTAAAGACAACCAAGCTCATTTAAAATTCAACGCTTCAAACAGCGAAGTAGAAAAATATTTAAAGGATGAGGCTGATGTTGCTGTAAAACAATCATACACGGTATTAAACACCCGTATTGACCAATTTGGTGTTACACAACCTAACATCCAGTTAGAGACAAGCACCAATCGTATATTAATTGAATTGCCGGGTGTTAAAGACCCCGAGCGTGTGCGTAAATTATTATCAGGAACAGCCAAGCTGGAGTTTTACCAAACTTATGAGAGCCAGGATGTTTATCCTATGTTTAATAACATAGATAATATATTGGCTGCAAAAATTAAAGTTGTTACTAAAGATACTGCCAAAGCGGTGGCTGTTGCTGATGCCAAGAAAGACACTACCTCTAAAAAAGGCGCTCTTGCTTTATTAAACAAGGTTGAAAAAAGCGCAGCTAAGGATACATCATTAACCGCGAAATCAAAACTAAACGCGGCACATCCGCTTTTTAGTGTATTACAGATCCCTACCTATCAAGGTCAGGATGGGCAGCCTCAATTGGCACCTGGTGCAATAGTGGGCTTAACACTACAAAAAG
The DNA here is from genome assembly GCF_028288185.1 of Mucilaginibacter sp. GTDB lineage: Bacteria > Bacteroidota > Bacteroidia > Sphingobacteriales > Sphingobacteriaceae > Mucilaginibacter. Next base: position 108,679 of record NZ_JAQBOF010000028.1, on the reverse strand, counting down.
ATACAGCTAAGGTTAACACTTATTTACAAAGCGCGGATGTGAAAGCATCATTACCACGTAATATAAAATTTGCATGGGGCGTTAAACCACGCGATAAATCTAAAGTATTTGAGTTATATGCTCTTAAATTATCAGGTGCCGAAAATGGCCCGGTATTAACCGGCGACGTTATTGCTGATGCACAAAACGATGTGGATCAAAAAGGCAGCCCTGAGGTTAGAATGGTAATGAACTCGCAAGGTGCTGAAAAATGGCGCGCTATAACTGCCGAGGCATCACAAGGCAAAAAAGCTATCGCTATTGTTTTGGATAATAATGTTTATTCTGCTCCAAACGTACAGAACGAAATATCAGGTGGTGTATCATCAATATCAGGAAACTTTAAGGTTGAAGATACTAAGGATTTAGCCAATGTATTAAAAGCTGGTCGTTTACCTGCACCAGCCCGTATAATTGGCGAGGATGTTGTAGGCCCGTCTTTAGGTCAGGAATCAATCAATGCCGGTTTGCTTTCATGTTTAATGGGTTTACTGGTTGTATTGGTATTTATGGTTGCTTACTATAACCGTGCAGGTACTGTAGCGGTTGTTGCGGTTATCATCAACGTATTCTTCCTGATGGGTGTATTAACCAGCTTACGTGCTGTGTTAACCTTACCGGGTGTTGCCGGTATTGTGTTATTGTTTGGTATGTCGGTTGATGCTAACGTATTGATCTATGAACGTGTGCGCGAAGAGTTGGCGTTAGGCAAATCAATTCGCATAGCAATTAATGATGGTTTTAAACATGCTTTATCATCAATCTTAGACTCCAACATCAGTACTTTCTTAACAGGTGTCATTCTATTTATTTTCGGTAGCGGGCCAATTCAAGGTTTCGCAACAACGTTAATGATCGGTATCATCACTTCATTATTCTGTTCATTATTAATTTCAAGATTGATATTTGAGTGGATGTTGGAAAAAGGCTGGGATATTAAATTTTCAAACCCATGGAGCTCACACACTTTTAAAAACGCCAACTTCGCGTTCGTTAAAAACCGTTTCAGGTTCTATATTTTCTCAGGTACATTTATTGTTGCCGGTATCATATCCATGTTTGTACAAAACTTTAACTATGGTGTTGATTTCCAGGGTGGCCGTACTTATATTTTAAAGTTCCCTAACAAAAATGTAACTGTAACTGATAATGATGTACGTAACGCTGTTGAAGGTCCTTTAGGCCATGGCACCGAAGTTAAAACTTTAGGATCAGACAAGATCAGTGTTACTACCAACTACCTTATCGAAGATAATTCGACTACGGCTGACGCGAAAGTTGAAAGCACTTTATTAGAGTCATTAAATAAAACAGCGGTGACCCAGGTAAGTAAAAAAGATATACTTGGTCAACAAAAAGTACAGGCTACAATTGCTGATGGTTTGAAAAAATCAGCAATATGGACAGTATTATTTGCCATCCTTGTTATCTCTGCTTATATCTTAATACGTTTCCGCAAATGGCAATTTAGCTTAGCGGCAATGGTTGCGACAGCGCATGATGCTTTAATGGTATTGTCATTCTACTCGTTATTTAAAAACGTATTACCATTTTTGGATATCGACCAATCATTTGTGGCGGCTATATTAACGGTAATAGGTTACTCAATTAATGATACCGTGGTTGTATTTGACCGTATCCGTGAGTTCCTGAGCCTGCACCATGCAAAAACAGATGAGCCTAAAGAGGTTATCAATAACGCAATTAACAATACATTAAGCCGTACCATTATTACCGCTTTAACTGTATTGTTTGTGTTGGTGATATTATTCATATTCGGTGGTGACGTTTTACGTGGCTTCTCGTTCGCGTTATTAATTGGTGTATGTTTTGGCACCTATTCATCAATTTGTATCGCGACACCGGTTATTATAGACTTTGGAAAGAAAGATCTGAGATAACAATCAACATACTTTCATAAAAAAGCCGTCTCCAATATTTGGAGACGGCTTTTTTATTAGAACAAAAACTATAGCACTATTTTTAAAGATGATTTAATTTTCAAGAATCACCTTTAAAGCTTTCTCTTTAGCCGCATTACCAAAAGTATCGTACGCTGCTATTATTTGATCCAGTTTAAAATGGTGGGTAATTAATTTATTAGGTTCAATTTTTTTCGATTGGACTGTTTTTAACAATAACGGTGTAGTTACCGTATCAACAAGTCGGGTGGTAATGGTTATATTTTTAGACCAAAGCGTTTCCAGATGCAGGGTAACACTTTTGCCGTGGACACCAATATTGGCAATATGGCCGCCAGCAGTAATAATTTCGCCGCACAACTCAAATGTAGCAGGTATACCCACCGCTTCAATAGCCACATCAACACCCTTTTTATTGGTAAAGCTCATTATTTTTTCAATAACATTTTCATTGGCGCTGTTAATGGTATGTGTAGCCCCAAATTTCTTTGCCACGCTCAATCTGTTATCGTCCTGGTCAATCATAATAATTTCCGCCGGGGTATAAAACTGGGCTGTCAGTAATGCCGCGATCCCGATTGGGCCCGATCCGACAATTGCCACTACGTCACCGGGTTTAACCTGTCCGTTTAGCACACCGCATTCAAAACCAGTTGGCAAAATGTCGCTCAACATTACCAGGGCTTCCTCGTCTGCACCTTCAGGTATATGATATAGGCTGTTATCAGCATACGGTATTCTTACAAATTCTGCCTGCGTACCGTCAATAGTGTTGCCCAATATCCATCCACCATCTTCACAATGCGAGTACATGCCTTTTTTACAGTATTCGCATTTGCCGCATGATGTAATACATGATATAATGACATGATCTCCCGGTTTAAAACCACTTACGGCAGATCCCACATCCTGAATTACACCAACACCTTCATGACCAATTATTCGTCCGTCTGTAACAGTCGGGACATCCCCTTTCATAATATGCAGGTCGGTTCCACATATGGTTGTTTTCAGGATTTTTATAATCGCATCAGTAGGTTTTATTAATATCGGTTTGGGTCTGTCTTCCCACGCCTTTTTCCCCGGCCCATGATAAACCAGGGCTTTCATAGTTATATTTATTAAATTGCCAGGGGCGTCTGTTAAAAGTACCCTTTTGTCTGAAATTAAATTTTCCATGTCATTTTGTTTAAATAGGTTGTAAAAGAATTGTAAAACTATACCTATTAGTAGGTTGAATAAATGACCGCCGAGCTTATTAATAATGACGTTGCTCACTTATCTATATTTTTTATCACTATACGGAATGATTTTTGTTTTGAAGAGTTAGTTATTTTATGATATAATAGCTTGCTTTTAAATAACATACCATGAGCTCAACTAAATCACAATTCCCACAAGTAGTTATCATAGGCGGCGGCTTTGCCGGCATGGAAGTTGCCAAACAGCTTGCCGATAAACCGGTAGATGTTTTAATGCTGGATAAGCATAACTACCACACTTTTCAGCCCCTATTGTACCAGGTGGCTACCGGCAGTTTGGAGTCAGAGTCTATTGCGTTCTCGTTAAGAAAGAATTTCGCTTCACAAAAAAACTTCAGGTTTCGCATTGCCGAAGTTTCGGGAGTTAATCTGGAAAAGAATACCGTTATAACAGATACCGGCGACATTGCTTATGATTATTTGGTGATAGCAACCGGATCGACCACTAACTTTTTCGGTAATAAAGAGATAGAGCGTTTTGCAATGCCCATGAAATCAATACCCGAAGCATTAAACCTTCGGTACCTTATCTTGCAGAACCTCGAAGAAGCCTCTTTAAAGACCACTAAGGAAGAAAAAGAACCCTATCTATCCTTTGTACTGGTTGGTGCAGGGCCTACCGGTGTGGAGCTTGCAGGCGCTTTGGCCGAATTGCGCAATCATATACTGACGCGCGATTATCCCGACCTGGAAAAAAACCACATGAGAGTTTACCTGGTAGATTTTCTGCCGAAAGTACTCGGGCCGTTTTCTGACCAGGGATCAAAAGCGGCCAGGAAATTTTTAACAGATATGGGCGTTGAGGTTTTACTAAATGTAAAAGTTGAAAGTTACGATGGTGAGGTAATAAAGTTTGAAGGCGGCAAATCCATCAAAACCAAAAACGTAATATGGAGCGCCGGGGTTATGGGTGTAGTGCCTGATGGAATAGGTAAGGATAATATTGAGCGTGGCAACCGCATAAGCGTAGATACTATTAATCGTATAAAAGGTTCTGAAAACGTATTTGCCATTGGCGATGTAGCTGCGATGATAACTGACGAAACTCCGAAGGGTCACCCCGGTGTGGCGCAGGTGGCTATACAGCAAGGCCAACTGGCCGGTAAAAACATTATGCGCCTGATTAAAGGCGAGCCAACCATACCGTTTAAATACAACGATAAAGGATCATTAGCTACTATTGGGCGGAATAAAGCTATTGCTGATCTGGGCAAAATAAAGTTTCAGGGCTTTTTTGCCTGGTTGATCTGGATGTTTGTACACCTGGTGTCGTTACTGGGCTTCAGAAACAAGGTTATTGTTTTTATAAACTGGATAGGCAATTATTTAGCTAATAACGGTGGCAGTAGGCTCATCATCCGCAGGTTTAAAAGAGAAGAATTACCAAAAAAAGATAAACAGTTGGCAAAAGCTGATTAAGCTTTTGATGTGATTTCATTTTGATGTATGTTTGAGTTTATAATGTTGGCTGTAACATTATTTAAACCTAAACATCCAATTGATATGAAAAAAATATTACCTATTTGTATTGCCGGCATTTTACTGGTAAGCGCCTGCGATGATAACAACAACAATAATGACGACCAGGCAAAAACTGTTGATAAGAACGGCAGTGTAGAAGTTACCCTGAGCAGCCGTCACCTTGACTCGCTAAAGGACGAATTAACCACACATTATAAAGTTTGGCGCAAGGGATCTATAATTAACGAGTTCAATAAAAAAGATACCGTTGCCGGGCTTGAAAGTTTCAAAACAGAAGGCGAAAATGATAATGGCGACACGCAGAATATCAAAGTTAAAAAGGATTACGAATTTTTTGTAACTGTAAAATAAGCGCTGTATCATGAAAAAATCAAAAGCTATAACATTGGTTTTGGTTACAGCCCTGTTAGGCTGTAAAAATAAGGATGATAACAGTTGGGATCATAATCGTTTGTATATGCGTACCGATACTACGGGCAGTTATACCCACGGGCATAGTGGCTATCATGGCTATTACATATTCAGGCCTTACGGCACTTATTATGGCGGAAGGTATATACGCCAGGGATACTCAAACGCGGGCGTTCACATGTCTGAGGGTAGCATTTCAAGAGGTGGTTTTGGCAGGTCGGGCGGTTTTCATGTTTCTTCATAAATTATGCAACGTATAAAAATTATGCCACGTAATAACTGGCAAAAAACGGTTGAAGGCCTGGGCTTTGGCTTCCATACGGCGGATGTGCCTTACTGGGACGAATCTGCTTATTATACCTTCACTATGCCCGAAATATTAAAACTGGAAGCCGTTACTGCCGAACTTTGGGATATGTGCATACAGGCCGTACAACATGTTATAGACAACAACTTGTTTAACCAATTCATGATACCGCAGTATATCGTGCCGCATATTGTTGATAGTTGGAACAATGATGCCCCTGCTATATACGGCAGGTTTGATTTGCAGTATGACGGCAAAAACGAACCTAAATTATTAGAGTTTAATGCTGATACCCCCACATCTATCTTTGAAGCATCCATAGTACAATGGTTTTGGTTAAAAGATTTCGATGAGCCAAAGGACCAGTTTAACTCTATGCATGAAAAGCTTATTGAGTACTGGAAATACCTGAAAGACTACCTGTATAAAGACACACTGTATTTTACCTGTGTAAAAGATATTTTAGAAGATTTTACGACAACTGCTTATCTGCAAGACTGCGCTATGCAGGGCGGACTGGATACTAAGTTTATTTATATTGAAGATATTGGCTGGGATAATAACAATGGCTACTTTGTCGATCTGGATAACCAACCCATCCGCAATATATTTAAGCTTTATCCGTATGAATGGATGATAGATGAAGAGTTTGGACAGAACTTAGTTGCAGATCAACTAAAAGCCTGTTGGATAGAGCCCTCTTGGAAAATGATTTTGAGCAACAAGGCTATATTGCCTATATTATGGCAACTGTTCCCCTACCATAACAATTTACTGCCTGCTTATTTTACCCGCAGTAATTTAAAAGATTATGTAAAGAAGCCATTGTTATCGCGCGAAGGCGCCAATATCACCATAGTTGAAAATGAAAAACTGGTTGCATCATCAGATGGCGATTATGGTGCCGAAGGATATATTTTCCAGGAGTTGTGTAAACTGCCTGATTTTGATGGCAACCATCCGGTTATAGGCAGTTGGATAATTGGCCAGCAACCGGCAGGAATCGGTATTAGGGAGTCAAACACGTTAATAACCGACAACCTGAGCCGTTTTGTACCACATTTAATATTGTAATGGAGCAACAAATAAAACTTACTGAATGTCCGCGCGATGCGATGCAGGGTTTACCCAACTTTGTACCCACTGCTATAAAAGCGGAGTACATTAACCTGCTTTTACAAGTTGGGTTTGATACGATCGATTTCGGGAGTTTTGTATCACCTAAAGCCATACCGCAAATGTGGGATACAGCAGAGGTGTTAGCTAAGTTAGACTTGAGCAATACTAAATCCAAATTATTAGCCATTATAGCCAATTTCAGGGGCGCTGAGGATGCTGTTAAACATAACGAGATAACTTACCTGGGCTATCCTTTTTCTATCTCAGAGACGTTCCAATTGCGTAATACAAATTCAACACTGATTGATGCTTTTGATACGGTTAAAAAGATCAAAGCCTTATGTGTTGATAACAACAAACAACTACTGGTTTATCTATCTATGGGTTTTGGCAATCCTTATGGGGATGAATGGAACATGGAGATTGTAAAATATTGGACTGAGAAATTGGTCAACCAAGGCATTAATATTATCGCTTTATCTGATACGATCGGCATAGCTACCCCCGAACAAATAAAGAGCATATATCCGCAACTTTGCGTCCAATTTCCTAAAACAGAATTTGGCGTACACCTGCATAGCACACCTGATACATGGCGTGCAAAAGTAGAAGCAGCCTACCATAGCGGCTGCAAACGTTTTGACAGTGCGTTAAAAGGCTATGGAGGCTGTCCCATGGCCAAAGATGACCTTACAGGCAACATCGCTACCGAAAACTTAATTAGTTATCTTGAATCGCAGAGTGCGCTACAGGGGCTTAATAACGACAAATTAAAGGAGGCGTTGGATTATTCGGTGAGGGTGTTTGGGTGATGTTTGGCTAAAGCCATTTTCTCGATTGGCTGTTATCCGTTGGCTAAAGCCAACGGCAATGAATATGTCAATTTACAAAACTTCAAAATTCATTGCCGTCCCATAAATGGGACGGGTAAAGAAATTATAGAAGGACGGGCTTTAGCCCAACCTATATCAATTACCGCTTCACCATCTTAAAATGCTGTATCCCCGCTTCCTCAAACTGCGGGCCTTCTTTTACAAAACCAAACTTTTCATAAAGGCCTATGGCTAGTAATTGCGCGTTAAGATATATATAATCGGCGTCAGCAGGTAAGTCGGCTAAAACAGTTTTTACCAGTTGCTGCGCTACGCCTTGCCCTCTAAATTGTTTGAGTACGGCAAAGCGCTCCAGCTTATAGCCATTATCTGTTTTGCGCCAGCGCGATGCACCCGCGGGCACGCCATCAACAGTAGCTAAAAAATGGGTGGATTCGTCCTCATGCTCCCACTCAAGTTCGGGCGGGCAATTTTGTTCGCCAACAAAAACTTCGCGGCGTATGGCAAAAACCTTTTCAAGGCTGGCCGGGTCACTTACTTTGTTTACTTGAATCTCTGTGGGCTCTGGCATCTATATAATGCTTTTTTGTTTTAAAGTTACTTAGTTTTAAGTTATGATTCTCTTGCGCAGCATCGATAGAATGCGTACAGGTTAAGTCGTCCTCCATCTCGGCAAGGTCAGACAATTGTACATAAAATTTATGAAGATGATCAAGTTCCATTTCGGTCAGGTCTTCAATATCAACCATGCGGTTACTTGCGCCCTGGTGTGATGCCAGCAACTCATTTAACTTTAGATGTATGGCTTTCGAATCTTTATTTTGTGATTTCTGGATCAGGAAAACCATTAAAAAGGTAACAATCGTTGTACCTGTATTAATAATGAGCTGCCAGGTATCAGAATACTTAAATATTGGCCCTGTAATACCCCAAACCACAATAACGCTTATAGCGGTAAAAAATGCTGCCGAAGTGCCGGTAGCGGCCGTAGCTTTATTTGAAAATCTCTCGAAAAAATTCTTTTTATCCGCCATAATGCAATCAATAATTTATAGGTTCTATAACTAAAAAAAAGCGCCAATGTTTTGCATTGGCGCTTTTTAAAATTACTAAAATTATGTATTATAATTTGTCGGTCGCGTTGATACAATTTAAATCCTCGAAAGCCGCAGTTAAGCGTTTAACAAAGTTCTCCTCGCCTTTGCGTAACCATACACGCGGGTCGTAATATTTTTTATTTGGAGAGTCTGAACCTTCAGGGTTACCAATTTGATCTTGAAGATAAGCTTCTTTAGATTGGTAGTAGTCTTTAATACCTTCCCAGTACGCCCATTGCATATCGGTATCAATATTCATTTTGATGGCACCGTAACCAATAGCTTCACGGATTTCTTCCTGGCTTGAACCAGATCCACCGTGGAATACAAAGTTGATAGGTTTTTCGTCTTTCAGGTTAAATTTCTGTTTAACATACTCTTGTGAGTTATGCAAAATTACCGGTTGTAGTTTTACGTTACCTGGTTTGTAAACACCATGTACGTTACCAAAAGCAGCAGCTACGGTAAAACGCGGGCTAACTTTTAATAAGTTCTCGTAACTGTAAGCCACATCCTCTGGCTGGGTGTATAAACGTGAGCTATCAACATCAGAGTTATCAACGCCGTCTTCTTCGCCGCCGGTAACACCCAGTTCAATTTCTAACGTCATACCCATTTTAGCCATACGGGCTAAATATTTAGCAGATATCTCTATATTTTCTTCTATTGATTCTTCAGAAAGATCCAACATGTGCGATGAGAATAACGGCTTGCCGGTTTCAGCAAAAAATTTCTCGCCGTAGTCTAATAAACCATCTATCCATGGCAATAATTTTTTAGCAGCGTGGTCGGTATGTAAAATAACCGCAACACCATAATGCTCGGCTAATAAATGTACGTGCCTTGCAGCAGATACGCCACCTAAAATACAAGCTTGCAGTTTAGAGTTGTCTAATGATTTACCGGCATAAAACTGCGCGCCACCATGTGATAATTGAATAATCACTGGCGAGTTAACCGCCTTTGCTGTTTCCATTACAGCGTTAACTGTATTGGTGCCTATTACGTTTACCGCAGGTAAAGCAAACTTATGCTTTTTAGCTGCTTCAAATAGTTCCTGCACCTGGTCGCCGTGCAAAACTCCTTTATAATTTTTTAAATCCATTGCCTTTTGTTTGGGCCCCGAAGGTAAAAAATTTATCGGTTTTTAAATAGAAAAAAGTCTATAAAAGTGATAGGATATTGTAAAAGTCACACTGCATTAAATTTTAAGCCGCCCAACAAAAGTGTTAGACGGCTTAAAATTTGGTGTGGCTATAAGCTATCTACTACTATTGCATTAGTACCCTTGCGTTTGTACCAGGTTTTTATTTGCGGCCAGTACCGTTGCAGATAGCGGCCAGAACAACGGCGTTGTCTTGCCCACCAGGTTTGGCACATACGTATAAGCGTTAATAGTACCACCGTAGTGAAAACGCACTATATCGTACCATCGCTTATTCTCAAAAAACATTTCGCGGCCACGTTCATCAAATACGGCACGCTCAACAGAAGCTTTATCTGTTGCACCCGGGTAGTTACCATCCCCTGCTCTAACCCTCACTTTATTCAGGTAGTTAATAGCCTCTGTAGTTTTGTCCAGCCCTGCATAGGCTTCGGCCTCCATTAAGTAAACATCCGCCAGGCGCCACATAATTACATCATTGTCTGATATCCGGTCATCTGCATACTTATTACCCGGCAGCTTTGTAGCCCAGAAATGATTAGCCGCAGCTGTACCATGGCGTTCGGCTATAAAAGTATAAGGTATCCGTTTATCGTTAGTTAAGCCGCTAAACAATTGCCTGGTTTTCAAGCTGATCTCATAACCGCTTTGGCCATTAGTTGATGTTAAACAATAAGGTATGCTATCAATATTTGCCGCACCCTGCACTGTTGAAAGAAACGGCAACGCGTTTAAAGCATAGTTAGCGCCAGTCTCATCGCGTTGGTAATAGGCCGACATGATCACTTCGGCATTAGCACGGGTGGTTGTAACATCTTTAAAGTTTGCTAACAAGCTTACTCCTGTACTTTCGACAGCAGTGGCTGCGGTTAGCGCATCATTAAAATCTGTAGTGCCGCCGCCTGCTACTTTAGCGCTCCATAATTTGGCTTCGGCTTTTAGTGCCTGCGCCGCGCCGTACGAGAAGCGGTACTTATTCGGATAAGTTTTTTCAGGAAACAAACTAATGGCCTGGTCAAGATCAGCAAAGATCTGTTTTAATACATCGGCTGTTTTGGCGCGTGGCAATAGCGGCACTTTATCGTCATTTACAGCGGTTAACATTAACGGCGTATCGCCAATTACACGTACCAGGAAAAAGTAAGTATAGGCACGCTGGCAAAGTGCTTCGGCTATCAGCCTGTTTTTTAATGTCGCATTTGCGAATGCGAAAGGCTGTATAGTCTCTAACAATAAATTACAGCTGCCAATAGCTTTGTACTGCCCGTTATAATTGATAGTACCTGTCGTATTTGTAAGTATTTGCGACCATGCTGTTGTTAGCCGCGCATTTGGCCCTTGCATCAATTCCTCGCTACGCTCTGTACCATAAGTTATTGAGTTTGCAAAGGCACGTATTGATGTATAATTACCTATAACAAATGGTTCAAAATCGCCTTCGTTTTTAAAATACACCTGCCCCGTTATTTGCGATTGTGGTGTAACATCTAACATTCTTTTACAAGCTGTGATGCCTGTCAGCATTAATCCACCTAAGATGCTTGCTATATATATCTTTTTCATTTTCATGGTTTTTTTAGGATTAAAATTTCAATGAAGCGCCAAATGTATATTGCCTTGGCCGCGGATACCCCCCCGGATCAAAACCTACATAGCTTTCGGGATTTTGGCCCTTGTAGGCAGTGAGGTAACCAAGATTAGTTGCACTAACAAACAAGGTTAATCCGGTCGATTTGATCTTATTTAAAAGTTTCTTCGAAAAATCATAGCTTAAATAAAGTTCCCTGAAAGCCAGGAAATCGCCCTTACTTATCATTGTTGAAACGTCAGATGAATAAGCACTGCCGGTACCCACATCAGCAGCAGCCTGCCTTACGAAATTTTTTTGGCCAACATCGGCATCACCAAAAGAGAAACGGGCATATTTTTTACCCTCATCGCCTGGTTTTTGCCAGATATCATTACCTAACGCTTCAATAGGCGCGCCTTCATTATAGGCCCTTCCCTGTCCTAATGAACGCGCCAGGTTACCGTTTGATATTACATGGCCCAATGCAAAGTCGACATTAAAACGCAGCGTAAACGCTTTGTAATTGAACGTATTTTGCATACCGCCGATAACGTTTGGCGTTTTATAACCCATAAATTTTAAATCCTTTGTATCAATTACGCCATCGTTATTAACGTCTTCAAACTGGTAGTCGCCGGCTTTTTTACCAATAGCTAATCCGGCTGTGGTTGATGCCAGGTCTTTATGTGTGGCACTCCAGGCTGCGGCTTCTGCATCGGTAGAGAATACTTTTACCACCTGCCATGCATAATAACCGTATGGGCGCTCGCCTTCTGCTAAGCCGCCAACTTCTATATCTTTGCCTGTAACCGGGTCGGCAATTACGCCGCCGCCTTGTCTGTTTTTAAGGCGCCCGTTATTTGGCAACGATATTATTTTTTGCGAGTTATAAGCATAAGAGAAATTGGTGTTCCATCTAAAATCTTTGGTGCGCAGTACACTTGCCTGCAACTCAATCTCAATACCCCTGTTTTGTAATGAGCCGTTGTTGAATATAATTGAAGAAAAAGGTGCTTCGGCCGGTAGTGGTTTTGAGTCGAGCCTGTCTTTTGTTAACCGGTTATAATAATCAACTGTTAGCGTAATTCGATCTTTAAAAAAGCCCGCGTCAACAGCTATATCAGTAGTTTGCGTGGTTTCCCATTTTAAATTAGGGTTTGATAAGTTAGCCCGCTGGATGCCCGAAAGCTGATCATAAACCGTAGCATTATACCCCCCATAAGTATCGGTATAGCTTAAGTCGTTAGAACCTGCCGCTCCGCGGCTGGCACGCAGCTTAAACGTGCTTACTATGTTATTTACTTTCCAGAAATTTTCTTTATAAACGTTCCACCCTATTGATGCCGAAGGGAAAGTCGCGTATCTGTTACCCGGTGCAAAATTTGAAAAACCATCGCGCCTTATAACAGCGTTTAACAAGTATTTAGCTTTGTAATCATACCCAAATTGTCCAAAAAAACTAGCCGACCTGGTTTCGCTTAACGAAGTGGAGAAATTAGTTACATTAGTTACTGTTGTACCGTTAACCGTAGTTAATGGCGGCTCGCTTATGGTGGTGATATAATCATTAGTCCCTCTTTGCGAGCCGATATCTATTACGTTACCGGTATTGCGGGTATAGTTAAAACCACCCAAAATCATAAAATGATGATCGTCTTTTAAATTATAATCATACTGCAATATCTGATCGATCATTAATTGACGGGTGTTGTTTTGATTTTCTGTTTTTAAACGGCTTGTTGCAAATTGTATGGGGTCAGGAAATGCTTTCCTTGAAAAAATTGTTTTAGCATCACTAACCAAATATGATACCGCCGGCCTATAATGTAAACCTTTTACAATGTTCCAGTCCAGATCAAATTTTGATACCAACCTTTCAGTTGATATATCATTATTATCATACGCTAAGGTGTGGAAACGGTTACGCACGGTAAGCAGCTCGCCAGTAGTTGGTGTGCCATCGTCTTTAAACAATCGTATTAGTGGCGTAATACGCGTTGCCCTTACTATATCATTTGTATAACCATCAACGTAGTTTGGCAATATATTTTGATAGTTAAACATAGCATTTACCTGCACATTATTGCTGGCTTTAAAGCTAAAATTGCCTAACGCGCTGTAGCGTTTGTAATTGGTGCCTACAAAAGTACCTGCCTGGTTAATGTGGTTAAATGATATATTATAACTTGCAACCTCACTGCCGCCATCAATTCCTAAATTATAGTTGTTAGTAACACCGGTGTTCCATAACAAGTCCTGGTAGTGATTGTCGTCAAACAAAAGTTTTGAGCCTGGATTAACCGGGTCGTCCATTGTTTGCCAGCCTTTAGCTATAAGATTATCTACATAGGACTGCCCTTCAATAGCCACAATATTATCATACAATGCCGTGGTATATATTGCATTGCCATATTGGCCTTTAGCGGTATAAACTTTTGTACCTGCAGAATAGCCGGCATTATTAAGGAAAGCATTTTTATCTAACGGATCAGAGGTATTCTTTACTGTAATACGCGCCAAAGCGATGTACTGCGCGGCCGACATATACTTTTCCATACCAGTGGCAACCTCGCGATTGGTGCGGTAGTTAAAAGTTATGTTTGCCTTGCCCGATCCAAACTTGCCGCTTTTTGTTTTTACTACAATTACGCCGTTTGCACCACGGGCACCATAAATTGCTGTAGATGCTGCATCTTTCATTACCTGTAACGATTCGATGTCATCTGGGTTAAGATCATTAAGCGTCCTGAAAACCCCATCGACAACCACCAATGGGCTCGACCCGTCCGAGTTGAGGTAAGGTACACCACCTGTATTACCCGTGCCCTGTCCATAAACGTTTGGTTTTGAACCGCCGCGAATAATAATATTTACAGGAGCCGAACCAGGCTGACCATTGTTTAATGGTATAGACACACCTGCAATTTTACCCTGTATGGCCGCCAGCGGGCTTGGGTTTGCGGTGTTGATGAGTTGCTTTTGATCAAGCTTAGATACTGCCGCCGTATTTTTGTCTTTAGTTTGTTGTGAGTAGCCAACTACCACAACTTCTTGTAATGCTTTGGCGTTTTCGTTAAGTGTGATCTTTAAATTTGCGTTACCATTAAGCGCTATTTCGGTATTGTCATATCCTATAAATGAAAACACCAAAGTAGCGGTTGATGACGGCGCGTTTAAAGTAAACTTGCCGTTTACATCTGTAACAGCGCCTATCGTTGTACCTTTTACAAGCACACTTACACCTGGTAGCACCTCGTTTTTGGTTCCGTCTGTGACCACACCGGAGACTGAAAATGCATTTGATTGTGCATTTACTTTACCAATGGCAAAACATATTGCCAGCAGTAACAAATAAAAAACTTTTTTTCTCATAGTTTGTTTTTTAGTAGTTATGTACTACATAATTTAAAATAAAAGATCATCAACAGATCAATAATTTGTTTAGGGTAAAAAATAATTGGTTTTGTGCGACTAGAGAAGCCGTTAAACAAAAGTATATATTAAGTTGTTATGTAGTACATAATAATTCAATATTTTTTATTTTTTATTCAATATTTTTTCACAACGGTTTATTGGTTAATATTTGCCAGGTTAAATGACGGTGATTGATCTTGTCTGCAACTTTTACAACCAAACCGCAAACCATTCGAAACTTTTTTCGTTTCTTTGCAATATATTGAAAGAGCTAGACATAGATATGGCGTGGTTTAAACGTGAATTAAAAGGGATAATTACGACTACTGAGGAGAAGAAGGAAACCCCTGACGGGATCTGGAACAAGTGCCCTCAATGTAAGAAACCTTTACATTATTCTGAGCAGGTTGAAAATCAATACGTTTGTCATTACTGCGGGTTCCACCTGCGTATAGGATCAAAAGAATACTTTTCTGTATTGTTTGACAATAATGAGTTTACTGAATTATTTCCTGACCTTGTATCAGGCGACCCACTGAATTTTACAGATACAAAAAAATATACCGACAGGCTGGTTGAAACCCAATTTAAAACCGGGTTAAAAGATGCCATACGTGCCGGGGTTGGTAAAATTGACGGACAGGACCTGGTAATTGCCTGTATGGATTTTACCTTCATAGGCGGGTCGATGGGGTCTGTCGTAGGAGAAAAAATTGCCCGTAGCATTGATTACTGTATTGAGCATAAAGTACCTTTCCTGATGATATCCAAATCAGGTGGCGCACGGATGATGGAAGCTGCATTCTCCTTAATGCAAATGGCTAAAACATCAGCCAAACTAGCTTTATTATCGCAAGCTAAAGTCCCTTATATATCTTTATTAACAGACCCTACTACCGGTGGTGTAACAGCATCATACGCTATGCTGGGCGATATTAATATTGCCGAGCCGGGCGCATTAATAGGTTTTGCCGGTCCAAGGGTCATTAAAGAGACTATTAAAAAGGACCTGCCAAAAGGCTTCCAAACTGCAGAGTTTGTGCAGGAGCACGGTTTCCTTGATTTCATAGTAGATCGCCGCGAAATGAAAGCAGAGCTGGCCGCCTTTTTAAAGATGATGAAGAATTAAGATATTATAACCATAAACAAAATGGCCGTGCATTTAAAGTGTACGGCCATTTTTTATAATATTCTATTATTAAATAATTCCTATTCTGGCACCATCAATTGGTGGCATATCTTTTATGAATACAGGTTTTTTGCCTGATGTATTTTGATCTTTTTTAGGCTCGTTAACCTGCTGTTGTTTAATGTTTCCTTTAGGCTGAATGTTGCTTTGAGGACTTTGATCATTGGTTTTCATGATTTTAGTTTTAAGTAAGAAGGCCATTTTTTTAGATGTCCTTCTTGTTAAGAAAATAGACTACCTTGTTTATATACCTTCTGTACCCGGCTCATGGCCTACCATACGTGCAGTCCTGCGAGCTTGCGGTCGGCTTTCAAAATCTGTTTTGCCAGGCCCAACTACCGGAAAATCTTTGTGGTTTGGTGGAGTAACATCATTTTGCTCGCTATACGAAGCCTCGTTACCTTTATTATGCTGTTGCTGCTCACGTTGTGGGGCATAACCCGAACCTTCTTGCTCTGATTGATGCTTTTTATTACCTTTTTCGGAATTTTGATTATTCGTTTTCATAGGTCTATTATTTAATTAGTAATTAAATAATAGCTATAAACGTGCCAATGTTTAAAAGAAAAAAAATAATATAGCGTCAATGCTGTAAAGAAAGAAGCAATGATGTGGTTGGTACTACGCGTTCACCGCAAACAACTCGCGCACTTTGTTTACCACAAAGTCAATCTCGTCCTTAGTATTATACTTAGAGAAGGAAAAACGAACCGATGGCCTGGTACTGCTGGCGCCAATGCCGGTAAGCACGTGCGAGCCAATATCTGTACCCGAACTGCAGGCACTGCCGCCAGACGCGGATATACCGGCAATGTCCAGGTTAAACAATAACATATCGGCCATGTCTGTTTCCGGGAACGAAACGTTTAGTACCGTATACAGGCTTTTAGCTTCATCCGTTTCGCCATTAAATAAAACACCGGGTATGTTTTCAATTAGCTGACCTTTCATATAAGATTTCAAACCTTGAATATATGCCCTATGCTGTTCCATATCGGCATAAGCCAACTCCAATGCTTTAGCCAGGCCCACAATACCGTAAACATTCTCGGTACCTCCACGCATATTACGCTCTTGCGACCCCCCGTATATTAATGGTTTAATTTTTATTTTATGGTTGATGTGCAGAAACCCCACCCCTTTAGGTCCGTGGAATTTATGCGCCGCACATACTAAAAAATGGACTTTAAGCTTTGTCAGATCATGCGGGAAATGCCCCATGGTTTGCACCGTATCGCAATGAAAAATGGCATTGTATTGCTCACAAATATCTCCCACCCTTTCAATATCGGTAAGGGTACCTATCTCGTTATTAGCGTGCATTAACGATACAAAGCTGCGTTCGTTGTCCTGCAATAATTGCTCTAAATGGGCATAATCTATATTGCCTTTGCTATCAATATTAACAAAGCTCAATTTGATAGTACCGGCTTTTTGCATGGCCTCCAGCGTATGGATAACCGCGTGATGCTCTATGCTGGTAGTTATAGCATGGGTAATGTTATTATCCACAATTCCGCAGCGGATAGCGGTATTATCGGCTTCGGTGCCGCTGCTGGTAAAAAAGATCTCGGCAGGCGAAGTATGCAGCAGGTTAGCTATTGTTTTGCGCGATTTCTCTATCAATGCCCTCGCCTCACGGCCATACGCATGGATAGATGATGGATTACCGTAATTGTTTTCCATTACCGTACACATAGCTTTCATCACTTCTGCATCCAACGGTGTTGTAGCAGCATTATCAAGGTATACCCTCATCAGTTAATTAATTATTGAATTAATGAGTTATTGAATTAATGAATTAACTGAAAAATCAATAATTCCTTAATTCAATAATCCAATAATTTAGCGTAGTTGTAAAATTTCCTTTATGTCTGCGATGATCTTATTGGCCAAATTGTTGGCTACTGTTTCAGAATCACCTTCGGAGTAGATACGGATTATCGGCTCCGTGTTCGAACGGCGTAAATGTACCCATTGTTTATCAAACTCTATTTTAAGCCCGTCTATAGTTGAATGTGGCTGGTCTTTGTATTTATCCTCAACCTTTAACAATAATGCGTCAATATCCATCTCAGGTGTAAGTGTGATCTTATTTTTTGAGATAAAATAACCTGGATATGATTGGCGTAATTGCGATATCGATTTGCCATATTTAGCCAGGTGCGTTAAAAATAAAGCTATTCCGGCTAAAGCATCACGGCCATAATGGAGTTCAGGATAGATGACCCCGCCGTTACCTTCGCCACCTATAACAGCGTTTACTTCTTTCATTTTATTAACCACGTTAACCTCGCCTACAGCGGAAGCATGGTATTCGCCACCAGCATCCTCAGTAACATCGCGCAGCGCACGAGTTGACGATAAGTTAGAGACCGTATTACCTTTATTGTTTTTCAGGATATAATCAGCAACAGCAACCAGCGTATACTCCTCGCCAAACATATTGCCATCCTCACAAACAAAGCAAAGACGGTCAACATCCGGATCGACAGCTATGCCCAAACTGGCATTTTTGCTCAATACTTCTTTTGATAATGCTACTAAATTTTCCGGCAAAGGCTCCGGGTTATGCGGAAACTCGCCATCAGGCTCACAAAATAATTTATGTACGGTTTTTACACCTAAGGCTTCCAATAAAGCAGGTACAAATATGCCACCGGTAGAGTTTACGCAATCAATAACTACCTTAAAGTTTGCTTTGGTTATGGCATTGACATCAACCAATGTCAGGGCCAATATCTGGTCTATGTGTTTTTGCAGATAGCTATCATCAAATCTCACTTTACCTAAAGCGTTAACATCAGCGTAGCTAAAAGCGCTGCTTTCGGCAATTTCTAAAACCTCTTTACCATCGGCATCATTAATAAATTCGCCGTCTGCATTTAATAATTTAAGGGCGTTCCATTGTTTGGGGTTATGGCTGGCGGTAAGGATGATCCCTCCGGCAGCTTTTTCTAAAGGCACGGCGATCTCGACCGTTGGTGTGGTAGACAAGCCAATATCAACCACATCAATACCCAAGCCCATTAAAGTACCCGTAACCAAGTTATTAACCATGCTGCCCGATATACGCGCATCACGACCGAGAACTATCTTTTTTATACCGGTTTTTTTAACGGCCCAGGCACCATAAGCCGAAGTGAATTTTACAATATCCAATGGCGTTAAACCATCACCAGCCGCGCCCCCAATGGTGCCACGTATACCCGAAATTGATTTTATTAATGTCAAAATTCTTACTATTAATTATACCGCAAAAGTAAGGATATTTATCCACTAGTTTGAACCTCGATTTACCGTATCCTGTGATTTTTTTGATTTAAAAATCACTTAAATAAATCATATCTATCTATTATCTTAAAATCTTCTAATCCTAAGAATCTTAGTTTATATTTACACTTTACTTTAAACGCCCATGCCCGATTATCTTCTGCAACTTGACCGGCACTTGTTCCACATCATTAACCACGACTTTGGCAACACGTTTTTTGATGTGCTGATGCCTATTTTACGCAATCGCCTGGTATGGATACCGCTTTATGTTTTCATTTTTATTTTTTGCCTTTGGCGATACAAAAAGCAGGGGCTAATAATCATTGTATTACTGGCCTTAACATTTGGCCTGGCCGATTTTGGTAGTGCTACCATTATTAAATCATTTTACAAACGGGTACGCCCCTGTAATGACCCTGCAATGGCTGCAACAATAGTAAGCCGTGTGCCGTGTGGCACTGGCTACAGCTTCCCCTCTACCCATGCCAGTGACCATTTTGCTATAGCTGTTTGCTTATCCATCGTATTTTATAAACGTTATAAATGGGTATTACCTGCAACGTTATTGTGGGCCGCGGCTATTTGTTTTGCACAAGTATATGTTGGGGTGCATTATCCTATTGATGTAACCGCAGGGGCAATTTATGGTACTTTGGTGGGGCTTTTGTTCGGGTGGATATTTTGGAAGTATTGGCCAAATTTCAAGCTTTCATAAATTATTGTGTATATTTATATTATTAAATATTTAATGGCATGACTACAATAACACTTGAGGTTCCTGATTTTCTGGAAGAAAACCATAGCGATACTGTACGTTTTTTAGCAGCTAAATTATACGAGTCTGGTAAATTATCATTAGGCCAGGCAGCAGATATGGCCAGCTTAACTAAGCAAACCTTTGCAGATATTTTGGCCGATTATGGTGTTAATTATATTAATTATTCTTTTGAAGATGTAATGGCTGATGTCGCACGAATTTCAAAATGAGTATGCAGTAATTACTGATACCAGTTGTTTTATTCTTCTCAATAAAATTGACGCATTTCCAATTCTGAATAAACTTTATTCTAATATTCTTACTACTACAGAAATTGCTCACGAATTTGGCAAGCCATTACCCAAATGGATACAAATACGAACTGTGAGTGATAGAACATTGCTAGCCAATTATGCAGAAAAAGTAGATATTGGTGAAGCTAGTGCAATTGCTCTTGCAATGGAATTATCATCGCCTTTACTAATACTAGACGACTTAAAAGGAAGAAACCTGGCGTCCCAATTAAATCTAAAATATACAGGAACTTTAGGTATTTTGATATTAGCAAAACAGCAGGGAATTATACCAATGTTAAAACCTTATTTTGAAAGAATAAAGCTGACGGATTTCAGGGTATCGTTAACACTTTTACAAACTATATTAGAAGCATCGGGCGAATAATGGTTAACACCAAGCATGAAATTTAGAATAACGCTTATATTATTTATTACTAGGGTGTTGTTATCCTCAACCATAATCTACGCCCAGCAGCCAGACACAGCAACGGCCCGATACGAAGCTGCGAAGTTGGAGATACCCCAATTAAAGCGGTTGCGCACCATACGCATCTATTTACCCAAAAGCTATACAACTTCCCATAAAAAGTATCCTGTAATTTATATGCAGGATGGCCAGAGCGCCTTTAGTAAAGGCGCTAAAGATGGTGACAACTGGTATGCCGATTCACTGGTGAACCTGATGCCTGCCGACAAGCAATGTATTATTGTTGCCATACATTCGGGCAATAATAGTAACCGGATGAATGAATATAATCCGTATTTAATCAATAATGAGGGCGCTATATATGCCCACTATGTAGCCAAGATTGTAAAGCCTTATATCGATTCTAACTATCGTACTAAAAAAGACCCTAAATACTCGGTTGTGGTTGGTAGCTCCATGGGTGGTTTAATCACCCTATATATCGCGGCAAGGTATAGTAATATATTTGGCGTGGCGGGTGTGTTTTCTCCGGCGTTTTGGTATTCGGCGGGTGCGTTTGATGCCATTGTTAAACAACCTATCAGCCTAAAGTCTAAGTTCTTTTTTGCTTGCGGCGATGCCGAAGGTAACGAGATAGCGTATGTAAACAGAATGGACACTATCCTGCTTCATAAAAAATTCGTCATAAAAAATGTACCCGCGCCGCTGGTTATTAAAGGCGGTAAACACGATGAGAAACAATGGCGCATAGCTTTCGAAGCGTTTTATAGATGGTTCACTGACAATACGTAACTTGTCCCAATCACCACCCTAAGTTGTCCCTTCCTGCCGTTACTTTTGTTATACCCATAGCCTAACTTTGAATAAACCATTTAATTAACAGATATGGAAACTATAACATTCGATAAAGACATCAAGGTGTTTTACATCACCGCTAAATCATTTCCTGACGGGGTGTTAGAAGCCCATCAAAAATTGCATGCGTTGATCCCATTCTCGACCGAAAGAAAATACTTTGGCCTATCGCGGCCAGAAAATGGCGGACAAATAATTTATAAAGCCGCTGCCGAAGAACTGCAACCAGGTGAAGGTGAAAAACTAAATTGCGAAACATTGGTTTTAAAAACAGGAAATTATCTAAGTGTGACCATTCATGATTATATGAAAGATATACCATCTATTGGCAAAACATTTGAGAAATTAACTTCGCAGCCGGATATAGATCCACAGGGTTATTGTGTAGAATGGTATATTAGCGATAAGGATCTGCAATGTATGATAAGATTAGCTGATAAATAAAATGCAAAAGTTCACCACCTTTTTAATGTTCGAGGGCAAGGCCGAAGAAGCGATGAATTTCTACACTACCCTCTTTAAAAACTCATCGATATTAAACATCACTCGTTATGATAAGAATGGCCCCGGTGCCGAGGGAACTGTAATACATGCCACATTTAGTTTGAACGGCCAGGAGTTTATGGCTATCGACAGCGCCGGCAAGCACGCGTTTACCTTTACCCCATCCATATCCATATTTGTTAATTGTGAGGATGATAACGAAATTGAGCATGCATACGCCACATTAACCGATGGCGGCAGTGCCATGATGACATTGGGTAATTACGGTTTTAGCAGGAAATTTGGATGGGTGAGCGATAAATTTGGTGTGTCGTGGCAATTAAATTTGGCATAGTATCAGATTTAAAATTACTAAGTTTCTACTGCCGTATGTCCAATATATAAAACCTGATTTGTTATGTCTGTATAATTAATTATCAGCTAACATTTAAAATTAAAAAAAGATGAAAGAGTACATGTTAATTTTCAGGCACCAGGATGGCAGTAAAATAGCATCGCCAGAACAAATGCAGATATGGATGGAAGCAACCATGAACTGGCTGAACGGCATAGCCGCTAAAGGCAAGTTTGAAGGCAAAGGCGATGGTTTGGTATTTGACAATGCCAAAGTTGTGCACCATAATAACGTGGTTACTAACGGCCCGTTTGGCGAGATCAAAGAAACCCTTGGCGGTTATGTAATTGTAAAAGCCGACTCGATTAATGAAGCTGTAGAGTTTGCCAAGGGCAGCCCCATTTTAGGTGGTGAAGGAAACACTATCGAAGTGCGCCTATTGGCCAAAGGAGATGGCGTGCATTAAACCCCATGAACAAAGAGGAGATTATCCCCCATTTATTCAGGACAGAGTACCGGAAAATAGTTTCGGTACTCTGTCGTTATTTTGGGTTTGACCAAATAGAAACTGCCGAGGATATTACAAGCGATACATTTGCTACTGCGGCCCAAACCTGGGGTATAAAAGGCTTACCGCCAAACCCTGCCGCCTGGCTATACATCGTAGCCAAAAACAAAGCAAAGAACCATTTGCAGCGTAATACTTTATTTGACAGTAAGATCTCGCCGGAAATACAAAACGCAGGCATTGGGTATTATGAAACAGAGATAGACCTGTCGCCACAAAATATTAACGACAGCCAGTTACAGATGATGTTTGCTATTTGTCACCCAGCTATCCCGCCCGAGGCTCAGATAGGATTATCCCTGCGGATACTTTGCGGGTTTGGCATTGATGAAATTGCCGATGCTTTTTTATCTAACAAAGAAACTATCAATAAACGTCTGTATCGCGCTAAAGAGAAGCTACGCAGTAAGAGGATAAAGATCGAACTGCCAAACGAAACGGAGATAAACCAACGCCTTGCCCCTGTTTTAACCACTATTTATTTGTTATTTAATGAAGGCTATTATTCGGTTAGCACCAACAAAACCCTACGTAAAGATCTTTGCCTGGAAGCCATGCGTTTGTGTACCATGCTGGTTGAAAATAAACAAACCAACAAACCGCCGGTTAATGCTTTGCTGTCACTAATGTGTTTTCATGCTTCGCGATTTGAGGCGAGGATAAAAAAAAACGGGGAACATGTTTTATATGACGACCAGGATACAAGCCTTTGGGACACCGACCTGATAAGCAAAGGAGCTTACTTTTTAAATCAATCTGCCAGCGGTACTGAAATATCTAAATATCATTTAGAAGCTACCATTGCGTACTGGCGCACTAAAAAGACCGACACTTTACATAAATGGGAAACAGTTTTGAATTTGTACAATCAATTGCTACAAATTAAATATTCGCCGATAGGGGCTTTGAACCGGATTTATGTATTATCGAAAGTCGCCGGAAAAGAAGCGGCTATTATTGAAGCCGAGCAATTAGGTTTAACTGATGACCAGTTTTACTTTACTTTGTTGGGCTATTTATATACCGATATTGATAATGAACAAGCCAAACGCCATTTGCAGAAAGCCATCGCGTTAGCAAAAACAGATATGGATAAACTGGTTATTCAGAAGAAGATCGATAACCTATAATTCTTTTTGTCATTCTGAACGGAGTGACAACTTAAACAAAATTAAATTCGAAATCGAACATCCGAAATCCGAAATTATTTACCCTCTCAACTTATCCAGCAGATCACTTAACTGCGCGGCTTCTTCGGAGGTAAGGTTGTTTTTTAGGAAATCCCTGGTTTTAAATTCGGCATCCATGGTGGCCAGGGTTTCAAGGCCCTTATCGCTAATGCGGATATCAACGGCGCGCCTGTCTTTATTGTTGGTGCAACGGGTTATCATATCCTTTTGCACCAAACGGTCAACAATGCGTGAGGCATCGCTCATCTTATCTATCATGCGTTCTTTTAGCAGGTTAACCGTGGCCGGTTTTGGGTACTGGCCTCTTAATATGCGCAAGATATTAAACTGTTGTTGCGTTAAATTATGTTTTTCAAAATGGCAGTTAAAGGTATTCTTTAACCACCCATCGGTGTACGCGATGTTGATAACCGCCTTTTGGTAGTTATCTTCAAACTTTGAACTTTGTATTTCGTCATCTATTCGCATAACTTATATTACTTCAACGATGCAAATATCTTTATTTTTTCTGTGATTTAATCTCTTCGTCTGTTTTTCCGAAATTCCATGGGCAATGCTTGCACTTATTTTGGCAGCAATAACCCCGTTTTAGATGATATGCTTCGGTAAAAACAAAGTTGCCGTCTTCGTTAATATAGTAATCTATATTTTCTTCCATTGCTGGTTTAATTAAGCAATTTAACTAATATATCTTTTCCTAAATGGGCTTTTAAATGATAACCGTTGCCATGCAGTGTCCAAACCTGCTTGGGGTTAACCCGTTTAACAGCCTCTAAAATATCGTTCCAATCAACATGGTCTGATATAAACAGCGTGTCCTCTTTATTAACCTGCAAATTTTTCCAGCCCGATGCAAACAACCGTTTCACGCCGGTAGCCTTTATATAACTATTAAACGTAAAAGGCGGCACAATATATATAAACTCATCCTGCACCTTCATCAATTTACGCCCATACATCTGGTGCTTGCCAAGCTTAATACCTGCCTGCTCATATATCTGGTTAATGGGCATGATTTTATGATGTACCAGCACTTTTTTCTGCGGGGCATGGTCATTTATCATCCTGATTAAACGCTGGCTCTTACCTAAGCCATACGCACCTAGCAGGATATTACTTTTTATACCATTCAATTTTTTTATCTCCTCAACCGGGTCGGGATGAATGATTTTCGGATCTGCAAAAGTACTTTCTGTTATCAGCACATCGGCATTGACCCACTCGATAGGGTCGCAGGTGGCATCGGGTTGTATTTTATAATCGCCGGTATATAGATAACTTGATCCTTCGTATTCCATCAGCACCATTGCAGAGCCCAGCATGTGCCCGGCTGATACAAAAGTTATAGTGACACCTTTTATGGTAAATGGCTGATTGTAGCCGACAATATTAAACACCTGTGCCGCCGACCTATGGTATCGCAAATGCATAAACTCGCGTGTGGGCCTGGTGCAATAAACGTCTTTATTGCCACTAACCGCATGGTCTGCATGAGCGTGCGATATTACGGCTGTTTGCACAGGCTGCTGCGGGTCCAGGTAAAAATCACCGTATTTGCAGTAGATGCCGTTGGCGTTAATAGCGATGAAGTCGTTGAGGATACTCATATTAGTGTTGTCATTTCGAGCGAAGGGAGAAATCTATACATAGCTAGGTTACCAAGCACGTGTATAGATTTTTCGCTATGTTCAAAATGACATGTTTTATTTATTTTATGGGGTTGCAAGTTGTAAAAACGCTTCATGCAATTCCAATATCTGCGGTATCAGTAACTGCGTTTCGTTATTTTCAATTATATAATCTGCCAATTCACGTTTTTTGGCTTCTGTAAACTGTTTGGTTTCGCGGGCCTCAACTTCGGTGCGGATTATGTGGTCGCGTTTGGTTACGCGGTCTATACGCAGCTCTAAAGGCGCTGTAACTAACAATGAATAATCGCACATTTTATAGGATGTGCTTTCAAACAACAAAGCAGCTTCCTTGATAACATAAGGCACATTTTTAATATCGGCCACCCAGGTATCAAATGCCCTGAATACCGCAGGGTGTGTCAATGCGTTTAACTTTGCCAGTTCTTTATCATCGTTAAAAACAATGTTAGCTATGTATTTACGGTCAAGGTTGCCATCGGCCAGGTAAGCGGCATCGCCAAAGGTTTTTTTTATGTCGGCTATCAATACAGGATCGGCAGTCATTATGTTTTTAGCTGCGGCATCTGCATAAAAAACAGGGATGCCTAATACCTCGAACATTTTGCTGACCGTAGTTTTGCCGCTGCCTATATTACCGGTGATACCTATTTTAAGCATTACTTTTTAACAATAAAGTCAATATTGCGGGGTTCGACATTTACAATTTTACAATAGGCAGGCAGCCGGGTAACCTTAACCGGCAACGTGTTATAGCCATACACGCGCCATAAGTTAAGATCGGCTTGTGCTTCAAAAAGATCTTCATCAAGCTCGGTATATCTGTTTAAAGAGGTTGTAATAGTTACTTTTACCTTTTGGGGGAATACCTTCACATTAAAAAAATCAACATTGCCCACCAGCTTAACCGGTAACTCCAGAGTTTTCTCGGTAAATTCATCAACCGGTATATTTACTTGTACCGTTTTTGGGTAAATGCTGATATTACCTTCGGCAGATGCTTCCAGGTTAATTTGTGTGCTTACGTTTTCGCCAATATTTTTTAGCGATAAGGAGTCTGTACGCCAATATTTAATCTTATCAATACGGTTACTGGGGCCGCTTATAGTAACATAAGCCGGTTTAATTACCACATCGCCAGATTGGGTGTACTGTTGTTGGTATTTTACTGATTTTACCAATTGCACTGGTACACGGCGTACGCTGCGATTTGTAAAATCAAAATAAAGTGTATCAGGCGTAATAGCGGTTATTTGATTATCCAACGCTTTTTCCGAGTTAATTTCTGCCAGTTGCGCGCTCAATACAACATAGGCCTCGCTATCCAACTTACTCAAATCAACCTTAATTATATGATTCTGCTCGTTTATTTTCGAAAGCAGCATTTGCCAGCCGCTACCCTTTACAGTAACACTAACCGTATCAGATTGCAATGAATGAAATGCCCGTTTTAGCGGAGCATTTTTAAAGGCCAATATCTCCCTTACGTTATAATTATAAGTGGTTGACAAGGTAACAACTATCCAGGCACAAAGCGCCAGCACCAGGCACGTAATAAATGCCGATGCCCGCCTGCGTTCTGTTGCTGATAGTTTTATTATGGCCATATTATTTAGCTAAAAGCCGAAAGCGGAAAGGTAAAAGCTAGTATGCTTTTCTTTCCGCTTTGTTAAAATTTATTCTATACAAAAGCTTTATGCTTTAAGCCCTTTGCTTATTTAGTAGATACCGGCGTAGTTAAAGCCTTTGAGTCATCTAAAGATATTGCAGATTTATTAAAACGAAGTTTGTGTCCTCCTTCGGTTTCAATTAAAAAGGTTGCATCAGCAACTTCAATAATTTTACCGTGCATGCCAGATGTAGTGATAATCTTATCGCCTTTTTTTAAATCGTTAACAAAATTCTTTTGATCTTTTTGCTTTTTAATTTGCGGACGGATCATGAAGAAATAAAACACTACAACGATTAGTATTAGTGGCAAAATTGAGCCGAAACTGCCCAGGGGCCCGCTGGCTTGTAGTAAAATAGTTGCTATCATTTTAATTATTATTTTGTAAGTACTTCGCCAATTAAATGCACAATGCTTTGTGGTGGTTGGCTGTTTGCGGTAACTGTTATTAATTTATCTTGTAAGCCAGATTTGCCGGCACTGTCAAACGTTACGGCTATTGAAGCTGTATCGCCAGGCATTACCGGTTTTTTGGGCCATATTGGTGTAGTACACCCGCATGATGCTGTTGCATTGGTTATGATGAGTGGTGATTTACCGGTATTGGTAAACGTAAAGCTATGCGACACCTTTTCGCCTTGTTTTATTTTACCAAAATCATAGCTATCTTTTTCATACCTGATGTCAGATCCATCGGTAGTAGCTACTACAGTTTTTTTGTTAGTTTGATTGCAAGCCATTAACGCGCTTGCCATAAATAAGCTTAAAATCAGTTTTTTCATGCTGCTATTCAATTAATCCTCTACCTATTTTATTAATTTTCTTTTCGGCTTTTAGTTCGAATAAAATCTTGTCTAATATACCGTTAATAAACGAATTGCTTTTTGGCGTACTAAACTCTTTTGATATCTCCAGATACTCATTAATAGTAACCTTAACGGGGATAGATGCAAAGTTAACAAATTCGGCAATAGCCATTTTCATTAACAGGGTATCCATCATAGCAATACGTTCCGGCTCCCAATTTTGGGTTTTCGCGCTTATTAGCGCCTGGTAATCTTTATCGTAACGTACAGAAGTTTCTAATAACTTAACAATAAAATCTTTATCCTCTTCCCAGTTACCGGTTACTTCGGCCAGTTTGTTTTTTACCGGCTCATCAAAAGCAAAGTTTTTAAACGTTTTAGCTATAAGCGCTTGTAATACATCTTTATCAACCGGCCAAAAAATAAACTTCTCTTCAAAAACCTGGTCGGCCAGGGTTGATTTTAGTATGATTTTTTTAAAAATAAATTTAATAATATCCTTATCCGTTTGGATGGTATCGCCTGTTTTCTGCAGGTATTCTGCATATTCGGGCGCGGCTTTAAGATTGGTAAATAAGGTCTTAACCAATTCGGGCTCAAAGGTCCACTCTACTTTATATTTTTTTATACCGGCCAAAAACTCTTTGTTTTGGTTTAATGATATGGCAAACCTGTTGGTGAGTATTTTAAGGTTGGCATTCAAATCATCGGCAGTAGGCAGGTGCTTGTGTGCACGTTCTGTTGCATCCCTGTCTGCGTAACCTACCACTTCTGATATCAGGGATAGCATCCAAATATACATTTCGTATACCTGGTCTATACTTTGCAATAAGTTTTTTTCCTGCTGTTTAATATTAACCGCATCAGTTTGATGAAATGCGTATAATGACTGTAATACTTTTACCCGTAGGTGCCTTCTGTTTAACATTTTTGTAAGAACGATTTAGGAATGAATCCTGTTTGTGATTTATTTAATAGCTAGATTTTACTTTGTTAATGTCTGTAATACGTTTTTCAACAATTTTGTTTGCAGCTTGTATGGTAGAAATACTTTCGGCCTTTGAAAGTTTTAAAACATTGCGCGTAGCTTCATAAATATTTTCGGTTAGCTGTAATGAGCGTTTTTTTGTAAAGCCCATCAACTCCGAGTAGCAGTTAATAACCCCACCTGCGTTTATAACGTAATCCGGGGCAAATATTATGCCTTTGTCCAATAATAATTGTCCGTGTATTTCTTCATCTTCCAACTGGTTATTGGCCGATCCGGCTATAATAGCGCATTTAAGCTTGTTTATAGTTTCTGTATTAATAGTACCGCCCAACGCGCATGGCGAATAGATGTCGGCATCAATATCAAAAATGGTATTGTTAGATATGGCTTCGGCACCATATTTTTTTGATATCTGCCGTGTACGGTCCTCGTCAATATCGCTTATGTAAACTTTTACATTTTCATCGCGCAGCAACTTTACCAGGTTTTCGCCTACATGGCCTATGCCTTGTACTATAACCGATTTACCGGTCAGGCTATCCGTACCAAAAACTTCTTTTACCGATGCTTTTATGCCCATAAAAACACCCATTGCGGCTATTGGGGCCGGGTCGCCGCTGCCGCCAATACTTTCTGGTAAACCGGCAACATGCTCGGTTTCCATACGGATATACTCCATATCGCGTGGATTGGTGCCTACATCTTCGCCGGCAATAAACTCGCCGTTAAAGTTTTTTACAAAGCGGCCAAACTTACGCATCAGTGCTTCGTTCTTGTCTTTGCGCGAGTCGCCGATAATAACCGCGCTGCCGCCACCCAGGTTAAGGCCTGATATGGCTGCTTTATAAGTCATGCTTCTTGAAAGACGCAAAACATCGGCAAGAGCTTCGTTTTCGGTTTTATAAGTCCACATGCGGATACCACCCAAAGCAGGGCCGAGTATAGTATTGTGTATTGCTATGATTGCTTTTAAGCCGGTATCGGGGTCGCTGCAGTAAACAACTTTTTTATGCCCACAGTCTTCCAGCTGGCTAAAAATTGAATCGGTGGCGTTGGTGCTCGGCATGTATTGTTTTTAAGGCGCAACAAAAGTAGCTATTTTTTTTACGCAACAAAGGTTTTTAATAGGTAAATGTAGCGATGGGTTTAAAACACATTGCTACGGGTGAGCTAAAAAATAAATTTATATTTGATGTATGAGCGTTATCACCCAAACTGCCCGACTGATTATCAGAGAGTTTTTACCCGAAGAAATGGAGACTTACCTAACCCATTTTACAGATGAAAAGGTTGCACTTTATCTACCAAAAAGGAGTCGCGAGGAGCGTATTAACATTTTTAATAATGCTTTAAGCCAATATCCCGTAACCAAAACCGCAGGCATTTGGGGGATGTTTGACCTAACCAGTAACGAATTTATAGGCAGTTGTCTGCTACGCCCTTTTAATGATGACTTAACGATATTGGAGTTAGGCTACAGCATGGAACAAAAATACTGGGGACAAGGCATTGGCACCGAAATGGCCCTTGCAATGGTTGACCACGCATTTGCGGATGAGTCCATAATAGCAATTGTGGCGGTTACTACATTAGAAAACATAGGATCGCAATGTGTACTTGAAAAAGCAGGGTTAAAGCGTGAGGGTGATTTGGTTAGAGGTGGAGAAGAATTGGCATTTTTTAGTTTAAAACGTTAACAACAGCTTTCTTTACACAACCATTTACTGTATTTTTGCTTACGGGCTTCCAGTCTTATCGGCCCTCCGAACTATAATTAATGAAAGATCTCGCATACCTAAATAAATTCTTTGTTAAATATCGGTGGCACCTTATACCGGGTGTGGTGTTTGTTATTATATCCAATATTTTTAGTGTGTTACCTGCCCAGGTTATCCGTGTGGCGTTTGATCTGGTTACAGAGAATATTGGCACCTACCAGCTATTTGCCGGCTTTAACCGCCAGAGCATGATCTATGATATTTTTGGATCGAGCTTATTATTGTTTGGCGCTTTAGTTTTGGTGCTGTCGCTGATAAGAGGTTTGTTTTTATTTTTTATGCGACAAACCATCATCCTCATGTCGCGCCATATTGAATACGACCTCAAGAATGAGATCTATAGCCATTATCAGGATCTATCCCTGGCCTTTTATCGCCGCCACAATACCGGCGACCTGATGAATCGTGTGACCGAGGATGTAAGCCGCGTGCGCATGTACCTGGGGCCGGGCATTATGTACACCATTAATACCGTAGTGCTTTTTGTGCTGGTTATTTACGCCATGCTTACGGTAAACGTTAGGCTGGCTGTTTTTTCGGTATTGCCACTGCCCATATTGGCGGTTATTATTTATTATGTAAACAACATTATTAATTTCCGCAGCGAGAAGATACAAGAGCGGTTATCTGCCCTATCCAGCTTTGTGCAGGAAAATTTTTCGGGTATCCGTATCATGAAATCGTACGTGCGCGAAAGCTCTGTTCGTGAAAAATTTGCTTTAGAAAGCGATGATTATAAAATGCACTCCATGGAACTGGTAAAAGTGCAGGCCGCCTTC
Source organism: Mucilaginibacter sp. (assembly GCF_028288185.1). GTDB lineage: Bacteria > Bacteroidota > Bacteroidia > Sphingobacteriales > Sphingobacteriaceae > Mucilaginibacter. Next base: position 76,990 of record NZ_JAQBOF010000028.1, on the reverse strand, counting down.
TACCCTACCATGTTGTTATTGGTTGGCCTTAGCAACGTTATTACCATATTTATTGGCGGCATTGAGGTAATGAAAGGCACTATCACCCCAGGTAATATTGCCGAGTTTTTGGTATATCTTAACCAACTTACCTTCCCGGTAATGGCGTTGGGTTGGGTAACATCGCTGATTCAGCGTGCCGCGGCTTCACAAAAACGTATTAATGAGTTTTTGCACCAGGAACCGGAGATCATATCGCCCGATGTACCTAAACGTATTATAAATGGATTGATCGAGTTTAAAAATGTATCATTTATTTATCCCGATACCGGCATACAGGCTTTAAAGAATGTATCATTCACCGCGCACCCCGGCGAGATGGTAGCTATTATCGGCCGTACGGGTTCGGGTAAATCAACCATTGCTAATTTATTGCTGCGGATGTATGATACTACCAGTGGCGAAATATTAATTGATAACGAACCTGTAAAACAGCTTAACCTGGAAGGTTATCGCGCGCAAATAGGTTTTGTACCGCAGGAGGTATTTTTATTCTCGGACACTATTGCCAATAATATCGCCTTTAGTGCCGATGTATTAAATATGCCCATAGTTGAGCAAGCTGCTAAGGATGCCGCTGTTTATAATAATATTATAGAGTTAGACAAAGGTTTTGAAACGCTGATTGGCGAGCGCGGCATTACCTTATCGGGCGGGCAAAAGCAGCGGGTATCTATAGCACGGGCCATTGTTAAGCATCCGCAGATATTGGTTTTTGATGATTGCCTATCGGCTGTTGATACCCGGACGGAGGAAGAAATATTGCAAAACCTGGGATATATTATGCAAGGTAAAACAAATATTATTATTGCGCATCGCATATCAACCATAAAAAATGCCGATAAAATATTAGTGATGGATAACGGCGAAATAATTGAACAAGGCCACCACGAATACCTTATACAACAGAAAGGAACCTACTTTGAACTGTATGAAAAGCAGCTACTTGAGGAGGAAGAGGTGCCCGGCAGTTAAAATTATAAGTAACATTTATATATAAATGTTTAAAAAAAGACAATAATATTTGTTTTAATACTTGCACTTTAAAAATTTATTTATATTTATGCCTAACAAAACTAAACTACAACAACAATAAGCATGGGAGATTTTGACAACAGAGAGCGCGAAGAGGTTTTTTCAAAGAAGGTAAGGGCAGGTAAAAGGACTTATTTTTTTGATGTAAAGGCAACACGGTCAAACGATTACTACGTAACAATTACTGAGAGCAAAAAGAGATTGGAAGACGGGGTATTTATCAAACACAAAATATTTTTATACAAAGAAGATTTTGAAAAATTTGTTGAAGGACTAAACGGAACAATTGACTACATTAAAGAGAACCAGGAAGTAGTTGAAAAACGTTACGAGTTTAGTGAATCTGGCGAACCGGCCAAAGCAACCGCTGACGATGATTTTTCATTTGATAACTTATAGAGTAAAACCAAACTAAAACTTATTATAATCCTAATAAAAAAGACCTGCCAATTGGCGGGTCTTTTTTATGTTTATGTGTTTTTACCGGTGCATTATAAAAGCAGCTATTATTATACCTCCTATTATTATTAAGCCATACAGGCACAAAACAGCAATCAGTATGATACCTTTGATCTTAAAAAATAATTTTAGTTTGCCGAATGCAATGCTTAGCTGTATAGAATCTCCAAGCTCTACAGCTTGTTTTACACCGTCGCCAAATTGATATAGGTTAAGCGAGATAAAAAAGTATACAACTGCAAGTGATCCATATAAAATAAAACCGCCTACACCGCCAATAATAGCCGGAAAATGTCTTGTGCTTTGAGAATATGGTGACAAAGTTGACATAGCAGACATAAATGCCCCGAAAAAAAAGGCTAGTAACATTAAAAATCCCGAACCTATAAAGCCCATTATGCCCAGGAACTTGGCCCATCTGCCGGTTTCATGTAAAAAAAATTGTGCGTCTTGTAATAATACTAGCCCTACTGGTTGGGCAGGGATAATTGGTTCATTAGTTTCTTCCATTGTTTTAGATTTAAGTTTAGCTAAAGTTATAAACTATTTAAAAAGAAACAAGCTAACTCACTAAAATTAAGGCTGTAGCCTATGCACCACCGCGGCATGCTGTACAACAGGATGCAAAATATCATGCATAATGATAGATGCTATACTGAAATAGATAATCAGCCCGGTTACATCTACCAGGGTAGCCACAAACGGCGCGGATGATGTTGCCGGGTCGGCACCTAATTTTTTTAATACCAACGGCAGCATAGAGCCTGCTAATGAACCCCAAAGTACAACACCTATTAATGCAAATCCTACTGTAAATGCTATAAGCAGCCAGTGCGGCCCGTAAACGGTGCTAAACATGCTCCATACACTTATCCTAAAGAAACCTATGATCCCTAAAATCATACCCAACATCAATCCCGAAAGCAACTCGCGGCGCATAACACGCCACCAATCAGCAACAGTTACTTCGCCTAATGCCATGGCCTGTATAATTAATGTTGATGCCTGCGAGCCGCTATTACCCCCGCTTGATATGATCAGCGGTAAAAAGAAAGCTAAGGCAACAACCAAACCTATTTCATCGCCAAAATACCCCATGGCGGTGGCAGTTAGCATTTCGCCTAAAAATAAAACAATGAGCCAGCCTACACGCTTTCTCACCAGTTTAAACAGGTTAATATCCAGGTAAGGCTCATCCAATGCCTCGGTACCACCAATTTTTTGGATATCTTCGGTATACTCCTCATTAGCTATCCAAAGGATATCATCCACGGTAACAATACCTAGTAATATGTTTTCATCATCAGTAACCGGCAACGCGGTACGATTGTTCATCCTGAAAATATTGATGGCTTCCTCCTGCGGATCAGTAGCTTTTAATGCGATGAGCCTGCCATCCATCAACTGGCTTATTTTGGTATCGGGGTCAACCAATAATATTTCGCGTATGCGGATATCGTCCAATAAAACGCCTTTATCGCCCAAAACATAAATTACGTCAATGGTTTCAGAGTTTTTACCAAATTTTCGGATATGCTCCAGCACGCGGTTAACGTCCCAGCTTTTTTTAACAGCGATGTAGTCGGGCGTCATTAAGCGGCCCACGCTATCTTCTTTATAACCTAACAGAGATAATGTTTCTTTCCTATCGGCCGGCGAAAGGTGTAGTATCAGCGCTTTTACCGCATCGCCATGTAATTCGCCCAGGAAAGCGGTACGATCATCGGGCGGCAGTTCAGTAATGATCTCAGAAATTTTTGTACCGGGCAGTTTTTTTATGATACGTTCCTGCGTAGGGAAATCCAGGATCCGGAACACATTAACCGCGCGGTTAATGGATAAAATTTCAATAAACAATGGGCCATATTCCGGAAGTTCGTCTATCAGTTCTTCAACGTCTGATATATTAAGGTTGTTAAGATAGTCGCGCAGCGGTTGTTTATCGTTTTGCTCCAGCAACAATTCTATTTGTTCAACCATTTCTTCCATAATATCGCCTCTTTTTTACATGGGTTTACTGTTCCTGTTTAACTGCTGCAAAAGTCGTTTATTTTTTCAAATTATAAGGTAGTATTTTCTGTTATCTTTGCGTTTTTTAAAAGATACAAGGATCAAGAAACAAGAGCCAAGACTTGTCCTGATTCTTGCATCTTTACTCTTGATTCTTAAAATAAAAATATGGCTTTACAATGTGGTATAGTAGGTTTGCCAAATGTGGGTAAATCAACTCTTTTTAATTGCTTATCAAATGCTAAGGCGCAGGCGGCTAATTTTCCGTTTTGTACCATCGAGCCAAATGTGGGCGTAATTACTGTTCCGGATGAGCGGTTGGTAAAACTAACAGAAATAGTACAACCAAAATCAATTGTGCCAAACACAATTGAAATTGTTGATATAGCCGGCCTTGTAAAAGGTGCCAGCAAAGGCGAAGGATTGGGCAACCAGTTTTTAGGTAATATACGCTCAACCAATGCTATTTTACACGTATTGCGTTGCTTTGATAATGACAATGTTATACACGTTGATGGCAGCGTTGATCCTATCCGCGATAAAGAAATTATTGATACTGAGCTGCAATTAAAAGACCTTGACAGTATTGAAAAGAAAATACAAAAGGTTGAGAAAATGGCTAAAACCGGTGGCGACAAAGAGGCAAAGAAAACCTTTGATGTGCTTACCGTTTATAAAGAACATTTGTTAAAAGGCAAATCAGCCCGTACTGCCCCGGTTGCTGACGAGGACAAAGAATACATTGCCGACCTATGGCTATTAACCGCGAAACCGGTACTCTACGTTTGTAATGTTGATGAAGCATCTGTAAATACTGGCAACGCTTATGTTGATAAAGTTAAAGAAGCTGTAAAGGATGAGAACGCGGGTGTATTAGTAATATCGGCACAAATTGAAGCCGAAATTGCCGAGCTGGAATCTTTCGAAGAACGCGAAATGTTTTTGAATGATATGGGCCTGACTGAGTCGGGCGTTAATAAGCTGATTAAAGCCGCTTACAAGCTGCTTCACCTGGCTACCTACTTTACCGCCGGTGTGCAGGAAGTACGCGCCTGGACCATAACCCAGGGCTTTACAGCCCCACAAGCGGCAGGTGTTATCCATACCGATTTTGAAAAAGGCTTTATCCGTGCCGAGGTGATTAAATATGATGACTTTGTAAAATACAACGGATCTGAAGCAGCCATAAAAGAAGCCGGAAAATTAGGTATTGAAGGCAAAACCTATGTTGTGGTGGATGGGGATGTAATGCACTTCCGTTTTAACGTGTAAGTTAGATTCAAGAATCAAGAGATAAGAATTAAGACTGATCTTTTTCTTGACTCTTGATTCTTAACTCTTAACTCTATCCTCTCTTTAATGTAATCACCGTAATCTCCGGCCAGATCCCTACCCTGCCTTTAAGGCCCAGGAAACCAAAGCCGCGGTTAACGTACAGGTATCTGTCTTTTTGTTTGTAAAGGCCTGCCCATTGCTTATAAACATATTTAATGGGGCTCCATTTAAAACCAAACAACTCAATACCAAACTGCGCGCCGTGGGTATGACCCGCAAGTGTTAAATGGATATGTTTTAAATGATTTAATGTTTTGGCCTCCCAATGCGATGGATCATGCGACATCAGAATTTTAACCTGATTATCGTCAACATTTTTAACAGCGTTTTCCAAATTGCCGTATTTATGGAACCCGCCCTTGCCCCAGTTTTCTACGCCTATTAAAGCTATTGACTGACCATCTTTTTCAATTTTCACTGATTCATCCAACAGTAGTCGGAAACCAATTTTTTTATGAACGCCTTTTAAATCAACTAAATTATTGGCTTTTGCAGCTTCACTATCCCATTTCATATAGTCGCCATAATCATGATTGCCTAATACGGAATATTTGCCGTAAGGCGCTTTTAATTTGGCGAATGTGGTTATCCACGGGTCCATTTCGGATGCCTGATTGTTTACCAAGTCGCCGGTAAACAGTATCAGATCGCTATGCTGGGCGTTAACCAGGTCGATGCCTTTATTAACCCCTTTTTCGCTGGTAAAACTGCCGGCATGGATATCAGATAGCTGCGTTATCTTAAAGCCGTCAAAAGCTTCGGGCAGGTCAGGGAAATATAGGGTTTCCTTATGTACCTGGTAATGGTGTCTTCCTCTTGTCAACCCAAACAACAAACCAACAAACGGAATAGCGGCAACAATCAGCGCAAGCTCACTCACCCAAACACTACGCGGCGGGAAACCTTGAAATAGCCGGACAACATCTTCAATAAGCAGAACCGGTGTCCCCAATATCTTCGGAACTGCGGATAACAACAGCAGCGACATCAGCCAGGAAACCGCACGTTGCGCACTGCCCCTTTTGCGGCCGAAGATGGTGAAAACAACTCCGGCCAAAATCAAAATATCAGCCGACCAATAAGCCCAATGCCAGGCCGGAATTGCTGTCAACGTTTCGACAGCGGTGTAGAAATAAACATCGGCAAACAGCCAAAGTAGTATTATGTAGAGAACTCTTTTCTTCATTATATAGGGGTAGACGACTGACTACCGATAATATTTTAAATTAAATCAAAAACTTGGTCACACCTGTGTCATTGCTTTTACCGGTAGTAAAAATTACCATTTATCGGGCATTGGGCGTTTTACCGGTAGTAAAAAATGGCGTTTTCCGGGTATCGGGCTTAATACCGGTAGTAAAAAATGGCGTTTATCGGGCATTAAGGTTTATATCGGTAGTAAACATTTTAGTTAAGTTGTTTAAAATCAAATATTTAACAAAACAAGCCGTGGCTTTTACCGGATTTACCAATTGTAAAAATTGATGCATAAAGTATTACAAAGTACGTTTTGGGGAATCAATCAAAGATACGAAAAATGGGTCGCTTATAAAAGTAGAGCTGCCCTGCCCTTGTAATTTTATATTTAAACCCGAACCCATACAGGTAAAATCAATTTTATATATTTGCCCCACAATTGCTCCCGTAGTTCAATGGATAGAATTATGGTTTCCGGTACCATCGATATGAGTTCGAATCTCGTCGGGAGCACAAAAGTTACTATGAAATAAAAGATTAATCGTATTTAATCGTATCAACCAAGTAACCATTGGGGGATGATCAAATAGTTCTATTGAAGTTATTCGTAGGTTGAATAATAAAGCTTTTTTAATTTAATATTTAATCTTATAACAGTATTAATTAATCAGCGTAATAAGTCTGAAGTGTTTGTTTATACAGATCAATCAACTTGGTTTTTATTTCTATTTTATCAAACTCCGTGATCAATTTCGCAGAAATTTGAACACTTTCTTCATAAAATGAACTGTCTGCTAAAAGGCGATGTGTTATCCTTATAAAATCATTCGTATCGGCCGCTTTAAGGTATGGGCTGGTGTATAAACTTGTATACTCCGGAATATCCCTGAATACTACCGGTAAACCCGCTGCTGCTGCTTCTAAAGGTGCCAAAGGGCAATTTTCCTGGTAAGAAGGAAATAGAAAAACATCTGCGGCTGCATACATAGGCGACATATCTTCCAACGCCTTTAAACCGGTAAAAAATATATTGGAGGGGGCGTTTTCTATCCGATTGTTGATCCGCTGGATGCCTTCAGTGAACATGCCCCAGGGGCGACCGCCAACCCATACAAATTTATGGTTCGGCATGGCCGCAGCCATATCAATAAAATCTTCCACCCCTTTTCTTTCCTGTAATTGCCCAACCCCTAATATTAATTTTTCATCTAACTTAATCCCTAATAGCTCCCTGCCTTTTTTTCTGTTTTCAATTGTTCTTGCCCAATTTTCTGTCAATACCGGGTTATGGATTCGTATGATGTCAGATTTTACACCCAAATCCTTGATGGCTTTTTCAACCGTAGGTGAAATGGCGATCACGACATCGGCAAAAGAATAAACCAGTTTTAAGTATAAGCTGGTCAGTGGTAACAGTTGTTTCCAAAAAGGAATAGTACCCTTACTCGAGTCCGGTATAACATGGGCAGTTAGTATCCGTCTTCCTTTATAGTTTCTACCCTTCCAGAAATAATAAGGCCCGTAAGTATGCGAATGGAAAACATTCCCTTTTCCTTTCCCATTGATAGTGAGGATAATATCCCGATCACCGGCCAGCAGTTCCATTAATTCAATATAGGCGGTATGTACGCCCTGCCCTTGAGTGACCCAGGCGGTTTCGGAAACCATATGCAGCCTGATCAACCGCTCCTTTTCATATTGCAGCTTTTCCTTGATCTTCTTTTTTTCCTTTAAAACGGTGTTTAGCTTAGATATGCTATAGATGGATATGATCAATAAGACTACGGCTAAAGCCTCATATCGAAAAGTGTTCAGTTTAGCCACAACTTCATTCCAATAAGGGCCAAATATTTCTCCAAGCGTTACATAGGTTGTGCATACCAGGACGGAGGAGATACAGGCGATAGGAATGAACCATTTCGGCTTTAAGCGTAAAAGCCCGGAAGCTACGGAAGTATAACCCCGTATAAAGGGCGTAATCCTGAACAAAAATACTGCCCACCAGCCGCCTTTAGTAACTTTTACCTCTAACCGGTCAAGTGTCGCAGTTGATAAAGGAATCCATTTCGGCTTATGTGCCATCAGGTAATTGCCGAAAAAATAAAACAGGAGGTACAAGGTCATCGTTCCTGTAAAATCTGCACCTATAATGGTCAGCAGAACTAAAAAGAAAAAAAGTATCCCTTTATAGGATAAGTAACCAGCGAATAACATCAGCAGCTCATTGGGTAAAGGAATAGGTACGCCTATTTCCTGCAAATAAATTAATAGAAATATAGCCAGGTAACTATAGTCGCTGATATATTGAACGATTTGTGGGGGCATGTTTATAAATTAAAAATCGGGACTAAAACTGAAACGGAGGCCATAAGGAGTTGTGCCGGGATGATCGAGATAATTAAATCTGCGGATCACATCGATCCGTATCAATTTAAATATATTTCCTATACCAACTCCTGCTTCTATATAAGGCGTGCTACCTAATGAATAGGTTCCCGATGAGCCATTTAAGCTGGCCGGGAATTTATATAAATTAGTGGTATAGCGCGGATTATTTTCATTGCGCAGGCCCCCATATAAAATTTTAAGAGAAAAAAACTCCCTGAGTTTAAGATGATCTACTAATGGTATTTTATTTAGAAAAAAACCATCAAAACTATGCGTTAGGTTTAACCCAACGTAATGATCGCTGACGAACTCTAAAAAGTTCATCATATTGTAAGCGTTAGGGTCATACAGGTAGGTTTGATTGGCGGGAATAATATTCAGCAAGGGGAACGGAACCTGGCCGAGTAAAACCCCTCCCTGGAGCGTAATATCGGTATACCCCAACTGTGATAAATAAAAGCGCTTAAAGATATTTGCGCTTACATTCGTATAACTATAAGATCCGTTAAGCAATCCGCTGAACGCGTGGTTAATTTGCAGACTAAAAATGGGGTATTTACTTTCGATGGTATGCCGGTACATGGTACCCTGCATAATATGTTCATTAGGTGCATACTTTAGGCCCAGATCAAGTTCAGTAGTGGTTAAACTTAGTACCGGGCTGTTTGCTTGATTATTGACCTGGTAATTTAGGGCCCCTGCAGGTCGCTGGTTCCAGTTCTTAAATTCAACATTATAGGAAAAGTGATTTTCGAAATCCTTTATATAATCGATTCTGAAAATTTTATTATATAACCAAAAATCACTCGTCCCCCTTCGGATCGATAACAGTATACTTTGCTCTTTTTCAATTAAAAAGTTTTGCCCAGGTATATCCATGTCATACTGGTAGCTTACTTTCAGATAATCATTGGGGAACTGGTAATAAGGTTTTTGGTTAAAGGAAAAGGAACCACCAAAGTAATATTTTAATTGCTGATCCTTAATGCCATAAGCGGAATAGCCTTCTAAATATATGGACTTATTAAACAAAGGTGTTGTTCTGCCGCCTATCCGGAACCTGGAGCCTTCGACAGAATTAAAAGAATAGGTGGCATCGAACGGTCCCGCCTGTACCGCCCCTAAATCGGCATAGCCCCCGGTAATTGTTGATGCGATCCAGGTCGCCCTTTTAAAGGATGGCATATTTTCCAATCTATTGAAATCGGCATATACTTTAACTTGCCGGGAGGTAAGGGTATCCGGACGATGTTTTTGCCAATAGCCGGAATCAGCCTGGTTTGAATTTATGGCAGTTTGAGAACTTTTACCCTCATAAAACAAGGCAGGTAGCGGTGTGTTCAATTTATAATGCTCATAAAATACCGCCCGTTCACCAAATAACCCTATACCTTTATCTTTCAAAATACCAAAATCAGTTTTTACATCACTTTTAGTAAGATAATAACGCCCATCAGGATACTTTTTAAAATCCTGGCGAACCTTCAGACTTCGCATGAAATTGATATTGATTTGTTTATTGACGTTTAGCTCACAGGACTCCACAGCATAATGCCCGTCCATGGTGACCATTAATTTTCCTTCAAATAACAGGTCCCCTTTATTTCGGGGTGTAAAACTAATCTCGACCAATTTTTCTTTGCCCGATTGTACAGTATCTGTAATAAAGAACTTGTAAAAATCTGGGGCATGATTAGCAACCGGGCTTAGGAACTGGTTAGTAAGGATGAAAATATTATTGTTATAAATATCTATATTGTTACCATATAATCGGTTAAGGTAGGTGTCCAGGCCAACAGTATCGACAAATTTGATGATGTTGATTTCCTTTTGCGCATTCAACACCTGTACAGATTTGATCGGATTTTTTCGATAATAATACTGGTAGCGTTTTTCACTAAAGTAAACCGGCAGCGATGTTTGTGCTTGTCCGTTGATAATTTGTGCTGTATCCAGCATAAATTTGTATTTACTGAAAAAATGGCTGTTAAGCAGTTTGGGCGAAAGATGGAAAAGGGATAACGCTAATCGTTCGTATTGATCATATTGCAAATAATCCGCGCTTTCCATCCTGTTTTGGTCTTTATGATTAATCACCTGCTGAATGAGTTCAACGGCCGGGTTTCCTTTGTTTCGATATCGTTTACTTTTGCCCGAAGTAATCATTACCTCTTTAAGCTGGGTTTGGCTCCTCTGGAGCCGGATTTGCAGTCCAGTAAGCTGGCCCGGTTTTATTGTTTTTGTTACGATTTGATAGCCTATATAGGAAATAGTAATGCTGCTGAATGAACCAGGCGCACTTAAAACGAACTTGCCCTGTCCGTCAGACATGGTTTCATAACTGCTGCCGGTAAAGCCTATACTAATAAAAGGAAGTAATTGACCTGAAACAGCATCAGTAACCTGGCCGCTCACGCGGGTAACTTTTAAACTATCCTCCTTTTTTATAAGAGTGTCTTTTTGCTGGGCTGCACACCATAAAGGAGCAATAATCAACACAAAAACATATAATTCTTTCAACTTATTATGGCACACAAAATTCAAACTCGGAAACATAGCAGATCATTTATATTTAGTTCTATTGCACCTCGTTAGTAATTCATCAATTAAAGTGAATTGTTAGAAGCAAAAAGACCGTTGCGTATCTGTATTGTCAAATAAGTGTTTGAAATGTATAATAAGAATATATTGGCCCAAATATATTTGCCAATTCTGTACTAATATTGAATTATTAGGGCTGCCCATATTTCGGCGTGGCGGGTTACTACTTATAACTGAATAGGATTTAATTGCCTGTTTGGACATGATTCTGTCCTTGTTAACGGAAATACGGAGCCATTGACCACCTTATGATCGTAAGAAAAAAATCAAAAAAATGCAGTCTGCTTTATCCTACCGTTTTTTACTTCATATGTTAAAGCCGCTCGGAGGGAACGGCTTTAATAATGGATCTTTAATTCCTCAGAACGGATGCAGAGGCAGGCGGAAATTCAGCGCCATGCTGTTTGATATAACCATAACAGGAAATAGGCTTGCGGCCGCTAATGGATAAAGTTGCATGGCCTAAGTCCGAAATGTCCAGTTTCAGTTCCCGAACGGCACCAAAATCACCCACATTGGCCCCGGACGGACGGATGGTTACCAACCAGCCTCCGTTCTTTTCGGGGATTGCCTGGTAAGTAAACCGCGTACAGGTCAACGAACTGTCGGCGGCCGCCGCCTGCGTGTTGGCGCGCTTATAGCCCGGCAGGTGCGCTACAAGGGTATCTTTGGAAATATCGAGGACGTATCCGACGGGTAATGCCTCGCCGCCTCGTTTTGTATCCGTTCGCTTAGATGCAACAAATGTATAACTTCCACTGTTAACCAGGCTTTTTACTTCCTCCATCTTGGTGGCCTTGTCACTTTCGGTGACCTGCGCACCTGCATGTTTCGCCCCAAGCAATGCCAGGGCAAACACCGTCAATAATTTACCGATGCTTTTCATAGCTTCTTATTTAACTTCATAAAGTCGCGCAAACACCGTTCCAGTAAGTATCTTAAAGCTGGTCGGGGGGGCTTCTTTTTTTATTTTCCCCTGATTTAAGTTGAGATCTCTTTTTCAAATATTTGCTCATCCCTATAGTTGCACCAGACAGCCGGCGCACCAGTGATATCATTATTGATTTAAAGGATTTATCACCTTCGTTAATTTTATGTTATATTCGTTTTAAATTAAAAACTCTGTGAGCACTATTCATTTACTTGACGATGATGGATTAACCCAACTGCTTCGGGATGGAAATGAATTAGCATTTACAGAGATCTATAACCGGTATTGGGATAAGTTATATTACGTTGCTTATAAGTTATTAAAGGATACAGAAGCAGCCGAAGAAATTGTTCAGGATGTTTTTTTTATCCTTTGGAAAAAAAGAGAAACGCTGGCAATAAAATCTTTAGCTGCTTACCTGGCTTCAATGACCCGCTACTCGGTTTATCGATTTATCTCAAAAGAAAAAAATACTAAAAAGCAGGAAGATATTATTGGACGATTAGGCATTGCGGCCACATCCGAAATGGATGTCGACAATAAAATACTCTTAGAAATAATTACAGAATTATCAAATAAACTGCCAGAGAAATGCCGCCTTGTATTTCAATATAACAAACTACAGGACATGTCGCTTGCTGACGTTGCCGAGCAATTAAACATGTCACAAAAAACTGCCGAAGGACACCTAACAAAAGCGCTAAAAGTAATACGGACCAGCCTGGGTAATTTTTTAATCTTCATATTGTAGGCAACCTCCCTATAATTTGGCCTAACTGCACAGGCCCTCTATTTAATTTCAAAAAAAATCATTTTGCACCAAGGGTATTTTGCCCCCACCATACTCTATAGTATAAAATAAGGTAATAAAGTTTTGAAATGAGCACGAATGAATTAAAGCGCCTGGCACAAAAGTATTTTGCAGGTACCGCGTCTGCAGAAGAAAAAGAAATGCTTCATCAATGGTATGATGCTACAAACGATGGCTGGGTTGAAGTTGTGGAAACCAATTTGCCCGACACGGAAGAACAAATAAAACAACGCATATTTAAAAATCTGCAACAGCGCATACAACTTGATAAAGAAGCGCAGCAACAAAAAGTTATAAAACATAATTTTTCTTTAAGGCGCATATTATTGCCGGTGGCTTCTATAGCGGCAATTTTGCTGATAGGTATTTTTATTTTTCAATCTGCCGACAAGCAAATATTGCCTGTTGAAAAACAGATAGTTAAGGCTCCGTCAAACAAAGTTATCCAGATCATTTTGGCCGATGGATCAAAAGTTTGGTTAAATGCAGGTTCGGTATTTAAGTATCCTAAAACCTTTAACGCAAAAGTACGTGAGGTAGAGTTGTTAGAGGGACGTGCCTTTTTTGATATTAAACACATGGCCGACCATCCGTTTATTGTTAAAACCAATAACTTAAATGTAACTGTTTTAGGTACGTCGTTTGACATTCGCGCTTATAAACGTGAGGGAACAACCAAGGTTAGCGTAGTTACCGGCAAGGTTGGTATTACTATACCTAACGAACCTGCAAAACCGGCTATTATGCTTACAGCTAAAGAAGAGATTGTTTTAAGCAGAACAACTAAACACGTGGTTAAAGCGATAACCAAAGAAGCGGTGGTAAACCTATGGTGTAAAAACGTGCTGGTGTTTGACCAGGAAGATCTGAGCAATGTATTTAAAGCGATAGAAAAGAAGTACAATACCAAAATAACGGTTGAGGACAAAGACCTTTTAAAAGAACGCATATCAATAACACTGGGCAATCAACGCCTTGATACTATAATGGAAATATTAAGCTTTACCAAACACTTTAACTATAAAATGGCCAATGACAGTACAGTAGTTGTTAAATAAGGCACTTTCTTTCTTAGAAGCTAAGAAAAAAAACCGGGAACATAAATGCCCCCGGAATAAGATTAGCCGGCTGTAAACATGCTTGAGACCCATTAACAGCATAGGCTCAGTTTAATATTAATATTAAAACCATTACAAATATGAAGAATTTTTACGGCAAATTATTGCCTATACTTCGAAAATGCATGCGCATTACAACAATTATCATTGGAATTCAAGTATGCTGTGCCGCTATGTTGGCCGCGAAGGGCACCCGTGCCCAGGAGATGAACTTAAATGTGGATAATTTAAGTATAAAACAAGTATTTAAACGTATTGAGCAACAAGCAAGCGTAACCTTTGTTTATGATGCCCAGATAATTAATAAATTACCTGGCCTTACGTTGCATATAAACAAACAGCCGCTCAGCGAAGTATTAACCGAATTGCATGATAAAACCCAACTGCAATTTAAGCTGGTAGGTAATTTTATAGGCGTTGCGCAAAACTTAGGCAGTATGCCCGTACTTACCCTGGCTAATCCTGAATTAAAAACAGCCATTAAAATAACAGGTGCGGTAAGGGATGCCAGCGGGCAGCCTTTAATTGGTGTAAGCGTTACCGTAAAAGGTACACAAAGCGGTACACAAACCAATGTAAATGGCCAGTTTGACATTGACGCTAATGTGGGCGATGTGTTGGTGTTTAGCTACATTGGTTATACCCGCAAAGAAGTAACCGTTCTGTCGCCAGCTCCAATGAGCGTACTGATGGATGAAGACTCTAGAGAGCTTAGCGAAGTTGTTGTAACTGCATTAGGTATCAAGAAAGAAAGAAAAGCATTAGGCTACTCTATTACCGAAGTAAAAGGGGCCGAACTTACCCAAGCCAGGGAACCCAATGTAATGAATAGCCTGGAAGGCAGAGTTGCAGGTTTAAATATTAGCCCTATAGCAGGTGGCCCAGGCTCATCATCAAACGTTATTATACGGGGTAAATCAAGTTTAACACAAACCACACAACCCTTATATGTAATTAATGGTGTGCCAATGGAAAACAACACCAACAACCCGTTGGGCAGCCAGTATGACAACCAACCGGACATGGGTGATGCCATTGGTAATATTAACCCGGATGATATTGAAACTATATCAGTATTAAAAGGTGCCGCGGCTTCTGCACTTTACGGTTACCGTGGTAAAGCTGGTGTTATATTAATAACTACCAAAAGCGGTAAGGGCAACAGCGTAGAGTTTAACTCTAATTACGTTGCCGAATCTGTTGTAAATTCAACCAACTGGCAATATATTTATGGCCAGGGTGCAAACAATATTAAACCTGCCGATGCTACCACCGCATTTCAATCGGGCCAGTCAAGCTGGGGTGGCAAATTAGATGGAAGCAGCGTTGTACAATTTGATGGTGTTTCGCGTCCGTATACTGCGCAAACAAATAATATCAAGAATTTTTACAGAACAGGTGCAACGGCAACTAATACCATTGCTTTAAACAGAAGCTTTGATGGTGGTTCTATCCGTTTTTCGGCAAGTGATCTTACTAATAAGGCTATCACGCCAAACTCCGGTTTAAACAGGCAAACATTTAACTTTACTGCAAATTATAATATCAATAAAAATTTAACTGCCGATGTACGCGCTAATTATATATTAGAGCAGGCACATAACAGGCCATTTTTAAGTGACGGCCCCGGTAACTCTAACTACAACGTTACGTTATTGCCTACCAGTGTTGATGTTAATGTATTAAAGAAAGCTGTAAATGCTGATGGCAGCGAGTATGGCTACTCTGGCAATACATTTGCAACCAACCCTTGGTTTGCAGCCAACTATTTCATTAATAATACCAGCCGCCAAAGGTTTATTTCATCGGCTAGTTTACGCTATACTTTTGATGATGGCTATTTTATGCAGGCAAGGGCCGGCAGAGATGCTTATAATGACCGTTATACAGCTGTAGTGCCTACTGGTACTGCATACCGCCCTTTAGGTACATTATCAGAAACTACAACAAATTTTTCTGACCTGAATACCGATGTATTATTAGGAAAGACCTACAAAGTAAGCGACCTGACCATCATACCAAATATCGGCGGTAGCTACCGTCGTACCAAATCAGAATCATTTATTATGAGTGGTAATAATTTTATTATACCTTATTTTTATGCTATAAACAATGTTGCCCAACCTAATCCAACTGTAATTAATCCATCAGACCAGGAAGTATTTTCGTTGTACGGAACATTAGAACTTGATTATAAAAATTTCCTTTATTTAACCGGTTCTTCACGTAACGACTGGTACTCTAGCCTGGCTACTCCCGGCGTAAAAAATCCGCTGAATAAGTTTTATCCATCGGTGAACGGCTCATTTGTATTCTCAGAATTTGTACAAAATGATTGGTTAAGCTTTGGTAAGCTTCGTGCAGGTTTTGCACAGGTTGGCCAGGCTACATCTGCTTATCAAACACAGTTAGCTTATAATTTCAATGGCTCAATAAATTCAAGCCCGCTAGGTGTAATTGCTAATGCCAATGTGCCAAACAGTGGTTTAGTAGCGTCACTTGCAACCGAGTTGGAAATTGGTACAGAAATGCGCTTTTTTAAAGACCGTTTAAGTTTGGATGTTACCTGGTACAATAAAAACTCGACAAACGAGATACTTGCTGCACCGGCTTCCATAACTTCGGGATACGGCGGCGCCATACTAAACATCGGAAAACTACAAAATAAAGGTATTGAGGTTTTAGTGTCAGGCACACCTGTTAAATTAGGCAGCTTTAGCTGGACAACATCTTTAAACGGTGCTTTAAACAATAACAAAGTTATTTCATTAGCAGCGGGTCAATCTTCCATAGCCGTATCAACATCACGTACCGGTAACGGGTTTACGCAGAACATTGTTGGTTTACCAACAGACCAGGTTATGGCGTTTGATTACAAGCGCGATGCAAGCGGCAATATTGTAAAAGACGCGAGCGGCATTCCACAGCAAGGCGACTTAAAGGCTTATGGCTCTGCCTATGGTAAATGGACCGCCGGCTGGACCAATGAGTTCACTTATAAAAGATTCACTTTTTCATTCCTGATAGATGGTAAATTTGGTGGCAAAATATTCTCAGCGACAGATTACTATGGTTATTTCTTAGGCCTGCATCAGGCAACCCTGGTTGACCGTGACGTATTAGGTACAAAAGCAGCTACTTACTATCAAACTTTGGCTACGAATGTATCCAGTTTGTTTGTACAGGATGCTACCTTTATTAAAGTACGCCAGGCATTGTTGAGTTATAACTTACCGGCAAACCTGTTCCATGGCGCTATTAAAACTGCATCAGTAAGCGTTGTAGCCCGTAACCTGTTCTATCTTACTAAAAGGACGGATAATATAGATCCGGAGTCTGACTACAGTTATAACGCGCAAGGCCTTGAGCTGGGCGGTGTACCGGCTACCAGGACCTTTGGTTTGAACCTTAATGTTAAATTCTAATATTAATCACTACTAATCTTATTAAGATGAAAAAGATATTTAAATACGCTTCATTGGCTCTGGCCGGCGTAATTCTTTCAACGGGTTGCAGAAAGGATTTCGAGAAAATAAACACCAACCCTGCTACCTATAATCCAAGCACTTTCGATCCAAATTTTCTGTTAACAAGCGCTCAGTTGGGTTATTCAGGAAGTTCTGATTTTAGCTATGATACATGGAGAGGCAATTTAATATACTGCTCAACCATGATGCAAGGCTTATCAACAGTTATTAGTTATTGGGCCGGTGATAAATATATCCTTAACTCGGGCTATACAGCCGCTTATTGGGGATTTTCCGGCGGTACGCCAACATCGGGTGATGGTGCATACCCAGAGCAGGTTAGGCCTATTGTTGACGTAGTACAATCTACCACCGGCATAGCAAAATATAACAACTTGCACCAAATTGCCCGGATCATGAAAGCGATGATCTTTGAACGCATTACTGATCTGTATGGCGATGTACCTTACTCTCAAGCGGGCCTGGGTTATTACAGCAAAACCTATTTCCCGGTATATGATAAACAACAGGCTATATATGCTGATCTGTTAAAAGAGATCTCTGAAGCAATAACTGCACTTGACCCTGCCGGCGACAGGCCAGTTGGCGATATGTATTATAAAGGCGATGTTACTAAATGGAAAAAATTCGGCAATACTTTATTGTTGCGTGTAGCAATGCGTTTAAGCAAAGTAGACCCTGCTACCGCTAAAACCTATATACAAAAAGCTATTGGCAACACGATGGCAAGCAACGCGGATGATGCTTTCTTTTTAGGCGATGCGACTGGTGGCCGTAATACGGTTAACCGTAACAGCCAGATCTTATTAGGCGATGGTGGTCAGGAAAATTTCTACACCCGTTGGTCAAAAACGTTTATTGATTTCTTGAAAACCAATAATGATCCTCGCCTATCAAAAATAGCGGTGACTAATTTATACGTTAACGAGAATACAAAAGCGCAAAACTCGGGGGCTAACTCAAGCTTTGCCGCACAAAAAGGCATGCCTAATGGTAAAGACCTAAGTGGTGTAGCAGCGCAGGATGTGCGTCAGGATGCAAGTTTTACAGCCTTTACAGATTACTCATCGCCTGCCCCGGCTTTGATAAAAAGGAATGGCCCGACCTTCGTACTTACGTATGCCGAGTCTGAGCTATTATTGGCAGATGCCGCGGAGCGATTTGGATTAGGTGGCAGCGCAGCAACACATTATCATGATGGTGTGGTGGCAGCCATGACCTATCTGGGCGAGTATGATGCAGCAGCAACGGTTACAACTACTGACGCGGAAATTTATTTAGTTGCCCATCCTTATATACAAGCTATAGGCTTACAAATGATCAATACACAGTATTGGGCACTTAACAATACTATGCTTGATTTTTATGAATCATGGTCAAACTGGAGAAGAAGTGGTTTCCCGGTATTAGTTCCGGTAAACTATCCGGGTAACAATACAGGGGGTGTTATTCCTCGCCGTTTTCCTTATCCTATTTCTGAGGCTGGCAGTAATACTGCTAATTATAATGCAGCGCATAACGCTGTGGTTGGGGGCGATGTTTTAACATCCCGCGTATGGTGGGACGCCCAATAATAAATTGATTGGTTGGACCCCTGCCGCCCGGCGGGGGTCTTTTTTTAAATTTTAATGCCTACACTATTATGGCCAGATTAAATCTGCTGGAAGAGACCCGTTTTGAAAAATTATCGGTAACGGTATATCCCGATCAACATACAGCATCTATACAAGTAGCTAAACGAATAGCTAGTATCATCTTAAAAAAACAAGAAAACAGCGAGCAAGCCGTATTGGGCCTGGCAACCGGCGTAACCCCAATAGGTGTATATGCCGAGCTGGTGCGCATGCATCGCGAAGATGGTTTAAGCTTTAAAAATGTGATCACCTTTAATCTGGACGAATATTATCCCATGAAACCTACCGCGGCACAGAGCTACGTAACCTTCATGAATGATAATTTATTTAACCATATTGACATTGATAAAGCAAATATCCATATCCCTGACGGTACGCTGGAGCAATACCAGATAGCCCAGTTTTGCCTGGAGTATGAGCAGAAAATAACCGCGTTGGATGGCATTGACATTCAAATTTTGGGGATAGGCCGTACCGGGCACATTGGTTTTAATGAACCGGGATCTGCCCCCAACTCGGGCACGCGCCTGGTAACTTTGGATGACCTGACCCGCAGTGATGCCGCGCGTGATTTTGGCGGTAAAGAAAATGTGCCCGACAAGGCTATCACCATGGGGATTGGCACCATATTTAAAGCCCGCGAAATTATATTAATGGCCTGGAACCAAAAAAAGGCCGACATTATAAAAAAAGCGGTCGAGGGTGAAATATCAGGCGAAGTACCTGCCACTTACCTGCAACTATCAGACCATGTGGAATTTATTTTAGACGAGGGTGCAGCATCTGCTTTAACTCGTTTTAATACGCCCTGGCTGGTTAAAGACTGCGTATGGACAAAGGCGCTTAAAAAGAAAGCGATAATATGGCTGGCTAATACGCTTGACAAACCTATACTAAAACTAACCGAAGAAGATTATAACAATCATGGCATGGCGCAATTGGCCGTACAACAAGGGCCGGTATATGATATTAATATTGATATTTTTAACAAGCTGCAACACACCATTACCGGCTGGCCAGGCGGCAAACCAAATGCTGATGATTCTCAACGACCGGAAAGAGCTGAGCCTGCCTTAAAGCGGGTCATTATATTTTCGCCGCATCCGGATGATGATGTAATATCAATGGGTGGTACGTTTATCCGATTGGTTGACCAGGGACATGATGTACATGTGGCCTACCAAACATCGGGCAATACCGCGGTTTGGGATGATGATGTATTGCGTTACATGGAGTTTGCCATTGATTTTAATAAAAGTATAGGCGATGATAATACCCGGCTTAAAGGTATTTATGACGATATGCGCCAATTTTTTATCCGTAAGCAACCTAACCAGATCGATACCGCCGAAGTACGAGATGTAAAAGGTTTTATCCGCAAAAGCGAGGCAATATCAGGCGCACGTTATGCCGGGTTGGAAGATGATCATATACATTTTATGGCTTTGCCTTTTTATGAAACCGGTAAAACAAGAAAAAACACCGTAGGCGAAGAGGACATAAAGCTCACCATGCAACTGTTACAACAAGTAAAACCGCACCAGATATTTGCCGCCGGCGATTTTGCCGATCCGCATGGTACACATGTGGTTTGTTTTAATATTATACTGGCCGCACTGGATCGTTTACAATTGACCGAGGATTGGGTGAAAGATTGCTGGTTATGGATGTATCGGGGCGCCTGGCATGAATTTGCCATATACGAAATTGAAATGGCCGTACCCCTTTCTCCGCAAGAAGTGATAGGCAAACGCAACGCTATTTTCAAGCACCAGTCGCAAAAAGACCGGCCGGTTTTCCCCGGCGAGGACGCGCGCGAATTTTGGGTACGGGCCGAGGACCGTAACCGTGACACAGCACGTTGCTATGATGAACTTGGCCTGGCCGAATATGAAGCTATGGAAGCTTTTGTTCGCTATAAATTTTAACAGGTACATTTAGCTGTAATGGCAGCATCGCCCGAAATGAGGCGGGTGGTGTTTGCCGTTATCAGCGTTATATAAAAAAGCACCTGCTAATCATCATTATCTTTCTTTTTCTTTTCTAAAATAACAAACGCGCTGCGTTTAGGTGCAGGCATTACAGCATTCTCGCCTTTTATTGCTTTCCAGATCACCTCGTTCATATCCCTGTCGGGCACTTTATCTTCATTGGCCAGGTTAAAAAACTCTGATCGCCTGCTGCTTTCGTTAACCGCTACGTTACGGCTTTCAATGTTAACTTTTGCAGGTATTAACTGATAAGGGGTAAGCACAGGTTTATTTGTAAAACATTCATAAAATGGTAATGCGGCCGCATCATACTGGCTCATTGGCGGCAGGCCCAAAATCAGTTCAATAGTACGCAGCATCCCCGATGTTGAATACATGCTATGTATTACCGTATTGCGTTTTACATAAGGCCCGGCAACATATACCGGCGAACGGTGCGCATCGATATGATCGGGGCCGGACTGCGCGTCATCTTCCAGGATAAATACCACTGATTCTTTCCAGATAGGGCTTTGCGACAAATGCTCAACTATACGGCCTACGGCCAGATCATTGTCGGCAACGGAAGCTATAGGCGAATACTCACCGACCTTTTGGCCACTGGTATGGTCCTGGCTTATACGCAGCGTATTTAATTGCGGCACCGCATGAATGTTTAACAGCGAGTCAAAATCGCGTATCCAGGCATTAGCCCGTACCTGATCCTTGATCTTTAAATTGAAGCCGGGCGAGTAAGGGCCCATGTGTCCCTGTAGCGACTTGAGTGAAGCTTTCTTGTACGAACCGAACTCGCCGTAGCTGCGGTAAGTTACACCGGCACGTTTACAATAATCCCAAATATATCCATCATTAGCGCCCGATGCCTGGCCGCTATAGGCAGGTCCGCGCGATGCATAATTTGTTGGCCATGTTTTCTCAATAATGTCTGTAGCGTAAGCGCCCATGCTCCAGTTATGACCGTCCTCGCTCACTTCGGCATCTACATAAAAATTATCAAGCAATACAAACTGTTTAGCCAGCGCGTGCTGATTGGGTGTTATATTTTTACCGAAAATACATAGCGAAGTATCACCATTTCCCTCGGGCATATCGCCTAATACCTGATCGTAAGTACGATTTTCTTTTATAATGTAAAAAACATACTTAATGGGCGACTTCTCGCCAAGCTTGCGCGGTATTGGGTTGCCGGCTTCTCCATCCGCTTGAATGGTTTTTTTTGGTGTAAAGGGTGTGTTGGCATACACCTGCTTTGTATAGGCTTTAAGCTGCTCGGGTTTTGGCGCGTCAATAAAAGACAGCGCTCCTTTAAATAAACCGCCGATATACTGTATCTTGCTATTAGCGGTTTGGCCCACATGTTCGCCTATATTATTATCTTTTAAAAATGGTTGGGGCCCTAGCGGGTTTGCTTTAGAGGTTAAGCCCTTGCCGTTAGCTACAATAATTTTACCGCCTAATGTTTTAACATTGGTTGGGTACCAGCCAACGGGTATAAAACCCTGGCTCTGGCTGTTTCCAAATTTTGACACATCAAAAACAGCCAGGCAATTATTGTCAGCATTGGCAATATAAAGCGTCTTTTCATCTGCTGATAATGCAAGCCCATTAGTGGTAGAGCCTACCAATTTGGTTGGATACAAAGCAGTTGCTATTGTTTCTGTAAGCTTATTAGTTTTGGTATCAATTACTGCAACCGTATTATCATTAGCGTTGGCCACAAAAAGGCGGTCGCCCCTCTTATCCAGCAATAACTCATTAGGATGACTGCCAGAATAAATAGTGGTAGTAACGGCACCGCTAAGCGTATTATAAACCGCTACCCCTTTACCTCCCCATAGCGAAATATACAGCGTCTTTTCATCAGGCGATAAAACACAATCGTAAGCAATAGTTGATAGCTGTAGTTTGCTTAAAATACTTTTGCTGCCTGGGTCAATAACATATAATGAGCTGTCGCCTTTAGTAACGGCATATAGCCTTGAGTTATTTTTATTAGTAACCAGGCCTGTAGGACAAACAATTTTTTTTGGCCAGGGCAGCCCCAATTTAATGGTATCTGCAATAGCTAATTTATTATGTTGTATATGGAAGTCAAGCACCCAGTTATCATAACCGCCCGATACATATAAATGATCTTCGTCATGGCTAAAGGCCAAACCGTACCAGGATTTCTTCAATACTTTTTCGTCCAAAACTTTTTCACTTTTAGGATCAATGAGTTGAACCGATTGTGTGCTTTGCCCGTTATTGGTAACCGCCAGTAATTTGCCACTGCCGCTCAATTGCATATTCAAAGGCAAATCACCCAAAGCGAGTTGCCGGCCTGCCGGGCTTAGCTTCCACCCGTTGGGTAAAAGTACCTGGTCGGTGTTTGTAATCTTTCCAGGCACTTGTGCATCAGCGCGTAAACTAATAAAAACCAAACCAGCTATATATAACAGCTTTAGTTGAAAAGTGATTCTTGACATAGTTTTAAATTTTTGTTAAATGTTACGGCGTCATTTTTACCGTTGTAAAAATGGCTTTTTATAAAATTGAAATTTGCAATTTTTCCGTTACATAAGTATATCTGCATCAATTGATAACCCTCAAGTAAAAACAGATGCGACATGTGGTATATTATAAATTAAATATTGATATTTAGCTTTTCACTAAACCTTATAATATGCGATATAAATATTTGATCCTGGCATTAACACTTACGCTTAGTTTTAACGCATTTAGCCAGGCCCCACCTGCTGAGTTTATGACCGGCCTGAAACAAATTATGGCTTCTGACAGGGTTAATGCCAAACAGAACTTTTTAATTTCCATTAATAAAGAACCCGCCTTTTTTGGCTCGTATCATTTTTTGGGCAGTATTTATCAGTCTGCCAACAACCTTGACTCGGCGGCCTGGTATTTTAAAAAGTCGATTATGCTGAATAGCAATAACATGAACCATACTAAAGAAATGACTTATTTGCGATTGATAAACAATTACGCATACCAGCACGATTTTAAAAACGGCTTTGCTATTGCATGGGAATCATTAAAACTTTATCCTGATAACAAGACCATACAATCAGCCCTGAAAGATCTTTGCTTATGGTCTTTTTATATTAAATATGATCATTTAGACGCTTCGTACTTAGCTATGGATATTAAGGATGAATTTGTAGTAAACTCTATTAATCAGGAGTATTTGATCATGAGGAAATTAAGGGTTGATGATGACGCACCGGTTATGGTTAACCAAAGCTTAGTATCTAAAAACAAAGCAAATTATGATGTATTTAACTGCACGTTGCCTGCCACCAAAAAAAGCATAACGCTTAACTTTAAACTAAACTGGGATATGCTGAAAGACTTTGGCGGTAAAATACCACCAACCGAGCCTGTTATAAATAACGCTAAAAATCCGGTTTATGAAAGAATTGGCGCAATGCTGATTGCTGATGACAAAACCGATGTAAAGCTAGCGATAGAAAAATGGGGAATTAATTAAACAGGCAACATAAACCAAAAGGTACTGCCCTTGCCTAATTGGCTGTCGACCCCTATTTGGCCGTCATGCTTTTTGATGATCTCGGCACAGATGTAAAGCCCAAGCCCAAGGCCCGAACCTTGAATGCCATGTGTTTGAACGCGATAATACCTGTCAAACAAATGATCTAATTTATCTTGTGTAATGCCTGGCCCCTCATCTGTTACAGACACTTTGGCCATATTATCTATCTTTTCAATATGCACCTTAATAATTTTTGTTTCCGGAGCATATTTAATGGCATTATTTACAAAATTGATGATCACCTGGTTCATCCTGTCAGCATCCGCGTAAACCTTTAGTTTCATGTCCCCTTCGGTAACAATGTCATACAAACCCTCTATGCGGATATAACCACAGCATTCCTCTATCATTTCTGATAGGACGAATTTTGTTTTGTTTAACTGTATTTGCCCTTCGTTAACCTTGGTGGCATTTAACAGATCTTCAATTAAAACGGTTACCTTATCTAAACTTTTGTTGGATTGCGCTATCAAATTTGGCAGCATTGTATGAGTAGGATTATCTTTCATACGGTTTAAAAGCTGTAACGATGCTTTCAACGTAGTTATCGGCGTTTTAAGCTCATGGCTGGCAATACTTATAAAATCATCCTTTTGCTGCTGTAATAATCGCAATTCATGAATATCAGTTGCTGTGCCAACCCATAGCAAAGTTTCGCCATCCTCATTGTTAATAGGCATCAGGCGGCTTAGGTGCCATCTGTAAATACCCTCGTCATTTTTAAGGCGTATCTGAAACTCGCCGCCATCAATGCTGTTTCTTATTTTTCTAAACTGTTCCAGCGTATATTGCAGATCCTCGGGGTGGATTATTTTACGCCATCCCCATGTTTTAGTTTGCTCATTAGTTAGCCCGGTATAATCATACCAGCGCTGGTTATAAAATATAACTTCTCCCGCAAAAGTATTTGTCCACGCTATCTGGGGGATGGTTTCCATCATGTTTCTAAACTGGGTTTCGCTTTCGGCCAGCGCTTTTGTACGGTTTGCTACCCGTTCTTCCAACTCCTGGTTTAACAGCGTAAGGTCCTGGTTTATTACCCTAACTTTTTCTTCCTGCTTAATAAGTAAGTGTGTTTTTTCATTCAGTTCATCGTTAGCTTGTCTTAGCTCTTCCTGCTGTACATTTAATTCGGCCGTTAATACAGCCAGATCCTCTGCCCTCTTTTCTTTCTCTTCGTTTTGTATAACCAGCTCTTTATTAGCAACAATTAGTTCGGCCGCACGGTTCTCCTTTTCTTCGTTTTGAAAAGCAAGCTCTATGTTAGCTATCAACAGCTCGGCAGCACGGTTTTCTTTCTCCCCATTCTGAAAAGCAAGCTCAACGTTAGCTATCAACAATTCGGCGGCCCGGTTTTCTTTCTCGCCGTTTTGAAAAACCAGCTCTTTATTAGCAATAATTAGTTCGGCCGCACGGTTCTCCTTTTCTTCGTTTTGAAAAGCAAGCTCTATATTAGCTATCAACAGCTCGGCTGCACGGTTTTCTTTCTCCCCATTCTGAAAAGCAAGCTCAACATTAGCTATCAGCAATTCGGCGGCCCGGCTTTCTTTCTCGCCGTTTTGAAAAACCAATTCATTATTAGCTATAACCAATTCGGCGGCCCGGTTTTCTTTCTCGTTATTTTGAAAAACAAGTTCAGTATTAGCGATAGCCAGTTCGGCCGCGCGATTTTCTTTTTCTTTATTCTGAAAAGCTAGTTCTTTATTGGCTATTACCAATTCGGCGGCGCGATTAGTTTCGCCTACTTTTTGCAGCGCGAGTTCTACATTGGCCGTGACCAATTCGGCAGCGCGGTTTCTCTTTTCTTCGATCTGAAAAGCTAATTCTTTATTAGCAACCGCTAGCTCGGCAGCCCGACTTTTTTTCTCTTCATTTTGAAAAGCAAGTTCTTTATTAGCTACCGCCAGTTCGGCCGCACGGTTTTTTTTCTCCTCGTTTTGAAAAGCCAGCTCTTTATTAGCTAACGCCAATTCGGCGGCGCGGCTTTTTTTCTCACTGTTCTGAAAAGCAAGCTCCCGGTTAGCTACAACCAATTCGGCAGCACGATTCTCCTTTTCGCGATTTTGAAACGCTAGCTCTTTATTGGCAATCACCAATTCTGCAGCACGGTTTTCCCTCTCCTTGTTTTGAAAAGCAAGTTCTTTGTTGGCAATTACTAGTTGATCCGAAATTTTCTTTTCCATAATTTACTTAAAAAGTATTGATTTAGCATTGCCAAATACATTTATGGGCTTGATAAATTAACGGCTTAAAGCGTATTCTTTTTTAGGTAGGTATGGTAAAGGTAACATTAATTACATGGTTTATTTTTTATATTTATAAAACCAACCTTTTACTACAGCAACTGGCATCCCGATAGTCATTAGGATGCCAGTCTAAAGGATTCCTATGGATGTATATGCTGTATACGTATGCACTCACCAGATATAAAACGTGCATACGACAAATACATCACCATTAAAGCCTACCTTTACCACCCACGCATGGAAGAAAGAAAATATTTAACAACCTGGAGAAGATACATACCGGTAATACGCTTGCATCTTAAAAGAAGCCTTACCTCAGAGCAAAGCTTTAAATTAAACATTACAGATTTTGAATCGGCCGGTGACCGCGGCAAATCAGGCTACACGTTTAACATCACAATGGAAAACGGTAAAGTAACCAACAACATCAGCGGATCAGCCGTAGCGCGCGATCTGTATGAGGCCCTGAAAACAGATGACTTGATCAAAGCCATGTTACAGGATAAAGCTATAAAAATAAGCGTTGGTAAATCATTTTTATTAA
The DNA here is from genome assembly GCF_028288185.1 of Mucilaginibacter sp. Lineage (GTDB taxonomy): Bacteria > Bacteroidota > Bacteroidia > Sphingobacteriales > Sphingobacteriaceae > Mucilaginibacter. Next base: position 49,613 of record NZ_JAQBOF010000028.1, on the reverse strand, counting down.
GTATAAAAACAAGCCATATATCAGCTTATAAGGAAGTATAACATTTTAAAAAAATATGAATTAGCCGGCATAAAAACATGCCGGCTTTTTTAATAAAAAAGCCGGGTAAGTTGTTGTATTGTAGCGTTTTATTATTTATATCTTTATATAAACTAAACATACAACAACATGAAAAAAATTATCCTTGGTGCAGCCGCGGTTGCTGCTCTTTTCCTTTCTGCCTGCAATAGTAAGACAGGAACAACTGCTAAAACAGGCGATAGTACAGCTACCACCTTAGCTAAAAACAAACAAACTGCTTTAAACTCAGATCTTGCTTTTAATAAAGGTGATGTAGATGGCGCGTTTAAAGACTATGCAACTGATTTTGTTGAATATGGTGAAGGATCTTCCAAACCCATTAAGAACGTTGATTCACTGAAAATAAATCTGAAACAGTTTTTTGCCTCATTCCCTGATTTTAAGGGCGAGAAATTGCATGCCGTTGCAGAAGGTGATACGGTAATAATAACCGGTATTTGGGGTGGTACTTTTAAAAACCAATTCATGAAAATGAAAGCCACCGGCAAATCATTTAAAAGCCCTGATGTAGATATCTTTACATTTAATAAGGATGGCAAAATAACTTCGCATAGTAGTATACAATCAAATATTTCGGCTATGTACCAATTGGGTGTACCGTTGACTACGAAGAAAAAGTAGTTTTATTCAATATCTATAAAAAAGGCAGATAAGTTGATTACTTACCTGCTTTTTTTATTTTTTTTGTGAATTTAAGTTGTTTAATAAGCCTATCTTTAAAAACAATCTTTCATCTTAATATCTTACTATAGTAGCAAGTTGACATTCAGGCATATTGCTTATTGTTATTCATAATGGCGAAAGCAATAAAAGAAAAAATTTCATCAAATCAGTTTCCGGTTGTTGGCATTGGTGCCTCTGCAGGCGGTTTGGAAGCTGTGTGCTCATTTTTAAAGGCGCTGCCTGCTAAACCGGGTATGGCATTTGTTTTTATACAACATTTAAGCCCTACCCACGAAAGTACTTTGCCGGAGATACTTCAAAAAGTAACCCCATTCCCTGTTCAGCAAATTACGGATAACATACATTTAGAGCCTGATAATCTATATATTATCCCCCAAAATAAAATAGTAACTACCACTGATGGCATTTTAAAACTGGCGCCTTTAGATAAGAAAAATAAAAAAGGTAATACTATTGATCTTTTCTTTTCTTCATTAGGTGTGGTACACCAGAGTTATGCCGTTGGCATTGTGTTATCCGGCGCTTTGAGTGATGGTACAGTGGGTTTACAAGTAATAAAGTCATATGGTGGTTTAACTTTTGCCCAGGACGAAGGTTCGGCAGCATTTGATAGCATGCCCAGGAGCGCTGTACAGGCCGGGGTAGTAGACTTTGTATTACCGCCCGAGCAAATTGCCCGACACCTTATAGATATTAATCATCCTTTTACAGCTTATACATCCGTAGAAATATCAAACACGCTCCCCCAGCAGGATAACGAAACGTTTAAACAAATATTAACCGTACTGCGTGTGCGCCGCGGTGTTGATTTTACTTATTATAAAAAAAGCACCCTAAAGCGCCGTATTATTAGGCGTATGGCACTTAATAAAATAGAAAGGCCTGTTGATTACCTGCTCTATCTGCGCGAAAATAAATTAGAGCAGGATGCTTTGTATAACGATATGCTAATATCGGTCACCAACTTTTTTCGTGATCCTCAAAGCTTTGATGTTTTATGTAAGGATATATTCCCGGTTTTATTAAATAGTAAAACCGATGTTGAGCCATTAAGAATATGGATAGCCGGCTGCGCTACCGGCGAAGAAGCTTACTCTGTGGCTATATGCCTGCAAGAACAACTTGGCGACAAAGCTGCGGCTATAAAAATACAAATATTTGCTACTGATATTTCTGAAACAGCCATTGCCAAAGCCCGTACCGGCATTTACCGCCAAACAGAATTAACAGGAGTATCGCCTTCACGGCTGCAACAATTTTTTACCAAACTAGACGGCAGCTACCAGGTAAATAAAATCATACGCGATATGTGCGTATTTGCCCATCATAATTTATTAAAAGACCCGCCATTTTCAAAGATAGACCTGGTGAGTTGCCGCAATGTAATGATATATCTGGAGCCTGTTTTACAAAAAAGGGCCCTAACTACCTTTAATTATTCTCTTAATAAGGGTGGTTACCTGATGCTGGGCAAATCAGAAACTATTGGTACCAGCACTGATATTTTCACCCCATATAATAGTACCGAAAAACTATACCACAGAAAGGGCCCGTTAGGCAGGTTTATGACGGTTAGCTCGCCCGGCAGGGAACAAACATTTCGTGAAATTGATAAAAACATTCAGAAAGAAAACTCTAGTAACGATATTTTTAAAATAGCTGATGAAGCTATGTTGGCTAATTTTATGCCTGCTAGTGTATTGGTAAATGACAAATTTGACGTTGTACAGTTTCGCGGTTCAACAGAAACCTGGTTAACCCCCCCTACCGGTAAACCAAGCTTTAATTTGTTAAAAATGGCGCGCGAAGGTTTAGGTTTCGAGTTGCGCAATATGCTGCATACGGCTAAAAAAACAAACTTGCCGGTGCGTAAGTTTGGTATGTTTTTTAAGATTAATAACTTGCAGCACTTTGTTAACATACAAGTTTTAAAACTTAAAGAAACAGCAGAAGAACATTACCTGGTCATTTTCCAATCTGCATCATCAACAGGGATTCAGCAAGCTATTTTCGAAACAACTTCGTTAACCGAAGATATGAATCATAGCGCTTCTGAATTACGTATTGAGCAGTTGGAAAGAGAGCTGATACAAACCAGGGCAGATATGCGTATCGTATCCGAAGAACAGGAAACTGCCAACGAAGAATTGCAAAGCGCTAACGAAGAATTGTTATCGGGTGGTGAAGAACTACAAAGCCTTAACGAAGAACTGGAAACCTCAAAAGAAGAGCTGCAAAGCACTAACGAAGAGATTATCATAGTGAATAAAGAACTATTGGATCGTAACGATCAATTAAACAATACCCGTTTATATGCAGAGGGTATTGTTAGCACCATCCGCGATCCATTAATTATATTGGATGAAGACTTGCGTGTAAAACGTGCCACAGGTGGTTTCTATACTAAATTTAAACTAACCGAAGAAGAGACAGAAGGCGCTTTAATATATGAGTTAGGTAATCGCCAATGGGATATACCGCAGCTTAGGGAATTGTTGGAGAGTGTATTGCCGGCTAAAAAAGCATTGGCAGACGTTGAGGTTACGCAGATATTCCCGGCGATAGGAAAACGTATAATGTGCCTTAATGCCCGCGAAATTGACAATATTAATGGCGAAAAATTAATACTGCTGGCTATTGAAGATATTACTGCTAAACGTAAAATTGAAGACGGATTGGCAGAAGTAGAACGCTTACTAAGCGAAAGCAAGGAACGTTTAAAATTCGCGGTAGATTCGGCAGGGCTGGGTACCTGGGATTATGACCCGCAGATAAGAGAGCTAATTTGGGATAAGCGTTGTAAAGAAATGTTTGACCTACCACCGTCGCGTACGGTTGATATCGCATCGTTTTTTGAATTAATACATGCCGATGATGTTGAGCGCGTACAAACCAGTATAGCAGAAGCATTGGGTGACAAAGACTCGGGCGAGTTTGACCTGGAGTTTCGTACCATACCTATTAATGGCAAACCTAAATGGCTCAAGGCTAAGGGCCGCGCATATTTTAATGAAGAAGGTATTGCTATAAGGTTTATTGGCACCTTGTTGGATATTACCGTTCAGAAACTAATAGACGAAGCTACGAGAGATTTACTACGTAAAAAAGACGAATTTATCAGTATTGCCAGCCATGAGTTAAAAACGCCTATTACCAGTCTTAAAGCCGCGTTGCAGATGATAGAGCGCATAACCTCTAGAACCGAAGAAATGAAACCGGCACACGGTTTTGTGCAAAAAGGCATTAAACAGGTTGACAAGCTAATTGAGTTGATAAAAGATCTGCTTGAAGTTACCAAAATACAAGCTGGTAAGCTTGAACTAAAGAAAACCCGCTTTATACTGGATGAACTGATAACGGAATGTTGCGAAGACCTGCAAGTACAGTCTGACAAACATCAACTAATTATTGAAGGCGAAAAACTTATTGACATTTATGCAGATAGGAATCGATTAGAGCAGGTGATTATCAACTTAATATCCAATGCTGTTAAATATTCGCCCGATGGCGAAAAGGTTGTAATTAATGTATCCGGTGGTACTAACGAAGTAAAAGTTTCTATTACTGATTTTGGCATCGGTATCCCTAATGATAAGATACCTTTCTTGTTCGACAGGTTTTTCCGGGTTGATGATACTTCACAAAAATATTCGGGCCTGGGCCTGGGTCTTTATATCTCGGCAGAGATTGTTAGGCGGCACGATGGGTATATAGGTATTGAAAGCACTCCCGGCGAAGGCTCTACATTTTGGTTTACTATTCCGGCTAGCAAATAGTTGATCAGTCACGTTTTTCTTTTTTTATCTTTATAAATACTATAACTCAATTAGTCCTTTCTAACTGTAAGATGTCTATGATGAAATACAACTCTCATTGCTGACGAATAAGTTAGTTTTGTCAACAATTGGTAAAGTTGGATTACTTCTTGCTATATATTTATTGCAGGCATTAAACCGTTTGCGATTTTTTAGTCTATAATAATAACAGTACTAAATAAGCTGTAGAATTATAAAAATAATATTATGAAAAGGATATATCAGTATTTAATGTTAACAGTTTTAAGCGGCTTTTTATGTTTGTCTTTAGCTGTTCCTGCTAATGCTCAACGAGGTGGTGGACATTCAGGTGGTGGTGGTGGCGGTGGCAATTCAGGCGGCGGCGGAAGCTTTAGTCACGGTGGCGGCGGCGGTGGCGGAAGCTTTAGTCACGGTGGCGGCGGTAGCGGTTTTTCTCGTGGCGGTGGATTTTCGGGCGGTGGCCGTAGTAGCAGCTTTAGTTCGCCCCGTCAAAGTTATAGCGGCGGTTTTTCAAGGGGACAAAGTAGCAACAGCTTCAGCTCTCCTCAAAGATCGTTGCGCAGTAATGCGTTCGGCAGTCCGTCTTCCGCTTACAGGGGCGGGTCGGTTGGTGGCAATAACGGTTTAACCTTTAGAAGAGGTGGTGTAGGCAGCAATTTTAACGGTGGATATTCAAGAGGAGGCCGTTACTATCCCGGTGGTTATACTAGCCGTGGTTATAGTGGTGGCCGTAGTTACGGTTATCGTTATAGCCCATGGAGCAATCGCGGTGGTTATTTTTACAATCGTGGCTTTTATAGCAGCTTATATTACCCCCGTTTGGGCTTTGGTTTAGGTGTATTGCCCTATGGCTACTATCCATTTTATTGGGGCGATGCACAGTTTTACTACAGCGGCGGTTATTTTTACCAATATGATAACAACCAATATACAGTAGTTGAGCCACCTATAGGTGCAGCGGTTAATACTTTGCCAAGCAACGCGCAGGCAATTACTATAAACGGCCAGCAATACTACGAAGCTAACGGTGTTTACTATACCCCGGTAACTAAGGACGATGGCAGCGTTGTTTACCAGGTTGCCGGTAAAGATGGGCAGTTAGATACTTACTCTAACCAGGATAACGGTTACGCGCCGCAAAACGACGGATATGTGGGAAGGCAAAATAACAACAGTGGCAACCAGCAAGCAGTTGCGATGCCTGAGATTGGCGACCTGTTTTACAGCCTGCCATCTGACAGCCGTAAAATAAAGATCAATGGCCAAACCTACTATGTATCGCCTGATGATTTTTATTACCAGGAAACTCAAGATCAGAATGGCAAAAAAGCCTATAAAGTTATGGGCACGCCTGATGACAATCCGGGTAACTAATAATAAGGATATAAATTACTTTAATGCAGGGCGGGCACTTTATCAGTACCCGCCCTGTTTTGTTTCACAAAAACATGAAACAAGTGAAACAGATGAAACACTATTTTGACTCAACCTATTTAAAATAAGCTATTTACAAAAACCTGATGAAACAAAATGAAACAACCTATACGTCAGGGTTTTTATGTGTAAAGTATAAATATACTACTGATCATCAAACACTTGTATTTCATTGATTTTAAAACCATAAAACACGCTTTTTTGTTTCACCGCTCACAGCTAAATAAGGCTTTGGATTAGGGTACTGCCAAACAAGCACCACCACAAGATCTGTTTTTATTGCTATAACACCAACAACAGCGAGTATTAGCTTATAACAAAAAAGCCCCTTACCGGGGCATTGAATTAGCTAAAAAATGTGTCCACTATACTCGCAGTTACATTATCAGTCTAATACTCTCCAAACGTTTCATCCTTAAAGCACCATAGCCATTGCTCGCCAGGCTCGGCAGATATTACTACCGGGTGTTGGGTGGCATGATAATGTTGGGTGGCATGTTTATTTGGCGAACTATCGCAGCATAACGTAACGCCGCAGGTTTGGCAGGTGCGCAAGTGCATCCAGTCATCGCCTGTTTTAATGCACTCTTCGCATACATAATCTTTTGGCTGTATAATGGTTGTTATTTGCTGCAGGTGCTTGCAAGTTGGTTCGTTTTCCATCAGCTATAAAATATTAAAGGGGTTAGTGCGGGCGTGGGTTATTTTGGCTTCAAACAACTCGGCCATTTTAGCGGCGCGCCATTTTGCTTCTTCGGCTTTTAAGCCGGTAAACAGTTCGTCAACAGTTTTATTAAACAGCGCCAGCCAGGTAGCAAAGTGTTCATGACTAACAGGCAATTGTGCATGCGGCGCAAATGGGCTGCCAAAGTAAGTATGCTCATCCAGCAAAACTGTTTGCCAAAAGCGGTACATTTTTTCTAAATGGATGGGCCACTTGTCCTGTATGCGCTCATTAAATATGGGGGCCAACAACTCGTCTGTCCCTATCCTGTCGTAAAAAGCATCAACCAGTATTTTTATATCGGCCAGCGTTAATATCTGTGTCTGTTGCTGCATGTTATTGGCGTGCTTTGGTGTTACTTCTAACAGGTGTCATGTGGATAGTAAACGTTGTTCCCAGTTTTTCGGCACTGGTGACACTAATATTACCGCCGTGTTTTTCAACTATCTGCTTAACAATACTCAATCCCAACCCTACAGATTCCTCTCCTCTTATCCCCCTGCGGCTGGCGCGAGAGAAGCGATCGAAAATATAAGGCAGCAGACGATCGGGTATGCCCATACCAAAATCTTTCACATCAATAAATATCTGTCCATCGGCATTGTGCAGCTTTACCTCAACTCGTTCACTCTCGCCCGAAAACTTAATGGCGTTGCTGATGAGGTTATCCATAACCCGTTGCATTTTCTCCATATTAATATGGGTATAAATGGGCGTGTCCGTACCGTAATATAATATATTTGTGTGGTCGGTTTTATTCTTAACCCACTCGTCAACTATTTTAAGCAGATATTGGTTAAGCTCCACCTCTACAATATCAAAAACATTTTCTTTATCGTTATGAGCGGTCTCTATCAGGTCATTAATTATAGAGGTAGCCTTATCGCACGATGCTTTTATCATTTGCAGGTTTTCCTGGTTTTCGGCATTAATAGTGCTGTCGTCCTTCATCATCATAGCCAACGTGTAAATTGCCGTTAACGGGTTACGCAGATCATGAGCCACAATACCCAGTATTTCGTTTTTTAAACGGCTGCCTGTTTCAATTTCTATATTCTTTTCCTCGATAGCTTTTAGTTTTAAATAGTTATCGGCACGGTACGAGAACAGGTAGCGCGAAATACAAAAATACAGGATTAGCAACACAAACGACACCACATTATTTAGCAACTGCTCGCTAAAATCAGGCTGATAAGTGGGTATCACCAACATAAAAATAACGCTGGTTACCACTGCAATTATAAGGGTTTCATAATACTCGATTGTGAAAAACACGCCGGCAAGCATTAATGCCGCCAAATACATAACCAGTGTATTGCGCGGGTTGTGCATAGCAAAAAAAGTAACCCGCATACCATTGGTTATTACAAACATGGCAAACAGTATTACTAGCACATGACCTAATTTGGTTAATAACCGGTTACGTTCATAATAGTTAAGGAGCAATACAGCGGCGAAGTAAAATAATGGACTAATTAAAGTCGATATCATGTTTGCCCGCGACAACTCGTCAGCATGGTTAATATTGTTAAAAGGCAGGTTGGTAAAAGTACCCAGTATACGTATGCTTAAATTAATAAGGAAGTAAATTAAACTGATGGTTTTTACAGTTCTTAGGTTTTGACGGGTGCAGTAACTCCTAAAAGCCGCTCGGCTCGCCTGATTGATCCTTGTGAAAAAGTAAACCGTCATCCTTAATTATTTGGCATAGCTAATATACAGAATCTGTTAATAATATTCCTCAACGTGTATTGATATTTCTTTAAATTGTATATACAAGTAAACTCATAGTTAAAATGCTTCACCCACATCAATAAATAAACCCTTTGATCCCTGCGTACCGAAACCATAATCAAACGAAATGCTGGTTTTTGACACCTTGTTTAATTTTATGCGCAGCCCCGGTCCAAAAGCAGGCTGTATAGATTGCAACCTGGTACCCTGCGCGGCCGAGAACGATTCGGCATTGGCGAATACAACACCGCCAATTAATCCGTTTGCCGATATCCTGAACCTGTACTCGGCCTCACCATAGATCATTTGCGCGCCGCGAAATCTTCCTTGTATATATCCCCTGCCCGTTGCCGAGTTTGAATCCCACGATACACTTGGCAGATCTAAGTAGGATGGATTACCATTTAGTATGATCCAGTCGAAACTCCACAAGGCTATTACATTATCAGAACTGGCCGGGAACTTAAAATACTTTCGCACATCAACCATTACCGAATGCCATTTGCTGGTGCTGCCCATAGCCGGTATGCTGCTGCGATATTGCAAGGATGCAAAACCACCTTTTGACGGATTAATCACATTATCCCTCGAATCAAAAAAAGTGCTGAACGTAAACCCCGATGCGATGGAGCGTGATGTTTTACCATACAAGGCATAATCAGACACCGTGCCGTTGATATTGCCTTTATCGGATACATTATAATGATCGTCAAACATATACCCTATACCTGCATAAAAATCACCACCGATATGCCGGTAAACGGTTTCATAAAAACGTATAAAATTATAATCCATCGGGTTCTCGTTAACCATGTTCGAGCCGCTGCCTAATCCAAAGGTACTTTGTGGATATTTGTAATAACGGTAATCGCCAATGTAATTGTATTTGTTGTTTTTGCTCCAGATACTGCTTTGCAGCGGGACACTAAACTGCTTATTTTCTGTGTATGACGTACTGGCCACAATAGTTGATACGCGCGATTTTGGCCCGGTACGGAAAGCCACATTGCCCGATAATACAATTGCCAGCTTTGATACCAGCGTGTATCCAATTGCCGGGACAATGGAAATTACTGGTTTTGATGTGATAGAATCATCAGCCGGGGCGGCGTTTTTATGGAAAGCCTGTCCTATTATTTCGTATAGATCTTTTTGAGGGGTGCCTTTGGACGACAGTACCGTTGTGTCCTTTTTTGTTTTTTTGGCCGATGTGTCTGTATATATTTTAGTAAGGGGTATATTTTTATTTTGTTGGGCGTAAAGCCGTTGGCTAAACAATAGCGCAATTAGCAAACCGCAAAAAGTATAAGGTAGCCTCATTTAATAAGTAACCATATTCAAATTAGATGTAAATAATGGCGTGTACAAAGCTAAATTAATTATTTTGATCTATACCCCATGAATTTACGCTTAACATTTTTAGATATTTATTACCCGTTACTAGTCATTATTTATTTACTTTGCCAACCACAAATATTTATTGTTGATATGACTTACTGCCTGGGAATAAAGGTTAAAGAGGGCCTGCTTGCAATTGCCGATACACGTATTACATCAGGAACAGATACTACTGTAAAAAAGAAAATTTCGATAGAACAAAAAGACGGATTTTCGCTTTTTATCATGACAAGCGGCCTGCGATCAACCAGGGATAAGGCCATTGTTTATTTTACCGAGTTATTAGAAACAACAGAATATAATAAGCTATACAAAGCTGTAAACGCCTTTGGCGAGCAGGTTAAAAGAGTAGTTAAAGAGGATAAGGAATCATTAGAAAAAGCCGGCTTTAATTTTGATTTGCATAGCATAATTGGCGGGCAGTTAAAAGATGACGATGAGCATAAACTATTTTTGCTATACCCGGAGGGAAACTGGGTGGAGCTTGGGCAGGGCGCTCCATTTATCATCATAGGTAACTCCGGCCATGGAAAGCCTATTTTAAACCGTACCTTAAATGAAGATTCGAGTTTAAAGCTGGCGCTAAAGGTTGGGTTTTTATCGTTCGACTCTACCCGTGTAAGCTCGAACAATGTAGATTTTCCGATAGATGTGGCCATTTATAAAAAAGACAGCTTTAACATTATCGAGCAACGCTACGAGAAAAAAGACCTTGAAAATATCTCTACCCAATGGGCCGAAGAACTAAAGGCAGCATTAGAACATGTATCCGAGGATTGGATGAATGTCGCATTTGATAAACTAACTTAAAACATACCCTATGAAATTCAATGTATTCACCGAAATGGAATATCAAGTGAGGTCGGCGAGTACATTGATATTAAACATCAATGCTTTACGCACCCCGCATCAAACCGTATTAAGTGAAGAGTTTATTATTGACCCATACATTAAAACCGAAGAACTAATATCTGCAAATGGCGAGAATCGCATGGTTAGGTTTGAGGTTAGTAAATTTGGCACAATAAAAGTTACTTATAAAGCAACCGTTGATAATTGCTATAAAACTGTCAACTACGAGGGCCAATACGAAACACCGGTAGCGCAGTTTGACCATAATATACTTCCCTATCTATATCCAAGTCGCTATTGCCAATCGGATAAATTGTATAGGCTGGCGCATAATATGTTTGGGCATATTGTTAACCCGTTTACCAAAGTAATAGCCCTTACCGACTGGATATACCGCAACGTACAATACCTAAGCGGATCAACCAATTCAGAAACATCGGCGTTTGATACTGTTACCGAGCAGCAGGGTGTATGCCGTGATTTCGCGCATTTGGGCATAGCGCTTTGTCGCGCCTTAACCATACCCGCGCGTTATTTTACAGGTTACGCTTATCAATTAACTCCGCCGGATTTCCATGCCTGCTTTGAGGCTTATTTAAACGGCGAATGGATATTGTTTGATGCCACCAAACTGGTACCACTAAACGGCATGGTAAAAATAGCCACCGGCCGTGATGCCGCCGACACCGCCATAGCCAACATCTTCGGCGAAGCCGATTTTACATCAATGGTAGTAAGCTGCGAACTGGCCGAAGAAGGTTTTGAGCCTTTGATGTATGGACATATTGATTATATGGGAATAGCGTATTTGTAAGCCCCTTCCAACCCTCCCCGGCAGGGAGGGCTTTTGAATAGCTTATTTAAAGTCTCCCCTACCGCGGGAGATTTAGAGGGGGCTTACGCCGGTTTAACCGGGCTGCCTATCCAATCTGTTCCAGGTGACAGGCGCTCGCCTTTCATAACTAATGATAGTGCTTCAATGCGGGTATCATCGCCTAATTCACTATCATATAAAATAATGGTACCGGCACCAATGCTGCTCCTTGCCCCTATTTTAACGGTGCCTGTTTTCATCACCCTATCTTCAAATAAGTGAGTTTGCGGGCCGCAATCCTGGTTAAGGGCGGCATCATCGGCAATCGTTACCATATCAAATTCGGTAATGTCGGTCGTGTTCATCCAAACCCGTTTGCCAATTTTAACACCCATCAGGCGCATTATATACGGCAGCCAAGGGGTGCCTTGCAGGTAATCCAGCAAAAACGGAATAGCCAATGCTTCGTAAGTAGATGTAACGGCTTCGCTTTTCCATACGGCCCAGCTCCACATAGGTTTTTGTTGAGCCTTGTATTTGCCTATAAATACCCACTTTAACACTAACGTCAACAAAAACGATGGTATCCCCATAAAAAATAAATAGTAGAATGGGAACAATAGAATGATCTTCCATAACGGATCATCAATCAACAGATCATGCGCGTAAGCGATGAAAAATATAGAGAAGCAAATAATTGCGCTCTCGGGTAATATAATACGTATAAACTCAACAAGCCCACGGGCAAACTTGCGGTAATTATTGGGGCGAATGGTTAGCTCTTCACCAAACGGCGTACTTTCCTGCCTGCGCGGCAACGGTATAGCCGGCGAACCAAACCAATCCCTGGCGGTACTATTGGCCTGTTGCTGCTCATCAGGTGGAGTGGATAGCACACCTATCAGCATATCACTGTTTAAGTTATACCCTTGCGGGATCAATGCACTGTTACCCACAAAGCTTTTATTGCCGATAGTAGTTTTACTCAATATCAATTGCTGCGCGCGGATATCGGCTTCGCCTAAAGTAACCGCATCGGCCACAAAAGCACCATCGCCAATTTCCAATAGCGGATGCGTAACACTACTTGCGGTTGAGATCTCGGTGTTTTTGCCAATTTTGGCACCCAGCAGCCTAAAATAAGTTGCCACATAAATGGTAGCATATATAGGGTGCATTACAATCAAGCTTAATGACATTAGCTGATCTGCAAACCACTTACGTACATAAAACATGCTATAAACCGAGTACTTGCCCGGTTTTATGCCGCGCTGTAATAAGCGGGTAAGTAGTACAGTTTCAAAAGTAAAGAGCAGTATGTACAGCAAGGCCAGCACGGGTATGTGCACCATATAATTAAAGTTATAATCGGGTGCGGCGTTATCCATCCGGTTTATGGTGATGATGGTTGGCAGCAACGGCAATAAAATGATGAATGGAAATATCATCATACAGGCAATAAATATCAGCTTATACTTTCTGCGGATAAAGGTTGATACGGCTACAGGATGCGGAAGATCCTCAATGTTTTTAGTTTCTTTTAACTGAGCCGGACTACCCTGCCAAACTTCGCCTGATTTAATAGTTTTACCTGCGGGCAAAAAGCTCAGGTCCTGCAACTCGCCCCAGGCTTCAATATGGCTATCGCCTGATATGATAGCGCTGCTGCCTATATAAGCATGATCACCCAAATGTATGCGGCGCAGTTTAAGCAAACCGTTCTCTACAAAAGCATTATTTAAGTTAGTTTGCGAGCTTAGGCTTACATCACTACCAATGGTGATTAAATCCTCGGCGCCAAAGCTAAAATCGCTTATCTGGGCGTTGGGTGCCACCTTCATCCCCAGCCATTGTAAATAAAGCGGGTAAAGCGGCGTGCCGTTTAAAAACTGGGCCGGCAACAAGCGCTGCATACTTTTTACAAACCACCATCTAAAATAATAGCTGCCCCATAAAGGATAATCGCCCTCTTTAATTTTACCAATCACCAGCCATTTGGCACCAATAGAAAGTATGGTAAATATTGGCGGGATAAAGGAGAATAGCACCAGCGATGTGATGATAGCGTAAAGCACATTCTCGGTTTCCTGGTCTACGTAATAATAACCCAGGTACGGGATAAATATCTGGAAGGCAAACAATCCATAGATCAACAATAATGAAACTGTTTGCGCCGACCAGCACAATAAGTAACGATGTAATGGTACTTTGTTATAAGCTTTTTTGTGTTTGGGTTTAACTTCGGGTTGTTGCTCCCAAACGGATATTAAATTACTAAGCGGCCTATTGATATAAATATCTTTTAACGAAGCACCGGGTAAATTGGCATCGCGCCGTAGCTGCGATACAAAACCTGCCGCTAATAAAGAGTGTCCGCCCAGGTCGTCAAAAAAGTCCATCTCGGGTGTGATCTCTTTATTCGGGAAGATCCCGCGCAACGTAGCCAGTATCCTGTCAGCCGCCGGGGCGTTAAGGTCAATGGCGTTTTGCGGATTATTGCTTATGGCGGTAAATGACTCAGGCACCGGCAAGGCCTTGCGGTTTATTTTACCGCTTGGCATACGGGGCATTTCATCAATTTTAACAATAGTGCCGGGCACCATGTAAGTAGGCAATGTTTTAGCCAACTCAATGCGGAACAGGTTTTCTTCTATCTCATTAATGCCGTCCATCACCACGTATCCTACCAATTGATCCTGCCCGTTGCCATCTTTTTTTACAGCAACTACTGCCGATGCAACGCCGGTTATATTATTTAACCTTACCTCTATCTCGCCCAGCTCAATACGGAAACCACGCAGCTTTATCTGGTCGTCAAAACGGCCGCGCAAGTCAACGCTGCCATCGGGGTTTATAACCGCGGCATCGCCGGTACGATAAACCATATCGCCGGGTAAAACATCAAGCGATCTGGGTTTGGGTACAAATTTTTGCTTGGTCAGCTCAGGCAATTTCACATAGCCTGTGGCAACTCCGGGGCCGGTAATTACCAGCTCGCCTTCTTCGCCTATTAGCACCAGGTTTAAATCTTTATCAACTACAGCAAGGTTATAGTTAGGCAAGGGGTCGCCGATTATAATTTTATCGCCTGCTTTTAGCAAGGCTATTGTAGCGGTAACCGTAGTTTCTGTTGGGCCATAACTATTATAAAAATCAATACCGGGGCGCGCCCATTTAGCTAATACCTGCGGTGTGCAGGCCTCACCCCCTGCGTTTACCAGGCGTAACGAGTTTTCGCTATCATCCATCACCGCCAATAAGCTGGGTACGGCGTGCAGTATGGTTATCTTTTCATTTTTTATTACATCGCCCAACTCATCAATAGCTTTTGATGTGGTATTATCGGCCACCCAAATGGTAGCGCCGGCAAAGTAACTTATCCAGGTTTCTTCGCACCACATATCAAACGATACTGAAAACCCCTGGTAAACTTTGTCCGTTTCTTTAATATCAAAAACAACCTGCTCTGACCGTACCAAGTGGCAAATTTGCTTTTGGCTTATAGGTATGCCTTTAGGCTTACCTGTACTGCCCGATGTATAAAGCACATAAGCACAATCATTTGGCTGTGGGCCTTGGGCTACTTTAATATGCTCGTATGGGGCTGGCATTGGCGGTACTAATAACCGGGGGCAAGGCGAGTTTAATTTTTGTAAGCTGAATATCCCATCAGCGCCTACTTCATCTAGTATTAGTTCCACACGCTCGGCGGGTATCTCCCTGTCAACCGGCACATACGTGGCGCCCGATTTTACTATGCCCAAAATGGCTACATGCAGCTCTAAACCACGTTGCCACCATACCCCTACTTTACTGTTACGGGCAATCCCTTTTTTATTTAGATACTGAGCAACGGCGTTACTCCAGCGGTCAAGTTCGGCGTAGGTTAAGCTTTGGTTATGAAAAATTAAGGCGGTTTTATCCGGATACTTTGCAGCCGATCCAGAAAATAATGTTGCCAGTGTTTCCTGGCGGATAAGATCAGGGCGGTCAGCTCCGAGTACAATACTCAGTGAATTCATATTAAATATATAGTTACTTTAGGGGTATTGGTTTATAATATAGCTAGGCTTAACTACACATCAATAGTAAGCATTGTTAGTTTATATTTCAGATAAAATAAACCAGATATAGTTTAACCCGTTATAATTGAAACAATATTATTACAAATGATAATTTGCTATCATACAGAAATACTAAGTCCATGGACCAATGAGGAGCTGCAACAAAAAATGGAGTTGATTCCTGATGGGATAAAGCAGAAAATATTGTTAAAAAGAAATCATCTGGATGTACAACTATCTGTATGCGGCAACCTGTTGATCTTGGCTCTGATAAAGTATTTTGATGCAGACCTTACCCTGGCCGAAATTGTTTACAACGATTACCAGCGCCCTTATTTTAATGATGGGTTTGATTTTAATATATCACACTCGGGCAACCGGGTAATTGGCTGTGCTACGCTAAACGGAAAGGTAGGTATTGATATTGAACTGATGAAACCTGTGGATATTAACTACGATGACTATTTTACGGCTACCGAGCAGGAAAACATCCGTAATGCTAAAAACCCTGATACCGAATTTTTTACTTACTGGACACGCAAGGAAGCCTTGTTAAAAGCGGTAGGTACAGGTGTTTATACACCGTTGCTGGATATTGATGTATCTGCCGATAGTTTTATTTATAAGGGCGATAATTACTACTTATCTCCCATTGATATTGCCACTGACTACAAAGCTTGTGTAGCCCATACTGCGGAACAGGAAATATCTATACAAAAGCTTTTTATTTAGAGAATTACAATTTAAAATTTACGGGTACGGTATATGAAACCCTTACCGGCCTACCATATTGCACACCAGGCAACCAATTGGGCGATTTTTTTAGTACACGCAAAGCCTCGGCTGTTAGCCTTATGTCCGGGTCCCTAAGTACTTCAAAGTCGGTCAATGAGCCATCTTTTTGGACAACAAATTTAATTAGTACTATTCCTTGAATACGGTTTGTTGTAGCACCATAAGGATATTTTATATTATTGCCTAAATATGTGCCAAAGGCAGATAAACCACCCGGGAATTGCGGTTGAACATCGCGTTTGTTATAATTATAAGTTACATTATTTCCATCAACAGCTTTACCGGATATTAAATTTCCGTTGTCATACTCTTCGTCAAAAGTTATTTTGTCGGTCTTGTGGTCGTATCCGCCTTTCCATTTTCCATTTTTTAAGCCTGATTTTATTTCGCCTTCTTCATATATATGTTTAAAATCATCATCATAACCAATATAATAGCCATTACCATCCGTGGCAATAACCTTACCCGTACTGTCTGCGCAATCCAGTATTAAAACATCGCCCGTCATAACATTTCCCTGATTTGCTTTTTCTATCGATAGAACTTTTTTATGGACGTATAATTTTCCGTTTTTAAAAAATTCATAATTATCACCTTCGCGGATACCGCCTTTATAATTAACCAAGTCCTTCTTTTTACCTGATGGGTAATAGCTTACACATGCCCCTTCAAACCAAGGGGGATCTACTCTTGAGCTTTTTCCCGATAACTTAATCTTGTTATTTTTATAATATTCAGCAACATTATACAAGGTCGATCCTGAGTCGGGTTCACTTACTACTCTTATAAAATCGGCGCTATCAATGTTTGACACTATCATTCCTGAGTTCTTTAAGAAATAAACATTTTGCTTTTTTTGCGCAAAACTTTGAGTGATAAAAAACAGGCAGCAAATTGCGGTGATGAGAAATTTCAATTTCATGGATAAGGTTATAGGTTGCTAAAATAATGATTTAGTTAATAATATGCTGGTTTTAATCTTTGCGGTTTTTTTTAATTATACTGTTCGCTATGGCTCGAAATGACATGAATTTTGTTTATTGATGATGAAAGACTTACGAAGTTTTAAAAACTTCGTAAGTCTGAAAAGCATATTACTCCACCACCCTCACCTTTAAAAAACTAGGATGCTCCTTAGAAGTATATATCCTATGCGTTGCCTTTTTAAAATCGCTCTCATTGGCTTTCATAATATTTACAAA
Organism: Mucilaginibacter sp.; assembly: GCF_028288185.1. GTDB lineage: Bacteria > Bacteroidota > Bacteroidia > Sphingobacteriales > Sphingobacteriaceae > Mucilaginibacter. The sequence continues at coordinate 32,034 of NZ_JAQBOF010000028.1, read as the reverse complement.
AGTTTGCGGGTTACGGTCTATAAGCGGGAACCAGGTGCTTTGTACCTGTACCATTATTTTATGGCCCTTTTTAAAAGTGTGCAGCACATCCTGTAGTTCAAAATTAACAGGCGTTACCTGGCCGGGCACAAATGGCTCGGGGTGCTCAAAGCTGTTGCGATATTTACCGCGGATAGGCTCACTCCGTACCATTTGCTCGTAGCCTGCCATTTTTACGCCTGTGCCGGTAAATTTATTGTTTGATGCAGTGTCAGGATAAACATCCAGCACCTTTACTACAAAATCGGCATCGGTGCCGGTGGTAGCTACTTTAAGGTTTGCCCAGATATTGCCGGCTATGGTAACATCCTTATCCAGTACATCGGTTTGATAGTTTAATACATCCTTACGATCAGCTAAAAAGCGCTGGTCGGCAGTCATGTATTCGCGCTGCATATCCATAGTTTGACTTTTGTCGGCTACAAACGGTACGGGATTAGCCGGGTCTGATACATATTCGTCATAACTATCTGTTATCGCTACAGGTGCTTTAAATGATAGTTTGCCGCCAGGCAACAGGTATAATTCCCTATCCTCGGTATTTCTTGGCGGCCATACATCATAGCTTTTCCATTTGTTAGTGCCGGTTTCAAAGGTTGATACGTTAGGTATGGCCATAGGCGTACCCTTTAAATAATGACTAAAAAAACGGTACTCAATATCATCCCGATAATGCGGGCCCTGTGGGCCGCCAAAATCCACATCGCCCAAATGATCGCCTAAACCACGCGCCCAGCCGCCGTGCACCCAAGGCCCCATGGCAAAGTAAATATGTGCGTTAGCCGGATTCTTTTTTACCAGCGTTTTATAAGTATTAATAGCACCATATAGATCTTCGGCATCATACCAGCCACCGGTAACCAGTACCGCTGTTTTAATATCGTGTAAGTGCGTTAATACGTTGCGGTCCTTCCAATGCTGGTCGTAATCCGGATGATCGATCATTTCATTCCAAAGGCGAATAGTATCTTTATAGTACTTATCGTTAGTGTTTTTCATCGGCCCCATCTTCATAAAAAAGTCGTAGCCATCCCTAGTACCGGCATTAAATGGCGTACCCCTGTGTTGGGTTGGTTTATCATCCTGCCGGTTAGTAAAGCCGGGATAAAAGCCAAAGTTGGCCACCAAAAAGAAAGCGCCATTATGCCAGCCGTCATCTCGCCATAAATCGGCAATAGGTGCCTGCGGCGATGCAGCTACCAAAGCAGGGTGACGGCTTAACAAAGCGGTGGTGGTATAAAAACCGGGATAGGATATCCCCCACGCTCCTACTTTACCATTATTGTTGGGTATATTTTTTAGCAGCCAATCAATCGTATCATAGGTGTCGGTACCTTCATCAACGTCTTTATTGGTTTTATGTATCTCCAGCTCGGGGGTCATTTCTTCATAAATACCTTCGCTCATCCAGCGGCCCCGCACATCCTGATAAACAAAAATATAACCGTCATGTATAAACTTTGGCGATGGGCCAATACTTAGTTTATAATCAGCCCCATAGGGTGCCACACTATAACAGGTCCGATCCATCATAAACGGATATTTTTTAGATTGGTCGTTAGGTATATATACCGATGTGAAAAGCTTTTTTCCATCGCGCATAGGTATCTGGTACTCATGCTTGGAATAGTTGGCTTTAATATAAGCGGCATCGTCCTGCGCACAGGCGGTTAAAGAGATCAGACAGGATATTAAGAAGAACAGTTTTTTCATAAACTAATTTAAGCCCTGAAAATACATAAATAAAGCTAAAAGGCTATTTGGAGTGCGTTTAAATACCGTAAAATACTTATACCCAGCTACTCTAAAAATATTTTTGCCGATTGTAACATTTTTGCTATGATTATGTTGTAACTTTATAATACCAATTAGTAAGGAGGTAGAATTATGAAAAAAGCACTAATGTTATGTTTGTTAGCTTTTGGTATAACTACGGCAAAAGCCCAATGCCCTATCAATGATATCCTAACCACAAAAGACCCACAAACCATAGCGAGCCTTATTGAAAACAACATAGATTGCATACGACAAGCACTGACGCAGAACCCGGATTATCAAACATTTAAGGTTTATGTAGATTATTTATACAATACATCAACACCGTGGATATACCACACTAATGTGCAAAAAGAGAAGCTGTTTGAAGATTTTTATAATACCTGGGGTGAAGCTTATCCAACCATGAGTTCGACCGCGCCGGTTAACCCTGATTTTTACGCGGCTGTAAAAACAATGATAGCCACCGACCCTGCATTTTTTGCTCAGAAAAAAGAGACTAAGATCCCGCTAAAATATCAACAATGGTTATATGTAAAGAACCTTGTTGCAAAATATGGCGAACGTAACGTAGTAATTTTAGCTAACGCCACCGGCAAAATTGCCAACCTGGCAACAGCAAATTACAACGCATTTGTATCTAATTAACCCCTACATCCGCCCGTGTAACAGCGGGTGGGTGGTTTTAACATATTTGTTGGAGAAAGCGATGGTGTTATGCCTATCGCTTTTTTTATGGAGTGTGGTTTGTCTAGTGGCGATTACTCATCTCCGTAGGAGTCCTTCGGACCGATCATCGCTTCGCTCGATCAACCTCTCTTCCGCAAGCGGGAAAGGGGGTTGGTCGCATTTATAAATTTATAGTAGATAGCTTTTCACTTTAGTCTTTTGCTTTAAGCTAAAATCTCGGCTATATCATCAAAACCTTTTTCGCGGGCCAGGTCGGCGGGTAGTTTGCCGCCTTCCATGCGGGCATTAACTTCGGCACCGTTTTCTAATAGCAGTATCAATAATTCTAAATTACCTGTTTGTGCCGCGGAGTGTAGCGGTGTTGAGCCTGCCTGTTGTTTTACATTTACCTGCGCGCCATTATCAATCAGCATACGGGCAATATTGGTATAATTACCTGCGGCCGCCGAGTGCAGCGGGAACACATTAAATCCATTATTTGATGGCAGGTTAACATCAGCACCTTTTAAAACCAGGTAGCGGGCAACCTCATACTGGCCAAAATAACAAGCAAGCCCTAATGGTGTAAAGCCATCATGGGCATATAAATTTACAGCATCGGGGTGGTTAAAAATAATATGCGCAACCACATCAAACTTACCTGCTGCCGATGCTTCAAACAGATCAATTTCCTCAACAAACTTTAAAAGCAGTTTGGTAACCTCGGGCTTTTTATAGTAGCATGATAGCATTAACGGCGAAACCTTATGGCTGGTTATTTGGGTCGCCAGCGCCGGGTTCTGCGTTAACAGGTTATTAAGGCCCGGTAAATCAGCTTCGGTGATATATTGCTCCAGTAGTTCTACGCTCATTATTGTCAATATTACTAAAAAATTAAAAATTACTGCGCATAGTTGTTTAATCTATTAACTTTATATTTGCACATACTTCTGTTACATAAGGGATGCCGGTAAAGGGAAATCAGTTTAAATCAAATAGTTTTAAAGAGGAAAATCTTCCTCGTCAATCTTCAGAAAAAGGCTCGAGGGAACGCCCGGTAAAGCCAAAAGTTGAACGGATGCCGGTTTTTGACCTGCAGGATGGCCGCGTTGTAAAAATACTGGGGCTGTTTTTTCTTATACTTTCGGTTTTCTTCGCCATTGCTTTTACCTCGTACCTGTTTACCTGGCAGCAAGATCAAAGTTATGTATCGGCAGCAAACGGCGGCTGGGGCAACTTGTTTAAAACACAGCAAGAGTTAATTGCAAACGGCATTAAAAACCCGGTGGTTGAAAACTGGCTGGGCAAATTTGGCGCTCTCTTGGCCAACCAGTTTATATTTGAGTGGTTTGGCATAGCTTCCTTTATTTTTGTATTTGTTTTCTTCGTGATAGGCTATCGGTTGCTGTTTAAAGTAAAACTGTATTCGGTTGCTAAAACTTTGGGGTATGCTTTCTTTGGATTGGTATTTATATCAGTAGCTATTGGTTTTGTACACGCCTTTATCATTGACTACCCCCATTTTTTAGAGGGCGAATTTGGTTATTGGAGCAATCGCTTATTGGATGCGCAGATAGGACAGGCCGGTATTGGCGGTATATTAATATTCGCGGCGCTAACTGTATTGATAATTGCTTATAATATCGATTTTAAAATACCCAAACGCGAACGCAAAGAAGCAATAGCCGATGGCTCAATGGACGCTTTTATGCCTGAGCCGATTAATTTGGTTGACGAAGAAATATCTCACCCGGTTGAGTGGCCAAAGGGCAATAATACCATGAAACCCGAGGCGTTTACACACCAGCCATTGGTACAGGAAGATCCTCATTTTCATGAAACAGTAGTATTAACGCCCGATAATGAAAACGTTGATCCTGACATGGGAGACGACATCCCGCTAACGCTAGAAACCGAGCGCCCTAACCCGATCCTTAACGTTGAAAAATCAGACGATGAAAAGGCCAGGAAATTGGTTGAACAGTATGGTACTTATGACCATACACTTGACCTTGCATCCTATAAATACCCTACCCTTGATCTGTTAGAAAACTATGGCTCGGGTAAAATAGCTGTAAACTCTGACGAACTGGAAGCCAACAAAAACAAAATTGTTGAAACGCTTAACCATTATAATATAGAGATTGATAAGATAAAAGCCACCATAGGCCCAACAGTAACCCTATATGAAATTATACCTGCGCCGGGTGTGCGGATCTCTAAGATCAAGAATTTAGAGGACGATATCGCGTTAAGTTTAGCGGCATTAGGTATCCGTATCATCGCGCCTATGCCGGGTAAGGGTACTATTGGTATTGAGGTGCCAAATCAGAACCCGGAAATGGTATCTATGCGGTCTATTTTGGCTACCGAGAAGTTTCAGAATACCACTATGGACCTGCCCATAGCTTTAGGTAAGACCATATCCAACGAAGTATTTATTGCCGATCTGGCTAAGATGCCTCACCTTTTGGTTGCCGGTGCTACAGGCCAGGGTAAATCGGTTGGTATTAATGCGATATTGGTTTCGCTGCTATACAAAAAGCACCCTGCCGAATTGAAGTTTGTGTTAGTCGACCCTAAAAAGGTAGAGTTAACGTTATTCCGCAAAATAGAGCGCCATTTCCTTGCTAAACTACCGGACGAGGCTGACGCGATTATAACCGATACCAAGAAAGTGGTTAACACCCTTAATTCGCTTTGTATTGAAATGGACCAGCGTTATGACTTGCTGAAAGACGCGCAGGTACGTAACCTTAAAGAGTATAACGCCAAATTCACCAATCGTAAAATAGCCGATCCGGAGAAACACCGTTACCTGCCATTTATTGTGTTAGTGATTGACGAGTTTGCCGACCTGATGATGACAGCCGGCAAAGAGGTAGAGCAACCAATAGCCCGTATAGCGCAGTTGGCCCGTGCAGTGGGAATACATTTGGTTATCGCTACGCAAAGGCCGTCTGTTAATATTATTACGGGTACTATTAAGGCCAACTTCCCATCAAGGCTGGCGTTTAGGGTATTGTCTAAGATTGACTCGCGTACCATATTGGATGCCGGCGGTGCCGACCAGTTGATTGGCCGTGGGGATATGTTGTTCTCGACAGGCAGTGATCTGATCCGCCTGCAATGCGCGTTTGTGGATACGCCCGAGGTTGAACGGATATCAGATTTTATTGGTAACCAGCGCGGCTACCCCACTGCCATGCTATTGCCGGAGTATGTCGGTGAAGGCGAAAGCAGCAGCAGCAAAGAATTTGACCCGGACGACCGCGACCCTATGTTTGAAGAAGCGGCCCGCCTGATAGTGATGCATCAACAAGGTTCGACCTCATTGATACAACGCAAGCTTAAACTGGGCTATAACCGCGCAGGTCGCATTATTGACCAACTTGAATCCGCAGGTATAGTTGGCCCGTTTGAGGGCAGCAAAGCCCGTGAGGTGCTGTATCCGGACGAGTATTCGTTGTTGCAATATTTGGAGACATTGGATAAATAAATAGCCCCTCCCAACCCTCCCCGGTAGGGAGGGCTTAAATAAAAAAACAAAGAAGTCTCCCCTACCGGGGGAGATTTAGAGGGGGCTAAGATACATTTATGAAAAAACTACTTATATATCTTCTATTAACCATACCAACAATTAACGCCATCGCCCAAAAAGACGCGCAGGCTAAAGCTATACTAAACCAGGTAAGCCAGAAATACAGATCGTACCCGGTTATAAAAAGCGATTTTAGCATCCTGGTTGATAACCCGCAGGCCGGCGTTAAAGAAACTCGTAACGGTACTTTAATAACCCAGCCAAAAAGCAATAAGTTTAAAGTAAGTTTATACAACAATACCGCGAAACCCGAGGTTGAGCAGGAAATAATAAGCGATGGCAAAAGCCAGTGGACCTACCTAAAACAAGACAAAGAAGTACAGCTAAGCAATGTAGATAACAGCAGCGAGAGCTTTAACCCTGCGCAGCTTTTCACCATGTATGAGCATGGCTACAAATACCTATACACCGGCGACCAAAAAATAGCCGGCAAAACCTACCAGTCTGTAGACCTTACGCCCGAGGACGATAAAAAGCAATTCTTTAAAATACGCCTGCTGATAGACAAGGTTAAGAAACAAATTTACAGCGCCCTTATCTTCGACAAAGGCGGCAGCAAATACACCTACACTGTACGCAGCTTTATAACTAACGCGCAAGTACCCACTAATACTTTTACGTTTGATACCAAAGCGCACCCCGGTGTTGAGGTGGTTAATTTGAAGTAGGTGTCACCTAACTACAACGTTGTCATTTCGACCAACGGGAGATATCTTATACGATAAACAGGTCGCACGTACAAGATTTCTCTCTCGTACTTCGTTCGAAATGGCATTTTTTTGGGACAAAACATTATTTTGATATCCAGGCTTTTATATCCAATTTAGTAGTACCAATGCTAAACCCTATGGTGCTATGAAAAAGCTGCTGCTTATATTTTGCATTATACTACCTTTCTACACAAACGCCCAAGATTTTAAAACCCTTATACACCAAGCTGATTCTTTAAACAAAAGATCAAAACATAAAAAAGCTTTGGCCTTATATGACAAGGCTATAGAACGGATAATTACTTATCAGGAAATAATTGATAATAACCAATGGTTTGATGTATGTAGAAAAGCCGGAGATTTGGCGGGTAATGATTATGCCAAATATTCGCCGGACAGGTATTTTGTTGATGGTGAAAAGTTTAAAGAAAAACTTGCGGATTTAAAAACGCAACATGTCAATTGCGTATTTACTTATACGCCCTATGCTGACGGAGGTCCCGGTATAAGTTACGTTGTTGACCCTACCCGCAAATTTCAATTCTTCCCATCTAATAACAAAAGATTACTGGTTTGGGCAAGTAATGATGCTATTTATATGCAGGCATTTGGCGATAATATTTATAAACCATTAAAAATGGATAATCAACAGTTGCTTGATTTTTTAAAAGAAAACCATAACAAGTTTGCTCTGGAAGAGATTGACCGCCAACGCCCCAAAATGATGGACGCATTCATCGCCTTTGCGTTCAATTTTTATTGGGGAGGCTCTACTTATTCCAAATCTATACACGAGCCTAAAAATCTTGTTGATCCAAAACAAAATGCCAATACTTATTTAGGTAAGCTTTTACCGCAAATACAAGCAGAAGCGGCCAAATATTATGACAGGTTAAAAACCGAGTAGCATTCATTAAAAATATCCTTTTTCCTTTCTGCATTATGCTTACTTTTGGATAATGCTTACCCTAACTACCCATACGCTCGAGAAATTGGAGCTGCTGTTAAAATCGGCAGGCTATAAGGTGCGGTATGAAAAAGGGAATTTTAAAACCGGGGCATGCCTGTTGCTAAACAGCAAGATGATAGTAGTTAACCGTTTCTCGAACTTAGAAAGCAAAATCCTGGCCCTGGCCGAGCTGATGCGCGACCTGGAGATTGACCATAATCTGCTTGACGATAAACAGGTTACTTTTTTACAGCAACTTAAACAAACCAAACTACAGCTGTGAGGGTAACGTTTTTAGGCACCGGAACATCGCAGGGCGTACCTGTTATTGCCTGCGACTGCGAGGTTTGCATCTCTGCGGACAAGCGGGATAATAGATTGCGGTCCTCTATTTTAATTGAGGCGGAGGATAAGACGGTTGCCATAGATTCCGGCCCCGATTTTAGGTACCAGATGCTTAGGGCCAATGTGCAGCACTTAGATGCCATTGTTTATACCCATGAGCATAAAGACCATGTTGCCGGTATGGACGATGTACGCGCCTTCAATTTTAAGCAGCAGGAACCCATGAATATCTACGCCGACCCGCGTGTGCAGGCGGCGCTGATGCGCGAGTTCCCTTATGTATTTGCTGAGTTTAAGTATCCCGGCATCCCCCAGATTGATTTTCATAATATAGAATTGGACCCATTTGATATTGGTAGCATCCATTTTATCCCTATCGAGGTGCTGCATTATAAATTGCCGGTGCTGGGTTTCCGCATAAATGATTTCACTTACATTACCGATGCTAAAACGGTATCAGACGCGGAGAAAGAAAAAATAAAAGGATCAAAAATATTGGTCATCAATGCGCTGCAAAAACAAAGCCATATCTCGCATTTTACGCAGGATGAAGCTGTAGCCTTTGCACAGGAAGTTGGTGCCGAAACAACTTACTTTACCCATATCAGCCATCGGCTAGGTAAACACCAGGATATAATGGCAGAGCTGCCGCCCGGTATTGAGCTGGCTTATGATGGTTTACAGCTTGACATTTAAAGTTCTATAAAACTAACATGGTCAATACAGCCTTTGTATTGTTTTTGATAGCCATGATTTCGCCTGTCAACTTTACCTCTTATGCGTATGGTATGATTATTAATACGGGTAAAGCCACCGTTATCATAATCAAAAAATCCAACCCTTGTGCCCGATAAATAAAGAGGACAATCGGTACTAAAATTTACCCACAGGGCCAAATTAGGGCGTATGATATATAAGCTATCGTTAAACAAAGCCGACCGCTCCTTGCCGGTAGTATAGCGCCCCGTTACCTCTACGTATTTTTGATCGTAATAATTTAGACTGTCCAGTAAATGCGCGTAATTAACCTTTTTAAAGGTGATGCTATTATCACAATCGCTGGCATAAACTTTTTTATGGTTATGGCATGATAGCATTACCGGCATCAGCAGCAATAGTAAAATATATATTTTGTAAACCGATGTCATAAATAATGATTGACTGCTGCTAAGTTAAACCGATGCAGGCATAGAAAGTTTCATGCCTTTGAGATAGCTAAGCTAATATAGCCATAATACATCGGGTCGGTATAATATTTTGCATCTCAAACCAATATGTTACAAAGCAATGTTTGATTAGGAATGTTTGAGTTTTTAAAAGCCTCTTTATTGAAGGAGCGAGAGCATGTCACCCTGAGGCACTCGAAGGGTGAGCGTAAAGGCCTTTGCCCGCATGCTTCGAGTGCCTCAGCATGACACCCTCTTTTGTCATTTCTTTTTTAGAATACGCGGGGTTTTAAAACTCTGAATGACAAATAAGTTTTTGACTGATTTGTCTATTAAAAGTGTTTATTTTTTTGTTAATTGTAACTACTTTAAATCCATCGCTTTATGCTTAGAAGGAATTTCTTAAAAACCGGCTCACTTGCTGGTGTAACCCTATCTGTTACGGCGCTTGCTCCGGGCAAGTTACTGGCCGCCACAACAACAGAAGCAACTGCTACAGTCGCTAATAATTTCGTTTTAAATGAAGTGACTATTGATGAGCTTCAGCATAAAATGAAGAGCGGCGAATTAACATCAGCAAAGATCACCCAATTATACCTGGACCGCATAGCCGCTATTGACAAAGCCGGGCCAAAACTAAACGCCATTATCGAGCTAAATAAGGACGCTATAAAAATAGCCCTGGCGATGGATAAAGAACGCAAAGCCGGTAAAGTACGTGGCCCCATGCATGGCATACCCGTTTTAATAAAAGACAACATAAACACCGGCGACAGCATGCACACCACCGCAGGCGCGTTAGCGCTGGCCGATAATGTAGTTAAGCATGATGCTTTTATAGTGCACCAGCTCCGCGAGGCAGGTGCCGTAATATTGGGCAAAACTAACCTGAGCGAATGGGCCAACTTCCGCTCAACCCGGTCGACAAGCGGGTGGAGCAGCCGCGGCGGTCAAACCCATAATCCTTATGTGCTAAACCGTAACCCAAGCGGATCGAGCGCCGGTACAGGTAGTGCCGTGTCAGCTAATTTATGTGTGTTGGGTATCGGCACCGAGACCAATGGCTCGGTAGTATCGCCGTCATCTGTAAATGGATTGGTGGGTATAAAACCTACGGTTGGTTTGTTAAGCAGGTCGGGCATTATACCTATATCAATAACGCAAGATACAGCCGGACCAATGGCACGCACTGTTAAGGACGCCGCTATTTTATTAGGTGTGCTGGCCGGTGTTGATCCGCAGGATAACTATACCCTCGCCAGCAAAGGCAAAGCCGAAAAAGATTACACTAAGTTTTTAGATGCCGATGGCTTAAAAGAGAAACGCCTGGGCATTGAAAAAAATGCTTTGCGTGGTAATGAAGAAATGGAAGCCATACTAAAAACCGCCATCGACATCCTAAAAAGCAAAGGTGCCGAGATTGTTGAAATTGAGTTGCTTAAAGAATTAAGAGTTGGCAGTGCCGAAAATACGGTACTGCAATATGAGTTTAAAGATGGTTTAAATAAATACCTAAGCGCGGCAAACTCCAAAACAAAAACCTTACAGGATGTGATAGACTTTAACAAAAACAATGCGGCCAAAGCCATGCCCTTTTTTAAACAGGAAACACTGGAGCAATCACAATTAAGAGGCGACCTATCAACTCAAGAATATATAGATGCCTTAAAAATTACCAGCACCGGCACACGTACTGTAATAGACACCATGCTCGAAAAAAACAAACTCGATGCTATCATCGGCCCAACCAACGGTTTCGCTGTTTGTATTGATCTGGTTAACGGCGACTATAATAATGGGTTCTCCTTTTCTTCGCCTGCTGCGATGGCGGGTTATCCGCATATTACGGTGCCTATGGGTGCCTGGAACTCGCTGCCTATTGGTTTATCTTTTTTTAGCACAGCTTACAGTGAGCCTGCCTTATTAAAACTGGCGTATGCTTATGAGCAGGCCTCTAAAAAAAGACACGCACCAAAGTTTAAGCCTGATCTTTTATCGTAATTTTGTAAGACAATGGCACAGGTAATACCCAAAAAGATATTAGCGCGTCAGCATGAAATTACGGCTGATTTTTTAAAGCATATTGACCTCCACCTGGACGATCTGTTAAAAAACGACCTGCCCGACATGTTCGAGATCCGCGACTTTGCCGAAATATTGCATATCCACCCTACCCATTTAAGCAATACCATTAAGCTAACTACGGGCAAATCGCCCTGTTTTTTCTTTGAAGAAAAGATAATGGCTATTGCTAAAGATATGTTAAAAGATAACCGCTTATCTATAGCCCAGATAGCTTTTAAACTGACATTTGATCCATCAAACTTCACCAAATTTTTTAAACGATTTGAGGGCGTAACTCCAAAACAATACCGAGAACATTTGTTAATGGAAGCCTACTCTCACTAAAAAAACTGAAACTGTCACCATTTAAACTGAACTGTTAACCATTTTTTAAGACGTTATTAGTTGCAACTTTGTGCTATCAGATCACAAAGAAAATGGAAACAAAAAATAAGATAGCCTTAGTAACCGGCGGCAGCCGCGGATTAGGCAAAAACGCGGCCCTTAAACTAGCTGCAAAAGGCATAGATGTAATTATTACCTATCGCAGTAAAAAAGAAGAAGCAGAAGCGGTAGTGGCGGAAATTGAAAGCCGCGGGCAAAAAGCTGCGGCCCTGCAACTGGATACCGGCATCAGCAAATCGTTCGATGATTTTGTACAGCAATTATCAGCTACGCTGAAAGAGAAATTTGGTAAAGAACAATTTGATTTCCTGATAAATAACGCGGGCATTGATGCCGCCGCCCCCTTTGCGCAAACTACCGAGGAAGATTTTGACAACCTGTTTAACATACACTTTAAAGGCGTTTACTTTTTAACCCAAAAAAGTTTGCCTTTAATAGCTGATGGCGGGCGCATTATCAATTTATCAACCGGGCTTACCCGTTTTGCAACACCAGGATATGCCGCCTATGCATCCATGAAAGGCGCTATTGAAGTATTTACCAAATACCTTGCTAAAGAGTTAGGCGCAAGAGGTATTGCTGCAAACATGGTGGCACCGGGAATTATTGAAACCGACTTTACCAAAAACGCGTTCGATTCGCACCCGCAACTGCATGATTACATGAACAGCATAACAGCGCTGGGCCGTGTAGGTGTGCCGGATGATATTGGCGGCATCATCGCATTTTTATGTACTGATGAGGCTCGCTGGATAAACGCGCAGCGCATTGAAGCATCGGGCGGTATGTTTTTGTAAAAAACTTGTAGAGACGCAAACTATTGCGTCTCTACTTTTAGGGTATTAGTATTATCTTGCCCTAAATTTTAACACTATGGAATTTGGCCGGGTAACTCCACATGAATTAGCAGAAATAGATTTTACATTACCGCCCGATCCTGAGTTAACCATAACCACCCTCGCGGCAGCAAAAAACAATTCGCCGCTACAGGTGCATGTTGGCTGTGCCAAATGGGGGCGTAAAGAATGGGTAGGCAAGATCTATCCACCTAAAACAAAAGACGCTAACTTCCTGGATGAATACGTAAAGCATTTTGATTGCATTGAGCTAAACGCCACATTCTATAACCTCTACCCTGCCTCCACCATTGGCAAATGGAAGGACAAAGCGGCTAGCAGTCCCGACTTTAAATTTTGCCCAAAGTTTTCGCAAAGCATCAGCCATATCCGCAGGCTTAAAAACGCCGAAGAAATTACAACTACTTTTTATGAAGGTATCTTGGCCTTCGGCGATAAGCTGGGCCCATTGTTTTTACAGTTGAGCGATAACTTTACACCCAAAAGCTTTCCCGAATTAAAAGTATATCTGGAACAATTACCAAAAGATATTCCCGTTTTTGTAGAGCTGCGGCATAAAGAATGGTTTGCCAATGACGAAGTGCGCCAAACTGTTTTCAACCTTTTCCATGAGCTAAACATAGGCGCGGTAATTACCGATGCATCCGGTAGGCGTGATTGTGTGCACATGCAGCTACCAACACCACACGCGTTTATTCGCTTTGTAGGTAACAGTTTGGATAGGACAGATTATACCCGGGTTGATGAATGGGTTGGCCGCATAAAACAATGGTGCGACCAGGGCCTACAATCCGTATGGTTTTTTATGCACCAGCATGACGAGCGTTACTCGCCCGAACTGGCCGATTATGTGTCTGAGCAGTTAAACCAAAAACTGGGCCTTAACCTGCATCGACCTCAATTTATTGACAGGGATAAAGGTTTGTTTGATTGAAGTTAAATGTTATAAGATAAGCGCAGCCCAACGTGCGCAAAAAAACATTATTTTTGCCTAGCATCATATGACCGATATCAACGCATTATACAAGCAAGCTGTACAGCTTTTACAGCAACTTATCTCCATCCCATCTTTTAGCAGGGAAGAAGACAGAACTGCCAACCTGCTTGAAAACTTTCTAAAAACACATGGCATCACGCCCAACCGTAAAATAAATAACCTCTGGGCCCGGAACAAGCATTTTGATGCAGCCAAGCCTACCATCCTGCTTAATTCGCACCACGATACGGTAAAACCAAACTCGGGCTATACCCGCGACCCTTATGACGCGATTACCGAAGATGGTAAGTTATTCGGCCTGGGCAGTAATGATGCCGGCGGCTGTTTGGTGTCGCTGATAGCAGTGTTCCTTTATTTTTATGATAGGACTGATTTGAAATATAACTTCTGTCTGGCTGCTACTGCCGAAGAAGAGATCTCGGGCGTTAATGGTCTAGAGTTAATTATCCCCGAGCTGGGACAGCTTGACTTTGGCATAGTTGGCGAACCAACACTTATGCAACTAGCCGTAGCCGAGCGCGGCTTAATGGTACTGGATTGCGTGGCTCACGGCAAAGCCGGCCACGCCGCCCGCGAAGAAGGCGACAACGCCATCTACAAAGCCATGAAGGATATTGAGTGGTTTCGCACCTATAAATTTCCTAAAAACAGTGATGTTTTTGGGCCGATAAAGATGTCCGTTACGGTTATTAATGCAGGGTCGCAGCATAATGTGGTACCCGCCAGCTGCAACTTTGTGGTTGATGTAAGGGTGACGGATGCTTACCGAAATGAAGAGGTATTAGAGATCATTCGCCAAAATGTTAAGTGCGATGTTACCCCGCGTTCTATCCGCTTAAAACCATCATCCATAGATCGTAAACACCCAATAGTACAGGCAGGCATCGCTTTGGGCAGGATAACCTATGGTTCCCCTACTACATCAGATCAATCATTACTAGATATCCAATCCATCAAAGTAGGCCCCGGTGATTCAGCACGGTCGCACATGGCTGATGAGTTTGTTTATGTGGAGGAGATTAGGGAAGGCATTGAGTTGTATGTGAAGATGTTGGAGCAGATAGTATAATCCTACCCCCCTTTCAATCTTATTCATTTATATCTTAGTACAGGACAGTACAGGATAGCTACCCTATAATTTATATTTAGGTTAGTGCTTTGTTATAAACCAATAGTTTCTCAATATAAATTTTCCTACAACAAGTTAGCAGTCTGCATGGGCTTATCTTGATTAATATTTACAATATGATCGTTAAAAATCTATTATTCCAAAAAGCTGCACGAAAGGCTACATTGCTATTTTTATCAATGATCTTTTTACAGGCTGCCGATGCGCAACAAGCAATAAAAATAGACCGCAAAGCTTTAGTAACCCGGCATAAACTCACCATCACCGACAGGAACTTACCAGGTCCTACCCAAGTAGGCAATGGCCATTTTGCTTTCGGATTTGATATTACCGGCTTGCAAACATTTTCGCAAGGTGCTAATACCATGTCCGATTGGGGCTGGCATAAGTTCCCTGAGCCTAACGGGCAAACACCTGCCGATTTTAAAGGCCAGGAATGGGATACCCAGGGCCGAATGGTATGGCATGACGTCTCAAATCCGGAGCAAAAAGAATTGATCAATTGGATGAGAGGAAATCCGCAGCGACTAAACCTGGGTCGTTTTGGTTTTATATTGAAGAAAAAAGACGGATCATCTGTTGTATTGAACGATCTGCAAAACCTGCTTCAAAAACTGGATATGTGGACCGGCATTGCAACAAGCACATTCGAGGTTGATGGGAAATCCGTAAAAATAACTACCATTGGCGACCCTAACCGCGACGGCATTGCCATACATGTAGAAGCACCGGATTTGAATGACGGGCAAATTGGTTTCTTTTTAGAGTTCCCTTATGCATCGCATGGCGAATTTGGCAATGGGGCCGATTGGAACAGTCCGGATAAACATCAAACACAAGCCAGCCTAACTAGTAATAGTGCAATTTTTCATCGCACGCTGGATGGTACCAAGTTTGACGTTAACTTAAAATGGGCAAACGGCGCGACCATTAAAAACACCAAACCACATCGGTATGAACTGATGCCTACGGGTAAAACCCAGGTAGATATTGTGCTATCATTTTCAAAAACTCCACTAAAAACCCCGCTATCAACTTTTGCTGATATTAAAAAAGCAAGTGAGATCCATTGGGCCAACTTCTGGAAAAGTGGTGGCGCCATTGATCTATCGGGCAGTAAAGATCCTCGATGGATGGAACTGGAAAGAAGGATAGTATTGTCGCAATACGTGATGGCGGTTAATGAGATCGGTTCGACCCCGCCACAGGAAAGTGGTCTGGTTAATAATGGCTGGTTTGGTAAATACCATTTCGAGATGATATGGTGGCACGAAGCGCATTACGCTCTTTGGGGGCGTTTGCCGTTGATGGATAAAAGCATGCGGGTGTACGACTCTAATTTACAAACCTCTATAGATCGTGCTAAAAAACAAGGTTATGAAGGCGCGCGTTGGCCAAAAACAGTAGGCGATAATGAGCACTGGGAATGGCCCAACGAGATAAACCCGCTGTTGATCTGGCAGCAACCGCATCCGATATTCTTTGCTGAGTTGGCGTATCGCACAAATCCCAACAAAGAGACATTAGCAAAATGGGGCAAAGTAGTGATACAGACAGCCAATTTTATGGCATCATACCCATATTATAACAAAGAGCAGGATCGTTACATATTAGGCTACCCACTACAGGTGGTATCAGAAAATGCTGACCCGAGGACTTGCTATAATCCTACGTTTGAGTTGAGTTATTGGCGAACCGGCTTATTGCTTGCTCAAAAATGGAGAAAGCGGTTAAAACTGCCTACCGAGCCAAAATATGCAGAGGTCTTAGCTAAACTATCCAAATTACCGGTAAAGGATGGCCTATATGAATCATGGGAAAACATAACCAACATGTGGACCAAGTACAATTTTGAGCACCCGGCATTAACGGGTGCTTACGGCCTGCTGCCCGGCGATGGCGTGGATGTCCCGACCATGGAAAGAACATTTAACAAAGTTGGTGAAACCTGGCGCTTTGATCGTACCTGGGGCTGGGATTTCCCGATGCTGGCTATGTGTGCTGCACGCCTGGGCCATGGCGATAAAGCCATTGAGTATCTATTAAATTATAAAAGCTTTGATTTGGAGCAACACGGCCTGGTAGGTGGTGGCGGGCCTTTCCCCTATTTCCCGGGTAATGGCGGGTTGTTATATGCTGTCGCGATGATGGCGGCTGGCTGGGACGGCGCGCCTAATGGCAATGCTCCCGGATTTCCGAAAGATGGGCAATGGATGGTGAAATGGGAAGGCTTGAAACGAGCATTGTAAGAAAGCTATTAAAAAAAACATCTGGGGCAAAGTAAGCTGAACAATCAATCTAGAAGGCTCCTACAGAGCCCTTGTAACGTGTACTGTAATTTTCTATAAACACGAGGCTCCGTTGGAGCCTTTTCTTTTTATCACTTTTTTCTGACTCCAGGGGAGTCGCCTGTTTATAGAAATAATATTAGCCAATTGATTTGGGCTCCGGAGGTGCCTCCTGATATTTTAATTTGTTTGCCGTACTTATACACCTCCTTCATCACCATCAATAAAATATTTCCCATATTTGCAGTATGAGCAAGCTTTGGCAAAAAACCATAAATGTTAATGAGCTGGTAGAGAACTTTACCATTGGGCGCGATACCGAATTTGATGCCCAAATGGCGGCCTTTGATGTACTGGGATCTTTAGCGCATACGCAAATGCTACAAAGCATTGGCCTGATGAGTGCCGATGACCTGGAACTGGTGCAATGCGAGCTTAAAAATATTTATGCAGATATTGCCAATGGTAAGTTTACTATTGAACCGGGTGTAGAAGATGTACACTCGCAGGTAGAAATGTTGTTGACCCAACGCATTGGCGATGCCGGCAAAAAGATCCACAGTGGCCGCTCGCGTAATGACCAGGTACTGGTTGATCTGAAACTATTTTTCAGACATGAACTACAGCAGGTGGTTGAAGAAACCCAAAAACTGTTCGATCAATTAATATCGCTTAGCGAAAAACATAAAGATACTTTACTACCCGGCTATACGCATTTGCAGGTGGCTATGCCATCGTCATTCGGGTTATGGTTTGGGGCGTATGCCGAAAGTTTGGTTGATGACCTGGAGCTGGTTTTAGCGGCTTATAAAATTACCAATAAAAATCCATTAGGTTCGGCAGCGGGATATGGCTCATCTTTCCCGTTAAACCGTACCATGACCACCGAGTTATTAGGTTTTGAAAGTTTGAACTACAATGTGGTTTATGCCCAAATGGGACGTGGTAAGACCGAGCGGATAATAGCGCAGGCTTTATCATCTATAGCGGCCACATTGGCTAAAATGGCAATGGACCAGGCTTTGTATTTAAGTCAGAATTTTGCGTTTGTAAGCTATCCGGATACATTGACCACCGGCAGCAGCATTATGCCGCATAAAAAGAACCCAGATGTTTGGGAAATTATGCGCGGCAAATGCAACCGTTTACAGGCATTGCCAAATGATGTTGCCATGATGACCACCAACCTACCCTCAGGCTATCACCGCGAGTTGCAGCTGCTGAAAGAACTACTATTCCCGGCGTTTACAGATCTGAAGAATTGCCTGCACATGGCCACCTTTATGCTGCAAAACATAACCGTAAATACCGAGATCCTGAACGACCCCAAATACGCTTACTTGTTTAGTGTGGAAGAAGTTAATAAGATGGTGCTAAACGGCATACCGTTTCGCGATGCATATAAACAAGTTGGCCTGGCTATAGAAAAAGGCGAATTTAACCCAGATAAAACTGTTAACCATACCCACGAGGGCAGCATAGGTAATTTAGGCAATGAATTTATTACTGATGCGATGGTTAAAATTGTCGGCAGCTTTAAATTTGACGCGGTTGATTGGGCGGTGGCTAAATTGGTGAAGTAAAAAACTATAATTTGTCATTGCGAGGAGGAACGACGAAGCAATCGCACGCTGCAAAGTTCGCGATTGCCACGCTTCGCTCGCAATGACACAAAGAAACAAATGAACGGACAAAACAGAAGCGACATATACCCCGGCCTTGAAGTTGACATTATCCTGAAAAAAGATCAACGGTCGGGCAAATTAACCCGTGGCATTGTGAAGGACCTGCTAACCAGTTCTGCCTACCACTCGCGTGGGATAAAGGTGAGATTAGAGGACGGACAAGTTGGCCGCGTAGCCGAAATTATTGACGAAGAATAGTATATTGCCTTCTAATAAATCGTTATACCCCAATGGCTAAAAACATCCTATCAAAAATCAAAAAACTACCAGAGAACGCCTTTTTTAAGTTTGATGCGCATTACCGGGTTGGTATATCATTTGCGGCGGCAATCATCGCATTTCTTTTAAGTTATACCAAATTTACCTGGCCGGCGGTGTCCTTGATTACCTGGGTGGCTTTCGCGTTAGCTGTTATCATAATGGACTGGATAATTATTTTAAATGCTCATCCCAAAGAGATCCGTAAAATAGCCAAGCTGCAAGATTCGAGCCGGTTCTTTATATTCTTGTTTGTAATTGCATCATCGGTTATAAGTTTGGGGGCTATAATGTTTTTATTAAAATCAACCAAAAGTCTCCCCGGTGCAGATGTTACCGGACATGTTTTATTGGCAATGGCATCGGTAATTGTTTCGTGGTGGTTGGTACATACGCTCTTTACCATGCGTTACGCGCACATGTATTACGATGAAGACACCGATGACGGCGAAAAAACCGAAGTCGGCGGACTTGAATTTCCAGGCAAATCAACCGAACCCGATTATTTAGATTTTGTGTATTTCTCGTTTGTTGTTGGTATGACTTTCCAGGTATCTGACGTTGAAATATCTGATCGTGGTATGCGCCGTTTGGCCTGGGTACATGGCTTGGTATCGTTTGCTTTTAATACGGCTATAGTTGCTTTAAGTATTAATATTGTGTCGAGCATGATATAGCGGCTGGGGACTCACCCCGCCTATGAGTAACTAACCTGTTAAAACTTTAACGATACCCCTATATCAAAATAAAAAACTGTCGTTTGCGCAGACAATCCTAAGGCCTTTACAACCGCTGCCGATTTAAACTCGTTTTGCGCCACTGCATAAATGGGCGTAGCTTTTAGGGTAAAGTTTCCTGCCGAGTATTCAACAGGTAAAGAAAACTCGTAGTCAAGTAAGCGATATTGACTTAATTCGGCTGTGTAGGCTTGTATTAGGGCAGTTTCGGCCGTGGTTTTTTTGGCATTTTTAAGTTTGCGGTAAACTAAGTAGCCATCATAAAAATTTTGTGTGCCGGTATTAGCTTCAATGGTAGGAGATATGGACAATTCATCATTAGCGCCAAATGTAAAATCATGGCAAACGCCAAGGTTCAGAAATATATCGCCGGCTATACCCTGCTTGTTAATATTATAATCGGCGTTTAAGGTAGTGCTTATAATATCGGCAATATTATAAGTTAGGTTGCCGCTAAAAGTACTGCTTACCGCCGAGCTTACCTGCGTACTGGTAGCGCTGTAAAATAGTTTGGAATAGGATATGCCGCCCGACAGACCATCAGTAATATCAAAATCATAGCCTAAAGTAAGGTCGCCGCCATCAAGCTTGTTTTTTTTACGTCCGGGGATAAGTTCCAGCCCGCCCGAAAGATAGATACCTGAGCTAAACGCATATTTAATTACCGGGCTAACGGTAGCCGTCCGTACAGAATCGGCCCGGCCCATAAATACAGAGTTGCTTAAATAATTTAAGCTGATATTCAGGCCCGATTTTTTGGCATCATCGTCACTTTCGCTCTTTTTGGTTTGGCCCAACGCCAATAAGCTGCAGCAGCTTAAGGCACAAAATAGTAGTGCTTTATAAAAATTAATAGTCATAATTAATAGGGGTAATTAGGCTAAGATATAATAAAAGCACAAAAAAGCAGATATCTAAAAAGATATCCGCTTTTTTCAATACAGCGAGTGTGCGGTACTTAGATCTTTATGATGCGGGTTTCTTTTTTACCCTCGTCATGTTTATGCGGTGCCAACATGGGCAGTAACTTAATAATGCCTATTAACGCGCCACCTATTAATGCCATAGCTTTAAAGCCAAAATGTACAAACGGTTTCATAACCTCCCAGTTATGTTTCCAGTTATCTGCGTGGTTTTGTTTTTGATTATATTTTACGGGGTTATTTGCCATATAGTTTCGTATTTATACCAATAAAAGTTATGAGCGGGAAAATTGTTTGGATTATTTAACGGTTATTTACCCCGATCCCGATAGCTATCGGGACGCTACGCTTGTCGATCCTCTCTTCGCCGTTAGCGGGAAGAGGATCACCGCAAACCAAACCACCCTATTTCTCACTTGCGAAAGAGAGGGTGGTCCAGCGTAGCGTAGACAGGGTGAGTAAACGGCGCAGGTTAAAATATTTAGGCCATTATAACCAATAAGTTTAATGTCAGGTGATTCACAAAAGTGATTCACTCAGATTTTTGCAATCACTCTAAAAATACATAAATAACTTATTTACAATTATTTAAAGCAAGTAACTTCTAGCTTTTGTACTGATTCAGGGTGATTCACTCTGTTTCGTTAATTAATTTATTTACAGAATGTTACAAGAAAAAAGTGATTCAGGTGATTCAAAGTGATTCACTATTTATGAATCACTACACCACTTTCTTCTTCAGTGTAATAACCGTAATCTCTGGCCAGATCCCCAATCTGCCCGAAAAGGCAAGGAAACCAAAACCACGGTTTACATAAAGGTATCGGTCCTTCTCGTTAACCAAACCCGCCCAATCCAAATAACGGTATTGTACCGGGCTCCACCTAAAACCGGCCACCTCAACGCCAAACTGCGCGCCATGCGTATGGCCAGACAGGGTTAGATGAATGTTCGCCGGGTTATAACGTACCTTCTCTTCCCAATGGCTGGGATCGTGCGATAGGAGTATTTTAAACGCTTTTGGGTCAACACCTGTTAATGCTTTATCCAGGTTGCCAATTTTAATAAAGCCATGCCCCCAGTTTTGTACACCGATGAGGATGATTTTTTGGCCGTCCTTTTCTATCTCTAAGTTTTCGTCTAACATCAGGCGGTAGCCCAGGTCTTTATGATGTTGTTTTAGTTTATCCAGGTTAGCGGCCTTTTCTGCCTCGCTATCCCAATGTATATAGTCGCCATAGTCATGATTACCCAGAATGGAGAACTGCCCGTATGACGCTCTTAATTGGCTAAAATTGGGTATATATTGTTTTATCTCCCAGGCGGCGTTGTTAACCAGGTCGCCGGTAAAAACAAAGAGATCGCTTTTTTGGCTTTGGGCCAGGTCAATGCCCCGCTGCATGGCAGTCACATTATCAAAACTGCCGGAGTGGATATCAGATAACTGCGTTATGGTAAAACCATCAAAAGCATCGGGCAGGTCATCATAGTAAATAGTTTGGCGATGTACCTTGTAATCATACTTCCCCCTAAACATGGCGTAGAAAAAGCCAAAGAATGGAAATGCCGCTAGCAGTATAGCCAACTCGCTAATAAACTTACGCCGCGCCGGGAAATAGGTATGACTAACCGAATCTTTATGTTTAGCTACGGTGTTAAATATACCAACCGCACTGCGCCCGACATCGCCCAAAAACAAAACGAGTACGAAAACCAACTTGGTAAAGAAAAAGGTAAGAAACAGGCTTAGCATCCACTCATGGAAAGGTGTCATCCCCTTTGCTGTACTATAACTGCCAAAGCCCAGTAAAAATGCCGCGGTTATACCAACAGAGATCACCAGAAACCCCCAGGGTACAATTTGACGCGAACGCTGCGATTGCCAATCGTTGGTAAAGGTTTTGAGGCCATTAAAAACATACCAGTCAAACAGCAGGCTTATGGCCGCAATTATTAAGAAAATATTTAAGAAAGCGCCTCTGTGCATTAATCCTGTATATAAGCCTGCAATTTAAAAAAGGAAAGGTAATTAGTAGATAGTAAAATTTAAACGCGATATAAAAACAAACCCCGTTAAATATAACAGGGTTTTAAATTATTAGTTACGATGATTATTATCGTGATGGTCATCGCGATGATCGCGGTCATGTCCATTATTATCACGCCCGTTTTGATCATTTCTGTGCATTCGCTGTTGGCGGTATTCCAGCGAACAACTTGAGATAGCTACTGACGTAAACAATATCAGTGCAATCATTTTTATAACATACTTTTTCATAACATTTAAGTTTTATAAACTAGTATGGTATAAAGACCGTGCCAATAAGCTATTTTTTTGGGTTAAACGGCTTATACCAATAAAAAGCAAACCAACATTTAAAAATGCAAACAGTAAAAACACGCTGTTTATAAATATTTGCTCATAGCTTAACTTGTTGCCATCAATAAAGCTATAAGGATAATAACCAGATATTGCGCCGCGTATTAAAACATAAAAGCAGTATAGCAATGGGTAAAGCAGCCAGTTGATAGCCTTTGCCCACGGTAATTTAGTTTTGGGTATAAATATCAACCAAAACAAAACAAACATTGCCGGGTCGAGCGAGTGCAATAGTTCATCGGCCAATTTAAACAAGCCGACAGGTGTATGCTGCGGCCGCAAAATAATTTGGTAAACCAGGCATACAATAGTAATGTAAACAGCAATTGCCGTTATAACCGATGACCTTGAAAAGAACTTACCCCATGCCGATGCAGGTGCTAATAATAGTAAGGTTACTGATAAAGCCACCAGTATATTATTCTGTATGGTATAATAACTTAATAAATGAACTATTGCTCCAGCCAGTGTACGCCCGGTAGACAAGAATTGCGCTATAGAAATATAAAATTGAAGGCATAAAGCAAACCAGGCTATTATTGCCAGCGCAGCCATATAAACTATCTTGATCTTATTTTTCATAGGTGATATCAGTTATCGGCTTATAATGATTAGTGAATTTACAATAAATAATTTAAACTGAATTAGCGCCCAACAAGTACACTTAAAATGGGTAGAAAATGTATATTTGTTTTGATCATAAACCAACCTTTCGCTTGTATCGCTTTAAATTAACAGTAATTACCGGGCATGCCTTATAAAAAGCATCTTACGCTATTTATAATAGCTTTAATAGCATTATTAATGCCGCATGTGCTTTTTGCCCAGGTACCGGCGCCTATAATAAGTTATAATCCGGTATCCTCTACCTTTAGTATAAATGCTCCTATTACCCCCTTAATGCCAATTAATGGAGGCGGGCCGATACCGGCTGCTATTTATGGGCAGGTTACTACAGTTGCCGGTAGCTCACCGGGTTTTGCTAACGGGATTGGTACCCTGGCTAAATTTAACCAACCTATTGATATTACTTTCGATAAGTATTCGGGCGCTTTTTATATAGCCGATAATGGCAATTTTGCCATTAGAAGGATGACAACCGGTGGCGTTGTATCCACCTATGCCGGCAGTAGCCGAGGGTATGCTGATGGTAGTGGGTTGATGGCCAAATTTAATAACCTGTCCAGTATAGGAACAGACGTATTAGGAAATGTATGGGTGAGCGAAAATGGCAATCAACTGATAAGAAAAATAGACCTGGTGAGTACAGTAAGTACTGTCGCAGGTACGCAAGGAATGACTGGTACTATAGACGGTACCGGAACTGGGGCCAAATTCAGTTCTCCGGGAGGCTTAGTATTTGATGCTGCGGGCATTTTGTATGAATGCGATTATGGCGGCGGATTGATAAGAAGTATTAACCCCACTACAGGAGTGGTTAAAACATTTGCCGGTAGTGCCTTGAGCGCCACAACTGATGGGGTAGGCACAGCTGCCAGCTTTTATAGCCCAAGGGATCTGGCGTTTGACAAGCAAGGAAATTTATTTGTGGCGGATATTAATGGCAATACAATTAGGAAGATAGATATGACAACCCTCCAGGTAACAACAATTGATTATGGTGCATACCCATATAGCATAGCTATAGGCGCAAGCGGTAATATATATATATCAGACCTGGTAGATAATGTAATCAAAGAACTTTCACCAAGTGGTAAAAAAACTGTTGTTGCCGGCAGCGCTAACCAGGCAGGGGCTGTTGATGGCATAGGTACAGCAGCATCGTTTAATAACCCATACGGTATAACGTTGGATGACCAGAGTAATATGTACGTGGCCGATTATGGTAACGGCCTGATCAGGAAAATAAATTTAAGTGGATATACCATAGATAAAGCCCTGCCGACCGGCCTCAGCTTTGATAAAAAAACAGGTATTATAAGTGGTACACCTACTGCAATATGGCCATTAACCGCCTACACCATTACGGGCTATAACACGGGCGGCAGCAGTGAAACTGTGATAAACCTGGAAGTAAATGCGCCAAGCTTACTTACGTTTAACCCCATAACCCCAAAAACAATTTGTGATGCTGATTTTAATCCCGGAGCTACCAGTATACAGCCTATAACCTATACCAGCAGTAATTCATCTGTAGCTACCATAGTTGCCAATAAAATTCATATTACCGGGGCTGGCACATCAACCATTACGGCAGGTAATGGTGGTACACCTATTGCACATGTTTTAACTGTTACGGCCCCTGTTGTGCCGGCTGTAGCTATAACAGCAGAAATCACAACGGCTACATGCCCAGGCAGGATGCTGGGTTTTGATGCCGTTGCAACCAATGCAGGTAATAACCCAACCTACCAGTGGAAAGTAAACGGCACAAATAGTGGTACAAATAGCCCCGTCTATAATAGTAGTACACTTAGTAATAATGACGTTATTACCTGTACAGTAACTAATAATGATTATTGTATAATACTTGTTTCGCCGCTGTCTAACTCATTAACCGTACAGGTTAATCCGCTGCTTACTGTGTCTGTAACTATTAGCGCTACTGCAACTACAATATATGATGGTACATCTGTAACTTTTACTGCTAAGACACCAAACGCATCGCCGGTTAATTCATATCAATGGTATATAAACACAACGGCTGAGGGTACCAGCACCCCCACTTTTACAAGCAACAAATTAATTGATGGCGATATTATTACCTGCATTATAGTGAGCGGTGGCTGCACGGTTGACAGCATAGTAACTTCAAATGCGATAACCGTAGCTGTTAAGCCAATTATTGCCATTGTGGTGCCTAACGCGTTTACGCCCAATGGCGATGGCATAAATGACCTTTGGAGCATACCAGAACTAGTAGGTTTCCCTAATAGCACGGTAGCTGTGTATAACAGATATGGTGCTTTGGTATATCATTCTATAGGGTACACAAAATCGTGGAATGGTATGTCAAATAATAGCGCATTGCCTGTGGGTACTTATTATTACGTTATCGACCCAAAAAATGCCCGGCAAAAAATAGTAAAAGGCTGGGTATCTATTTTGCGATAGTTAAACAAGCGTATAGCGGCTGGTAGATGTTAGTTTCTGCAAAATATCCGGCGGAACAAATTCCAGGTTAGGTGCGCTCATATATTATTTAGGTTGTGATTTTTGGGTTGATTTTTTTGCCATTACAGCCTGCCAGGCTGTAGTTAAAGCATCCAGCAGCATATCCTCTCGTACCTCTTTTAACTCAAAGAAAGTACAGCCCTGTAATCCCCATTTATTAGGCACGGGATAAATTATCGCCGGGTTAAAAGCCGAAAATACAGACTGATCAATTAACGATAGCTTTACCATCATCCGTTGTTCAGGCTCCCAAAGGGTAGCAAATATCCTCCCGTTGGCCCTGAAAGCTTGTTTATCAAAATGAGCATACTCATCCGTACCGGATAATGATAAAGCAAGTTGTCGGGCAGTTTCTATAGTGACCATATAATTGATGATAGCTAAGTTATCAAAATTCGCTCTAAAAAATTGCAGGTATGTTAAATACTTCTGATATTGTTTAATCTACATTATTAGTCAGAACCCATGCCCGATAACTCAAACGGAAATATAACCCTTGCTTATACTGACGATGGTATTGCCACTATCAGCTTTTATCATCCTGCGCAAAACTCATTACCAGCCGCATTACTTGATCTGTTAACAGTCAAGATCAACCATGCTGGCGAGAATGATCAAACACGTATTATCATCCTGAAAAGTGAGGGTGATCGCACCTTTTGCGCCGGTGCCAGCTTTGATGAGCTGTTGCAGATAAAAGATAAAGAGGCGGGCGCGATATTTTTTGCAGGATTTGCAAGGGTGATCAATGCCATACGCAAATCGCCCAAAATTGTTATTGCCAGGGTGCAGGGTAAATCCGTAGGCGGTGGAGTGGGCCTTGCCGCCGCCGCCGATTATTGCCTTGCTACCGAAGCGGCAGCCATTAAATTAAGCGAATTGGCTATAGGTATTGGCCCATTTGTTATATCGCCGGCGGTGATACGTAAAATTGGCTTACCTGCATTTTCGCAATTAACTATCCGCGCGGTTGATTTCCAGACGGCGCAATGGGCAAAGGAAAAAGGGCTATACAATGAAGTATATGATACCATTGCTGATATGGACAATGCCTTGAACGAGCTTACGCAAAAACTGGCATCATATCACCCGGAAGCATTAAACGGTTTAAAGCAAATATTATGGGAAGGGACTGATGATTGGGATGAATTGCTTGATGAGCGTGCGGCTATAAGCGGCGAATTGGTGCTATCAGAGTTTACGCAACAGGCGTTGCAGAATTTCTTTAAAAAATAAGGCATAAAGAAAGCCCCGCAAATGCGGGGCTTTCTTTATATTAGTAATGTCTTCTTACATTACGTTCACGGCTGTTTACATCACGTTCACGACTGTAACGGCGAACAACAACTGGTCTTCTGTAACCGTGTCTGTAATAAGGCCTGTGTTGTACTATCACTTCGCGCTGTGGTCTGCGTTCTACAACTACTTCTCTACGTGGAGGTGGAGTGCCTATTCTTACACCAACTCTTACCTGGGCGCTTGCTGCCTGGAAAGTACAGGCTAATATTACTGCTGCTATTGTTAATTTTAAAGTTTTCATTTTTAGTAGATTAAACAGAACATTTGTTTTTGTTGTTCTTGTATTTAAGACAATACCTGTGCCAAGAGGTTTAATAAAGTATTATAATGGCTTGTAACGAGTTGATTACAGGGAAAGAAAGTGAGTATGAGTAAAATAGTATTATGCCGCGGTTTGGTTTATGATATAGAATAGTGTGCAGTAACTACTACATCACCCACATATTTAGCACTAAATACAGCTAATTAAATTTATCAGGCGACATAAAAAAGCCCCCAATTAGTGGGGGCTTTTTGTTTACCTGTGTCTTCTTTCAAAATGTTCGTGGCCGAAATGGTTGCCGCGTGCATACATCTGCCTTCTGTAATAAGTACGCCTATAATATACTTCGCGTGCCGGGGCTGGTTCATAATATTCTTCACGTATCGGGGCGGGTTCATAATATACTTCACGGCGAACCGGATATCTTTCAATCACTTCTTCATGATAATAAGGATATGGCCTGTATGGCTCAACATACACCCTGCGTAACGGCGTACCGAAACTTATACCAAAACTTACCTGCGCGCTTGCTGCCTGAAAAGTACAGGCTAATATTAATGCTGCTATTGTTATTTTTAAAGCTTTCATGATCGTAATATTTATACAACAACTTACATTGTTGTCGTTATAAATAAGACAATAGCTGTGCCAGTAGGTTTAAAAGAAAAGTTTGTGAAATAGACAAAAAAGTGCCAACGGCAAGAGTCATAGGCAATTAAATTAATTAATATTAGAGCATATAAGACCTGCGAAGTTTTTGAAACTTCGCAGGTCTTATCAAAAAATGTGTCTTATTAATAGTTCATTATAGCCACAACCGGGTAATGATCAGATGGTGCTTTGCCGTTGTAAGAGTTGGTTAATATGGCGTAACGCTTGACATTAAACTGCTTGGTTACAAAAATATGATCTATACGGCTATCAGTCTTGGTATTTAAATTAAAGCTGTTGAAAGAGCCGTTAGTAGCCAGTTTTATAGGTGCAAGTGTATAGCAATCTTTCAATACACCGGTACTTATCACTTCGGCATAGCTTTCGTTGTATTGGTCAACGTTAAAATCGCCGGTAAATATGGTAGCGCTGTTGCCGGCCATTTCTTTTATCTTTCTTAATACCAGGCTGGCGCTTTCTTTACGGGCGACAACACCAATATGGTCCATGTGCAGGTTAAAGAAATAGAATGTAAACCCGGTTTTTATATCCTGAAATTGCGCCCAAGTACAAATGCGTGGTAAAACAGCATCCCAGCCCTTATTTGGCCTGTCGGTAATGGTTGATAACCAGAAATTACCCTGTTTAAGTATTTTAAACCTGGTTGCTTTATAAAATATAGCCGAAAATTCGCCTTTCTTTTTGCCGTCATCGCGGCCAATACCTATCCATTTATAACCGGGCAAGCTATCAACCATGTTGTTAAGCATATTGTATTTGCCTTCCTGCGTTCCAAAAATATCCAGGTCATTAAACTGCACGATCTTACAGATCACCGGAAACCTGTAACCCCAGCCGTTGCCTTTAAGCGAATCTTCTTTATTATCGTTACGCAGGTTATAAGTACCTATGTTTAATTGCTGGCTAAAAGCCACTCCGCTTAAAATTAAGCAGGCAAGTGTAGTAAGGAGAAGTTTTTTCATGTGTTTTATTGGTTGACCAAATATAGAAAAGTCTGTGTTATTAAGCGTTTAATCCGGGGAAATTTAACATAGAATTAATATACATGAATATACAAGTAAAACATTTTGTCATTGCGAGCGTAGCGCAGCAATCGCAAGGATGCAATACGGATAATAGTTCGCGATTGCCGCGCTACGACAGACGAGGTAGTAAGTACTATTCGTACACCTTTAAACTGTTTTTTAGTAATCGCATTTCTTCCTGAATATCCTCAATACGCTCCAGTAAATGCGTAATAGCTTCAATACCGGCGATGTTAATGTCCAGTTCATTATGCAGGCGTATCATGCGTTCCAGCTTGTGTAATTCGCTTTCGGGGATATGTGGCGTATTATTAACTATAGTGATCTGTACCAGGCCAGCTTCCTGCAGGTCGGTAATAAAGGCGTGTTCCAGGTGGTGGTACACACAAAAATCGGTAGTTGCTATTAAATGCTTTGCGCTCATAACAATTTAATTTATGCTGATGATTTAGCCAGTTCTTCAAATAGTTGTCTTTGCTTATCGGTAAGTTTGGTGGGTAGCTGTAAGTCGTAGGTAATGTACAGGTCTCCAAACTCGCCTTCTTTTTTATAAACCGGCAAGCCCTTGCCTTTTAGCTTAACCTTGGTACCGTTTTGTGTTTCAGGTGCTACTTTAACTTTTACTTTGCCGGTCATGGTTTCGGCAGTTATTTCGCCGCCAAGTATGGCCGTGTAAATATCAAGTTTTGCCGTGCTGTACAGATCTGCACCCTTACGTTTGAACCGCTGATCATCAGCAACCAAAATTTTAATATACAGATCCCCGCCCGGCCCGCCATTGGCACCCGGCCCACCGTGGCCAGCAATTTTTATAGTTTGACCATTCTCCGCCCCGGCAGGTATGGTAATGCGTATATTTTTGCCGTTAACGGTAAGTGTTTGTTTATGACTTTCGGTTATATCTTTTAAGCTGAGTTGTAATTCGGCATTATAATCCTGACCGCGGTATTTGGCCTGCCGCCGTTGCCCGCCACCGCCTGCCGCGCCGCCAAACATCGATTGGAAAAAATCCGAAAAATCATCTCCGCCGCCGCCACCAAATCCTTCAAAATCAAATGCCTGCCCGCCACCACCATAACTGCGCTGCTGCCTGCTTTGTTGCTGCCGCGCTTGTTCGTATTGTTCGCCATGTTGCCAGTTTTCGCCGTATTGATCATACTTCTTGCGTTTTTCCGGATCGCTTAAAACTTCGTTAGCCTCATTTAGTTGCTGAAATTTTTTATGTGCTTCCTGGTCGTTGGGATTAAGATCGGGGTGATATTTACGCGCGAGCTTGCGGTAAGCAGATTTTATATCTTTATCTGTAGCTGTTTTAGTAACGCCTAATATTTGATAATAATCAATAAATGCCATAATGGTGTTGTAGAAACGCAATACTTTGCGTCTTTAATAAACCATGAAAGTAGTGGATTAGTTTTAATAAACAAATGACTTACGTCATTAAGCTTATTAATCAGAAATCAGATGTCCTCGTCCGGCAGCGTTTAATATAATTACGAAAATCAAGCACAATGCCCGCAAAAAAATACACTATCAACGGGAAACCAACCGACAAAAAAGAAGTATAAATAAAGAAAAGTCTTATTTTAGATATAGAAATATTAAAACGCTCGCCCAGATAGGTACAAACCCCAAAGGAGTAACGTTCAAAAAAAGTGAGTATTCGCTGTAACATAATAATCAGGCTAACTTTAGTATCTTATTACCAACGCTGCATTGCAGGCATTTCTTATAATTACAATAATAGTTCTTTAATTCCAATAAAGCCTGCGATTCGAACGCTGAATTTGCTTTTACACCCAAACTGTTAAAATCGGCTATGATATTATTTTGCTCACCGGGCAGGCTTTCCAATAATTTTAAGCTCCTATCCATAAAATGCTGTAGCTGGTGATGCTTGCCATAGCTGAACAAAAATAAAACCAATGTGTTTAATAACAAAATATCAACCGATGCCTGCCCCAGGTTTTTAGATGACGGCTTAGCTTCTTTATCAAAACGGTAATGCGTTTCCCAATAAGGGTTCACTTTTATATCGGTAAACAAATTCTGTAAACCTTTAATTTCCCGGATATCCAGCACTTTTGACAGCAGGTGATTGGAGTTAACAATAAGCGCTGCAAATTGAGCCAGCCTAATGGTGGGGAAGTTTTGCGGGCGCAGCCGCATAAATTTCCATAGATGGTTTTCGATAGGTGTGAGGCTGTATTTTTTACGCAAAAAATCGTATTCCTTTTTGAGGTTCTGCGGATAAGTATCCGTGAAATCCTCGTTTAAAAAACCCGCCTGTCCGAAAATCAGCGCTTCAATTTGCAGTGGGTTATTTTTGTGCTTGGCTAATATGTTTTGCGATAATGATTTCGCCAATAATTCAAATGGGACTGCATTGGTTTTAAACCCAAAGTTGGCTGCTAAAAACTGGTAAAACGTTTCTTCCCAATCGCCACGGTTAATTTGCAGGGCCGCCGTTACGGCTGCCGCTCTTTTCTCCAGGCGTTCTATTAATATCCTTGTAAACCAGGTGCGCAGGGTAAAATCATCCAGTTTGCCAATACTTGCCTCGCAGGGAATAATGGTTTGATTGCCGAATACCAGGTTATGGTAGCGGTTATATAAGTCGGGCGAGATGCGGTCTTTCAATTCCAGCGTGGGTACGCGGCGGC
>NZ_JAQBOF010000036.1 GCF_028288185.1 Mucilaginibacter sp. | reverse complement strand
TCTGGTAATGATTTTAAAGTTTCTAGCAATATGCGCGATGGTATGGCAATACGTCCGTTCTCTTTAGACTCAACAGTTAAAGAGGTGGTCATGCTGGTTTGCAGGTCCGTTGCCGAAATGGTTAAGTATCCATCCTTTATTTCAAACAAAAAGTTTTCCATTATGGCCAATACGGTACTGTTGCTTAATGCACCGCTTACACACTGCCATTGCTTAAATAATGTTGATGAAGAAACTATAAATCTCATATATAAATCCAGTGTTAATTAGTCGTAAACATATAGCCCCCTCTAAATCTCCCCCGGTAGGGGAGACTTTTTAAAGCCCTCCCTACCGGGGAGGGTTTGGGTGGGGCTAATTAGTGTTAATTAGTCAAAAGTATAAAATTTAATGAGCATACTTTCGCTTGCGCGTATAATGTTGAAAAATAGCAAATATTAACACTAATAACAAAGGAATAATTGTATTAATAATCTGCCAGTATAATTTTTCGTTACGCACCCTTGCCCGGTTAAGCAGGCGTAGTTTAATTTCTTTATTTCGCAAAGCGATAAGGCCCGAATCGTCAGTCATGTAGTCAGCAATATTGAGCAATAAATTTTTGTTGCCATAGGTTTGCTTGCTGTAATGGTCATAACCCAAGGGGTAGGGTGATCCATCTGCAGCTACCTGATTTTTAAACACATCGCCATCGCTTATTACAATCATTTTAGTTGGCTTACTTTCGTTTTGTATCGCAATGTTCTCGCCCAAACCTTCGGGCAAAGGGCGGTTTTTAAAGTCGGACATAAACTTACCCTCCAGCAAAACGGCGGTAGTTTTTGGTACGCTTTGGAAAGCTTTCGGGTCGGGTTGCTGCTCAATAGCCTGTAACGACAGCATGTGCGGGGCCTTTAAATTTTTATTATAAGGCGATGATGCCAGCAGTATGGTTTTATCAACATTACGGGTATCCAGTACATCAATGGTGCTTACAAACTCGCCATATATTCCATCCAGATTTTTAACTATCGGATGTTTAGCCAGCGGCATAAATATGGGGTAGAATAACCAGGGCACCATTTGTATCTGTGCTTGCCCACCTATATTGCCGGTACTGATAGGTATTTGCGCCGCGCTCAGGTCAGCTATCAGGTCATAATTTATGCGGATGCCATAAACAAATAGCTGGTCGTCCAAATTTAATTGTTTGGAGAACGCCAGTTGTTCGCCGCCATGGCCGCGCAGGCTGTCAAGCTCGGCGTTAACCTGGTCTATCGCCCAAAGTATTTTACCGCCGCGCATCAGATATTGATCCAACTTAAATTTTTCGGGCTCGGTAAATGGTTTTTCGGGTTTGGGCACTACTATTAACCTTATTTTTAGCAAACTATCAAACGGAATACTTTTCAGATCAACCCTACCCACCTCAAAGCCATCCGATAGAGATTTCATGGCATCATTTAACTGCACATCGTTCAGCTCGTCATGCCCCGTTGTAAAGCCTATTTGCGGCTTACCCCCTCGCATTACTTTTTTTATGGCCGATGTAAAAGCGTACTCCAGATTTTGGATGGAGTTATTTAAAACCTCATCGGCACTCAAACCCATTTGTGTTTGCTGGTATAGTAGTTTAACCGGTATTTCTTTGCCGTTGGCTGACACTACTGCACCGGGGAAAATAGTTTTTTGTGTTACGCCGTCATCCGTCTTTACGCTTAGGGCAGTAGGTTCCACGCCGCGAGCTTGCAGATCATTAATAGTTTGCTCTTGTCGTTCGGCTGCTACGCCTTTAAGCGGATCAACAAACTCAAATTGCAGCTTGCGGTGACTGTAGGCTTGCAGATCCGTCAACATATCATTGGTGGCGCGTTGCAGGCGTTTCATGCCTCCGCTCAGATCGCCTTGCAAATACACGGTGACTTTTACGGGTGCAGCCAGGCTATCTAAAACATTGCGGCTTGCCTGCGAAATTGTGTAGCGGCCTTCTTTTGTAAAATCAAACCGGGTAAAGGTTAGGTTAGTTAAAATAGTAAGACTGATGATCAACAAGAATATACCCGAGGTAACATTTTTACCCAAGCTTTTTTGCTGCTGCTTTAAAAGCGCGAATAAGGTGAACCAAATAAACAGCGCTGCTAATATGATAAAGTAGGCCAGATCGCGCGTATCTAAAACACCACGGCTGATAGATTGATAATGCTCTGTAATGCCTAAGCTTTGGATACCTGAGCTTTGCAAGGAAAGCAATCCGCTTAACGAATCAAATCCGTTATAAAAAAAGAAACATAGAAAAATGGCTATGGTAAAAGCGATGATTTGATTTTTAGTAATAGCCGATGCGAACAAGCCAATAGCCGCGAAAGCCGCACCCAATAAAAACAAGCCGATGTACGAGCCTATTACCGCTCCGCTATCAATATTGCCCTGCGGCGTGCCTAGCACATAAACCGAATAATAATAAGTAAGCGTGGGCAGCAAAGCAAACAGCACCAATATTACCGCGGCAAAATACTTACCTAACACAATTTGCAGGTGGCTTAACGGGCGGGTTAAAAGCAGCTCGAATGTGCCTTCCCTGCGCTCTTCGGCTAATGACCGCATGGTGATAGCCGGGATGAGAAACATGAACAGGTAAGGCGCGGTGCTAAATAAACTATCCAGTCCGGCGTAGCCGTAATCTAAAATAGATGAATCTGGGAAGACCCATAAAAACAGGCCCAGTACTAATAAAAACACGCCAATAGTAACATACGCTACTAATGAACTGAGGTAAGCAATTATTTCTTTTTTGAGGATACTATACACAGCAAAGCGTTAAACGCCGAAATTACAACAATATTTGCTAATGGCATATCCTAGCGGTTAGGATGCTGCGATTTTTTTGAACAAAACAAAAAGGCCCTGATAAATCGAGGGCCTTTGATTAAATTTTATTAATTAATTAGAAACTAAAGCCTAAACGGGCTGCAACCTGGCTAACGGTACCATTGTGTGACCAAGCTTCGTAACGAACACCCAGATCAACAACATCACTAAATTTGTAACCAATGCCAGGCGAATATGCAAACGCTGTACCGCCACCGCTTTGTGTGCTAAAGGCTGCACCTAATTGTGCTTCGCCATAAAATGCATCTGCAAACCAGTATTTAATACCTGCTTTTAGAGGCACAAAACCGGCAGCAGGAACTTTTACGCCCAGAATAGTTTTACCCATAAAAGAAGTATAACCTGCTGATACGGTAAAATCCGTTCCGGTTGCTATTGGCATATCATACTTTAATGAGCCGCCAATAGCAAAATTGTAAGCATCGGATGTAGTCCCTACCGGGATACCCGCTTCAACACCAATACTAAATTTACCATTACCATCTGATTTTTTTTGAGCAAAACCGCTCATAGAAACACCTGCCAGCAATACTGCTGCTAATAAAATTTTTTTCATAAAAAACTGAATTAAAATGGTTTAAATAAAAAATTGTGAATTGTTACACAAATATAAAAACATTATTTAAATCATACTATTGGTTAGTTAATTTGATAAATATGTCTTCTAATGATGTTTTACTATTTGCTTCTTTTAGGTTTTGAAGCGTACTATCTGTTACAATTTTACCTTTATTGATGATAATAACATGATTGCAAACGGCCTCCACCTCTTGCATGATATGTGTAGATAATATAATGGTTTTTGTTTTACCCAGATCCAGTATTAACTGGCGGATGCCGATGAGTTGGTTAGGATCAAGCCCTGATGTCGGTTCATCTAATATCAACACTTGTGGGTCGTGCAAAATAGCTTGCGCCAGGCCAACCCGCTGGCGATATCCTTTTGATAATTGACCAATCTTTTTATGCTGTTCGGGACCTAGGCCCGTCATTTCAATAATATCGGCAATACGTTTTGCAGGCTCATGGATCTGATGAATATCAGCAATAAAACTTAACGACTCCTTTACATACATATCCGTATAAAGCGCGTTACTTTCGGGCAGGTAGCCAATATTGTGTTTAACCTCCAAAGGTTGGGTGGTTACATCAAATCCGCACACCTCCGCCTTGCCACCGGTTTGCGGGATAAAGCAGGTCAGGATTTTCATGGTGGTTGATTTACCAGCGCCATTAGGACCCAAAAAGCCTAATACACCCGGCCCGGCAGTAAAGCTGATGTTATCAACCGCCTTTTGTTCGCCATAAATTTTTGTTAAACCTTCAACACAGATACTCATGCTTCAAATGTAGAAATTTGGAGGGAATATGACGAAACTTGTTTGCTATTGCTATAGTCATTAGTTGTTCATTACTTCTGGCCACAAGTATCGTTAGTTGTGTAGATCCGCCCGCTCAATCGCCGCGGGAAGGCTTTGTTCTTTTCCTTGATGAAAAGAACCAAAAATCAAGTCAGACGATAGGCTTCTTTGCGCTCGAGGCCTTTGCCCTGCAAAGCCGGTAAAACCACGGGCTGCATAATTTTGCTCCAACTCGCACAAGCCATTACCCCGGCAAAAAGACGCTATGCCCTTCCATCCGCACAGCCCCGCAAGTTTTACCTGCTTTCACCCGAAGCTTTTCGTCTGACATCTCGGCCAGAACCAAGATTTTAGTAGTTATAAGCAATCCAAAAAAAGAATCGCAAAGGCCTGTCAGGGCGCGCGGCCGGGAGTCTGGCCTCGTGTAGTGGCAGCGATCAGCCTGACTTGATCTTTTGGTTACTTTTGGATCAAGCCAAAAGTAACAGCCAACCCGCGGCGATTGAGCGGGTGGATTTTGAAATGAAGGATACAACTCAATTTTATGCAAGCTCAAGAACGATTGCACCCTAAGTTCTGAGCGATAAATGATATGACTTTATGGAATGCCGAAATAAATTCGGCATGACGTTGGGTTACTGCGCCTTCTCTTTTACTATCACAAAAACATCCTCATTATCCTTCCGCATCAGATATTTTTCGCGGGCAAATTTCTCTAGTTTTTTGGGGTCAGATGTTAACTCGTCAAGATCCTTGCTTACTTTAACGGTTTGGTCTTTATAAAAATCGCGTTCCTGTTTTAGCTTGCTAACTTCCTGGTGGTACTGGTATTGCGATAGCAGATCGTTCTTATCAAAAAACACCATCCAAACCACAAAGGCTACTGTAAACAGGAAATATTTGTTTTTAAAAAGATCTATCAGTCGTTTCATAAACGTTAACCGTAATTTGATATAAAATTATCTAATAATTATAGCTAATACAAATATGCTTATTAACTTATTAACAAAGATTGAAGATTAGTGATTAAAGATTAGTTGAATAGCTACTCTTTAATCACTAATTATCTCCTATTACCATTTGGCCTGCCACCACTTAGGCTACCTTCGGGCTTGCCACCGGCACGCTTAGGCCTGTCAGACCGGCCAAAACTGCGGCCGCGTTTATTACCGCCGCCGCCACCTTTGCCTTTAGCAGCACCAGCCGCATGGTTAGCAACTATACTTTGCGGACTCATTACGTACGGATGCGCATCATTAATAGGAATCTCTTTGCCTATCAGTTTATGTATATCCTTTAAAAAATCCAGTTCTTCCTGGTCGCAAAAGGTCATGGCTATACCACTCGCTCCTGCCCTGCCGGTACGGCCAATACGGT
The DNA here is from genome assembly GCF_028288185.1 of Mucilaginibacter sp. Classification (GTDB taxonomy): domain Bacteria; phylum Bacteroidota; class Bacteroidia; order Sphingobacteriales; family Sphingobacteriaceae; genus Mucilaginibacter. Next base: position 152,186 of record NZ_JAQBOF010000036.1, on the reverse strand, counting down.
GTACGTAGGTTTCGGGTATGTTGGGTATCTCGTAGTTTATTACGTGGGTCAGCTCGTCAATATCAATACCGCGGGCGGCAATATCAGTAGCAATTAACACACGGGTTGTACGGGCCTTAAAGTTGTTCAACGCACGTTGACGCGCGTTTTGCGATTTATTACCGTGGATAGCCTCGGCAGTAATGCCAATTTTAACCAGGTCCTTCACCACTTTATCAGCACCATGTTTGGTACGGGTAAATACCAGCGCGGTTTTAATTTCTTTGTCTTTTAATATATGCGCTAATAATGAACGCTTATCGTTCTTCTCTACATAAAAAAGTTCCTGCGCAATAGTATCAGCAGTTGATGATACGGGCGTAACCTCTACCCTTTCAGGATTGGTTAATATCGAATCGGCCAGGTGCTGTATCTCTTTAGGCATAGTAGCCGAAAAGAATAATGTTTGACGTTTAGCAGGAATCTTAGCGATAACCTTTTTAACATCATTAACAAAACCCATATCCAGCATACGGTCGGCTTCGTCCAGTACCAGCATTTTAACGTGGTCAAGGTGCACAAAGCGCTGGTTCATTAAATCTAATAAACGGCCCGGCGTTGCTACCAAAATATCTATACCACGGCGCAAGGCTTCCGTCTGTGGGTTTTGCGATACACCACCATAAATCACCAGGTGTTTTAAACCGGTGTGGCGACCATAAGCGGCAAGGCTCTCGTTTATTTGTATAGCCAGTTCGCGCGTTGGTGTAAGTATAAGCGCCTTAATGGTTTTTTGCTCTTTATGCTGTAGCCTATCTTGATATAATAACTGTAAAATAGGTATAGAGAAAGCGGCTGTTTTACCGGTACCGGTTTGCGCGCAGCCTAAAAGGTCGCGGCGTTGCAGTACAATTGGTATAGCCTGCTCTTGTATAGGCGTGGGTGTAGTATATCCCTCAGTTTTTAAAGCCCTGAGAATTGGCTCAATCAAGTTTAAATTTTCGAATGACATGTATTGTTTCTTATTATTATGTGCTAACGCGATTGCATAGCGGATCTGAAGAGTTTGTCGGTAATCAAAACCGTAAAGCTAACGGGTATTAAATTATTTGCGCAAAGATACGGTTTTATTATTTAATAAAACTTTACCATCAGTCATCCTGAACTTGGTTTAGCAGCCCACATGCAAAGTAGGCTATATGTCCCGTGGGATGCCGAAATAAATTCGGCATGACGAGTGGGTAAAACAAAAAACGGCCCCGATAAATCGGAGCCGTTTCAATATCAAAGCTTTTAGCTTTCTGCTTTAGCCTTTCAGCTAAAAAAACTTATTTCTTAAAAAACTTAAAGTTCTTACCGATAAATTTAGCGTTAGCGCCTAATTCTTCTTCTATACGTAACAACTGGTTGTATTTAGCTATCCTGTCTGAACGTGAAAGCGAACCGGTTTTTATTTGTCCGCAATTTAATGCTACGGCTAAATCAGCAATAGTGCTGTCTTCAGTCTCACCACTACGGTGACTCATTACCGAAGTATAACCATGTGTTTGCGCCAGGCTAACCGCGTTAATAGTTTCTGTTAATGATCCTATCTGGTTAACTTTTACCAGGATAGAGTTTGCTGTATCTTCGTCAATACCTTGTTGTAAACGGGTTACGTTGGTTACAAACAAATCATCCCCTACTAACTGTACTTTATCGCCAATACGCTCGGTTAATAATTTCCAGCCGGCCCAGTCATCCTCGGCCATACCGTCTTCAATAGATATAATAGGATATTTTTCTGCCAGCTGAGCCAAATATTCTACTTGCTCTGCACTGGTGCGGATAGCACCTTTTGCGCCTTCAAATTTGGTATAATCGTATTTACCGTTTACATAAAACTCGGATGCAGCGCAATCAAATGCCAAACAAATATCAACACCCGGTTTGTATCCTGCTTTTTCAATCGCTTTTAAAATGGTTTCAACACCATCTTCGGTACCTTCAAAAGTTGGGGCAAAACCACCTTCATCACCAACAGTAGTTGTTAAACCACGGTCATGTAAGATCTTTTTAAGGTTATGAAAAACTTCTGTCCCCCAACGCAATGCTTCAGAGAAAGATGACGCGCCAACCGGCATGATCATAAACTCCTGGAACGCTATAGGCGCGTCAGAGTGTGAACCACCGTTAACAATGTTCATCATCGGCAATGGCAGCGTGTTAGCATTTACACCACCAATATAGCGGTATAAAGGCTGGCGGCTTTCCTGAGCGGCAGCTTTAGCGGCAGCAAGCGATACGCCTAAAATAGCGTTAGCGCCTAACTTAGCTTTGTTGTGTGTGCCGTCAAGATCGATCATTATTTGGTCAATACTGTTTTGATCAAACACATCAACACCTTGTAATTCTTTTGCTATAATATCGTTTACGTTAGCAACGGCTTTTAAAACGCCTTTACCCATGTAAACGGCCTTATCATTATCACGCAATTCAACAGCCTCATGCGCGCCGGTTGATGCACCAGACGGTACAGCGGCACGGCCTAAATAGCCATTTTCGGTTAATACATCTACTTCTATAGTAGGGTTTCCGCGCGAATCAAGTATCTGGCGGGCGTGAACATCAATTATTAAACTCATTTTTTTCTGATTAATTCGGTTTTATAACTTAGTGTAATTAGTACACTTAAAACGTTTAGTTTTCAAATATACAACTTCCATTAAATATGTAGGAATTTAACTTTAACATTAACATAAATTTAATGTTACAAACTTTAATAATCAGGATTTTAGCGATGCTTTTAAAATTTTTTATTTTCACTTTCGGTAACGTCTGTAGCCATAGCCATAATGTGGTCTTCTTTGCCTGATGTTATAATATGCGAAGTGATCCTGACCTGTATTGGTGTTCCATCTTTTTTAAGGTGTGTCCAGATACCGGAATCATTATAAGTATTGGTAAGGTTTTTTACCACCGTGTGCACCTTTCCGATATCGGCTTTTGGGCGGATATCAAGAATAGTCATACTCTTAAACTCATCCAGGGTATAACCATATTTGGCTATTGCTGCGTTATTAACAGCAGTAAAATTAAACGTGCGGCGATTGTAGATCCACATGGGCGAAGGATTAGCCTCGAAATAACTGCGGTATTGTTTTTCGCTTTCCTCTAATTGGCTATGATAGTATAAAATAAGGCGATATAATATAAAGCCCGTTAAAAACACGTAAGCAAAGCCTTTTATACTACTAATAAAAAGAACAAACGAAACATCCATCGCGCCGCTGGCCCAATTCAATATTTTGTCGCTTAGGGCAATCCATAAAAGACCCGCGACAGTATAAATTGTGGCTATTTTAAATGCACCAGATCTCATTACCAAAGTTTAATCGTTTGGGGGCGAAGTAACCACTTATACGGTAATAAACAAAAAAAGGATAGCCTTAATTAAATAAACAGATAAATGCTGTATATACAAGGCAAATTAATTGTCCGTACTTGGCATGTGTTCTCTTAGCTTCGCATTTTTACGGTTGATGCGATACATAAATGTTAAAGCCAAATTGTTTTTATCAGCAGCAAAGGTTGGACTATAATTATATTGATTTAACCAGCCAGCCTGTACGTTTATCGACTTATTAAACTGGTAACCCAACGCTGCCGAGAAACGGTTACGCTCAAAATTAGGCACCGCGTTGTTCAAGAAGATCTCATCATAAACAGATATAAAGAAAGTCTTGGCCACGATCTTGGTATTATTTAAAGGCACAAACATATTTAAACGATAACGAAAGCGGTTACGATATAACCCATTAACCCATCGTTGTTCAACGCGGTAGCGGTGCTCCAGCTTTATCCGGTATAAAAACTGGTTAACAGTCATTTGCTCCCATAACCTAAATTCGGTTGCTACTTTTAAATTTTCGGGATTATCATCAGTAACGTAGCGGCCCGTGCCTAAAAGTGCAGTAAAACTGTTATCCAGATCATAGCTTATGCCTGCTTTGGTTTCGTAATAAAAAAACTGGTTAAATGGTTTGTCAGATCGGGTTTGCAGTTCGGCATATCCGCCCCAGCGATGTGCGCTATCACCTGGTAAAACTATGGTAACTATACCAAAAACACCTGTTTTATTGTTTTGCGCTTGCGCGGATAAGTTTATAAAAAGAAAAGCAAGCAATATTATTACTTGCACTTTATACTTGTTCATGTTAAGATAATATAAATTACTGGTGCAAATATATTATCTTAACATTAATTTTATATGATTAAATCGGTATTATTCCCACTTAAACGTTTTAACCGCAACGGCATAAACAACCACTCCCCAAATACACATAATTAATATCTGGTGCGATACGTCTACCAGGCTTGCGCCCTCGAACGCTACTTTACGTAATGAGTCGTTTAAATAAGTTAAGGGTAGTGCCCTGCTTATAGGCTGCAACCAAGCCGGGAAAACATTGATAGAGAAAAACGTACCCGATAGCAAAAACTGTGGCAACGTTATCATATTAGCTATTGGTGGTACCGTACTTTCGTTTTTTGCAATGCCCGATACCACGAAGCCAAAGCCCATAAACACCACTACGCCAATGAGCGAGAGCAAGAGCATATTAAGCACCGTGACCACGCCATGAACCAGCGTAAAACCAAATGCATAATGCCCTATTAATATAATAAATAAAGCACCTATCAGCGCGAACGATATACGTGCAATGGCTTCGCCAATTACTATGCTGTAGCGTTTTACCGGCGTGGCAAAAAAGCGTTTAATTACTAAAGTTATCCGCAGACTTAAAAACACAAACGCAGTACCAAATACACCTGTACTTAATAAAGAGAACCCTAATTGCCCCGGTAAAATAAAATCAATGGTTTTATATTCGCGGGTTTCTACCTCGGCTTCTTTAATTATAGCAACCGGCGGCGGCGCGTCAGGAATATGCGAGTTTAGCTGAAAGAAAATATTATTTAATGCCGATTTTAAAATAGCTTCCTTATCGCCGGATGCTTTGCTATGCTGAATGTTCACCGTAAAATACGGCGGCGTGGTGTTTTTTTGGATATTCAATATAGCATCAATACTTCCCTTTTTAAGGTTAGCTTCCATTTGCTCTGGCGTTTGGTTATGTATCAACCGTATAACGCTCACCTTTTTCAGGGCTTGGTAAACCGGGTTCAGGGTATCGTTGGTTTTAGCCACACCAACATCAACAGATATTACGCCACCGCCGCTAATAAAGCCAAATACCAAAATAAATATCAACGGAAAAAGTAACGTAAACACCACCGATGACGGGCTGCGTATTATCGACCTAAAACTGGCCTTGGCTATAGCCAGCGTTGCTTTAAAATTACTGTATGGTTTATCTGTCATTGGGTTATTGGTCATTAATCATTGGGTCATTAAGTCATTGGCTGCTACTGCAACTTAAAACTGCTACTTACTCCTCCCGCCACTCCTTACCTGTCATGTTTATAAATACGTCCTCCAGGCTTGCTAGTTTTACTTCTTTTGGCCGCTCGAAGCCTGAGGCTACTAGTTTGTCAATAAATGCATCGGGCGTATCAACACCTATAATATTACCGCCGTCAATAAAGGCTACACGGTCGCAAAGCACTTCTGCTTCGTCCATATAGTGAGTGGTTATAACCACGGTGGTTCCCTGGTCGCGAATCTCGCGGATCAAATCCCAAAGGTTACGGCGTGCTTGTGGGTCAAGACCAGTTGTTGGTTCATCTAAAAAAACTATGCGTGGGTTATTTATTAAAGTAGTAGCAATAGAGAAACGCTGCTTTTGTCCGCCCGAAAGCTCTTTGTATTTAGCTTTGGCTTTATCATTCAGTGCTACTTTTTCCAGCATCTCTGCCGGGCTCCTTTCTATACCATAAAGGCCCGAAAAAAGCTCGATCAGTTCTGTAAGATTAAGGTTGGGGTAATAGCCCGCCGCCTGCAATTGCACGCCGATACGTTTTTTAATACTGGCGGCATCGGTATCAATATTAAAACCATCAACGATTATCTCGCCTGATGTTTTATCGCGAAGGGTTTCAATAATTTCGAGGGTGGTGGTTTTGCCGGCACCGTTAGGGCCAAGCAAGCCAAATATTTCGCCCTCGTAAACTTCAAAGCTAATGCCTTTTACAGCCTTAAAATCGCCATAGTTTTTAATCAGGTTTTTTACGGTAATTATGGATTGTTTTGCCATGCTGTAAAAATGGTGTAGAAAATTGGATTTTCAATAGTTTTTTAACGGATTACTGCTTTTATTACAGTAATCCGAATAAACATAGGTAGATGCTTATTATTTTACTAAATGCCCCAACAAATGAATGGCAGCAACAGCATGAGCAATAAATTGAGCCAGTATTAGCATTGCAGGTACGGTTAATAGTGTTGTCATTGTTTTTCTGTGATGATTTATGATACAAATGTGCTTGCAAAACCATAATCAACACAGGGTTATTAGGTAAAATGGGGGATATTGTCGGTGAATGGAGGAGGTGAGTAGATAAACGTACAAAAAAAGGATGTCATGCTGAGGCACTCGAAGCATGCGGGTGGGCCTTTACGCTCATGCTTCGAGTGCCTCAGCATGACAGCCCCTCTTTGGCAATTGTCTGCAAACAAAAAGAGACGCGAAGTATCGCGTCTATACAAAATCACAAATAAAAAAGTCTCCCCTACCGGGGGAGATTTAGAGGGGGGCTATTTCATCAAATTAATAAAATCATCAAACAAATAACGGCTATCATGCGGGCCGGGCGATGACTCGGGGTGATACTGTACCGAAAATGCTTTTTTATCTTTTACACGGATGCCTTCTATTGATTGATCGTTCAGGTTAACGTGGGTGATCTCTACTTTGTCGGACGCTCTAACCGCCTCTGGTACTACACCAAAACCATGGTTTTGCGAGGTAACTTCGCAATGGTTAATGATGATGTTTTTTACCGGATGATTTAAGCCACGGTGACCGTTAAACATTTTCTTGGTTGGGATATCATTAGCCAAAGCCAATAACTGGTGGCCCAAACAGATCCCGAACATCGGTTTATCAGCAGCTAAAATATCCTTTACAGTTTCAACCGCGTAAGGCATTGCCGATGGATCGCCGGGGCCGTTTGATATAAAATAACCTGTTGGCGCAAAATCCTTTTCCATTTCGGCAAAGGTGGTTTTGGCAGGATATACTTTGGCATAAACCTCGCGGTCGTCAAAGTTGCGCAGGATGTTTTTCTTTACACCTAAGTCTAAAACCGCAACACGGTAAGGCGCTTTTTCATCGCCGAAAGTATAGGTTTCTTTAGTTGATACTTTTGATGACAGTTCCAGTCCATCCATTGAAGGTACTTTTGCCAGTTTAGCTTTCAGTTCTTCCAAATCCAATATCTCTGACGATATGATGGCATTCATAGCGCCTTTGTCACGGATATGGCGCACCAGCTGGCGGGTATCAATGTCTGATATGCCTACTATGTTTTGCTCCTGGAAATAATCTTGTATAGACTCATCGGCCTGTTTACGGCTGTAAGCAATGTTGTAGTTTTTACAAACCAGGCCGGCAATTTGGATGTTGCCAGACTCTACCTCAGCATCGGCAATACCATAGTTGCCTATATGCGCGTTGGTGGCCACCATTATTTGCCCGAAGTAAGATGGGTCGGTAAAAATTTCCTGGTAACCGGTCATGCCGGTATTGAAACATATTTCGCCGGCCGTGGTACCAATTTTTCCGGCTGCTTTGCCATAAAATACGGTTCCGTCCTCTAAAAGTAATATCGCCGGTAATTTGGTGAAATAGGTCATCTGTTTAAATAAATTGAATAGTTAAAATAACGGCTGGTCTGGTTTGATACGCCGTAAAATTGGATTGGAAAAATGAAGTAAGAAACTCCTGTATTCACGGTGCAAAAGTAGGGAATAATTTCGGATTTCGGATGTTCGATTTCGAATTTTTTTGATTGATCGAATTAATTAAAATATTGCTTTTGATAACACGTTAAATTGACTTAATGATTGATTTTATTTTTAAATAAAAACTATGTTTAAAAACATCCAACTCAATCAAAATACTCCGATATGTTATTAACATTTTACTGTATTGTTTGTAAGATTTAAACCTATCTATTTTATGATCTATAAAGATCTACTTATCTATATTAATTAAGCCAAATAACTAAGTTAAAATGAACATTCCAATTACAATAAATCAACTGCTTTATCTATAAATGTACAAGGCTTGTTTATTGAATGTTAAAGCATATAATTCATGTTTTACAAAGACTTGTTTAATACATTAACTAAACGATATGAATACATTGAAATAAGCCATTTAGCTTAGCATAAATCAACTACTTTATCTATAAATGTACAAGGTTTGTTTATTAATGTTAAAGCACATAACTCATGTTTTACAAAGACTTGTTAACGCATTAATTAAACGGAAACAAATACGTTAAAATGCGCAATCCGATTGGATCAATTTATTGCTTTATCTATGATTGTGTAACGTTTTTAAAGTGTATAATAAAGAAGTATTTAACCACATTAATTAAAGGAATTAAAGACTTTAATAATTGCTTATACTCAATCCGAAATCGAACATCCGAAATCCGAAATAATCATACCTTTGTCTAATCATAAAAACATCAGCATGTCTGTTCATAAAGAAGTTAAAAGAATTACCACGCATACCCTGCAGGAGATGAAGAACCATGGCGAGAAGATCGCTATGCTTACCGCTTATGATTACTCGATGGCGACCATTGTAGATGCTGCAGGGATGGACATTATATTGGTAGGCGATTCGGCATCGAACGTAATGGCTGGTCATGAAACCACATTGCCTATTACTTTGGACCAAATGATATACCATGCCTCGGCAGTGGTACGCGCCGCTAAACGCGCGCTGATAGTTGTAGACTTGCCGTTTGGTACTTACCAGGGTAATAGTAAAGAGGCATTGGCATCTGCTATCCGCATCATGAAGGAATCGGGCGCACACGCGGTGAAGATCGAAGGTGGTGTTGAAATTGCAGAATCGGTAAGCCGGATCTTAACTGCAGGTATACCTGTTATGGGGCATTTGGGTTTAACACCGCAATCTATCTACAAATTTGGCACCTACACTGTACGTGCTAAAGAAGAAGTGGAAGCGCAAAAGTTAAGAGAGGATGCTCTAAAACTACAGGAGCTGGGTTGCTTTGGCATTGTGCTAGAGAAGATCCCGGCGCAATTAGCTAAAGAAGTTTCTGAAAGTTTGGTTATCCCAACCATAGGCATTGGCGCAGGCCAGCACTGCGATGGGCAGGTTTTGGTGATACATGATATGCTGGGTATTAACAAAGGTTTTAAACCACGCTTTTTACGCCAATACGCCAACCTTGCCGAAGTAATGAACGGCGCGATTAAGAATTATGTTAGTGATGTAAAAGCTAAAGAGTTCCCGAACGAGAAGGAGCAATATTAATTTTAGTCCATGGTCGATAGTCAATGGACCATGGCAATTAAATAAATTTACTATGGACTATGGACCATAGACTATCGACTACAAGAATGGCCCGACCCGAGTTTAATTATACCAGCTACGATATTACCGATAACGATATTCTTTATGAGGATAATCACCTCATTGCAGTAAATAAACGCGCGGGTGATATTGTACAGGTTGATGATACGGGCGATGAGAGTTTGGATGAAAAGGTTAAGAAATACATCGCCAAAAAATATGACAAGCCTAATGGCGCTTTTTTAGGAGTGGTACATAGACTGGACCGTCCCGTTAGCGGCGTTATATTATTTGCCAAAACCAGTAAGGCTTTAGAGCGAATAAACAAGATGTTTAAGGCCCGCGAAATGCATAAAACCTATTATGCGGTAGTGCGCAAACGCCCCAACCCGATAGCTGGCACTTTAGTGCACTACCTCATAAAAAATCCACAAAAAAACGTTACCAAAGCACATGACCGCGAGGTAACAGGTAGCCAGCGATCGGAGTTAAATTATAAACTGGTTGGCGAATTGGATGGTTACTATTTAATAGAGGTCGACCCCATAACTGGCCGGCCGCACCAGATACGTGTGCAATTATCAACCTTGGGCTGCCCTATTGTTGGCGATAATAAATACGGATACCCGCGTGGCAGCCTGCGCAAAAGTATTTGTTTACACGCTCGTAGATTACAATTTATCCATCCTATAAAAAAAGAACCTATATTAATTATTGCCCCCGTACCCAAAGATGGCTTTTGGGAGAAGTTTGAGGGGATGATGTAAGCCCCCTCTAAATCTCCCCCGGCAGGGGAGACTTTTTTGGGCGTGGTACATTTTAAAGCCCTCCCTTCCGGGGAGGGTTGGGAGGGGCTTATAACGCTTTAACCTCTTCCCAAATCTTCTCATCAACCAATACGCCTTCACTTATATTCTTATTCCTGGTCTTTAAAGTATTCTCGCCGGGATAGCTTATTGGCTTATTAGCATCAACCCGTTCACTGCTTTTGGCAAAGTTTAATATCTCTTCTATCAGGTCATCGGTTTGTTGGCTATCTTGTGGTTTTATAGCAATAAACACTTGCGACACACCCGACTCTGTACTTTGATCACTTATTTGTTTGGTAGATCGCCCCTGGCTTAAAACAGTTGCCAGCAGATCAAGCACCAAGGTTAATCCCGATCCTTTCCAAAAACCTATGGGTAGTACTCTTTTTGATGCCATGATGGCTGTTGGGTCGGTGCTTAGGTTTCCGTCTTTATCGTAGCCGCCGGGTACGGGTAATTGCTCGCTGTAACTTTCATACTGCAGCATTTTACCAAACGAGTATTGCGATATAGCCATATCCAGTACCACATGCCCCGCTTTACGTGGGACAGAAATCACCAAAGGATTATTACCCAGCGTTGGCGTGGTACCTCCCCATGGCGCTACATTAGCTACCGTATTGGTAAAGTTAATACCTATATAACCGGCCTCGGCAGCTTGCCAGCCGTAGGTGCCGCCCCGCATCCAGTGGTTGGTATTTTTTATGGCAACGCAACCAATACCGTTTGCTGCTGCCAGGCTTATAGCTCTATCCATACAAAAGCGCGCGTTAATTATACCTGCGCCCAGGTTACCATCCCATTGCTCTATAGCGCCAAAAGCGTTTACAAGAGTTGGCTCGTTTTGGGCTTTGATAACCCCTTGTTTTATATAGCGCACAAACGTAGGGAAACGGTTTAGCCCGTGCGTGTAAACCCCATCACGGCTGTTTTCAGCGAAGACATGTGAGCATATATCTGCCTTATCAATTGGAAAATCAAGACTGATAAGTACCCGGTTAAATTCGGCTTTAAGTTGTTCAAAAGGTATCCGCATAGGGCAAATATAGGGGCTTAAAAACTCAGCGATAAAATAATAGTGATTTAAAACAGTTATTATTGCCTTGGGTTACTCATCAATAGCCGTTAATTTTTATTTTTGTGCTATCAAACTAAATGAAAAACAAACTACCACTACTAATTATATCGGGGTTAATATTGATAAACCTGTTAAGCAATTCCTGCAAAAAGGATAATATCAACAATATAGAAACTATATTAAGCGCCGGTGCCTGGCAACTATCATCGGTTAAGGTTACTTATTCTGTTGGTGATACCACAAAACTGGAAACCGACCTAAACACGCTATGCGATACCACGCAGGTATTTACATTTAATATGGATAAAACCTGTACCTATACCAACTTTAATTGCAAACACCAACCAACAGCTAGTGGCCACTGGACAATAACAGCAAACAAATTGTTTTTAAACTCAGATATTGTATGTCAGGACACTACTGCGGCAGGCAAATCAAGACCGTTTACTAATGCCAAAATTGATAATGCCGGCCAATACTCGCTGGTGTTATTAACCGGCGATATACAAAACTATAACACCACAACTAAGCGCAAAGTTATACGCTATGGTTTTGTTAGGCAAAAAGCTGCCTCCAAATAGTGATTAAAAATCTTAAACCATTATATTTGGGTCATTACTAATATTTATTTGCCATTTTGAAAAAACGTATAGCCATTTTTGCTTCAGGATCAGGATCAAATGCTCAAAAAATAATGGAGCATTTTAAACGCAGCGCAGAAGCCGAAGTTGTATTGATATTAACTAACAATGCGCAGGCGTATGTACTACAACGTGCTGATAATTTTGAAATACCATCGCATATTTTTACCCGCCATGAGTTTTACGAAACGGATGACATCATCCGAATGCTTAAAACCTTACAGGTTGACTTGATTGTACTTGCCGGATTTTTATGGCTGGTACCGCCAACCTTATTGGCGGCTTTTCCTAACAAGATCATTAATCTACACCCTGCCTTATTACCTAAATATGGCGGTAAAGGCATGTATGGCGACAATGTACATCAAGCTATTTTAGATGCCGGCGAAGAAGAGTCGGGTATTACCATCCATTTTGTTAACGCGCAATTTGATGAAGGCGAGATCATCCACCAGTCTAAATTTAAAATTGAGCCCGGCGATAACCTGGAAATGATAAAGTTTAAAGGCCAACAATTGGAGCACCTACACTTCCCGAAGGTGATTGAGAATCTCCTCAAAAAAATGAAAAGCTGATTTTTTAAAGATTAAAGTTTGGAGATTGAAGATTAGGTGTATTTTTAGCGCACCAATAATCACAATAAACTAAAACTAATCTTTATCCCATGACTGTAAAGCAATCAACCAGCATCTTCCAGCTTGCCGTAATTGTTAGCGCGCTTGGTTTTTTTGTTGATACTTATGATCTATTATTGTTTGCCATTATACGCAAACCCAGCCTGGCATCGCTTGGTTTAAATCCGGCTGATATCCTTTCTAAAGGCGAACTGCTTATCAGCGTCCAAATGATAGGCATGGTAATAGGCGGAATTATTTTTGGTGTGCTGGGTGATAAGAAAGGGCGGCTAAAAGTCTTGTTTGGTTCTATACTACTATACTCCATAGCCAACCTTGCAAACGGTATGGTCGCTACTTTAAATCAGTACATAATTTTACGATTTATAGCTGGTATAGGCCTCGCCGGCGAACTTGGTGCCGGTATAACATTGGTAAGCGAACTACTCCCTAAAGAAAAACGCAGCATGGCAGCGGGTCTTATTGCAGGCTTTGGTTTGTTCGGCGTGGTGGCTGCATCGTTAATTAGTAAGATGGTTGATTGGCGCGTTTGCTACTATATTGGCGGCGTACTTGGCCTGATATTATTATTAATGCGGATTCAGGTGCAGGAAAGCGGCATATTTAAAAATGTACAGGAATCAACCACGTTAAGCAAAGGTAATTTCCTGATGTTTTTTAATAACTGGAAGCGCTTTGCAAAGTATATGCAATGCATATTGATAGGTTTACCGGTTTGGTATATTATTGGCATATTAATTACCTTCTCCGACCAATTTAGCAAAGCCATGGGCATAAGCGGCGTTGAGCCAGGCACTGCAATTATGTACTTGTACATGGCTATAGCCGCAGGCGATTTTAGCGTGGGCTGGCTTAGCCAGAGACTACAAAGCCGCAAAAAAACACTGTTTATATTTTACAGTATAGCTATAATATTTACGGTGCTTTACTTTTTGCAAAGCGGCAGCAGCCCGGCGTGGTTCTATTTTATATGTGTGGGGCTGGGTTATGGCGCCGGCTTAAATGTGGTTTATATAACCAGCAGTGTTGAGCAGTTTGGCACCAACCTACGCGCTTCGGCAGGTATAAGCATACCTAACATGGTGCGGGGTACATTACCCTTGATGATACTGCTATTTAAATTTACCCGTGGATTTTTTAACAGTTATATTAAAGGCGGCTGGGTAACAGGGCTGATCATATTCGCCATTGGTATTACCGCGGCTTGGTTTCTGGATGAGACCTATGGCAAAGAGCTGGATTTTACAGAAGAATAACCAGGCCTTTATAATAGACCCGATCATTCTCTGTCACCCCTATTGTTTAATAAATCGTATCGCACACCCTTCAATACAGAGCGGTCCGGCGGGTGTCATGATTAATGTATCGTGTTTGATGGTGTACAATAATCTCAGTTCACCATCGGCGGCGTTACTAAATGTGAGTAAGCTGTCTTTTAGCTTATAGCTATAATATTGGGAATAGACATTGCCGCCCAAGCTACCATCTGCATTAAATACAACGATATGATTATCATTTGCCGCTACAGGTTGCCAGGTTGGCGCAGAACCGGTGCCAAAAAAATTGGCATTTAATTTCCATTTGCCAATTAAGGGTACATTATTAGCAATGGTTTTAATGTTGTCTTTTTTACATGAACTAACAATAGCAAGCATAATGGCAACAAAGGTTAAGGTGTAGGATAAATTTCTCATGAGTCGTTTTACGTTTTTAGGTAATACGGGGTTAGTATTAAAAACGCTACAGGCAATTGGTTTTTTTATTGATTTACTTTTTTCTTAAAAAACTCATCTTCAACCACTAATCTCTAATCACTAATCACTACCTTTGCGGCTCAAAAAAATCCTTGTAAATGAGTCAGTCCGTTGCCATTAAAAATGCCCTTATTTCAGTTTATTATAAAGATAACCTGGAGCCTATTATTCATGAGTTAAACCGCCTTGGAGTAAACATATACTCGACTGGTGGTACCGAAACTTTTATACGCAGCCTTGGGGTTGATGTTATTGCTGTTGAGGACCTTACCTCTTACCCATCTATTTTAGGCGGTCGTGTTAAAACTCTGCATCCAAAAGTATTTGGTGGTATTTTAGCGCGCAGAAATAATGATAGCGACAAACAACAATTAACGCAATACGAAATACCTGAAATCGACCTGGTTATTGTTGATCTTTACCCTTTCGAAGAAACAGTAGAATCAGGCGCGGGCCATGATGATGTGATCGAGAAGATAGACATCGGCGGTATCTCCCTTATCCGCGCAGCAGCAAAGAATTTTAAGGATGTTGTTATTTTAGCATCGAAAGATGATTATACCGAGCTTGACCAGATACTAAAGGCACAAAACGGAACAACTACTATAGATCAGCGTAAGAAATTTGCTCACAAGGCATTTAACATTACCTCTAACTATGATACCGCTATCTTCCAATATTTTAACCAGGAAGACCCTATCCCGGTATTTAAACAAAGCATACAAACCAGCCAGATATTACGTTACGGCGAAAATCCCCATCAAAAAGGTGTTTTCTATGGCAATCTGGATGCAATGTTTACCAAATTGCATGGTAAAGAATTATCATACAACAATCTGGTTGATGTTGACGCGGCAGTTGCCTTAATAGACGAATTTACCGAACCAACCGTAGCTATTTTAAAACATACTAACGCTTGCGGAATTGCAGGTCGCTCTTTTATAAAAGAGGCCTGGATAGATGCTTTGGCCTGCGACCCGGTATCGGCATTCGGAGGAGTGATCATCGCTAATGACGAGATCGATGCGGAAACAGCTACCGAGATCAGCAAAATATTTTACGAAGTATTAATTGCACCCGCTTATACTGATGAGGCTGTTCAAATTTTGCAAGGGAAAAAGAATCGTATCATACTGATTCGTCAACCGGTTGAATTGCCTAATAAGCTATTTAAAACATTGTTAAATGGTGTTATTGAGCAGGATAAAGATGCTACCGTTGAGGGCCCTGACCAAATGACAGCGGTAACAGATCGCAAACCAACCGAACAGGAATTAAAAGATCTTTATTTCGCAAACAAGATTGTTAAGCATACCAAATCAAACACGATAGTATTCGCTAAAAACCACCAGCTTATGGCTAGCGGCGTTGGCCAAACATCAAGGGTTGATTCGTTAAGACAAGCGATTATAAAAGCTGAAAGCTTTGGGTTTGACTTAAAAGGAGCGGTAATGGCATCTGATGCTTTCTTTCCTTTCCCTGATTGTGTTGAACTGGCTGCAGAAGCAGGAATACTAGCAGTACTACAACCGGGCGGATCAATAAACGATAAGC
Organism: Mucilaginibacter sp.; assembly: GCF_028288185.1. Taxonomy (GTDB): domain Bacteria; phylum Bacteroidota; class Bacteroidia; order Sphingobacteriales; family Sphingobacteriaceae; genus Mucilaginibacter. Next base: position 136,236 of record NZ_JAQBOF010000036.1, on the reverse strand, counting down.
TTTCTGTTGAAATGTGCAATCAAAAAAACATTTCGATGGTTACTACCGGCATACGCCACTTTAAACATTAATAAAAAATGCACTAATTACACAAATTAATACGAATTGCACGAAATAGGAGTTATATTTATCAATTCGCATTAATTCTTGAAATTCGATTTTCATTAGATTAATTAGTGCTCTTAATCATACCTTTGCAAATTATTTGAAGCAAACTACAAATGGGTTTATTTAATTTTTTCACACAAGAGATCGCAATAGATTTAGGTACCGCAAATACCCTCATCATACATAATGATAAAGTTGTTGTTGACGAACCGTCAATAGTAGCTTTTGACCGCACCACCAACAAAGTTATTGCAATTGGGCGCCAGGCCATGCAAATGGAGGGCAAAACCCACGATAACATTCGTACAGTACGCCCGCTTAAAGATGGTGTAATTGCCGACTTTAACGCTGCCGAGCACATGATACGCGGCATGATAAAAATGATTAACCAGGGTAAAGGATGGTTCTTTCCATCATTACGTATGGTTATTTGTATCCCATCTGGCATTACCGAGGTAGAGAAACGTGCCGTGCGCGATTCGGCAGAGATAGCAGGTGCCAAAGAAGTTTACCTGATACATGAGCCAATGGCAGCAGCCGTAGGTATTGGTATTGATGTAGAAGAGCCAATGGGTAACATGATCATTGATATTGGTGGTGGTACCACAGAGATAGCGGTTATTGCCCTATCCGGTATTGTTTGCGATCAGTCTATCCGCGTAGCGGGAGATAATTTTGACTCTGACATTGTACAATATATCCGCCGCCAGCACAACATCATGATTGGTGACCGTACTGCCGAGAAAATTAAAATAGAGGTTGGTGCAGCGTTACCTGAACTAAGCGACCCACCTGCCGACTTTGCCGTACAGGGCCGTGATTTAATGACCGGCGTACCAAAGCAGATCATGGTATCGTACACAGAAATTGCGCATTGCCTGGATAAATCAATTTCGAAAATTGAAGAAGCGATATTAAAAGCATTGGAGATTACCCCGCCCGAGCTTTCGGCAGATATTTATCAAACCGGTATATACTTAACCGGTGGCGGCGCGTTATTGCGTGGGTTAGACAGACGTATATCTGCCAAAACTAAACTACCCGTACATGTTGCCGAAGACCCGCTACGAGCCGTTGTACGTGGAACCGGAACCGCTCTTAAAAATATTGGTAATTTTAAATTTTTAATGCAGTAAACTTAGTTGTGAGTTTTGGGTAGTGAGTGATGAGTTACTTACTTCTCAAAACTCATCACTCAAAACTCATCACTTACAATGCGTAATTTGTTAATCTTCATCAGCAAGTACAACGCGTTTTTCCTGTTCATTATATTTGAGGTTAGTGCGCTGGTTATTTATGTCAAATACAACTCTTTTCAAAAAGCTACTTTCATAAACAGTACAAACAAGATCACCAGCAATTTATATGCCCAGGCCGATCAGTTAAAAAGCTACATTTCGCTGCGCGAGGTTAATGATAGTTTGGCACGCGAGAATGCAATGTTGCGCAATCAGCTTAAATCTTCGTTTTATATAGATTCTGTTAGCAAACATAAAATAACCGATACCGTATACAAGCAGCAATACCAATTCATAGAGGCTGCCGTGATCAATAACTCTATCAACCATCGTAATAATTATCTTACCATAAACAAAGGCAGCCATGCCGGTATTGAAAAAGGCATGGGTGTTATTTGCGGCCAGGGTGTTGTGGGCAAAGTTGTTTTGGTAAGCGAATATATGTCGGTGGTGCAATCTGTTTTACATAAAGAAACACGCATAAGCGCTATGCTGGCCGATCATAAGGATATAGGGTCATTTATCTGGGGCGGTGATCTTGATGCCCGCAAAGGCTTATTAGTTGATGTTGCCAACAATGCGCAGCCACGCTTGGGCGAAAAGGTTGTTACTACCGAATATTCTTTATTTCCATCAGGCATCCCTATTGGCAAAGTAAGTAACCTGCATACAAAAGAAGGCGGCTCATCATTAAACATGGAGGTTGAACTTGCTGTTGATTTTGGCAAATTGCAATATGTAAATGTGGTAATTAACAAATTGGCTAAGGAGCAATTGGCATTGGAGGGCCAGGAGAAGAAGGATGAGTAGGACCATTATTGTTAACATACTGCGGTTTATATCGCTGGTTTTTATACAGGTGTTTTTGTTGAAGAATATAACACTGTATAATCTATCAACACCGTATCTGTATATTCTTTTTATTTTGCTGCTGCCGTTTGAAACGCCAAACATTTTACTGTTTACACTAGCCTTTATTTTAGGCTTAACTATTGATGCCTTTTATGATACCCCGGGCCTGCACACTACCGCTTGTGTATTATTGGCGCTGGTTCGCATTTTATTTATAAGCATAACCGTACAAAAAGACGGCTTTGATAATGAGCCCGAGCCTACTTTAAGTATTATGGGCTTTAGGTGGTTTTTTACTTATGCGCTTATACTCACCCTATTCCATCACTTCTTTCTTTTTAACCTGGAGGTTTTCCGCTTTTCAGAGATCCAATACACAATAACCCGTGTAGTTTTAAGTTCATTATTTACAGTATTTTTGATATTAGTTTCGGGCTTGTTATTTTATAAAAGTAAAGAGCGTAAATGAATACTTTTTTTGAGCGGCGATACGTTATCGGGGGCATTTTCATAACGCTTATACTGGTATTACTTGGGCGGTTATTTTACATCCAGATAATTGATGATAAGTACCTGTTCTATGCCAAAAAGAATGCTATCCGCCAGGAGATTCTGTTTCCCGATCGTGGGCCGATATTAGACCGTAATGAAAAATTATTGGTGAGGAACCAGTTAGTTTATGATATTACTGTTACCCCAAAAGATGTTAAAGGAATTGATACGCTTGAGTTTTGCAAATTAATAGGCATCACCAAAGAAGAGTTTGTTACCAAAATTGAAAAAGCGGTAAAATACTCCCGCAATCTCGAGTCGCCTTTTGATAAGCAATTATCACCGCAATTGTATGCATCGCTCCAGGAAAGGATGTCAGAGTTTTCTGGATTTAAAGTAGTGCCTCACCCTATCCGCACCTATCCTGACTCTACGGCCGCGCAATTTTTAGGATTTATTGGCGAAGCATCAGAAAATGTGATTGCCAAATCAGGCGGTTATTATCACCGTGGCGATTATGTGGGCATAAGCGGCGTTGAAAAAGCTTATGAAACTGTTTTACGCGGACAACGTGGTGTCAGGAATATGATGGTTGACTCAAGAGGGATAGCTAAGGGCCATTACGCCAACGGGGCTTATGATACGGCGGCAGTTTCCGGCGAGCGTTTAATATCATCATTAGACATGCGCATCCAAAAACTGGGCGAAAAGCTAATGCAAAATAAGGTTGGCAGTATTATAGCCATCGAGCCGTCAACCGGCGAGATCCTTGCTTTTGTAAGCAGCCCTACCTATAACCCAAACTTAATGGTGGTAGGCCCCGCAAGAGGTGGTAATTACAAAGAATTAGATACCGACCCATATAAACCTTTTTTAATAAGACCCATAATGGGCACTTATCCTCCGGGCTCGTCGTTTAAACCATTAAGCGCGTTAATTGCTATGCAGGAAGGCATTATCACCCCACAAACCACCTACAATTGCCCGGGTTATTATCAGGCCGGTAATCGCAGGATACCTTGTTTTCATCACGAGCGCCATGGATTAGTTAACCTGAGCAGCGCCGTGGCCGAATCATGCAACGGTTACTTTGATATGGTGTTTGAAAAATTGATAAACCGTAACGGTGCAAAACAAACCGATACAACGTTTACCTTATGGCGAAACAATGTGGCCAAGTTTGGCTTGGGCTCCAGGCTTGATCTTGATCTGCCGGGCGAAAACAGCGGTAACTTACCCAAAGCAAAGTTTTATGATAAACTTTATCATCGTGGCGGTTGGCGCTCAAGCACCGTTATTTCATTAGGCATCGGGCAGGGCGAGTTATCAGCTACACCTTTGCAATTGGCCAATATAGAAGCTACTATTGCTAACCGTGGTTTTTATTACAAACCGCACCTTATAAAATCTATAGGCAGTAAGAAGATCATAAAACAAGAGTATACCCTAAAAAATTATGTGGGGATAGACGCGCAGTATTTTGAACCGGTAATTGACGGGATGCAGCGCGTGGTTGATGCGGGTACAGCTGCCGGGGCAAAAATACCTGGCATAATCATGTGCGGAAAAACAGGTACCGCGCAAGTGTCGGGTAAGGACAACTCGGTATTTGTGGCTTTTGCACCCAGAGAAAACCCCAAAATAGCCATAGCAGTAGTGGTCGAAAATTCAGGACAGGGTGCTACCTGGGCCGCACCAATTGCCAGTTTTATAGTTGAAAAATATTTACGCGACAGCATTACCCGCCGTCCATCAGGCATCGAGCCGGAGTATTATATGAATGCTAACCTCTTACCGGAAATTATCAATAAAATTTCGCCCGCACAAAAAGCCAAAGCCGATAGCCTGAAAAAACTAAAGGCAGATTCGATACGTAAAAAAGCGGTAATCAAATCGGCAGCAAAAAAGAATAAAACAGTAACAGATCCAAAACACACAGCAGCCATTAAACCAAAAGCCAATGAGTAACCAACAGCGCAGCTTCTTTTTTAATGTAGACTGGCTAACGGTACTCATTTACCTGGCGCTTTGTGCCATTGGGGTGCTTAGTATCCATTCGGCTGTATTTGACCCTAAAAATTCTTCTTTTGTTGATTTGGATACCAACTATGGCAAGCAGTTTATATTTGTTATTATAGCTATTGTTTTGGGGATATTTATTTTGTTATTAGAGAGTAGGTTCCTCTCGGCACTAGCACCAGCTATATATACCATAACGGTATTACTCCTCTTGCTTGTACTTGTTGTAGGCCGTAATGTAGGCGGCAACCAGGCCTGGATATCATTACCGGGCGGCTTTAGGCTGCAACCGTCAGAGTTTGCCAAATTTGCCACCTGCCTGCTATTGGCCCGGTATTTAAGCGGGGCCAATATAAAGGTTACCGAGATTAAGTCGTTCGCTATTGCTGCGGGTATCATCTTTTTCCCGATGGTATTGATTTTATTGCAGCCGGATGCTGGGTCAACATTAGTATTTAGCTCGTTAATATTCGTATTGTATCGCGAAGGGTTATCACCTTACTTTTTGATATTGGAAGGCTTGTTTATCGCTCTGTTTGTTTTAACAATTAAATTAAATAACCTGCCCATAATTGTTGGCGGCATAATTTTAGTCGCGGTAATAATTATTCTATTATTCAGGCGCAACAGGCAATTAATGCTTACCGTACTTACTGGTGCCGGTATATTGGTAGCCTTTGTTTTTAGTGTGCAGTTTCTGTATACTAAAGTATTAAAACCACACCAAAAGGTGCGTATTGATATTGTGCTGGGCATAACCAACGATCTACGCGGAAAAGGTTATAACGTTAATCAATCAAAAATAGCCATAGGCTCGGGTAAACTTTGGGGTAAGGGATATATGAAGGGTACACAAACCAAATACTCGTTTGTACCTGAGCAAAGTACCGATTTTATTTTCTGTACCGTTGGCGAGGAATTTGGCTTTGCCGGATCTGTTGTAGTATTAGGGTTATACCTGCTGCTGGTGCTGCGGATAATCTATATCGCCGAGCGACAGCGATCCCCCTTCTCGCGCATTTACGCTTATGGTGTAGCCTCCGTTATCTTCTTCCACGTGGTAATCAATATTGGTATGACTATCGGCATAGTACCATCAATCGGTATACCACTGCCGCTGATAAGTTACGGGGGGTCATCCCTGATAAGCTTTACTGTTATGATATTTATCCTGATAAAGCTGGATTCGAACAGGATGGGAATGATCTACGCGTAAGTCCCCCGGAAGGGAGGCTTTGAATAGGTGATTAAAAAAGTCTCCCCTACCGGGGAGATTTAGAGGGGGCTAACTATACCTTCTCTTCAACAGTGCAAAAAACTTATCAGATGTTTCAGGTTTGCTGTCCCAATTGTTTTTAAGAGTATAGTTCTTATTTAAAAAGCGGTTAGCTTCTTCAAACGTGTTAAAGCGGTTCAATATTTCAATAGCTTCGCTATAGGCAAGGTTATAACCGTTAAAAAGGTCTTTTATGTACAGCAATTTATCGTTTAAAGTAATAGCCTGTTTAAGGTTGGTTACCGGCTGCGCAATTGCCTGCTCTGTTACATTATTCTTAGCGCTTAATTGTGCTGATATTTTTTGATTAATGGTAATAACCTCTTCTTTGTCTTTAACAGGTTCTTTTTTAGCGATGGATTTTTCAACTTCCTTAACACGTGCTTTTGGCTCTTCAACAGCTACAAATTCTTCCGAAGTTTCTTCTTCCTCCGGCTCTTCTATTACTGGTTCAATTACTTCTTCCTCAAGATTTTCGTCTATATCATCGTCAACAACCAATTCATGCCTTATAACTTCGGGTTGCTCCATTATAAATGAATAGGAGTCTTTTGGTGTATCTGTCGAAAGATCAATATTTGCCACCGGTTCATCAGCTTTTGGGGTAGTATTTGCAAGCTCAACGCGTGTAGGGTCGCGTTTGGGTTGCTGCACTACCGGTTCAAAAAACTTTTCGTTAACTGTAGGCCTCTTCTGCTCAATTATCTTGTCGATATCAATTACCTTCTGGGGTTCAACGGCTTTTAAGGCTTTGCTTCGCAGGTTTAGTTTACTTAGTATTTCTGCATGATCTGCCAAAAAATGGGCGTTGGCAACAAACAGTTCCAACTCCAGGTCATTTAAATTTTCGGGGTTAGCTTCAATGTATTTATATTGGTCATTAAGCTCTTTTATTATGCCACCTATCTTATTAAATACTTCCAGTTGCTTCATTACAATACTTTAGAAAAAATGCTTACCAAAATTAAGCATTAAATTCTGATATTAGACCCTTACTAAAGTTTACTATGCAGCTCACCGAAGATATTTTTAAGCGAAAAAATGAAAGCGGTGGCGGGATTGAAGTTATTTGCGGGTCCATGTTTTCGGGTAAGACCGAAGAATTGATACGGCGGATAAACCGGGCCCGTTATGCAAAACTAAGCGTTAAAATTTTTAAACCTAAGCTGGATGTGCGTTATGACGAGAGCGATGTAGTATCACACAATGCTACTGCGGCGGCATCTACACCTGTTAGTAAATCATCAGAAATATTATTATTAGCAGGCCACGCGCAGGTAATTGGTATTGATGAAGCACAATTTTTTGATAATAAACTACCCGATGTTTGCACCACTTTAGCCAATAAAGGCATACGTGTAATTATTGCCGGCCTGGATATGGATTTTAAGGGTCGTCCATTTGGCCCTATGCCAACCTTGATGGCTATTGCCGAATCGGTTACTAAAGTACATGCGGTATGCCTTAGGTGCGGTAATCCGGCGCTTTACTCCTACCGTTTAGTACCCAACAAAGAAAAGGTGTTACTGGGCGAAAAGGACAGTTATGAGCCGCGCTGCCGCATTTGCTATAACAGCAAGACGTTTTAACAGCCTATTTCCCATCAATTTACTGTCTTATTAGTCATAATTATGCTAAATTTTTACTGCAAGTAAAACAAAATGGCCATGCATTGTTGTTATTGCAATTATTACCTATAATGCTATGGCGAAAAAGATACTAGTAATTGAGGATGACAAAGACATTAGGGAATCTATTGTTTATGTTTTGGAAGAAGAAAACTATGAGGTTATCTCTTCGGAAGACTCAAAAATTCTGAGATCAGTTAATGAGATAGCGCCGGATATAATATTGCTGGATAACTGGCTTACCGAATGGAAAAGTGATGCCAATGGCGAGCAGCTAAGCCGCGAACTTAAAAGCAACCCTGCCACCAGCCATATTCCGGTTATCATCATATCAGCCGTAAGCAATATCAAAGAAATTGCCAAAGCCGGATTAGCCGATAATTATTTAAGAAAACCTTTTGATCTGACTGATCTTACCGATATGGTAAAAAAATACCTTAAATAACGCTAACCATTACAAACTTTTATTTTCCTTTTTTTTCTCAGCTTGTTTCGCCTCTTCCTTTTCTTTGGGCGTCATGGTTATTTTTAAGCTATTGGCGGGTACTACTTTGGCAATCTTTATTTGCTGTAAAGCAATGCTTGTTTTTTTCCAATCGGCAGAATCTTTTTTTGCAATCGCGGCAGTATCAGCTTTGCTGTAAAAATCTATAATATTACGTTTAAGTGATGCTGTTAAACTTGCAAATTTGTTTTCGTTTAACAGATCTACCAGTTTGTCATAAGCCTCATCGGTAAGTCCATATTCGCCATAAACCGTTTTTTTACCGGTATCAAAATTAACATTTATTAAAGTTGGTTTCTGATAATTTAATTCGGCTAAAGCGCCTGCATATTTATTCATTACGGTATCAAAGCTTTTTATAAACTGCTTTTCGCCCATTGGGCCAACCTCTTTAAACCTGAAGACCCTTAACGGACCTACTTTTGGTGCCATAGTTAGCAGGAAAGCTATAACACGCTCTTTGAACTTGGGTTTATCAAAATCGCGTCCAAACTCTTCGTAATATTTTTTACGATGCATACGATAGCGGAACTTCCGGCTGGTTATTCCCGGCATGTTTTTCTTTATTTCGCTCTTTTTAATTATCCAGGCGCTGCGGGTTATAGTAGGCATTAAACTATTTATGGCCCATCTAAAACTACTAATGGATTTATCCAGATCGCTAAATATGGTGTTAATATCCTGCCCATAAGTTTTCAGGAAAGCTTTTTCTAAAACAGGTTTAGCAACGTTAAAACCAATAAAATCATGATAGGCTTGTGATGCATAATTACCTCGCGCTACCTGTAATACATCAAAAGCTATTTCTACACGGCTATGTGCTATCGGGTTCTCTTCGTAAGTTACTACGTTGCCATATTTCTCTTTTAGTTCGGGATAAACCATAGGCACAACCAGGTTTGTACCAATTGAATGGCCGTATCTATCTGCCATATAATGGCACAATGCGCCTAAGGCATAGGCGTATTCATTTAGGTCTTGCGATTCGGAGATCAAGTTATTTACAAAATCGCCGCTGCGCACATAATGTATCAGATCCGTAAAATAAATGCTGCCATAAGGCGAGTAACCAATATCAGTCATTAAACTACCGCCGTAGGCATAAGAGTGGGCTGTCATTAATTCAGCATCGGTTGATCCCGGGAATCGCTTTTTTAATAATGGTTTGAGGGATTTTTCCCAGCTTGCGTCAATAATAGCCTCGTGCGTTAAAACAGAATATGCCTTAACACGGAATGGTGCCAGGCATATTGCAAGTATAAATAATAAGAAATATTTGTTAACGTTTAAAGGGTTCATGCTTAATTGTGAAGCTTATTACAAAGACTTATACACAATACACAAATAAGGTATTTTGTTTTAAATTATTTAAGTACGCGGGCGCTTAGGGTTAAAAGCAACTATATAGCTCAACTCGCTGTTTACTACGCTGCGGTTATTTGCCCCTTCATCAGGCTTGGTAAAAGATTGATTAAGCCTTTGTTTAGTTAGATTATATACCTGCAATAAAAACTCGGGGATAACCTTGGTTGCTATGGTTGGATAATAATCTTTTTGAATTTTTATTCTTTCGATATCTGTCACCATGCTCAATTGCCAGCTATCCTCGCCTTTAAAACCGTGCTCTTTTGCTGTATTCATTAAATCATACAGGTATATTTTGGTTTGATTTTCTATAGATTGTTCTTTCATTATTATTTTGATTTTTTACCTATGGAAGAATCTGATTGCGACATCGAACCTTTGTCTGACTGATAACTGGATACTTTTTTGTTTGCGTTAGCGCTTGGCTCTTTCTTTTTCTCTTTAACTGTTTTTCTGTCTTTACTCATGATGGTAGCTTTAATGCTGACAAGGAACACCCCTGTTGCAGCAGGCAAATATTTAATGGGTAGTAATTGTGATTTTTATACTGATATATTATTAGCGCAAAGCTTAAATATCACCAGGTAAGAAAACGGGCAATGCCTAAGGGTTTGTATGGGAATTGCTTAAATGTAGATATAATTTATTGAAAATGAGTTACTTTTTAAAATATAAAAAGTTTTAATGTGGACCAAAGAACCAGATATGCCACTATATATGACTACCTTGCGAGCTTATTCAAAAATAATATAATGCAAAAAGAAGGAACAGTAAAGTTTTTCAATACCGAAAAAGGTTTTGGATTCATTTCACAGAGTAATGACAGAAGCGATGTTTTTGTACACTCAACCGGCCTGATCGACGAAATTCGTGAAAACGATAAAGTATCATTTGATATTGAAGACGGTAAAAAAGGCCCTAGTGCGGTAAATGTAAAAGTTATCTAAAAAATCACTATAAAATTTAATCGTAAGCATCCCGACTAATCGGGGTGCTTTTTTCATGGACCAACCTGGCGCTATTTTATCGTATTAATCGTTATTATGTCCGTGTTTTATCATGTCTTTAACGGCTTGTGCTAAAAATGTTTTATCGCCTGCGTTTAGATGTGTCTGCTCATCGCTGTTGTTTATGCGATAAACTATTCCGCCGTGATTATCACCTTTGGCAATTAGCTCCTGTCCATCTCTTTTATACTTAACATAACCGTTTGGGGTTATGTGTGTTATAGCTGTACTATCGCCATTAAAAAAAGCGCGGCCCGAGTATTCTATTCTGGTACTGTTATGGTTATCGCCATCGCTAATAATTACGTGCCTGCTATTCATCCGGCAAGCCGATGATAGTATAATCAGGCCCAATGCTGCTACTGTAATTTTCAAATTTTTCATTGCGCTATTATTAAGTTCAGCACAAATATATAATTAATATAGTACTATGCAATACATAATACCAATTATTTCACATCAGCTCATCATCATTTTTTGATTTATAGACCTTATAAGCTAAATAAAACATGGCAAACGATGGTAATAGAGAGCCGGCAACCCTATAAGAAAATTGCATATCTGCAATTAACCTATACACGCCCAGGATCAACAATATAGATCCAACAATAATATAGAGATATAAATATTTAGTTACCATATTAGGATTGATTTATTTATAAAGATAAATGATATTACTACAATGGTAATGAGATAATGTTATGTTTCCTCTTTATATTTATATGGATATTTAAAACAACCTATTATGTCATTTCAAGCTTATTTAGATAACATACAAGCAAAAACGGGTAAAACTCCTGATGACTTCAGACAGTTGGCCAATCAAAAAGGCTTTACAGAAAATGGCGAGTTAAAAGCCTCTGTAAAAGCCGGCGATATTATAAAATGGCTGAAAGAAGATTTTGAGCTGGGCCACGGGCACGCCATGGCGATTTATGCTTTGCTAAAAGGCATGAAAAAAGAGGGCGATTAAAATCGCCATAAATTTCATTCTCCTATAATTACTTACACAAAAACATCCAAATAAACCACGGTATCGCTAACGGGCATAATACCATGTTTTTGCAGTGAGCTAAAATATAAGCTATCGCCTTTTTTTAAAATGTATTCTATCTCGCCAACACTCATTTTCATTTCGCCTTCTATAATAAAAACATATTCTTCGCCCTCGTGCGAGAGGCGGTGCGGCACCACCTCTCCTTTTTTAGCACTAAACAAAAATGGCTGCATCTTTTTTTCATGAAAACTGGCAGCATAGGGGAAAACAGCATATCCTTTCTCTGTAAGCGTCAGATTATGTAAGGCCTCTGCCTGGGTTGTATAAACTGTCCTGGCCCAACCATCCTGCTCTAACAGATTAGAAATGTTAGTGCCCAAACTTTTGGCAATTTTAACCAATGTGGCTATTGACGGTACAGTGTGATTGTTCTCTATTTTAGAGATCATACTTTTAGATAGATCGCTGCTATCCGCAATTTCCTGTAGCGTACGCTTTTGATGTATGCGCAAGCTTTTTATGCGGTCGCCAATGTTAAAAAGGTTTTCCTTCTCATCATGCACCTGCATCAAAAGGGTCGAGATAACATTATTATCATCCGTCATAAACAAATTAATTAGTTACCCTAAATTGTGATTTTAACCTGATATCAGCCGATGAGCTGCCAACCATTACGTCAATCATTTCGGGCTCTACTCTAAAATCATGTATCTTTTCGTCATAAAAAGCCAGCTTACTGCCCGGTATGGTTAGTTTAACTGTTTTAGTTTGCCCGGGGGCCAAAGTAATACGCTCAAAACCACGCAGCTCCTCGTTAGGGCGTTTTAAGCTTGGCGATACATCATGTATGTACAATTGTACCACTTCATCGCCTGTTACTTTACCGCTATTTTTTACATCAACAGATACCGTAATTGCACCGCTGTCTTTTATTTGTTTGGCCGATAATTTCAGATTGCTGTAATTAAACGTAGTGTAGCTTAACCCATGCCCAAACGGAAACAACGGTTTGCCATTAACATACATATAAGTAAAACCTTTAGTAACGTCATACTCATCCTGCGATGGCACCTGCTCTGCCGATGCATATACGGTTAAAGGCATTTTACCACCAGGATTGATGTTACCAAAAAGCGCATCGGCAATGGCGTTGCCGCCTTGCTCGCCCGGCCACCAGGCTTCTAAAATAGCAGGAGCATTGTCTTTAATATAAGGGATAGTCAGCGGGCCGGCATTCATCAACACAACAATGGTGCGCGGGTTAACAGCTAAAACCGCTTTAACCAATTCTTCCTGATTGCCAGGTAATTCTAAAGAGGTACGGTCACGGCCCTCTGCTTCAATATCCAGCGTGGTACCTATGTATAAAATGGCTACGTCAGCTTTTTTGGCGGCATCAACCGCTTTTTGTAATTCTTCGTCTTTATTAAACTCCGGCGCGTTCCGGCGATGGGTTATTTCTGACCCGGCTGCGTAGATAATTTCGGTACCTGTTGCCATGCGGTTTTTAATACCCTGCATCGGGTTAACCGCGTCAATAGGTTTACCGCTATAACCGCCTGCCGTAAACATATTAGCATGGGGGCCAATTACGGCTATGGTTTTAATTTTATTTTTATCTAAAGGCAGTATATGGTTTTTGTTGGTTAACAGCACCATGGCTTCCTGCGCGGCTTTTAGTGCCAGGCTTACATGCTCTGCATTGCCAATTACGCTCATAGGTATTTTGCTGTAAGGCACCCGGTCCTGCGGATCAAACTCACCCAACAAAAAGCGGTCGCGCATAACGCGCGATACAGATTCGTCCAGCTTAGCCATAGTCAACAAACCTTTATTTACCGCGATAGGGATGTATTGCATAAACTCTTTATCAGAAAAATCGCAACCGGCATTGATAGATTGTGCCACGGCTTCCTCATAGCTCATTTTTCCTTTTTCGTGGCCGTTAACCATGGTGTTGACACCGCCCAGATCAGACACCACGAAACCTTTAAAGCCCCAGCGGTTCTTTAAAATATCGGTAAGCATCATATGATTAATATTGTTGGGTACGCCGTTTATAGCATTATATGATGCCATGATAGATTGCGCGCCACCCTCTACAATACAATCTTTAAAATGCGGCAGCCAAAACTCATGCAGCATACGCTCGCTAACCGTTGCAGACCGCGCGGTACGATTTTGCTCCACATTATTAACCGCGTAATGTTTTAGGGTGGATACCAATTTTAAATACTTCGGGTCATTACCCTGCAAACCGGTAACATGCGCCACACCAATGCGGCCGGTTAAAAACGGATCTTCGCCAAAGCACTCGTTAATGCGGCCCCAGTATGGGTTACGGCTTATATTGATAACCGGCGACCGGTAGATCAACCCTTTTTTCTCGCCCTGGAAATTTGGGTCGTTATGCCAGCCGTTGTAGATGGCACGCGCTTCGTCTGATATGGCGGTAGCTTCGGTATGCACCAGTTTGGTGTCCCACGTAGCGGCCATAGCAATGGACACCGGGAACATAGTAGTTGGGCGTGTCCACACCACGCCGTGCAGGCTTTGGTTCCATTTATCAGACTTGATACCAAATTTGGGAATATCCGGCCCAACGTGGTTTAGGTATTCTGCCTTTTCTTCCAGCGTCATGCGCGATATTAGGTCCTTCACCCGCTCTTCAACGGGTTTTGTATAATCAAGGTATAAAGGCTTATCAGCTGTTTGGGCTATTGAACGGCTAACAGTAATTACCGATAGCAAAGCGAATAACAAGGTTATTTTTACTTTCATTGTAGGTGATGAGTATAGTTTTGGTTTCGAGTAGAATAATGGCTCAGTGCAAAACAAAGTTTATATCTATTCAACACTGTTGAACAAATATATAGATAAATGCTTCCCGTCAAAATATTTTGTCAAATATTAATGGCTGGCTAATGTTTGTACTCAGTGTTCTTTTCCATCGCTGCAAATTCGCGTCAGAAGCGATAAATCGAAAAAGTTAAAATATTATTTGCTTTTCTTAAAAAGAAATAGTTAACTTAGCATAACTAAACATAAAAACCTTACCTACATGACGTTACAGATAAAACCTAAATATTATTCAGCTTATGTTTGCTCATTAGTTAAATTAACAAGCGTAGTTTTAACGGAATCCGTTGAAGCTATAATCACCAATTTTTAAATTTCATAAACCGATATAACTAAATATTTCAGTCATTTAAATAGACAAGTATAATACAAAGCGTATATAGCTATCATACACTTTGTATCATTACCGGCACTATAATTTACTGCTTCCCCTAAAATACAGTTTGCTTTAATCATACGCTATTGCGCTCCCCTTCGCTTTGGTGTAACATACTTATGCATTATGAATATTATAGACCAAACGTTTATTCAAATTAAAAAGAAATTCGGAGGCTTAACTATTGTTAGTCGCAATAAAACTCCGCTTATAATCCTATGTCTAACCATATCAGTATTACTGGTTTATCACTCCGTATTCTCACACCAGTTTCAATTAAAATGGGACGACCAATGGGTAATTACTAATTTTTATACCGAAAACGGCTTAACAGCCAATAACTTGTACGCCATATTCACCGATTTTTTTCATGGGCAATACTCACCCATAAATCAACTGTCGTTTACACTTATTTATGCTGCGGCCGGCAATAGTTATAATCCCGTATGGTTTCACACCTATAGTGTAATCATGCACATATTAAATGTTGTACTTGTCTATTTTTTCATCAAAAATCTTTTAACGCAAAGCAAGAGCTTTGCGCCCCCGTCAATATCTACCATTTCTTTTTGTACCGCATTTATAATGGCAATTCATCCGTTCCTGGTTGAGCCGGTGGCCTGGATGGCGGCTTCTAAAATATTACTTTACAGTTTTTTTTATTTACTGGCATTGAATGTTTACCTCAGTTATTTAAAAAGCAGAAAAGTTTGGCACCTGGTTTTAATTTTTGTGCTGTTTCTCCTCTCGTTTGGGAGTAAAGAACAGGCTGTTACCTTACCCGAGTGTTTATTACTGATAGATTACCTGTTAAAAAGAAACCTTAAAACCAAAGCACCATGGATTGAAAAAGCGCCTTTCTTTATACTGAGCCTGGTTTTTGGGTATGTAACCTTATTGTCTCAAAAATCAAGCGGACTGGGCTTATTAACGCACGATAAGCATTACCCGTTTTATCAAAATGTAATTTTCGGCAGCTATTCGCTTGTTGAGTATTTTACCAAATGCTTAATACCTATTAAGCTAAGTTTTATGTACAATTTCCCTAATCCGGTTGGCTCGCCAGTACCCGCCAGGTTCTGGATCTATCCTTTTATTTTATTGATCGTATTTGTTACGTTGCGCGATTATTGGAAAAACCGCTGGATTTTATTTGGGCTTGCATTTTTTATCATTCATTTGGCGGTTGTGCTGCATATCATCCCTATTTCCAGGATGGCAATAGTGGCCGACAGATACGCTTATATTGCATCTATAGGTATTTTCTTTTTAATATCCTACTACCTGGACCGCGCAATAAGATCAGTAAAATACAAAAATGTCTCCATACTGGTGTTCTCAATTTATATAGGTTACCTGGGCTTTTATACTACAGAACACGCCAGGGTATGGCATGATGACTATACGCTTAAAAAAGAATTGTTTGAGTCTATCAAACAAAGGCAAGCACTTCAAAAAGCTGAAAAAAAATGACACAAACTGATATAATCATCAATATAAGTGCGTGTGCCCGGCACAATGTATTTGCCGTGGGTTTTAAACTGCAACATTGGTAACCCCGAAAGGGGGGAGCACACAACATTAGAAGAAAACAAGTATAAAACAAACGTAAATATTATAAACTTTAAAAATAAGATTATGAACAAATTAGCTAAAAGAATAGGCATTGCTGCTTTAGTAGTAGCCTTGTTATGTAACTTACAATACTCTTTATTTTTCAGCGTAAAAGACAACCCAAATGCTGCCAAAGCCGCATGGACTGATATGTACGGAACAGTGTACTGTGGTAGTTCGCCGGATACCGGCTGGTATCCCGGCGATTGGTTTTACCTGGATACCAGTTATGGCAGTGGAAATGAAGCTTATGATTTTTACGCCAATGAAACTGCGCCTTATAATCATATTTGGTATTTCGTAAGAAATAACACTGCTACATCAGAGTGCGGGCCTAATGAAACTGCTACAGATCCAAATTGGAATTATCAGGGATATTATGTAACAGCTCCGAACCACCCTGTTGTCGCTTATTAAAATTAGTGGCCAATGTAATTCGCCATCAGGTTTGATGGCGAATTAACTTTTTTAACCTTTTTGTCTTAAATATAATAACCTATATCTGTATGAAATACGCCATAATTGTAATAGCATTGTTTTTTACTGCCTGCAGCCGCCCGGCAAAAACCAACCAAACCGACCAGGATAACCCTTATGCGCAAAAAATAAAAATAAATTTATTTGATACGTCCAAAAAATATATCGAGGATATTGCCGACACCATGAGTGTCGTAACTTTATCTGCCTCGCATTACTTTAATTTTAGCGGGGCAACAAATTTCTTTTTCCTGGACAATGCTATAATACTTGCCGACCGCATGCAGGGTATTGTTTTTATCTTTAACAAAAAAGGACAACTAATCAATACCATCAATTCGTCTGTCGATAAAAAAAAGATGAGTGACGGCAGATTTACCTATATCAGTGACGCGTTTTATGATGAGGACGAGAAATTAATTGAAATATTAGACAGAACTGCCGACCGTGTTTTTAGATTTACGCCTGATGGAGCCATAAAAGACACCTTGAAACTGGCAGACGCCAGGGCCTGGGGATATGATTTTGTGAAAGCAAAGGATATTTATGTAACTAAATTGCTAAACAGTAATCAAGATAAAAAAGGAGTTGGCATATATAAAAAAGATGAAAATGTTTTAAGGTATAATGCGGAAGCGCTGTCTGTGATTCCATCCACCCAAAAACTCAACTTTGTTCAGCTCCACCAGTTAGACGTTTATAAAGACTCCGTGTTTTTCTTCCCGATGCTGGCCGATAAAATTTACCACATAACAGGCAGCGGCGCAAAACCGGCCTATTTACTTGATTATCCTGCCCAATACCGGTTGGATTCGGATATAAAAAATGCAGAACCTACGAAAGATCCCTATAATTTTTTCAGAAAACTGGCAAATGCCAACGTTATATACAGCAATAATTCTTTGTTTATAAATGACCAATGGGTTTCCTTCAGGTTTAATTTTCAAACCAAAACAAGCCCCCGCAATGTATTTTATAATAAGGAAAGCAAAAAGGTACTGCAGTTTTCAGAGCTGTTGTCTAAAACCAGAAAGACACCATTTCCGCAGGCCTACGTAATAGGGAAATATAAAGATTACTTTGTAATGCTTAATGATGCACCGGTAAAAAAATCGAAAGATCCTAAAGTACTCCCCGTTGGCAATTACAAATTATTGTTTTTTAAGCTGAAAAATATTTAACAACAAAGCAACATTTATTTGCTTAACAAACAAGCGGTTAATTATCAAAATTTACGTTTTCAAAAAAACCTAACTTGTAACACCATTATAACCCATTTCGTTATGAAAACAAAACTCCATTTAGCACTATTAATAGTACTTGTAGTACTATTAAATGCCTGCAAAAAAAACGGCACCGTTGAAGCACCGGCTAAAAAATTAAAGTATTTAACCCAGGTAATCGCTACAAATGGTACCACTACTACTTTTACAGATTATACTTACGATGACCAGAAAAGACTGACGACGATAAAAACGGGGGGGGGTACAACAATTACTTATACCTATAACGGCGATAACGTTTTTCTATTGAAGAATCATATCCGAATGGAGTGAGGAATGTTTATAAGTTGGCTTATGCAGACGGGAAATTACAAACAATGTCATATAAAGATTATAAAAATAACAGCTTTGTTAATGGAACTGCATACGGTTTTGTTAACAATGGTGATAAACTGACAGAAATACATCAGGATATCCATGTTACCTATTTTTATTATGATAATAACGTTGTCAAACAACAAGGTGAAGGATATGCTATAACCTACAGTTATGATAATAAAAAAAGTAAATTTGCCAACCTGCCGCCGGCTTTAAAAAGCATCGCTTTTCAAATACACCAGCCTGAATATTTTTCACAAAACAATCTTATCAGCACAGATCGGGGAGTAAACGGCATCACTAACACTACCTATAGTTATGATAGCGACGGCTACCCTACCGGGGGGACTGGGGACGGAAACCTTAAATTCACTTACGTTTATACTGAACTTTAAAATGGCTAATAGCGTGTAACACAAGCACACAGCCGGTAGTGATAATACACTTGCCGGCTGTGTACTTTATAGCCCATCGTAATAACACCAACCAGGCGCAGAATCGATGAAAAACACGGCCGATTTTTCGTATCTTTGTTAAGATAGTAAGGCATCTTCAAAAAGTCGTAAAGAACAAAATTGTCAATGTCGATTTATATACTTTTTAAATAGCTATTTTTTACAATCAACTGCAATTCAGTACATTAGTTAAAAAAATCACTACCGGCATAACCCCTAATACTCGAAAAACAGTGATTTTTACTACCGGTATTACCGGCAATGCCCGAAAAACACCCCAAATTACTACCGGCAAAATGTATAATGCCCGGAAAACAGTAATTTTTACTACCGGCTAAAGCCGGTACACCGGTCTTAATTTAAAGTTTGTCTAACCGGAAATAGCCCTCAAGCTGGCGCAAATATATCGGGAGAGCAAGCGAATAAAAAGCTACTTGTACCTAATTAGGTTTACCTCGTTGTTTCAGTTTGTTTCACTTTTATGAAACAAGCTTGCTGCCGCAATCAATATCATAACAAGCTGTTAACATCAACTTAAAACCAAACAAACATTTTTGTAGCTTTACTACATCCATATCAATAACCTTTAAAGCAATATGAGCAGCAGGCGGAATTTCATTACATCGGGCATAATTGGCGCGGCGGGCATAAGCCTGTTGCCGGCTATTAACGTATTCGCGGGCGAGCATTACGCGCCGGCTAAATCTAAGTTTAGGTTTGCCATTGCGTCTGACGGGCATTACGCGCAGCCGGGTACTGATGGCGATAAATTTTATGGCGACCTGATCAAATGGCTTAATAAGGACCACCAGGATAACCACCTAGATATGATTATCATCAACGGCGACCTGGTACATAACCGCCCCGACCTGCTGCCTAAAGTAAAAGAAACCTATCTGGATAAACTGCCCGTGCCTTATTACACCATCCCCGGTAACCATGATTTTGCAGATGCCGCTGTATGGAAAAACGTATTCGGCTATGAGGATAATTACGTGGTCGATAAAGGCGACATAGCCTTTGTATTTGCCAATACCGCCGATACCAAAGGCGGCTATACCTGCCCCAACCCCGCTTTCATGAAAAAAGCGCTGGAGCAGTGCAAAGACAAAAAGATAGTTTTCGTTATTCTGCATATAGCACCCTACCAATGGTTCCCCGAAGAAAAAGGAACGTTTACCAATTGCCCCGAGATCATCGACATGCTGCATAGCTACCCTAATGTTAAAGCGGCTTTCCACGGACATGACCATAATTTAGATGGCATACGCTATACCGGCAAACTACCACACCTGTTCGACTCGCACTTCGGCGGCAGCTGGGGCACCGAGTATAAAGGCTACCGCATTGTAGAAGTTGACACGGCCAATAAAATAACCACCTACCAGGTAAACGCCAGTCAAAGTCCATTGATCAATAAAAACCAGTTAGGGGGGTAGTAAGTACAAGATCAAGTTGCATCATCAATTAAATCAACATAGTAATTCAACTTCTCCAGGATGATATCAACCGGCAGGTCGGCATTGGGGTCTATCAGCATAGATTCGTATTGGTCTTTTGGCTTTGCACCGTTGGTCGGCTCCTGTAAACTTTTATCCCAGCAAAAACCCAGTTTAAGTTTCTTTTTGTCGAGCCATAAATAGCCCAGCTTTTTCCCTTTATACGTAAAAAAAGGTATCTGGAACTTACGCTCATGGCAAATACCGGGGTTAGCCTGCAAAATAAAGTCCTTTAAAGCCAGCAGGCAGCTTTGGTAAGGCTCGGGCTTGGATAAGTAGTAGGATTCGAGCGTGGTATTCATTCCCGTAGGGTTTTACTCAACGGTCTTTTTAAACACCTTTACCAGCATATCAGCAATAACCTGGTAACCTTTGTCAGACGGGTGCAGGCCATCATAAGTTAAATTAACAGCTTCGGGCGGATAAGGATATTCGTCCGTAGCCGGGTTAAACGGGATGGCTGTATAATCGGGATACTTGTAATCTTTATAATCGCCAGTTGTCGGGTCTTTCAGACGTTTAAACTTTACCAGTTTTTTAACTGTCATTCCTCTTTTGTTGTACAGGTCAACCACCTCAAAATGTTCCAGCTTGCCAATGGCATTAACCGCGTCAACAAATTGCGCCAGCGATTGTCCGTTCTTGTCTTTGTATGATCCGTAAGCATTATTTTTTTTATCGGCTATGTACACAAAATCACTGCGTTGCATAGGGGCTATAAGTATGATCTTAGCATTGCTGTTTAAACTGCGTAGCTTATCAACTATAATCCGGAAAGCGCCATTGGTAGTACCGGTGCCGGTATTATCGGTATAGTCTTTAAGCGTACCCAAATGCACGCCTCCCCACCAATCATTGGTACCTAGAAAAACGGTATAAACATCGGCTTTGGTGAGGCCCAGTTTTTCGATGCTTTTAGCAATGCCTACGGCGGTCCACCCGTTATGGCCCTGGTTAACGTAGGTGATGTTCGGTAATTTTTCTGTAACGCGGGTCATGTAACCTTTGGTATCACGGTTGCCGGTTTCGGCCAGGTGGTCATTTAAATAAGTAATAGAGTCGCCTAGCGCAACCCAGGTAATTTGTGGTTGCGTTTTAAATGATGAAAGCAGCAATGCTATTATACAAATTAAGATCAGTTTTCTTCTCATATATACTATTTATAAGGTGTTTAAACAGGAATTCGGAATGACTAATTTAGCTACATTAAACGATTCTTAGTCTGTTGAATATAACTTATCAGATACATTCGGTACATGGCCCTCATTTTACACGTAAATAAACAATTATCCCGTTAAATAACTATTATGACTGAAAGCCGCAGCACTAGCAGGTAAAGGAAAGTTACATCAAAAACTCATCATTACCATAAGGCATACAGAGAGTTTTACAATTTGATTGATTATTTAAATTAGGGGGATTATTGTTTAATATTTATGTTTTTTGAAGTATATAAGCGGTTATTGTCGTCAATAATTATAGCCTCAATATGTTTCATTTGATTAATCATGTGCAGCCCTGTTTTAATACCCATGATCATTACCGGTGTTGCCATTGCATCAGCAATCTCGGCATTGGTTGTTATGATGGTTACACTTTTAATACCTATAACCGGTAAGCCGGTTAGCGGGTTAATGGTATGCGAATATTTCTTGCCATCAACCATAATAAATTTTTCATAATTACCGGATGTGGCTACAGCCAGGTCTGTAATGTCCATGTACGAAAAAATTTCATGGGTAGAATCAGGGTTCGCAATACCTATGGTCCATTTTTTGCCGTTGGGTTGCAAGCCCCAGGCATTTAAATCGCCTGATGCATTGACCACCCCACTGGTTACACCCTCTTGTTTCATAATTTGTTTTGCGCGCTCGGCGGCATAACCTTTACCTATCCCACCAAACCCTATGCGCATCCCTGTTTCACGTAAAAAAACGGTGCATTTTTTGTCATCAAGTACAATATTTTTAAAGTTGATAAGCCTAACCATTTGCTTGGCGGTATCTTTATCAGGCAGCGAGGTCATGTTCTGATCAAAGTTCCACAGTTTTTTATCAACAGACCCGTAAGTAATATCAAATGCACCCTGGGTTACTTCAGATATCCGGATGGAGCGTTTTATCAGATCAAAGGTTTCCCTGCTTACCACAACCGGTGCAATACCCGCATTATGGTTTATTTGGTTGGTTTCGCTATCATCGCTAAAAGTGGTAAGTAATTTCTCAATGCGCTTTATCTCATCAATACCGGCGTCAATTTTTTCATTTGCCCATTTTTCATCCCCGGCAACTACGCTAAGTTCAAAACGGTTGCCCATTAGCTTGGTGCTTCTTTTAAAAATTTGGGGCTCTTTCATTGTCTATTAAAAAATATACTTGTACTACTGTTATCTAATACTTACAGATCAGACAATACTTAATAGCCGGCTCCTTACCCTTTTTTTTAACTAACATGCAAAAGTAATTGTAATTAACAGACTATTAAGCAGTTATTGCATCGCTTTGAGGGAAAAGCCCTGCAATCACTTTAGCAAATTCAATTGTGGCTATTATAAAGCTTATTTAAACTTCATGGCCAATGTTAAAATATTTGAGTTTAAACCCGTTGACCGCATATAATGCCCGGCTCTTATCTCTAACGAATTAAAGTGCTGCCAGCCTAATACTCCGTTAGGAGGAGAAAGCCTTATGTTAGCGCCAACAAAATTGCTGGTTAATGTAGATAGATCGTAATCGCTGGTGTAATAAGTTTCGGTTGGGCTATGCTGGCCATACGGCGCAAAGTACCGTGTGCCTTGTTGATTGTTGTAACGGTAATAAGGGCTTATCGATACAAACGAGGTCAGTTTTACCGGTATTTCTAACTCGGCTGTATTAGCCCTGATGCCCCAGTTATCGGTATAATAACGATAAAAGGCCCGGATAATAAAATGATCGTCAAGAAAATAATTCAATCTAACTGCTATGGGTAATTTGTATCGACTGCCTGGTAAACTTTCTATCCGCTCATTAAAAACACTATTGGTTGGCCCTACGCCTGTGGCAAAATTACTATTGAAATAAACTCGTTGATATTCGGTAGCCAACAAGCCTTTTTGGTAGGATGGTTCAACAATCAAAGCCATTTGCAGACGTTGAGTAATTACCTGCGATAGTGAAAATGATGTACTAAAGGAATTTCGTGGTTTATTATCCACCGATCCGCCGCCTCTGCCATCCTTATTAGATCCGGACCCATAGCCCGCCGGTCGTAATTCGACCGGAAGGATCACTTTCCAGGTATCTAAAAAAGCAGAAGCCTTAAAATCAAACTGGGTATTTTTATTTTTGGAAAGGCGGGTTAAATTAATACCGCCACCAAACGACTGATAATCGAACTCATGAGAATAAGAACCTGTTATACCGAATGCGTTACTGGTTTTATCGTTTGATACTGTCCAGTTTAAAGAAGGGTAAACACGGGTATCCTGTCTTGACGCTGATGAAACGCTAAACGGGTCAATTTTATCAGATGATGCTGAGCTATAATGATCAATGCCTAATTCAAACGAAAAAGTATGCTTATAGCCATTGATGCCATATTTTGAAAGCTGTAGATCAAGTGTATTGGCAAAATCAGTTAAGTTTTCTGTGCCGATACCACCGGTAACTGCCGAGTTATTGCCATCCTGATGATAGTAGGCAGAAACTAGATTAATTTCATCAATCTTAAGTTTGCGGGCTTGGTAGGCGCTGTCTTTTACGGTTTGCTGTTTGGTTTGCGCATGCGAAGCAACTATCCCTAAATATAAAGCGGCAACACATAAATATATCTTCCTCATGTTATACGTTTCTAGTTACATCCGCAGCCACCGCCGCTTTTTCCACCATTTGCACCAGAACCGCCTTCACGATATAATTGGAAACTTTGTTCGAACTTTTGTGATTTGCGCGCCGTTAAATCCATCTCCGAATCATTTAAACGATTTTTTTGATAGGCTTTAACACTTGAGCACGATGCCAAGCCACATGCAGCGCATATACTTAACGCTAATAATTTTATTCGAGGTATCTTTTTCATATCGTTTTATTTAGAAGAACCGACAAATCCCCTTATTTGTTCAATGAATTTTTCAGGAGACTCATTAGGAAAACCGTCCCAGTCTTTTAATACTTTACCATGCTCATCCACTAAAATAGTGTAAGGGAATTTCCCATCGGGATTATACTTATCAGCTAACAATTCATTTAATTGGGTTTGCTCTTTAGACAATTGATTCTTTTTCTGTCTTGGAAAATCAGCACGCACCAATATCAAATGATCTGAAGCATAGTTCTCAAATGCATCCTTTTCTAAAATTTCTTTACGCTCCCGTATGCATGGCCCGCACCAATCAGAACCTGAAAAATTTATTAAAATAAGTTTATGTGATTTTTGTGCTTCGCGGATGGCCTGGCTAAAGTCACCCAACCAGGTAACATTTAACATAAGGCTTATAATAAAAGAAACAAATAATATTTTCATGATAATAATTTTATGAGTAAATTCTTAAAGCAGAACCACTTATTGAGGTATTGTAAACAGTAAGGTTTCGGTTAGCCGGCGAGTTTATAACTGCCCCTGCTTCAGTAAATGCCGATCCATGATTATTACAATAAAAATGTCGAGAATTTCCCTGGTAAACCAAAGGATAATTTTCATGCGTACATGATTGTTGAACGGCTATATATGTACCTGCAGTTGTGCGGGCAACCAAAACATTATTTGATGCAAGATAACCGCCATTATTTAACAATGTTGCATTGCCTGCTAATGAAAGATCTAACGTGAAGTCGACCCCGGTTGGGCCAGTTGTTGCTCCACCTGATGATGAACTCTTTGCGCACCCTGCACAACTAATCACTGTTAATGTTGCTGCGCTCATCCCTATTGCTGCTAAAAATCCTTTCCTATCCATAATTTTATCACTTTGGATGTTATAACAACAATTGTAACGTAACATTCTGTAGTTACTATGAAAAAAGCCATGATTTAACAATTTTTAACATAGTTTAATTTAGTTTTAATATATAGACTTGTGACAAGTCATTTTGTTTAACAGCCTTTATATAAAATTGGGCAAACAATAAAAGAAAGAAACGCTTTACGAAGCGTTTAAGCTGTTTCTACCAGCTATGAAAGTACAAAAAAGCCGCTCAGATTTCTCTAAGTGGCTTTCGTTTTTGTGGTCAAGAGTTTGTGTTTATCGAACCATTTTTGCGTTACATCAAAAATTTCACTTCTTATCGGGAACAATATCAGATCCATAGATCTTGCCCGGTTTCGCATTATTTTCCCTAAACCCAGAGATATAATAGTTATTGGTTAGCTCTGTTGATACGCCGGTCGCATGTAGCTTCGCATACACGTTATCCACGGTAGCCTCCCCTGGCATTCTTTGTGCGAAGTAAGAAGAGTACACATGCGCTTTTCCGCCTCTGTTATCTATGCCGGGAGCACCGGACCGTTGGAAGTTTGCTTGTTGAAAACGCATTGTACCGCTATTTATGATAGCCCCTACGGTAGGACTACCCCAAAATGCACTGTTGTACAGGATGAGTTGAGCATCAGGGTGAACTTTATTGGTATTTGCTTCGCTTCCCATCAAAACATATGACCTGACAGGCTCTGCTGTTCGTGTATTAACCAATTCGGAGTTGATCGCGATTAATTTGGTGTTTTTGTCGGCGTCTTCTACAAATAAAGAATACGAGCATCCGTCTGAACCGTGACCTATAACCGTCATTTTTCCAGGATTCTTACCGGTTATTGCATCTTTCAGGAAATGTATACCGTAGAATGACCCAAAAACAAAATTGTTGAAAATCGTCTGGCTTTTAATATCGGCGAATTTAAGCGCGCTGCAATTTGATTGTATGAAACGTGTCAAAGCTACTCTCGGATACCCCTGCCCCCCTTGTGGAAGTCGTGATCCGTAATGCGGATTTAGCTGCATATTCCGAATAAATCCACCTTCAGCACCTCCGCCTACCCAAATGCCTGCTCTTGCGAATACGCCGGCAAAATAATCAACATAGTGCCTGCTGGTGTTGTATGAAGCGAGGTCTATTCCCTTATCGCCGACCGCAGTCACATTAACAATATATACATTTGGGCCTTGTCCCTGTATCAGGAACGGGGTCTTTCTGGGATTCTCAGTGCTAAAACCGTCAGTTGCTAAATTAAGCTGCGCAATAGTTAATCCTCTGATACCCGCATCTGCCCCGAGCTGTATAAGAGAAGGGCCTTTTTCTCCGGCAGCACCGCCGGTATAAGTTGTAAATATACCAACACCACCACTTTGGGTATGATGCTGTACATCCCATGTTCCTCGCAATTCAACTCCCGAAGGAACTTTGATAGGATTGTTCACCAAATATCTTCCAGCCGGCAGATACAGTGTGCCGCCGCCGGCAGCCTCAACTGCGTTAAGCGCCGTTTGCAATTGAGCCGATACATCTTCTGCCGGTTGTTCGTTGTTAAAGCCTGTTGCTCTCGGCAGATCGGCTTTTAACACTTTGTTTGACGCAGGCTTGGGGTGTACTTTAATGTCCGTTACTACATTTTTAGGAATCGGATCAAACAAATATTCCTTGCTATTATTGATCTCAACTTTGGCGGATTTACTGTCATTTTTGATTTCTAATTTGCCGTTATAGCCGGAGTTGACCGATTTGAGCATATTCACGTCTGAACCCAGAAACACATGACCGGCAGGTTTTTTAAAATCGCACTGGGTGAGCAGTACATTACCATTATTTATTTTAAGCGCGTATTCGTTGTAGTCGCTAAACGTACAGCTTTCAAAGGATATAACTCCGTCGCTGCCATCGCTGACAATAGGTCCGGTGAAATCTACACCGTTGAATTGGACAGAAGTTTTGAAATCGTTATAGAAATACACGGCCTTACCATCTTTTTCAGCTCCAAATGTAGAATTGGATATAAGCAAACCGTATGGGTTGACGGCCTGAACATATAAACCGGTTCCGCAATTTTTGATATGAGTTTCGTAAAACTGCGCATTGGGGCTATCGGAGAAACCGGGTTCTCTGCCGACCCACATACCTGTCTTATAATCGGACACATACAAATCAGACACATATTCCCAATCTGAACGGTGCATATTGAATCCTGTACTGTTAGCTTTCGTGTACCCGGCAACCTTCGCAAGGGAGGGTGAACCTGGAAGACCTGAATTGGCCCAGTATTTAGGGTCTATTTTGACATTCTCGATACGTCCGATGTCGGTGCATACATGGACTTCGATCCCTGTACTAAGGGCGGTCATGTAGCTATTTAAAACATAATGAAGTTCGCTGGGAGCAGAATAGAAACCGTTGTAAGCGTTTACAAGAGTTACGTGTTCAATCGTCACACAGTCGCCGCCTGGCTGAAATAATGTCCATGGGTATGGTTTTATGTCGTTGATATCCTGTTCAGGATACCAAATTGACACGTTCGTCACGCCGGTTCCCGAATTCATATCTATAAATCTGTCGGCTATGCTGGTATAAGTTGTGCGGAGTGCATTGTTAGCCTGCGTGTCGTTCCACCAACTTTCAACAGTTCCATTATAATTGGGCGCGTTTTTGCCAACGCGCACTTCAAGAATGGTTCCCAGAACTTTCCCTTTGTTTAATTCAGGATCCGCCCAGTCGCCGCGAAGCTGCACACTCGTTGGGATATTCAGAACATATTGGTAATTAAAGTCTTTAGTTATTTGCTCAGTGCCCTGACGCACTCTAACGTTCCTGGTGGCAGTTTGCGTACTGCGGAACTCATAATTGCCCGCCGGTATATACACTACACCACCGCCGTTTTTATATGCGGCATCAATAGCAGCCTGGAAAGCCGATCTGTTGTCAAATCCTGGCTCGGCTTTCGCACCAAATCTCGGATCGGTCACCACAAAGTCAGATATAACCCAATCTTTTGTAGGATAAACAGTTTTTATGCTTCGTTGGTTTGCTTGCTGTCTATTCGCCCCTACTTGAGCATTAGCAATGTTTGTAATAAACATTGCTATAATTGCCATTATAGCAATGTTAGCCAATTTTGAAACTGTTTTTGCAATTCTGAAATTTACCCTGCTCATATGGTTATTACTTTTAAAAGATTGCTAATATACTGTCGTTTTCTTCTTTTATTTATAATGTAACCATTTTGAGACAGTGCCACTTTTGGGTGTGACATAATTGATTTAAAGCTACATTATTTTATTTTTCGTTGTAATAAACACTATCCGGTGGTCAGTTCAGCTTATGATCGGTTTTACCGCGCCATATACCCACACAAAAAAAGCCTCTCAGATTTCTCTAAGAGGCTTTCGATTGTTGTGGTATCAGCTGGGATCGAACCAGCGACACAAGGATTTTCAGTCCTTTGCTCTACCGACTGAGCTATGATACCGACCGTTTAAGGATTGCAAATGTAGCCTTTTTTTTATTTATCGGTAGTTTTTTTTGAAATTATATCACTTAATTTAAGTGTTTATAATTAACTGTCCAGTAAATCAAATATTTATAATCGAAAAAAAACATTTAAGCCCGTAAATGCTTCATGGTATTTTGATAGTTAATTGATAAAACTATCTTTGAGTAAATTACTATGCACGCATAATGATTGCACAAATTATATTCGGCTTAATATTAATTACAGCGATTTACCTTTTCAGCAAAAACGCGGGTAAAATACGGCGCAATATTTTATTGGGTCGTGATGTTAACAGGTCTGACCGCCCGGCCGAGCGCTGGTTGGTAATGACAAAAGTTGCCCTTGGCCAAACCAAGATGACTAAACGCCCGGTTGCTGCTATAATGCACTTCTTTATATACATTGGTTTTATTATTATCAATCTGGAAGTACTGGAGATAATGATAGACGGCCTGTTTGGCTCGCACCGTATATTTTCAAAACCTTTGGGCGACTTATATGGGCTATTGATTGGTGGGTTTGAGGTATTAGCCATATTAGTATTGGTGGCCTGCGTAGTTTTCCTGGCTCGCCGAAACATTGTACGCCTGAAGCGTTTTAGCGGCACAGAGATGACGCAATGGCCAAAAAGCGATGCTAACTATATCCTGATAATAGAGATATGCCTGATGACCGCCTTTTTAACCATGAACGCCGCCGACTATAAATTACAGGCATTACATTTTGGCCATTATATAAAAGCGGGCAGTTTCCCGGTGAGTAGTTTATTGGGTCCTATCCTATCGTCACACCCAAGCACATTGGCAATTACAGAAAGAGTGTGCTGGTGGTTTCATATCATAGGCATATTAGCTTTTTTAAATTACCTGCCCTACTCTAAACATTTTCATATCCTGCTGGCTTTCCCAAATACGTGGTATTCTAATTTAGAGCCTAAGGGCGAGTTTACCAATATGGCCTCAGTAACTAACGAAGTTAAGGCGATGCTTGATCCGTCATTTATTCCCGAAAGCAATGGCGAGGTAGCCCGTTTTGGCGCTAAGGATGTGACCGACCTCACCTGGAAAAATCTGATGGAAGCATATACCTGTACCGAATGTGGCCGCTGTACATCAGTTTGCCCCGCTAACATTACGGGTAAGTTATTATCACCCCGCAAAATTATGATGGACACCCGCGACCGCATAACCGAAGTTGGTAATAACCTTGATAAGCATGGTAAAGACCACCAGGACGGCAAGACCCTGTTAGACGATTACATAACCCGCGAAGAACTTTGGGCCTGCACCACCTGCAATGCCTGCGTTGAGGCCTGCCCGATAAATATTAATCCGCTGGAAATAATAACCGAGATGCGCCGCTACGTAGTAATGGAAGAATCACAAGCACCGGTAAGCTTAAATAATATGTTTGGTAACGTTGAAAATAATGGCGCGCCCTGGAAATACAGCAATGCAGATAGATTTAATTGGGCGGATAACAACGGCCAATAATTACAGTAGAAAGAATATGTCAGAAGATAAAGAAATAACAGATCAGGCTTATAGATCATTCATTGAAAAAACTGCCGCCTCAAAATTGGTATGGGGTTTATATGAAAAAAGGGGATGGGCCAGTTCGCACTCGGCCGAAAGCGAGGATGTAGATTTAGTGCCACTTTGGAGTGAAAGATCGCTAGCCAAGATCTGCGCTAAAGGCGACTGGCGAGGATACACGCCTACTGAAATCCCACTGACCGAGTTCCTGGAAAGCTGGTGCCTCGACCTGGCCGAAAACGAGATTATGATTGGTGTTAACTGGGATGCCAATTTAATGGGCTGGGAAGCCGGTGCGCTAAGTGTAGCGCTGGATATTTTGACCCAATTAAATGAGATCCAATCGGCTATTACATTTTCGAATTATAGCAGCATTGACGAGTTTATAACGGAAGTTACCGAGTTACTTAATAACGATATTATTTAACCTATGGAATTAAAAGTACCCACCATGGCCCAGCTAACTACCGAAGGCAAAGAGCCCGAAATACTGTTCTGGGTTGGTTGTGCCGGTAGTTTTGATGAGCGTGCGCAAAAAATAACACGCGACATCTGCAAGATACTGGAGCATGTAGGCATCAGCTACGCTGTATTAGGTACCGAAGAAAGCTGCACCGGCGACCCGGCTAAACGTGCGGGTAACGAGTTTTTGTTCCAGATGCAGGCCATGACCAATATTGAGGTATTAAATGGTTACAATATCAAAAAGATAGTGACCGGCTGCCCGCATTGTTTTAACACGATTAAGAACGAATATCCGGCCCTGGGTGGTAATTACGAAGTGATCCATCACTCGCAACTGATACAACAATTAATAGATGACGGCAAACTAAAGGCCGAAGGCGGCGAGAGTTTTAAAGGCAAACGTATTACTTACCACGACC
The DNA here is from genome assembly GCF_028288185.1 of Mucilaginibacter sp. Lineage (GTDB taxonomy): Bacteria > Bacteroidota > Bacteroidia > Sphingobacteriales > Sphingobacteriaceae > Mucilaginibacter. The sequence continues at coordinate 104,995 of NZ_JAQBOF010000036.1, read as the reverse complement.
CTTGCTATTTGGGCCGCGGAAATAACGTTTACGAAGCCCCACGCAAAGTTTTAGAGATACTGGATACCGAACTGGTTGAAATGAAACGCTGCAAAAGCAATGGCCTATGCTGTGGTGCCGGTGGCGCGCAAATGTTTAAAGAGCCAGAGAAAGGCATCAAAGACATTAATATGGAGCGCATTGACGAAGTTATAGCTATTAACGCGCAAGTAGTTGCCGCTGCTTGCCCGTTCTGCATGACTATGCTAAGCGATGGTGTTAAAAATCACGACAAGGAGCAGGAAGTTCTTGTTTTGGATATTGCAGAGATTACCGTTAGGGCAAACGGTTTATAAATTCTTCGCTTTAAAATAATTCAAAGCAGCACGCAAGCTATCCAACCGCTCGGGTTCCATATTTTTTACGGGGATGGTCAACACGTTCGCCATCGAGTCAACATTCCCCTGACGGTCATTATAAGTTTGTACGATGATGTCATCTGCTTTGGCTCTAAGTTGCAGGATACCTACGTTTACGTTTCCTATGTAATCCATATCTTCTAATTTCTGAAGATAAAAAGAAAAGTACTCCTGTTTGCCGTTTTGGTATATTTTACGCAGGCGAATAAAAGAATCGTCAGTTAATACCAGTTCCCATTTTTTTATTTTAACGTCTGCTGATGGGTCGAAAGATTGGGCAAGGCATTTGTTTCCCCAGGTTAGCCAATCCTGGTCGTTCATACCGGCGATGAAGCATAAACTAGCCACCGAGGTTAGTATAACAGAGAAGAGTATGGCTATTTTTTTATTTTTTGACAGAACTGATTTTATCATGACAACAAATCGCTGGCCCTAAGTTAATAATTTGGTAGCTTTGTGCATGCAATTTTCTGAAAATTCAAGAGTGTGGGTATATCAGTCGGATAAAAAACTGGCTGACGAGGTGGTACAGCAAATACAACAACAGCTAAACAGTTTTACTGCCGAGTGGACCGCCCACAATAACCAGCTTAAAGCCAAAGCCGAAATACGCTACAACCGCTTTTTAATACTAATAGTTGATGAAACGCAGGCAGGCGCCAGCGGCTGCTCTATTGATAAATCGGTACGTTTTATGCAGAATTTGGAACGCGAGTTTAACATCAACCTGTTTGATCGTTTTAACCTGGCTTACAAACAAGCCGATGAAGTGTTTTCATTGCCACGCCACGGATTTGAAGACCTACTTAAACAAGGCACCATAAATACCGATACAATAGTTTATAACAACCTGGTACAAAATCTAACCGAACTGCAAACCAAATGGGAAGTGCCATTTAAAGATAGCTGGCACATACAGTTGTTTAGGGATTTGGTGGTTTAGTATATCGTTGAGTCTTTTACATCGTTAAGACTTACGAAGTTTTAAAAACTTCGTAAGTCTACTGCGCCCATGTACTATCGTTTCCCCGCCAAGGGGCTAGGGGGCTAAAAATCCATCGGCCCTAATCTTCGCATATTCTTCATTATCAAATACTGTCGATGCCGCACATAATCTGTCGGATCAGTAGCCGACCATTTAAGCGGACTTGGAAAAATTGATGCTATGGCAGCAGCCTGTGCCCGTGTTAAGTCAAAGGCCTCTTTATGGAAATAGGCTTGCGCTGCGGCATTAACGCCATATATGCCATCCCCCATTTCAATTACATTAAGGTATACCTCCATGATACGGCGTTTGCTCCAAAATACCTCAATCAGCAACGTAAAATAAGCCTCAAAGCCTTTGCGCACCCATGATCTCCCAGGCCATAAAAATACATTCTTGGCTGTTTGTTGTGATATGGTACTGCCTCCAATTAATTTATTGCTGCGCGAGTTTTTCTGTATGGCTTTTTCGATAGCGTTAAAATCAAAGCCGTGGTTCTCTAAAAAGCTTTGATCTTCGGCAGCTACGGCTGCGCGTTTCATGGGGTCGGCAATGTCATCAAAGTCACGCCATTGCTTGTCAATCTTCCAATCCTTACCAGCAGCTTTGCGCTCAAACCCACGGGTAAGCATCAGCCAGGTTACAGGTGGGTTTACAAAGCGGTAAAATATCACCCAGAACACGGTAATCCCAATAAATAATATCAGGGATAATTTAACAAAACGCCAGATAAGTTTACCAATACCTTTCATGCGACTAAAATATTGTATTATTTCGGATTTCGGATGTTCGATTTCGGATTAGTTTATCACACCTGTATCAGGGCTTTAGTCGGTAGTAAAAACAGTCATTTTTCGGGTATTACTACTTTTGCCGGTAATAATTTCAGGCCATTTTCGGGTATTATGGGTTTTACCGGTAGTAATTTATGCCATTTATCGGGTATTGTGCGTTATACAAGTAGTATGTTTTATGATTAAAAATCTAATAATCAAATACTTAATTAAAATAAAAGAACTTGAGGGAGCGTATTTTACGCAAATCAGAAATTTGTTATTGCTTTGTTGAAATGGGTGGTTGGGGATTTTTGAAACGATACAATATACAAAAATTATAGCGGTTTACTGGTGACAGCACATAGCAAAACAAAAAAAGGTGTCAAGCAATGCTCAACACCTTTAATTTTAATATTTAAAATTTTAAATCCGAAATCGAAATTCCGAAATCCGAAATCAAATTACTCTGCTACTACCGAGAAAGGTACTTGTACCTTAACTTCTTTATGCAGGTTCACAATTGCGGTGTAATCACCAACAAATTTTGGCTCCTGGTCAAAAGTAATACGGCGACGGTCAACGTCAAAACCTTCTTTTTTCAATGCATCAGCAATTTGTATTGTGTTGATAGCACCAAATATTTTTCCGGTTTCGCCTGCTTTAGCACCGATAGTAAGTTTAACACCTTCTAAACGGGTTGCAATAGCATCAGCATCCTTGCGTATTTTTTCTTGTTTAAATGCAGCTTGTTTTAGGTTTTCAGCCAAAACTTTGCGTGCAGATACAGTAGCTAATATGGCGTATCCTTTAGGAAATAAAAAATTACGGCCATATCCTGGTTTAACGGTTACTACATCGTCTTTATCGCCCAGGTTTTTTATGTCTTGTTTTAAAATAACTTCCATTGTCTTTTACCTCCCGATTATTTTAATGAGTCTGTAACATAAGGTAATAAACCAATGTGGCGCGCACGTTTAACAGCTTGAGCCACTTTACGCTGAAACTTTAATGACGTACCGGTTAAACGGCGAGGTAATACTTTACCCTGATCATTAATAAACTTTAATAAAAAGTTAGCGTCTTTGTAATCAATATACTTAATACCATTCTTTTTAAAACGGCAGTATTTTTTACGATTGTCCTCTACTTTAGGGGCCGTTACGTATTTAATTTGGTCGTTTGCCATTAGTTTGCTTCCTCCACTTTAGCAGCTGGTTTCTTGTTAAAGGCACCGCTACGTTTTTTCTCATTGTAAGCTATGGCATGTTTGTCCAAAGCAATTGTAAGGAAACGCAAAACACGCTCATCGCGTCTTAACTCGACTTCCAATTTGTTAATTAAATCACCTGGAGCCTTAAATTCAGTTAAGTGATAGTACCCTGTAGTTTTCTTTTGAATAGGGTACGCTAATTTTCTCAAACCCCAATTATCCTCCTGGACAATTTCGGCTCCGCCATCAGTTAAGGTCTTGCTGTATTTGGCTATTGCCTCTTTAGCAGTTTCTTCTGATAACAACGGGGTTAGAACGATCACGATTTCGTACTGTTGCATTATTATACTTTGATTTTTAATTATTTAACCCGACAATTCGGGGCTGCAAATGTAGCAAGATATTTTTATTTATGCAACATAAAGTGCAGTAAAATTAAAGACAATACAGTAACCTAATTTTAGCTATAAATCTCAACCAACTTTTGTTAATAAAAATAAAACCTGAAATTAACACTGCAGATAAAACATTAAGCTAATTTAGATTGTCATTATTTTAACAAAACAGCACTGCCATGGATTTTGAATATATTGAAAGCCAAACTGCAAATCATACTACATTTATGTATGATACCATCTATTTTCAAGCCCCCGGGGATGATTATGATGAAACAGAAAGTGACCAGGAAGACGATGAAGAAGACGAAGATTTTGACGACCAAGCCGCCGATCTTGATGACCTGCATGCCATACAGGTAAATGATGATATAAATGAGCCTAATGCTGATGGCGAATATGACATTACCAACCCTGATCCGGATGACGACCATTTGCCGGATGATGACTTGCAATAAAAGACTAACCCGTTGTCTGTGTCCCCACAGACAACGCCGGTAAAGCAGTCTGTGAGGACACAGACTGCGGGGACGTTATCTAAGTCAATCTCTAATTTATCAACAATCCTTTTTTGACACTTTCAGGTAAAGCAATTTCTTGCTAACTTAGTAGCTGTGGATAATTTTATCGTTTCGGCACGCAAATATCGCCCGGCTACTTTCGAAACCGTTGTTGGTCAGCAACATATAACTAATACGTTAAAAAACGCTATTAAGAATAATCAGTTGGCGCAGGCTTTTTTATTCTGCGGGCCGCGGGGTGTAGGCAAAACTACCTGCGCGCGTATCCTTGCTAAAACCATAAACTGTACCAATTTACAGCCCAATGGCGAAGCTTGCAGCGAATGTCCATCATGCAAATCATTCCAAAACGGTAATTCATTTAATATACATGAGCTGGATGCAGCATCAAACAACTCGGTTGATGATATCCGCAGCCTGATTGAGCAAGTGCGCATACCGCCACAAGGCGCACGCTACAAGGTTTATATTATTGATGAGGTACACATGCTATCGCAGGCGGCTTTTAACGCTTTCCTGAAAACGCTGGAAGAACCACCGCATTATGCCATTTTTATACTGGCTACTACCGAGAAGCATAAAATACTACCCACCATCCTGTCGCGCTGCCAGATCTTTGATTTTAACCGGATAGGTGTTGATGATATGGCTAACCACCTGGCATCAATAGCCGGTAAAGAAAATATTAAATATGAGGTTGATGGCCTGCATATCATCGCCCAAAAAGCGGATGGTGGTTTAAGGGACGCGTTATCCATGTTCGATCAGATCGTTAGCTTTTCGGACGCTAATGTTACCTATCGCTCGGTAATTGATAATTTGAATATACTTGATTACGATTACTACTTTAATATAACCGATAGTTTACTTACCGAAAATACTGCTAAAACTCTGTTATTTTTTGATGAGATATTAACCAATGGGTTTGATGGCGCACATTTTATATCGGGGCTGTCAGAACATTTTCGCAATTTGCTGGTGACTAAAGATGCATCGACCTTAAAATTATTAGAGGTTAGCGAGGGTATTAAAGCTAAATATTTGCAGCAATCGCAGGCGGCAAGTGTATCGTTCCTGTTATCGGCAATGAATATTGCTAACCAATGCGATCTTAATTATAAACTGAGTAAAAACCAACGTTTACAGGTTGAACTGGCTTTGCTTAAAATGTGCCATCTGCTCTCGGTATTTAGCCTGGAAACCACGCCGTTAACTGTAATGCCCGATGCAAACGAGCAGCTAAAAAAAAAACCTGATACCCCAGCAGTAAGCGCCACTAAACCGGCAGCAATTAATAACGAAGTATCAATAGTTAGTGATGCCCCGGCAACTTATGCCACATCACCAAAAATTACTGAATCGGTTAAAGAGATTATAGAAACCAAGGCCGAACCTGTAATTGCCGAAAAACCCAAACCAACATTTATACCTAATGCCGGCAGTACATCAATAAAAATACCATCGTTAAAAGATATTGGTAATACTAAAGAAACCATAGCCGAGGAAGAAGACCCTTATGAAAAAGGTGATGCCGCCGAAGACTTTAGCTTTGATGATTTTTTAAAGCATTGGAATGAATTTGCCGCTACTATAAAAGCCGCTGGCCGAATGAGCGTGTTCACCATATTTATATCAGAAGTACCTAAAATGCTTCAACCTTATGTGTTTGAGGTAGTGGTTGAAAATAAGGTACAGGAGCAGTTATTTCGTGGCGAAAAACCACCGTTGCTTAATTATCTGCGCCAAACGCTTAAAAATTATAATATAGAGGTTAATACCCGCATTGATGAACAGGTAAGAGTAAAACGCCCTTACACGGCCCAGGAAAAATACCAGCACATGGCAGCAAAAAACCCACAGCTGGCCGAACTGCGAAAGCGCTTCAATCTGGATTTTGATTGATACCCCTAAAATTATATCTTTATAGACAAAGTGTTTTTTTGATAGATAATAAGTGAAAAGATATACAAAGATATTATTAACATTAGCTGCCTGTATCGCAATAAACGCATGCAAGCTTGACAAGCCCGTAACACCCGCAGCTACCAGTAGCACTGACCCTACTGATGGACAAACAGTTTTAGGTATTGTAGTAAAGGGCAAAACATTAAATGATAGTTATTTAAATGCTTTATGGAAAGCAACGCTAACTGCACAACAGCTTTATGATACGGCTAACATAGTTGTATCGGGTGTCGGAGTGCCTAATAAATTTTCTGCTGTTAAGCTGGATGACCAGGCAAAAACCGCTACTTATACTGATTTGCCTGCATCCGCCGGGCCATCCACAGAAACTTATCAATTATCAACATCAAATAATGTTTTATATATAAAACTTACACCTAACCCATTTTTTACCAGCAAAACAAGCGAAGTTAGGATCACCAATTTAACATCTACATCCATGACCTGGGTTGCGCTTGATACTGTCTCAACATTACTTAGTGGTAAATACTTTCATAAAGGCTACCAGATAACATTTACTAAATAAAGTTGAGGCTTATGCTTAATAACATAACAGCCTGATTATTTTATAGTAAGTCATCCATTTTTTTAAATAAAATCTTTACTTTTATTTAACGTTACCCAGTTATAATGAAAAAACTCTACAAATTATTTTTAGCGCTAGCTTATGTTAGTGCAAGTTTAGTAGCATGTAAACTTGACCCGCCCATACTACCCGGCGATCCAAATTATGTGGCAACCGAAGCTAATACTACATCAACCGGAACCACAGGAACCACTGGCGCTACCGGAGCAACGGGCGCTATCGGAGCAACGGGCGCTACGGGAGCTACCGGAAACACAGGTACTACGGGCGCTACAGGAATAACAGGGACGGTTACGGGCACTACTACTATTGGGTCAGTTGTAAGTAACAGCGGTTTAACAGGTGTTTGGACTAACGCGACAACCAAATCAATCTTTATTGATCAGACCAATACTTTTCTTGGCGTTCCGCTTTCATCGAGTAATATACTAACCACCGCAACTTTTATTGATGCTGCTAAAACCTGCACCGTGGTAAGCAGCCTATCAACAAACAGACCTTCTACTTATACATTATCAGGATCGGGCACTAATTTATTTATACAATTCCCATCCGATCCTTTTGCCAGGTCAGCAAATGATAAGATACAAATAATCGCCTTATCGGCTACAGATATGACCTGGTTGGTTATTGATCCATCTACGACATCAGCGGGCGGGCAAACCATACGATCAGGTTATATTTTAACCTTTACCAAATAATTAATTTCATCAAAACAAAAGCCGCCTGGTTGATTCGGGCGACTTTTTGCTTTAGTGTATATTAGGTGTATCGTTTTTAGGATATCCTTCTTCATCCAAATCATCACGGTCATCCTCTGGCGTGTGGGCCAGGCTTTCATCAAGCGGGTCAACAATAATGCTTTCGCCATCATCAATATGCATACCTAGCTGGTCAACATCTGTTTCTAACGACTCATTGGGTATATACTCATCAACTGCGTCATAAGGGTTAGCTTCATCGTAAGTTGAGCTGATGTCGGCTCCGTTTTTCTGCGAAGTATTGTATGGATCAGGATGATCATAATCAGGGTCATCGCTTTTCACATCAAGTTCATAGCTGTTATCATCGGCATTAAAACGCAATTGCCCTTTGTCAATAGTTTCGCCTAGTTCGTCCCTCAAGGTTTTATCCCTGTCATCGTTTTCGTTGTTAAAAGGATTATTGTTCATGGGTTTATAATTTATGTTTATACAGTAAAAACCCTGCCAAGATCAATTTAATAGCTTAAAAAAGATATTAATAAGTGATTTGTTTTCTATAAGAAATAACACCACCTACGGCAAATTTAATACCGAAAGAAATTTGAGAGTAAGAGTCTCTTTGTTTACCAACACCATAACCATCTAATTGATCGCCCATTATAAAGTTATATTGGTAACCAATATCTATTTTAAACCCGGGCTGATTATAACGGTTATAAAATTTAAACTCGTAACCAATCCTTGCCGGTATAAGTATCTCGTTGCTGTTGTCTGCGCCGGCAGTATAAAATCCGGGCACTAGAATTGATGCCCTGTTAATTTCGGTTAAGTGGTTTACTATAAACCCTACACCTGATGAAACGTACACGTTTTTAAAGGCATTGGCCAAACCACCTTGCGAGTAGTCTATTATCTCGCCCATCTGCAGCTGCGCCCTAAACATAACAGCATTAAAAGTATTGGTAAACTGCCTGCCCGTAGTGGTAGTTAATGAGTCGCCCCCTTGCAGTGTGCCGGTTTGAAACTCGATAATGTAATTTACAAATGGGCTTACATTATAATTAAAGTTAAAATGGCCCGATTTGGTACTTTTAATGGTTTGCGCGTCTGTATAGGCTTGGTTCATATCCAGTCCTATACCCAGATCATACTGTGCATAATCATTACCTACCTGCGCCTTTGCTGTATAGCCCAATAAACATGAAAATACAATTATTACAATAGTTTTTAAACGGTTTATCATATAATAGTATAACGGCAAGGTGGTATTTTAAATGTTTTTGTATTAGACTGATAACAATATTATAATAACATACAAAAACGCTATCGGTTTGCTTGCACAATTTTTATAGTTGATAAAAATACAACCAAACTTTAATAAAACAATAATAACGTAAAATTATAATCACATATTGGCATTTCGGCAAGTAATAAACTAAATGGTAATTTCAATTTTTATATATTTGACGCCATTAATAATAATAAAACAGAACACCTGGTATGTCAAAAATTAAAGTAAATAATCCGGTAGTTGAGCTGGATGGCGATGAAATGACCCGCATTATCTGGAAGTTTATAAAAGATAAACTGATAGTCCCTTATCTTGATCTGGATATTAAATATTATGACCTGGGTTTAGAGTATCGTGATGAAACTAACGACCAGGTTACCATTGATGCCGCTAATGCGATAAAACAATATGGCGTGGGTATTAAATGTGCTACTATAACACCTGATGAGCAGCGTGTAGAAGAGTTTGGCTTGAAACAAATGTGGAAATCGCCAAACGGAACTATCCGTAATATATTAGACGGTACAGTTTTTCGCGAGCCTATTGTAATGAACAATGTACCGCGTTTGGTACCAAACTGGACCGCCCCTATCTGCATTGGCCGTCATGCTTTTGGCGACCAATACCGCGCTACCGACTTTTTAACCAAAGGAAAAGGTAAGCTGACTATAAAATTCACACCAGAGGATGGCAGCCCGGAGCAATCATTCGAGGTATTTAACTTTAAAGGTGATGGCGTTGCGTTGGCAATGTATAATACAGACGAATCAATCCGCGGTTTTGCACACGCTTGCTTTAACCAGGCGTTGATGAAAGGCTGGCCTTTATATTTATCAACCAAAAACACCATCCTTAAAAAATATGATGGCCGTTTTAAAGATATTTTTGAAGAGATATACCAGGCAGATTATAAAACCAAATTTACTGATGCCGGCATTACTTATGAGCATCGTTTAATTGATGACATGGTTGCATCGGCCCTTAAATGGAATGGTAACTTTGTGTGGGCTTGTAAGAACTATGATGGCGATGTACAATCTGACACCGTAGCACAAGGCTTTGGCTCATTAGGTTTAATGACATCTACCCTGGTTACACCGGATGGCACCGTTATGGAAGCAGAAGCAGCACACGGTACAGTTACCCGCCACTACCGCGAACACCAGGCTGGCCGTCCGACATCAACCAACCCTATTGCCTCTATCTTCGCATGGACCCGTGGTTTAGAGTTCCGTGGTATATTAGACAGCAACCAGGAGTTGATAGATTTCTGTAAAGCTTTAGAAGAAGTTTGTATTGAAACTGTTGAAAGTGGTAAAATGACCAAGGATTTGGCCATCACCATTAAGCCAAAAGTTGCACACGGTACAGATTATTTATATACCGAAGAGTTTTTGGAAGCAATTAACGAAAACTTGAAGAAGAAGTTAGGTAAATAGAAACGCAATACTTGGCATCTCTGAACCGAGATATTAAGCCCATTCTTAAAAGGATGGGCTTTTTTTGTAATCCTTTTATTCCACCCTTATCCAAAATCCCTAACTTAGCGCAAAATTTATCTATCATGTCTACAGCTTTATACCCATTAAAATTTAAAACCATTTTTAAAGACAAGATCTGGGGTGGTCAAAAAATAAAAACCTATCTGCATAAAGATTTTGGCAACCTGCCAAACTGCGGCGAAACCTGGGAAATTTCAGGTGTTAAGTCGGATGTTTCTATTGTAAATGGTGGCGCGTTAAATGGCGAGTCGCTGGCTGATCTGTTAGAGCAATATGGTGCTGATTTGGTTGGCGAAAAGGTGTACAAACACTTTGGCAATATCTTCCCATTGTTAGTAAAGTTTATTGATGCTAACGAGGACCTTTCTATCCAGGTACACCCCAATGATGAACTGGCAAAGAAACGCCATAACTCTTTTGGTAAAACCGAGATGTGGTACATTATTGAATCTGATCCGGGTTCGACCCTGATTGCCGGTTTTAATAAAGAATTAACGCAGGAAGAATACCTGGAAAAATTTAATAGCGGCCATTTAATGGACATATTGAACCGCGAAACCGCTAACGAGGGTGATGTTTTCTTTTTACCTGCCGGACGCGTGCACACCATTGGTGCGGGTTTATTATTAGCCGAGATACAGCAAACATCCGACATTACTTACCGTATTTATGATTTTGACCGTGTTGATGCCAACGGCAACAAACGCGAGCTGCATACCGAAGAAGCATTAGCCGCAATAGACTATAAATACTACGGCAACTACAAAACCAAATACACACCCGAAAAAAACGAAACGGTTGAACTGGTTAGCTGCCCATACTTCACCACTAGTATATTAGATGCTACCGAAAGCACCAGCAAAGATTACAGCAATCTGGATTCGTTTGTGATACATGTTTGCCTTGCAGGCGCTTATACCATTAAATACAACGGCGAAGCATACCCTGTTAAAATGGGCGAATGTATTTTGTTGCCAAAAACTATTGATAAAATAGAGTTGGAAACTACAGGTGGTTTTAAAATATTGGAGAGTTTTATAGCGTAAAGCCCCCTCTAAATCTCCCCCGGTAGGGGAGACTTTTTATTTTTGTTTTAAACTTTCTTTAAAAGCCCTCCCTTCCGGGGAGGGTTGGGTGGGGCTTACTTGTACTTCCAATTCCTTGACTTACCTTCTGCCATCCATTCTAAAGCAGTTTCCACACGTTTTTGGCGGGTAGGTTCGGTCTTGGCCTCGGTTATCCACTCCAAATATTCGCGTTTACATGACGGGCTAAAATCCTGGAATGTGGCCAGTGCTTTTTGGTTACCTGCTAATGCTGTTGCAAAATAATCGGGCATTTCTATGGGTGCTTTTGCAGCAGGCACTTTTTTTGTGGCTGGTTTGTAATTGTTATCCTTTAATGCTATTGCCTGCAAAATCAAGTCTTTAAGGATCGCATCATCCGGTAAATCAGACAGTTTGGTTATTCTGCCAAAGTTACCTGCCGCGTCCCTTTCGTGAGAATGTTTCAAAACGCCGTTGGGATCAGACAGAGCTCTGCTGTTCCAAAAGCCAAAAACACAATGTTCTTTAAAGCCACCCATATTGGCAAGTACGCCTTTATACTCAAAAAACGGATGACCCCATTTTACGGTTTCGATTATTTGCGGCGAAACAGAATGCATCAGCTCGCGCAAATGTTTTAATATGGGCTGGGCAAAAGCCGCTTTTTTGCTTATATACTCGTCTATGCGGTGATCGTATTGTTCCATATAAATAACTATTGTTTTTTTATGATTAATCCCATTTTACTAGTATCTATTGGTATGGTAGGATAAATATCATCTTTAGTGTTCGGTATTTGATCCATCCCTGATGAAAAAAGCGTGTATCCGCTACGTATCTGTCGATAGTTAAATATATTATTCTTGTTATATGACATTAAAGGGTCTACCACATTTATAAGTTGATTCTTAATATCTAGTTGCATTAAATTTTCGGGATATTTACCGTTTTGAATTTTGTAAAATTCAATCTCCTTTACAAGGCTGTTTAATGTTCCCTTATCCATGTCGACAAAACCTTCGCTAAATAAATTCCTTTTGTCAGCATAATTAAAAAAACTATAAACTGCTATTGTGAAACAAATCGCCCCTACACCAATCAAGATAAGCCACTTGTCTTTATATTTAAATATTCCATATAAAATTAAAGCCGTGCCCACTATCGCACCAATTAAAGGAACGAACCCCCAGAAACCTAATTTATAAGGCGGTCTATCTTTCTTATAAATACCAGAAGATGCGTCAAAAGTCGAATTAGAGGATCCTTGAGCTTTAATAATTTTTGCCTGAATTAATCCAAAAAAATTAGTCGCTTCGGTATCTGATGCAAAACTGCTTTTTGGAACCATTAAAAACCGCTTATCTATTAAGGTAAGGCTAATATATTTTCTATTAACTTTGGCCTTAGCAAAGCTTTCCCAGTTTCTTACAGCGGTTGTTAATACCCCTTCAGACCTAAGCCCATCTTCTTCAATTATCCATTTTTTCGGCTCAGAATATCCGGGGTCTGTTGCTATTAGCTTTCGCAATTTATTGTTAAATATAAAAAGAGGCAATAAGTAGAATAATACTAAAAGCAATAGCGAATAACTAACAACAACTATTATAGTTTTTACCCAATCAAAATGATCTTTATAAAGAGCAGATGTCGCAAAAAACAATATAACCGCAACTAACGGAATTCTTTTTTGAAAGTTTTCCTTTAACTGCGTCTTATAAAAATCGATATAATCTTCTTTCGTTATCTGAAATTCAACTTCCATTTTTGACAGGTCTTGTATTAGTTTATCTAATTTATAATTAAATATAAATATTTACATATCTAGTTCCCCAATCGCTCACAAATCTCTGCAACCGACTTACTAATCGGCTTAAACTCAATCCCTACAGCCGCCTTAATTTTACTGTTATCAAAATCTCGAATTTGATAGGCTGATTTAGCCGCTATCTTATCCAACGCCGGGGCAGAGCGCTTGATGAAAGCAGCAACCGCCGCTGCGCGCCAGGCCAGTTCCATCATCCAGGGTTTGGCGAGTATAGCGGGAGGCTTTATATTAAAACATTTGGCGGCCAGGGTAACTATGTCTTTATACTTCCAGTTTTCGGCACTGATGATATAGCGCTGTTCGGTAATGTCGCTTTCCATTAGCGCGATCATACATTTGGCTACATCCTCCACATCAACAAAACCTGCCGTGCCATTGGTATAAACTTTAAGTCCCTTGTGTACGGTTTCAAAAAGCTGTCCGCTGCCTAAAACACCGGCATTGGGGCCGATAATTAAAGACGGATTTACAATAACCGCATCCAAACCCTCGGCAATGCCGCGCCAAACCTCCATCTCGCTTTCCAGTTTTGATATGGCGTAACCGTCATTTTCGGTAGTAATTTCAAGGTGATGGTTTTCGGTAATTAACTCGCCTGGCTTGGCCTGGCCTATGGCGGCTATAGAGCTTACGTGTACCAGCCTTATATCATGCTCAAGACATAGGTTAACCAAATTGGCCGTGCCGGTAACGTTGGTACGTATCATGGCATCTTTATCAGCCTGTTTTAATGATACCCATGCCGCGCAATGGTAAACCTGGCTTATGCCATCCAATGCGGCTTCTAATGCAAAAATGTCCAGCATATCTGCATCAACCCATTCTAGTTGAGTATAAGGCACCAGCAACGCGGGGATAGTGGAAGCAGCGCGTTTAGTACAGCGTACCGCCTCGCCTTGATCAGCTAATTGCTTAGCCAGTTCTGATCCTAAAAAACCTGTTGCGCCTGTTACTAATATCATTTTGATGTGCAGATGTGGTATCTGCAAATGTGGGTATAGATGTGCGGATATGCAAATATGCGGATGTGCAGATGTTTATATTTTTAATATGTTCTATTAATCGTCAAACCCAAAAAATCTGCATATTTGCATACACACACATTTGCACATCAAATATGTCCTTATCCGATTTTTTTACGCCTATTGATCTAACTGCTATCGCGCCTAAAAACGGCTATTATACCAGCCATTTGGGCAGTAAGATAGATCTCTATACTGATAAATTTCCCGATTTGGAACAGCCTGCAGATATCGCCATCATCGGTGTGCAGGAGGACCGCAATGCGATCAACAATCCCGGCTGTGCTTTGGCTCCTGATTATGTCCGCGAAAAACTATACCTGTTAAACGAGGGCGCGTACACCACCAGAATAGTCGACTTAGGCAATATCCGCCAGGGCGAAACCGTGATTGATACTTACTTCGCAATTAAAACCGTAGTTGCCGAATTAATTAAGAAAGACATCATCCCCATAATAATAGGCGGCGGACAGGATCTTACCTATGCGCAATACCTGGGCTATGAAACATTGGAGCAAAAGGTTGACCTGGTAGTAGTCGACTCGCACCTTGATTTGGAGGATGATGAGCCCAGCGAAAGTATAGAGACTACATCAACATCATTCCTCAGTAAAATATTTTTGCATGAACCTAATTACCTGTTTAACTACAGCAATCTGGGTTATCAAACCTTTTTTGCCAGCCAGGATAGCCTGCGGGTAATGGAGAAATTATATTTTGATGTGCACCGTCTGGGCAACATCAGCGGCAATATTGCTGTTGCCGAGCCTACCATACGCAACGCCAATATGGTGAGTTTCGATATCAGCGCTATACGCTCATCAGATGCCGCGGCTAATGCCAACGCTACGCCCAATGGCTTATATGGCGAGGAGGCCTGCCAGATCTGTCGCTACGCGGGATTTAATGACAAGCTAACCTCGATAGGTTTTTATGAGTTTAACCCGGCTTATGACAGTAACGGGCAAACTGCCATGCTGCTATCGCAAATGATATGGTATTTTATTGATGGTGTTTATAACCGTAAAAAAGATTTCCCGCTACATCCAAAATCACAATATCTTATTTATAAAACCAGCTTAAAGCATGACGACCATGAGCTGGTGTTTGTAAAAAGCAAAAAGTCTGACCGTTGGTGGATGCAGGTACCCTACCCTACGGGCGGCTCAAAAAACGAACGTTTTCATTTAGTGCCTTGCCGTTACGAGGACTATAAAACCGCTGTAGACGGCGAAATGCCCGATCTTTGGTGGCGCACATATCAAAAATTAACTTAAAAGGCAATCCTTATCCAATTTATACGTTAATCAAGCTTAATAGCATTAAATTAATTCATGAAGAGACTATTCTTTCTTATTACAGCATTGTTGCCAACACTGGCTTTTGCACAAATCGCCACAAAAAATTTTACTATAAATGGCAAAGCAGGTACAATAACCAAACCGACATGGGCCTATTTATTTTATCAGACAGGCGCCAATAAAATTATTGACTCTGCATTAGTAATTAATGGAAATTTTACTATTAGCGGCAATATCTTTTTGCCTTCTAACTCAACATTGGTTATAGATCATACGGGTGCCGGTAGTGGTAAATTGGGTAACACACCCGATTTCCTGAATTTTTGGCTGGACAAAGGCACAACCAATATCACTACCGATAAAGACTCGATAAAAAATGCGGCCATAACCGGTTCGGTAATAAATGATGATAGTAAATTATTAACCCAGCAATTAGCCCCAATTAATAACGAAGCTAAAAAACTAAACGACGAAAAAAATGCTGCACCGCAAAGTCAGCAAAGCACGCCGCAGTTTCAGCATGATATGCAGATCGGGTATAAAACCTTGCAAGACAAGCAACATAACGTTTTTAAAACTTTTATAACAGCACATCCCACCAGCTTTATAAGCCTGATAGTTATTAATATGATGGGTAAACAGGGCGCCAACCCGGCAGAAATGGATGTTTTATATACCGGCCTTGACGCGTCTTTAAAAGACATGGAAATTGGCCGGGTGTTAAAAAGTTCAATTGACCAATCAAAAGCTACCGCTATAGGCAGTATTGCACCGGATTTTACCCAGCCTGATGTAAATGGCATGCCGGTTAAGCTATCTTCATTTAGAGGTAAATACGTATTGCTTGATTTTTGGGCATCGTGGTGCGGCCCGTGCCGTGCCGAAAACCCTAACGTGGTTAAGGCCTACACTAAATATAAAGACAAAAACTTTACTATCCTGGGGGTATCATTAGATAGGCCGGACGGTAAAGCCGACTGGCAAAAGGCTATAAAAAGTGACGGCTTAAGCTGGACACAGGTATCTGACCTTAAATATGGCGATAACCAGGCAGCGGCCTTATATTTTGTGCAAGCAATTCCTGCTAACTTCCTGCTTGACCCTGATGGAAAAATAATTGCCAAAAACCTGCGAGGCAGTGATCTGGATGATAAGTTAGCGGAGTTGTTTGGGAAATAAGCAGCCCTCCCCACCCTCTCCGAAGGGGAGGGCTTTAAAAACAAACAAAAAAGGCTTCTCAAAATGAGAAGCCTTTTTTGTTTGTAAGATCAGACTCTATGGCAGTGTCGCCGAAATAGCAATATTGTTTGCGTTTCCGTTGCTTTGAGCAACTTGATTATCATCAATGAAGATCTTGCCACCCACATTACTGGCATCAGCACTGACCACAGTCAATTTAAGGACTAATCCATGATTAGTTGAAGTGAAGCTGGTAGTCCAGCTAGCATCGGCATTGGTCACCGTTTGGACGTTCCCGGATTGATCGGTATAGGTAACAGTTGATTTGGCCGTACCTTGAATAGTATATTTTACCGTATGAGATTTGTCGTCCTTTTTACAAGAAAAAGTAAATACTGTGATTAATGTAAAAAGGGAAAGAATGATGAGTTTTTTCATTTTGAATTATTTAATAATATTAGTTAAAAAGAATTTTTATTGGGTAATTGTAACAGTGCCCATATCCCGTACAGCCCCTGTGGTTACCGTTACACTGTTGACTGACTTGCTCAGATAAGGAGTAACGCTGAATTGTCCTTTTTGCAGGCGTTAGTTGCTAAGCAAAAAACGGCTGCAAATAATATTAGGTGATTTTTCATAGTAATAATTAATTATATGTTGTTATATGACCAATGTAACGCAAAGGTTACGAAGTTGTTTTGATTAACTCTTTATTAATAAATTGTTATTGAGTTCCTTGTTTATTTGAAAATTTTAAGAAGATGGACAAGTACTAGACTAATGAGGTTGGTGGTGCATTAATAAAAGAGGCTAACGCAAAGTGTGAAGCCTTTTTATTTTGAAGTCTCCCTTCGGGGGAGATTATTAACGAATATTATTTTGGTGTTAATGAGGGCTTCGCCGTTTAGAGGGGTCTACTGCAAATATTTCCCAACAATAGGCATCCTTCGTCCCATGCCAAATGCTTTTGGCGATACACGCAAAATTGGCGGTGTTTGGTAGCGTTTATGCTCAGCCAGATTGATTAGCTTTATTGCCCGGTGAACCGTAGCTTCATCATATCCCATTTTAATGATCTCGTTTGCCGAGCAGCGATACTCAATGTATTGGGCTAATATTTTATCCAGTATGTCGTACTCAGGTAATGAGTCGGAGTCTTTTTGTCCGGGCCTTAACTCGGCTGATGGTGGTTTGATGATAGAATTTTCGGGGATGATCTCGCGTTCGCGGTTAATATGTCGCGCCAGCTCAAAAACCTGTGTTTTATAAACATCGCCAATAACAGATATTCCGCCGCACATATCGCCATATAAAGTCCCGTAGCCTACGGCGGCCTCACTTTTGTTGGATGTGTTTAACAAAATAAAACCAAACTTATTACACATCGCCATCAACAAAATGGCGCGGCTGCGCGATTGTATATTTTCTTCGGCAATGTTAAATGGCAGGTCTTTAAATTGTGGGCTTAAAGCTTTCTCGAACGATTCTGTAATATTTTTTATGGCGATGGTTTCGCTCATGCAACCCAGGTTGTTTACCAGGTCCTCGGCGTCTTTTAAAGAGTGATCGCTGGAGAATTTAGACGGCAGTAAGACAGCCATTACATTTTCGGCACCCAGTGCTTCGGCAGCTAAAGCGCATACCACAGCCGAATCAATACCGCCTGACAATCCCAGTATCGCCCGGCTAAATCCTGATTTATGGAAATAATCTCTTATGCCTAAAATTAATGCCTGGTGTATTTGCGCTATATCACTTTCTCTTTCTTTTTTAAGGGTCGATTGGTGGTCGAAAGAAACTTCGCCTTTATCGTCCAAAGTATAATAAGTTATGCTTTCTTCAAAATAAGGCAGTTCATCAACCAAATTGCCTGTTTTATCAAACACTAATGATCCGCCATCAAATATCAGCTCTGTCTGCGCGCCTACGTGGTTAACATAAAACAACGGCAGGTTATAACGGGCGGCATTATCTTTTAAAATAGCAATACGCTCCTCGTCATGGTTATAAGCAAATGGCGATGCGGCAATGTTTATCATCACATCGGGGTTTTGCTTTATCAGCGTATCCATCGGGCGGGTAATGTATAGCGGGTTCTCAATGGTGTTCCACAAATCCTCGCAGATGGTTAGCGCAATGCGTTTGCCTTTAAACTCAATACAGCTAAACTCGGTTGATGGTTCAAAATAGCGGTACTCGTCAAATATATCATAGTTAGGCAACAGCGCTTTGTTTACTATACCCTTAACTTTGCCGTTCTCAATAAAATAAGCCGAGTTGTTTAGTTCCTTACCTTCTGTTTTATGATTGGGGATAGGTAAGCCAATTATACAGGCAATATCGGTACACTCGGCAGCAATTTTTTGGGCCGCTATATCGCATTGATTAATAAACTCGCTAAACTCTAAAAAATCGCGCGCGGGATACCCGCAAACACATAGCTCGGCAAATACAACCAGGTCGGCGCCATTTTGCCGGGCTTTTTGTATATGTTGGATAATGTGTGCCGTGTTAGACTCAAAGTTACCAACGTGATAGTTAAGCTGCGCTAATGCTATTTTCATTAGAATAAATTATTTAATATAAGCACAAAGCTAAAAGACTAAAGCCAAAAGCGGCTTTTAGCTTTAGTCTTTTAGCTTTGTGCTTTCTAATTTGTTATTTTTGTTGAAAGTATAAAAATGATACCAACCTTCTACAAGTTCAAACAAATTTATTTCATTTTTATTATCGGCCTATTCCTTACAGCTTGCGGCCGCAATAAAAAAATTGATGTTAGCAATATACCGATTGATGTTAAGATAGAACGCTTCGATCACGATTTTGACGGTTTACGTACAAAACCCATGCTACAGCAAGCCGCGTTTATGCAAAAAAAGTACGGCAGCTTTTACCGCGACTATACCGAACAGATACTACAAGCCGGCAGCACCAGCGATACGGCTTATTTTAACGTACTGAGGCCCGTATTTAAGGGTCGCCCTTACTTAGATGTTAAACATGATGTGGATTCGATATACCCGGGCGCTATGGATAAACAAAACGCCGAGCTTACCGATGCCTTCAGACGGATCAAGTATTACTATCCGAAGAAAAAATTACCTAAGGTGTACGCCTATTTCTCGGGATTTAAAGCGCAGACATCTGTTGGTGACGGATATTTTGGTATAGGGCTTGACTTGTTTTTAGGCGCCGACTCGCGGTTTTACCCCGCATTGATTGAAGCATTTCCACACTATATATCCAAGCGGTTTACGCCTGATAATATTACCCCACGTGTTATTGAGGGGATAGCACGCGAAGATATGTTCCCCGAAAGTGATAATGATAAAACATTATTGGCAAAAATGGTGTATACTGGTAAGATACTTTATTTTATGGACCAGATATTACCTGATGTACCCGATTCGACCAAGATTGGCTACACTACCCAGCAATTAAAATGGTGTACAGATTTTAAATCGACCATTTGGGCCTACCTGCTGGAGCAGAACTTATTGTATGAAACCGATTACCAGAAAATTCAAACCTATGTAAGTGAGGCCCCGTTTACACCGCAGTTTGGTAGAGAATCTGCCCCTAAAATAGGCTCATGGACAGGGTGGCAAATTGTAAAAGAATATATGGATAAGCACCCTGATATTACTTTGCCCGAGTTAATGATAAATAACGATGCCCAGAAGATACTAAACGACTCTAAATACCGGCCCCGAAACGACCGTTAGCATAAGGCATAAAAAAAGCGTCCCGATTTTATCGGGACGCTTTTTTTATATACTGAGGTTGTATTATTTAACTATAGTAAACACCGCTTTAAGCCCTACACCGACACCAATTGCCAATATAACGTTAGCTACAGCCGAGGCATGCCTAAAATCTGCAAAGCGTAAATAAACGCCAACCAAACCTATAATTATAGCGATAACTAATAATATGTAATGACGTTCTGAATTTGCTTCTTGCGTTGGGTTCATAATGCTTATTTTTTTATTGCTACAAAAATAGAAATGTTTAGTTAAATATCTAAAAAATTAGCTTTTTAATTTAAAGTAAGATATACCATCTTTCATATACCTGGTTAATTAAATTAGTCTTGCGGCCTGCGCATCGGTTCAAAATGAATGTAAACCGGGTTGGATTTAATAGCGGTGGGGATAAATTTTTTGTAACCCATAATAAATTCAGGGAATTCGTCCTTAACCGGCATAGCTAACATGGGTTCAAAAGCCACTTTATACCGTCCCGGCATATTACTAACGTAAGGCGAAATTTCCATTGGCATATAGTATTCTCTTTCTTTATGCGCTTTTAAAAACAAGGCCCTCGAGCTATAGTTTTCTAAAATATTATCCATGTTCACTATACTTTTGGCTTTGTTATATTTCTTTATTTCCGCAAATAATTTCTTTTCGGCTGTTCTGTTTTTTTGATTGAATGTATCTAAAAGCATTGGCAGACCTGCTATGTCATCCCCTGTTGAAAAGGGTCTCGGAATTAATTTATACCCGCCCGATTCCTTCCTGTAATAAGAAATAAATATCCCCATATCGCTTTTATTGTGGATCAATTTTAAAAAATAAGGAATAAATATATCCTGATCAGAATTATTTATAAATGATATAGCAAATCCTTTTGAAGGATTTAGGCCTTTATATTCAGAGTCATTTTTTATCTCCTCCAAATAACTTATCCGAGCCTCTAGTGTAGTATTGCGATTTTGCGCAAAAGAGTGATTGCAAATAATAATTAATGCTATAAAAACATTTAGCAGTTTTTTCATGATGCAAGTTAATGTGTTTTGCGGAACAAGACTTACGAAGTTTTTAAAACTTCGTAAGTCTTGCATATTACTTTATATCTCCAAAATGCACTTTCTCTGTTATCGCATTGGCATCATTTAACAATTGTATGGTGGTTGATGGACCAAGGTTCATCGGGTCAGCCCATGAGCGCAGGGCCCAGATCACTTTTTTATCGGGCGTAATTTCTATTGCTTGTACCTGTAAGTTTTTTGGGTCGAGTTTGCTGTCCCATTGGTTAAACCAATTGTTAACTATGGTATTACCGTTGGCCAGCCGGGTAGCTATTTGCGGCTCGGGGAAGCTGTAATCGGGCATATCGCTCATCATGTACTCCCAAACAACATCGCCTTTGCGGTTTAGTTCCCGTACGTATGATGTGCGATGACCTTCGTGTCCCGATACCAATATATTGTTGTTCTTTAATGGCTCAACCGACCATACGCCCGGCACATCTATAGATAGCAGTTGTTTGCCATCAACATCATATTCACGCACTTTGCCCAAGTCCATATGCGCTACCAGGATAGTACCATCAGGCGTTAACCTTGCATGGCGAAATTGTCCGTGGATGCCGTTGCCCCTGGTTTGCAGGTTAAACTGCTTCTCTATTTTATTGGTTTTAACATTCATCACAAACAGTTTGGCAGTATCGCCATTCTGGATGAAAACTACATGGTCATTTCCTATTGGTTGGGCGGTATGGGTTTCGTGGTTTTTTGGGGCGTCATAGTTCCAAAGCACGTTTTTGTTCTTGTCGATGAGCGTAACACCAAACTGATGTGCAAAAAGCACATTGCCGTTCTTCATTAAAACCGCATCGCTAATTTCGCCTTTGCCTAAAGTATCAATGTACGACCAGGTGATCTTACTGTTGCGCACAATGTACATCTTACGATGTTTAGCCTCCCCTGCATAAAAGAAATCAAATTCGGCCGGGCCCTTACCGGGTAATATTTCGGGGGCGGCTTGTTTAGTTGCAGCAAGCATCTGTTGTGCTTTGGCATGAACGCCAAACCCAGCTATTAAAAAAAGTAAAATTAAGGCTTTAAAAAAACGCGAATTACCGCCATTAAGGTTTACGATATTGCTCATGAATTTATTTTTAATTGGTATTTAAAATTACCCGTATCAGGCGTAACTATAAAATATATCCGATTAAAACTATGCAATCGTTGCCGCTAAATTACACCTCACCCTCGCGCTTGCGCAAAAACCACTCGACACCCAGTAAAACCACTATCAGCGCAAAGATCCATTTAACATCTATCATGTCGCTGTAATGTTTGTCTTCGTATACCAGGGTTTTAACATTCTCGTTCTTGCGGATCAGATCAGCCAAACGATTGATCTGCGATGGCTGTAGCATTTCGCCACCACTTTGCTTAGCCAGGTTTCTTAATAGTTGGTGATTAGCCGCACTTTGGCGGATCTCCAGGTTAAGCGGCTTTACCGTTAATTGCCCATTGGCATTAAACAGGCGGGCACCCAGTTTGGTGGTGGCCGCATAAGTGTATTCGCCTACTGGCAGTGTACCTGCATCCAGTTGGTAACTTTGTCCGTTGCGGGTAGCTAAGAAGCTGTAGTTTTTGCCCCCGGTATTTTTAAGTTCTATACGTACATCGGGTGTATTAACCAGTTCCAGTGCATCGTTATATAGCTCGGCATTTAGCAGTACGTTCTCGCCCTCATCAAAAATATTTTTTGACGGGTAAGCCCTAAAGCGCTGCCTGTTGGCATTGGCGGTAAGGTATTGTACGCTCTGGCTAAATAATTCTTCTAAAGCATGGTGATTGCCATAAATTTCAAACTCGGCCAGTTGCCAGCGCCATAGGCCCTCGCCGGTAAAAACACCAATGCGCCTGCCCGCGTCATCACCAAATAAAAGTAACGGATAACTTGTCGGCACCGCGCCTATCTTCTGTTTAAACAAAACACCGTTTGTTGCCGATGAGGTATAACTGCCAAATGGCGCCAGCAAGGGCGGCATCTTAGCTATTTTTTGTTGGGTGGAATCTGATAAGATAAATGATGAAAAATCAGGCACCGGCTGCGCAAATACTTCCTGCATCTCTAATCTGGCGGCACTTATGCGGGTTAGTTTTTGTACCATATTAAAGTTTAAAACATCAGCCTGGGCGCCCAGCATATACCATATTGGTGTTTTGCCTTTGGTTACCAGATCCTTCAACGCGGTAAAAGTTGCCGGTGATGGCTGGTGCAGTATAATTAAGCTATAATCGCTCAGTTTTAAAGTGCCCATGTCCGACATCAGGCTGGTCTTTAACTCGTAATTTTTATTAGCCTCAATAGCCTGTTTTATCACGCTGATATCCGGATGCGGGCCATCATATAACAACAATAGCTTTTGTTTGGCATCCAGCACCTCTACATAAATAGTCTCCGAGTTGTTTTGGGTAGACAGTTCATTCTTAACTGGCGTTATGCTGATATTAAATTTATGGATACCTTTTTTATCGGCATTTAATTTAACTGTTAGTATCTTTTTAAAAGCATCATTGCTCACCGGGATAATCTGTGAGTTTACCTGGCGGCCATCTTCGGTAATGCTTAGGTGCATGGTTTCGCCTTTGCTTTGCCAGGCCTGGGCCAATATCTCTATCTCGAAATCATTACCTAACAACGCGGTTTTGTTATAGTTTACATTGCCTATCAGCAAGTCGCGTTTAGCAATGGTATCTCCCAGAGCTATGGTGTAGATGTTGGTTTTAAAGTTACGCGCTTCGTATTGCGGGTCGGCGCCCTGGTTGTACATGCCGTCAGTTGCCAATACTACGGCACCTATATTTTGGTTAACAAATCGGTCATTTAACTGGCGCAGTGCAGCGGCTATATTGGTTTGCTTGGCGTTAAATGTTTTTGATAATCCATTAGCTACATCATGCCCGAAATTAAATTCCTGCACATCGTAGCCATCGCCCAGTTGCTGTTTAAGCTTGCCTAGTTCATCGACAAAAGCCCCAGCCCCCTCTAAATCTCCCCCGGTAGGGGAGACTTTTAAAGTCGATTTAGCCGGGAATAGTTTTACAGATGCAGAATTATCCTGCGCTATTAAAATCAACGGTTTTTGCGGCTGATAATTGGTAGACCGCACCAACGGCGACACCAGCAGCAACGCTATTAAAAATACCGCGATACCCCTAAAAGCAGAAAGCACGTACCTAAATTTATCGGCCAGGTTGGTTGGCTGCCGGTACATTAACCAGGCATACAGCACGCCTAACAGCAGGCAAACCAACGTCCACCATCCAGAAACAGCCCCCCAGGTAATTGAAAATAACAGCATTTTAATAGGTTGAACGTGTTACGTAATACGTTTTACGTTGTCATTGCAAAATGCAAAAATATTGTGAATGTTTAGTGTAATAATGTTGATAAGCGTTAGCTCATCCATGTTATACCTTGCCAAATAATTTTCCACTTTCCATTTATCTTCTTTAAAGAAAAAGCATAGCCTTGTGCCGCCATATAATTGTAATAACTATCTAACATTACATAAGCTTGTTTTTGATCTAAAGAAAACAAGGGTCTTGACATTTGATAATAATAGCAGTAAAAATGCTCTCTTTTACCTCTCTTTTTTATAATGTTTATTTTAGCCTCGCTGGTAAATGTAGTGTTTGGCATTTTTATAGTGTCAATTTTTATCCCCTTTGGAAGATGACATTGAAAAAGAATATATAATGAATCCGCTTTCATAAAGCCAGCATTCCTTAACTGGTTAAAAAGGTTTTCACCGTCAATACGGTTAAGCAATAGATCATCCGCACTCCAAGGCCTACTTAAATCGATATTTAAGGGAAAATTATCCAACGAATTAAAATGGGTATTACCAGGCTTTCCTGTTATAGCCATTCCCGTTGAATCAAACCTGGTTACAACAGTTTGCTGTGAGATAACCGTTCTTACAATTTCATTAATATCTTTTTTATTGGGGATTGGATAATCCTTTTTAGGATCATGGCACCCCAATAATATTATCGCACCAATAAAAAGTAAAAATCTTCCCATAAAAAAACAGCATATCTGTATACCAAATATGCTGTTTTAAATATGTTTTAGCAAGGCCTTTGCCCGCATGCTTCGAGAGCCTCTGCATGACACCCCTCTTTAACTAATCACTAATCACCAACCTCTAATCACTAACTACAACATTCCACCATCAACCGGGATAACCTGGCCAGTGATGTAAGTTGCCATATCAGATGCTAAGAAAACACAGGCGTTAGCTACGTCTTCAGTTTCGCCGGCACGTTTAAGCGGGATAGATGCTGCCCAGCCTTCAACCACTTTAGGGTCTAAAACCTCGGTCATTTCTGTACGGATAAAGCCCGGCGCGATAACGTTGGTACGGATATTACGCGAGCCTAACTCTTTAGCTATTGATTTAGAGAAACCGATGATACCGGCTTTTGATGCCGAATAATTTGACTGCCCCGCGTTACCATTTACCCCAACAACCGAGCTCATGTTAATGAACACGCCATCGCGGTTTTTCATCATAATTTTTGATGCCGCTTTGGTTATGTTGAAAACAGATTTTAGGTTAACCTCTAAAACATCGTCCCACTGCTGTTCGGTCATACGCATCAGCAAACCATCTTTGGTAATACCGGCGTTATTTACTACGATATGTAAGGTGCCAAAATCGGCAATAATATCATTGATCAGTTTATCCGCTTCGTCAAATTTAGAGGCATCGCTTTGGTAGCCTTTAACCTGTGTGCCAAAGCTTTGCAGTTCCTGCTCCAGGGCCAGTCCTTTTTCAACAGACGATAAATAAGTAAAAGCCACATTAGCGCCATGCTCGGCAAACTTCTCGGCAATCTTGCGTCCAATTCCTTTTGACGCTCCGGTTATTAACGCGGTTTTTCCTTCTAATAATTTCATAAACTTTTATACAATCCGTATCGGGCAGCGAAGATAAGAAATTAGGATGAAAAGTTAATGAAAGCGGAAAAGACCTTAATCACTTGTCATTCTGAGTATAGCGAAGAATCTTATATGCCCGAAAGGTAGCCACTGCTTGGCGCATACAGATCAGTTTTACAAGATTCTTCGCTACCGCTCAGAATGACAAAAAAGATTGATTTACTTATCACCCCCAAACACCTTCTTAACCGCTTCCAAATACCCGTAACCATTCACATTATCAGGTTCCAGGTAACTGGTTTCGGTCCACTCGTTCCAGCTGTTTATGGTGATAAGCGGGGCCTGTTTTGGGTGCGCGTCTACATAATCTTTAGCCATTTGCAGAGCCTTGGCAAAGTTTGCAGGTGTATTGTTTTTCATAACCGGGCTTTGGCCGGTACGCGGACTATTATCCCAGCCAATACTAACATGCGGATAATAGGTTAGTTGGTACGCGGTATCAATTCGGGCCCATTCTTTTTTCACCTTTTCCATGATGTTCATATAGTCATCATTGGGATTCATAAAATGCACAAACTGGTAATGCGTGGCGCTGGTAAAGCCCAGTTTTTTAACAAAGGCATTCTCGGGGTTTTTAGCTTTACTGCCATCAAACCCACTGTAATTGGTATTTTGCGACCACATGGTTAACTGCAACTCTAACCCCGGGAAACCCGCGCGTTTAGTTTCTTCTTTAAACCATTTTAGCGCGGCTACGGTTTGCTCTATCCCACCCAGCCCTGCAATTAATTGCGGAACATCATAGATCATAAATACCGGCTTGCCGTCTATCTTATAATATTGCGGCAGTTTAAAATACTTTTCAATATTGCGTTTACAGATCTTTTCAAACTCATCTCGGCTTACCCTGCCGGTCCAGATCACATTGTTTTCGTTATACTTATTCAGGCGGGTGTCCCAAAGGTTCAATACGTCATGGTTGGCCCACATCAGGTAAAACTTCATTTTGTTTACGTTGTCGGCTTTCAGGAAACCATGATCCAACGTTGTCTCCATAAACGGACGGCCATCATACCAATACCAGTCGAAAATAAAAACGTTTACCCCGTGTTTAGTGGCCGCGTTAATTTCCATATCCATTATAGTTGGGTCGGCTTCATTTACAGGCCCCCAAACGGGTTTGCGGTTCCAGTAATGGCCGGGGAAACGTTGCTGCATAGTGGTTACGGTTTCCCATTCGCCGTTGCCTGCGGGCCAAAACGGACGTAGGCGCGGGTCGTCATTGGCGTAAGCCGGGTATAAAAATGCCGCGACATCATATTTTTTGGTGGTTGATGATTTAGTGTTTTGCGCGATAGCATTGCCACTAACCAAACAACTAACAATTGCTAAAAGCAGTATACAGGTTTTATTTCTCATATTATAATTGGTTTCGGCTTTAGGATACCGGATAATAAAACGAATGTATATTTTATATTGGGTGATACTATCCTTTACTGTCTGAAAAAAATTGAGCACTAACAGGCGTAGTGGTTTGAAGTTAAAAACTTCAGACAGCGGTGGAATAGGAATTTCCATTTAATAAACAGATAATGCGTAAATTACAAAATGATTAATGAGCCATCATCAGATGAGTTGGAGTTAATGTTTCATGACGTTATAAATGATTCGTTGCCTAATGGTAGCGAAATATTTAAGCAATTGATAACATATTTACCCGATAATTTCACACCAAATAGAATTTTGCTTGTGGTTAGCAATGATGAAAATATAGTAAACGATGTTTTAAATAACTTTCCAAAATCACAAATTCACATTGTGGACTTTGATCAAAATATATTAAATATTCTTCAGCAGATATTTAAAGCCAAGACCAATATTTATTACCATTTGAAAGAAATTGACAATCTCGATTTTGACGAAAATAGTTTCGAAATGGTGATCGCTTTTGATCTACTTAGGTATGTGCATGAAAAATTAAGTTTATATAGACAAGTGTATGATTTATTAAAATCAAACGGCGTATTCCTTTTCTCAGATATCACGATTGATATTTTTAGAATATATGATAAAGAAATTCAAAATCTGATTCAAAAATCACCTAATATTATTCCTTTTGAAATAGAACTAAAGTCGTGGGCTTTTAACAATTATATTGATTGTCATAAACCTTTAGATTGGCATTTTAAACATTTGCGATTAGCTAGATTTAAAATGATTGACGTAGTACATAAAAATCTATTATGGTCTGTTTTAATTAGTACAAAACCAGAAGTTTTATTTAATTATAATTCTGATGCACTACTAGGTAAAAAAATGATAAGTCATAATAATATTTTTCGCCTATATGATTTTCAGGCTAAAACCTTAAACATCTTAAAAGATTTTCTCCCTAAAATTCATCATCGCGATCAAGGAAATAATTATTGGGTTTTTGCTCAGTTATTGATCAAAATACGATTAAACCTAGAATCACTTAACGACTTAATATTAAAATTAATTGAGGATGTTAGATATAAAGTTACCATAAATGTAATTTACAGATCTATAATTGATGATATTATTAACATTCTTTACTTACATAGTTTCATAGACATAAATGACATAGAACAAAAAACATTAAAAAACGAAATAGATATACTTGAAAGAGACTTTATTGATGCTATAATAACAATTGTAAAATCTGAATGCGCTGAAAATGAAGAACACAATCTTGATAATTCTTTCAATTTAGAGGAACAATTAGAGCAAATACAAAAAGATTATTCTTCATTATTCGACATACCCAGTGGAAAGATAAAAAACAACCGATTATTAAGGTCAACCAGTAATCCTATCTTAATCTCTAATTTAAAACAAACCAATAAACTTATTGGAGAATCCGCAAAGATCGAAAGAATCAAAATGGCAGGATTTGCAACCCATGAAATGCTATTACAAATATTTAAGTATTTTTCACAATTCCAGCATTTTAGTGGTCAAACACACCGAATAACATTGAGCGAGCTGTCTATTGATTTTCCCTATTATGAAAAAACATTTATATTAATTGTTAATACAGCCCATCTAATTGTACAATTATTAGACATTGAATACAAAGAAAGTTATTTAAATGAGTTGGACAATGAACTAAGAGCTTTCCTGGAAACAGAACCAAACTAACCATGTCAGCCTGTGGTCATTGTCACCCAACATGACTATACAAGTAACAATATCACTACAGCAAATAGCATATCTTATTAAATTTTATTAATTTGGCCTAACCATTTATAACAAAGCATCATGAACACAAATCACCTATCGCGCCGCCGGTTTATTGGCAGCAGCGCAGTTGCAGCCGCCGGGACATTGATCCTGCCTAAAACATCTTTCGCAAAATCTTTTTTTAGCGGGGCCGATAAACCAAATTCGCTGGTTGGTGGTGTGCTGATAGGTGTAACCACCTACTCTTACGGCCACATGAAAAATGTTACTGCCGAAGATATGCTGCAATATTGTATACAAGACAACATCAGCGGTGTTGAGCTAAGAGGTGATGCGACAGAGTTAAGTGCAGGTGCGCCAAAACGTGTGGCGGGACAGTCGGGTGCTGACTTTGGCAAAGCAATGGCCCAATGGCGCGCTACGGTATCAATGGATATTTTTAAAGAGATTGGCAAAAAATATAAAGACGCGGGCGTTCCCATTTATGCTTACAAACCCGTAGTTTTCGGCGTTAACAATACTGACGAAGAGATAGAATATGCTTTTAACGCCGCCAAAGCATTGGGTGCAAGCCACTGCAATTGCGAAATGCCCGAAAGCGATGCCCAAACCAAACGCATTGGCGATATAGCTACCAAACATAAAATGCGTGTAGGTTACCATGCGCATACCCAGGCCACGCCTACTTTGTGGGATACCGCCATGAGCCAATCTGATTACAACTGTATTAACCTGGACATTGGCCATTATATAGCCGGCAACAACACCAATACTGTTGAGTTTATTGAAAAGAACCATGCCCGCATAACCAGCATGCACATCAAAGACCGTAAAGTTAACAACGGCCCCAATACAGAGTGGGGACAAGGCGATACCCCAATAAAAGATGTACTGTTGCTGATGAAAAAGAACCACTACAAGTTCCCTGCGACCATAGAGCTGGAGTATAAGATCCCAGCCGGATCAGACGATGTTAAGGAAGTTTTAAAATGCCGTGACTATGCCGCGGCAATTTTAAGCGCCTAATTATTTAACCAGGAACCGGAAACTGTCTTTATCAGCTACTAAAGCCGCAGGTTTATCTTTGGTAAAGGATAGTTTGATAATGGCCGTTTTACGCCGCTGCACCTTGGTGTTGCTGTAGTGAGTATGCATAACGTAATACAATTGCCCACCCTTGCCGGTAAATACATCGCCATGGCCGGTGCCGTTAAATCCTACCAAATGGCGGTCGATGATTGGGTTGGTTGGATTCTTTGTCCACGGCCCCATTGGTGAGGTTGCAGTTGCATAGCCTATAGCGTAATCTATATTCTGATAATCATTGCTTGAATAAAGCAGGTAGTACAAGCCCTTATGTTTAATAACTGTCGGGCCTTCGCAAACAGGCCATTTGGTATGTGCCGTAGTTTCCCAGGGCAGGCTTGAGTTAACGCACTCTTTAGCGCTGGCCGTATCAATGTCAGACAGGTCGTCTTTTAGCGGCGCGACAAATACCCGGTTACCTTTTTGCAACCGTACAAAATACAAGTACAATTTACCGTCAGTATCTTTAAAAATATAAGGATCTATCTGGTGCACGGGCCCTGATACAGCTTTAATAGTTTTTTGCTTGAAAGGGCCTAGCGGACTGTCGCTTTCGGCTATCGCTACATCTTCATTTGCGGCGTATGCCATGTAATATTTGCCTTTATTTTTAAATATCTGCGGCGCCCAAAACTTTGACGTTCCGTAGCTATCGCCCATTAATAATGCATGGCCGTCTTCTCCTTTTCCTGTCGGGCCGTGCCAATTCACCAGGTCAGACGATTGATAAACCGGGAAACCTTTGTTACTGCTTGTTCCGTACAGATAATATTGTCCGTCCTCATAAAATATGGTTGGGTCGGCAAGTAAAAGCGTGTCTTTGGCAGATTGGGCTTTTGTGGTAGTAGCGACAAACAGCGCGCAGATCAGGTACAGGTATTTCATTGGTTTATAATTTAAGTCTAAGTTATAAACTTAGTTGGATGTTTTACAACCTATCCTTTATCACCAACGTCCCCGCTATTTTATCGTGTAAACATTGCTGCTGTTTATTGAAAAAAGCGTACAAGTAGCCGATAAATAAGGTCAGTATAGAAAATACTTTGGCGAAGTTCCTACCGACAGCATGGCTGCGGCTTATGGGTTTGCCCTGCATATCGCAAACCTTTATTTTTAATATCTGCTTGCCGAAAGTAGCCTGTTTTGCTGATCCTTCCATAATAATGTGGTAGATCAAATTCATTACGGGTATAATTATCAGCAGGCTAGCGGCAAGGCCAAGCCCGATCGTCCTGTCGGTAATAAATATCGATACCAGGAACGCTGGAATAACACACACTGCCGAAACAAAAAACCAATCCAACACAGCGGCTGTCGCGCGCTGATCAAAAGCGGCAAAGTATTGCAGAAACACCTGTTCCTTAAAACCAAACAATTGGCGCAGCTCTGCAACTTCATGAGCCTCTTTGTAATCGTTCATGGCATCGGTTCGCACAAAATCACCGGGTTTTATCCGGCGCTGTTTGAGTCCATCAATGGTAAACGGCCCCTCAGGTTTACCATTTATTACCAGGATATAATTATTTTCTGCGGACGCCATTATTCCTCAAAATTAAGATTAAATCTTGCAATGCAGGCGAGGTATATTTAGGGAAACTATCTGCGTCTCCGATAGCCCCATTTGTTACCAAATATTTGCTACCCTTTCACCCTGTCAAACAATTTCACCACAGCATAAGCCAACGGAATGATCAGCGTAAACACTATTTCTCTTGGCCCAAAATTAAGGTTTAAAATAATGATTGCCAATGCACTGAAAAACCAGATAACGCCGGTTGCCAGGAACAGATTTTTAAAAAAAGTAAGTGGAGTATTCATATCAATTGCAAGGTTTGTCGGTTTTACTTGATGCCGTTAATAGGTATTGAGCAATCAAATATAAAATTTATCTGTCATTTTATGCAAGATCTATCTTCCTTATTTTAAAGGCATAGCATATTATATATGTTGTTTTGATATTAACTTCTCTATATTTGCCCCAAGTTCTTTACTTTATTTCAACAGATAGGTTCCCGGTTATGATGACCGGGATTAAAAAGGAACCGTGTGTAAATCACGGGCTGTCGCGCAACTGTAAGTAACATATATAGGTTGATGCCTTAACTCCAAAATGTCCATTATCCGCCAAACGCGGATGAGAAGGACGGCACCAACGTTACAAGCCAGGATACTTGCCATTTGTTTAAGACAATGCTTTCGCGTTTTGAAGCAGTAGTCAGAGCACAAAAAGGAATTTTTATGGGTGTTGTATGTCCGTATATTTTTCTGCGCGTGTCTTTTATTACCATTTCCACGAAAGCATACCGAAAACCGTAAGGAGCATTAAGTCAAATTAATGTTTAACCAAAAAAGTTTTATGCGTATGCTCAAAAACAATCTCGGCTACCCACGTGTGGGCGCCAATCGTGAACTCAAAAAAGCCAGTGAACAATACTGGTCCGGAAAAACCGGTAAACAAGAATTATTTGCAGCCGCCCGCGCCATCCGCGAGCAAAACTGGCGACTGCAGCAAGAGGCCGGCATCGACCTTATCCCCTGCAATGATTTTAGCTATTATGACCAGGTGCTGGATACCTCACTGATGTTAGGTGTTATCCCGCAGCGGTACACGCAGGTACTAAGTAAAAATCCGGATAATAGCGAGATCGACCTGTATTTTGCCATGGCCCGCGGTTACCAAAAAGACGGCCTGGACATTACCGCTATGGAAATGACCAAATGGTTTGATACCAATTACCATTACATTGTGCCGGAGTTTACCGCAAATCAGCAGTTCAGGGTATTCTCTGACAAAGTGTTTGAGGAATTTAACCTGGCTAAAAAGGCTATCGGCAGCAATCCAAAAACGGTTCTAATCGGTCCCGTATCGTACTTATTATTGGGAAAGGAAAAAGAGCAAGGATTTGAAAAGATCGATCTCATTAAAAACCTGGTACCGGTTTACATCGAGATCCTAAAGAAACTAAAAAGTTACGGTGCCGAATGGGTGCAATTAGATGAGCCTTTCCTGGCGCTTGATCTTACACAAAAAGAAAAGGATGCCTACACTTATGCTTATAAAGAAATAAGAAAAGCTACTGGCGGGTTAAACCTGATGGTGGCAACTTACTTCGAGAGTTTGCATGAAAATACGCCGCTGGCACTTAGTCTACCTATAAACGCCTTGCATATTGACTTGGTGCGAGCGCCGCAGCAATTGGATAAAGTATTGAGTTTGGTGCCTGATAATTTGATCCTGTCATTAGGGGTGGTTGATGGCCGCAATATTTGGAAGAATGATTATGTACGTTCCATCGGCTATATCAAAAACGTCATAGCCGCTATTGGCAGCGATAGGGTGATGATAGCGCCAAGCTGCTCCTTACTGCATACACCTTTTGATCTTGACCTGGAAACCGCCATAAACCCCGAAATTAAAAACTGGATGGCTTTTGCCAGACAGAAACTAAATGAGGTTAATGAGTTGGCCCTGATAATTGAGGGTAATAATGACTTGCTACTGGAAAATTTAAAAGCTATATCAAGTCGGAATGTATCCCAACTTATCCATAAGCAGGATGTTAAACAACGCACCGCCGCTATTACCGATGCGGATGCTGATCGCCTTAGCAAATTTGCCGAAAGACAGAAAATACAGCAGCAAACTTTTGGGCTGCCACTCTTCCCTACAACTACCATTGGGTCTTTCCCGCAAACGGATGATATCCGCCAGCTACGTGCCAAACTGAAAAAAGGTGAACTTGACCAGGATCAATATGATACCGAAATAGCCAAAGCCACCATCGATGCCATCCGCTGGCAGGA
The DNA here is from genome assembly GCF_028288185.1 of Mucilaginibacter sp. Classification (GTDB taxonomy): domain Bacteria; phylum Bacteroidota; class Bacteroidia; order Sphingobacteriales; family Sphingobacteriaceae; genus Mucilaginibacter. The sequence goes on along the minus strand of NZ_JAQBOF010000036.1, from coordinate 70,503 downwards.
AGAAATTGGCCTGGATGTGTTGGTACACGGCGAGTTTGAGCGTAATGATATGGTGGAATATTTTGGCGAATTACTGGACGGGTTTCTGTTTACCAAAAATGGTTGGGTACAAAGCTATGGCAGCCGTTGCGTTAAGCCGCCGGTTATTTATGGTGATGTAAGCCGCCCGACAGATATGACCGTTAAGTGGACCAGTTTTGCACAAGCCAATACTAATAAGTTAATGAAAGGTATGTTAACCGGACCGGTTACTATATTGCAGTGGAGTTTTGTGCGCGATGATCAGCCGCGCTCTGTTACTACCAACCAGATAGCTTTGGCTATACGCGATGAGGTGGTTGCATTGGAGCAGGCAGGCATTAAAGTGATACAAATTGATGAACCCGCTATACGCGAGGGTTTACCTTTACGCAAAGCGGATTGGGCGACTTACCTTGATTGGGCTGTTAAAGCGTTCCGGATCTCGGCCGCAGGCGTTAAAGACGAAACGCAGATCCATACCCACATGTGCTACAGCGAGTTTAACGACATAATCAAGCACATTGCCGATATGGATGCCGATGTGATCACCATTGAAACATCTCGTTCACAAATGGAATTGTTAGAAGCCTTTGCTGATTTTAAATATCCTGCCGAAATAGGCCCGGGTGTTTATGATATCCACTCGCCACGTGTGCCTACTGTTGAGGAGATGGTGAGCTTGCTTGAAAAAGCTGCCGACCTGTTACCTGTAGGCAACATCTGGGTTAACCCGGATTGCGGCCTAAAAACCCGTAAATGGCCAGAAACTAAAGTCGCCCTGCAAAACATGGTTGACGCCGCCAAAGCTGCCCGCGAAATTTTTAGCAGGCAGCCTGTTAGTTAATAATTTCAGTTTAATAGAAAGCCGTACGGAGAAATTCGTGCGGCTTTTTTTACCCAAACAAAGGGGTGTCATGCTGAGGCACTCGAAGCATGAGGGCAAAGGCCTTTACGCTCACCCTTCGAGTGCCTCAGGGTGACAGCCTTGCTTTTATAGGGTTAATATACATACGCCAACGGTCCATCTTTAGCCACCAATACCGACCACCCCGGTTTGGAACCGGAAGCAATCGACGCGATGAATTTATCCCTTATATAAATACCAACCTCTATCAACCCATCATTTAACGATTCTGTCCATTCGCACCTAACTTCACTCTCGTCTTGTATTGGTTTTATTGAGGCATCTTTTGACAGGTATTCGGTTGGATTTAAAAACGGCATATCTTCTATTCTCCAAAAAGAGATAGCCGGGGCTTGTTGTTGGTTATATAGCCAAACATCACCGATGATATCTTCTCCTTCATACAAATAAGCATAAGCAACGCGGCCATCATCCTGTATTATTACAGAATAGTGGTGATCAAAATCGCAATGTAGTTTTAAAGAAAAGGTTGACATAATATATTTACAACAATCCTTCAGATACTAATATTTGTTTGATGTCCGCCTTATCAATCGATGATTCTTCTGACTTATCGAATATAGTTATCAGATAAATATTTGTTGATTTGGTAGTTTCTTCAATTACATAGGTAATAACCCTGAAACCTCCACTTTTGCCTTTTCCTTTGGATTGGTCGGCAAGTCTTACTTTGTAGATATTTGAACCATAACTATCCCCTATTTTAGGATTTAGGATAAGTGTTTGCTCCAGTTGCTTTAAGCTATTTTGCAGCGTGTGGTATTTTTTCACAAGGCGCTTGGCTTTTTTCAAGAAGAAAGCCGTTAACCGAACTTTATTCTCCATTCAAAAGATCAGACATGGTGTACGACTTTGCTTTCCCGTCCCTTATATCTTTTACTTCTTTTAACCCGGCTTTTATTTCATCTAAAAGTTTGGCTTTTTTTGATGATTTATTTGAAGTTACAGAAATGATCTCTCCACCCAACTCCTTAACGAAAGCGGATAATTTCGCCTTAGTATTACCGGGAACTTTTATGGTTATTGTTGTCATAAATCAAAGATAATTAATATTCAATCTTTTAACAAAACAATTGCCTATCCGTTTATCCCCATCACTTCCCTATACTCCTCCTGCAATTCCAGCAAACACGCCGCGCACATACACCCCTCATAATTCTCACTGATGTATTGCACCTCGTTTAAACTCAACTGCACCACGCTGCATTGGCATTTGGTGTAAGCGTTTGCTTTACATTCAATGTCGGTTCCGCAACGGTCGCATGATATTATTTCGTGTTTGGTCATTTATAGTCCATGGACCATAGTCGATAGTCCATGGTGACATTATAACAAATATAACGCAAAAAGACCATAGCCATTGTCAGTTGAATTTCTTCTTTTGACAAGAACTATGGTCTTACTATGGTCTATCGATTAAATTACGCCGAGCAAGTCACGCAGCCTTCTTCCATTGAGCAAGATGGGCCGGCAGGTATTTCGTCTGCTACCTGGTTAACTATTTCTGGTATTACTGCTTCCATATTTTTACCGCCTTGATTTTCGACTGTAAATTTAACCGCTTGCGATGCTGCTTGTGTACGCAGGTAGTACATACCTGTTTTTAAACCTTTCTTCCATGCGTAGAAGTGCATTGAAGTCAGTTTAGAAGCATTTGGCGAATTAATGAACAAGTTAAGCGATTGCGATTGGCAAATGTAAGCACCACGATCAGCAGCCATATCAATGATATCGCGCATCTTGATCTCCCAAACAGTTTTATACAGGTCCTTCAGTTCTTGTGGGATTTCGGCGATATCCTGAACAGAACCATTTGCAGTGATGATCTTATCTTTCATGCTACCATCCCATAAACCAAGGTTTACTAAATCGCGCAGCAAGTGTTTGTTTACAATCACAAACTCGCCACTTAATACACGGCGGGTGTAGATGTTTGAGGTATATGGTTCAAAGCACTCGTTGTTACCCAGGATCTGTGAAGTTGACGCAGTTGGCATTGGCGCTACTAATAACGAGTTACGCACACCATGGTTCATTACATCTAAGCGCAGGTTTTCCCAATCCCAACGGCCGCTTGTAGGTTTTACTTTCCACAAATCAAACTGGAATTGTCCTTTTGATAATGGAGAACCTTTAAAGGTTTCGTAAGCTCCTTCAGCAATAGCCAAGTCTTTAGACGCGGTCATGGCAGCGAAGTAGATGGTTTCGAAGATCTCTATGTTTAGTTGTTTAGCTTCAGGGCTTTCAAACGGCATACGCAATAATATGAAAGCATCAGCCAAACCTTGTACACCTAAACCAATAGGGCGGTGGCGCAAGTTTGAATACTCGGCCTCTTTAACCGGGTAGTAGTTATTATCGATGATCTTGTTCAGGTTTAAGGTAGCCTGATAAGTCACTTCGTATAATTTCTCGTGATCAAAAGCACCTTCACGTACATAACGTGGCAAGGCTAATGACGCCAGGTTACAAACAGCTATTTCATCAGCAGAGGTATACTCTAAAATCTCGGTACATAAGTTTGAACTCTTGATAGTACCTAAGTTTTGCTGGTTTGATTTAGCGTTGGCCGCATCTTTATATAACAAGTAAGGGGTACCGGTTTCTACCTGGGCATCCAATACAGCAAACCAAAGTTCTTGTGCTTTTATCACCTTACGGGCGCGGCCTTCTTTCTCGTAACGTTTGTATAGTTTTTCAAATTCTTTACCATGGCAATCTGCTAAACCTGGTGCTTCATGCGGGCAAAATAAGCTCCAGTCCTCGTTAGCCTCAACGCGTTGCATAAACAAATCGCTTACCCAAAGGGCATAGAACAAATCGCGTGCGCGCATTTCTTCTTTACCATGGTTTTTACGCAGGTCCAAAAATTCAAAGATATCTGCATGCCAAGGCTCCAGGTAGATAGCGAAGGCACCCTTACGTTTGCCACCACCCTGATCTACATAACGGGCAGTATCATTAAACACACGCAGCATTGGGATAATACCGTTGCTGGTACCGTTAGTACCGCTGATGTATGAACCTGTTGCACGCACATTGTGGATGCTTAAGCCAATACCGCCTGCGCTTTGCGAAATTTTAGCAGTTTGTTTTAAAGTATCATAGATCCCGTCTATACTATCATCTTTCATGGTTAACAAAAAGCATGACGACATTTGTGGTTTTGGCGTACCCGCGTTAAATAACGTTGGTGTAGCATGGGTAAACCAACGCTCGCTCATTAAGTTATAAGTTTTTATAGCGCTTGCAATATCTTCTTTATGGATACCAATTGATACACGCATAAATAAATGCTGCGGGCGCTCGGCTATTTTACCATCCAGTTTTAAAAGGTATGATTTTTCCAGGGTTTTAAAGCCGAAGTAATCAAAACCAAAGTCGCGGTCATAAATAATGCTGCTATCCAGTTCTTCAGCGTTTTTCTCAATTATTTGCCAAACATCATCAGCTAATAACGATGCGTTTTTACCATTCTTATTGTCAACATAGTAGTATAACAACTTCATTGTTTCCGAGAATGATTTGATGGTATTTTTATGCAAGTTTGATACTGCAATACGCGATGCCAGTAACGCGTAATCAGGGTGTTTGGTAGTTAAGGATGCCGCCGTTTCTGCAGCAAGGTTATCCAGCTCTGATGTGGTTACGCCATCAAATAAGCCTTCAATTACTTTTTTGGCTACATCAACCGGGTCAACCAACGCGGGATTTAAACCATAGCACAGTTTCTCAATCCGTGCGGTTATTTTGTCAAACTTAACTGACTCTTGCTTACCATCTCTTTTAATTACAAACATAATCTTGGCATTTAATGATTAGTAGTTAGTATCAAGTATCTAGTAGCAAGACACTAACCATTATTAATTATTACTCTCTATTTTTTAATATCTAAGTAATCTCACTACTTGATACTAATTACTTGATACTATTTTAAAAATCTTCGTCTAACGAGAACGATTTGTTGTCGCCGCCGTTATTATTTAACACACCGCTTTTTTGATAATCGCCTACCCTTTTCTCGAAGAAGTTGGTTTTGCCTTGCAGCGATATCATCTCCATAAAGTCAAACGGATTGCTTGCACCGTATACTTTATCATAACCTAATTCGCCCAACCACCGATCAGCTACAAACTCAATATACTGGCTCATTAGCTTAGCGTTCATACCTATCAAACTAACCGGTAACGCATCGCTGATAAATTCTTTTTCAATTTCAACCGCATCGGTAATGATTGCTGTAGCTGCTTCTTTTGATAGCTTGTTATCTAACATTCTATACAACAAACAAGCAAACTCGCAGTGCATACCTTCGTCACGAGATATTAATTCATTGCTAAAGGTTAAGCCCGGCATTAAGCCACGTTTCTTTAACCAGAAGATAGAGCAGAAACTACCTGAGAAGAAAATTCCCTCAACCGCCGCGAAAGCAATTAAACGCTCGGCGAACGATCCGTTGTTTATCCAGCGTAAGGCCCACTCTGCCTTTTTACCTACACATGGTACGGTATCAATAGCGTGAAACAAACGGTCTTTTTCGGTAGGGTCCTTAATATAAGTATCTATCAGTAAAGCATAAGTTTCAGAGTGGATATTCTCCATCATAATCTGGAAACCGTAAAAGCAACGTGCCTCAGGCAATTGTACCTCGCTCATAAAATTCACGGCCAGGTTTTCGTTCACAATACCATCGCTGGCGGCAAAAAATGCCAGGATGTGCGATACGAAATGTTTTTCGCCACTGTTCATTGCTTCCCAATGTTTTAAATCATCAGAAAGGTCAATTTCTTCAGCGGTCCAGAAACTTGCTTCGCATTTTTTATACATCTCCCAAATTTCGGGATACTTAATAGGTAGAATAACAAAACGATCCTTGTTTTCTCTTAATAATAATTCTGTTTCTTCTGCCATGCGCTTTGCTATATTTTAATGTTCAACCTCTTAATTTTTCTTTAACCTAACCCTGGTAATTTTAGCCGACAATGCCGCCGAGCAGTTGTTGTTAAAAAATGACAAACTAAATTTATCACCTTAAACTACTCTAAACATTCACCCCCACAAATCCCTCTTTTGACTCTTTAACAGTGTATATCAGCCCATCCGACAAGCTTAGTTGGCAGATGGTTTCTCTTTCTTTATCGGCAAGGATCACCGATAATTTAGATAGCTTTAAAGAACTTATAATCCAAAGATATGCGTTGCGTATTTTAGATGTTAGTGATAGTTTTACACATCATGCATAAGTTATAAACAAATTATTTGTGGAGATTAGAAATCGGTGATTAATAGCATGTTAAATCTCTATTAATGAATAATTAAATTTATCGGCAAAAAATTTGTTATGCTTTTGGAACAAATTTCATCGACAAAGAATTAACGCAGTGGCGGGTGTTTTTGGGGGTTAAATATTCGCCCTCGAAAACGTGCCCAAGGTGGGCGCCGCAATTGGCGCAAACAATTTCTACACGGCGGCCATCCGCGTCAGGTACGCGCTTTACTGCTCCCGGTATTTCATCATCAAAACTTGGCCAACCGCAATGCGACTCGAATTTAGTTTCTGACGTATACAACGGCGTATCGCAGCGTTTGCAAACGTATAAACCTTCGGCCTTGTTATTTAATAATTCGCCGGTAAATGGGCGCTCGGTGCCTTTATGTAATATTACCCATTCTTCATCGGGCGTTAATTGATTGTATTCCATCTTTTTAATGAGTGAATGTGTGATTGAGCGAATGAGTGATTGATAAATGTCCGTCCGCTACCTATACAATATACGACAAAACAGTCGGACGATTTGTTTTTAAAATGGATGTTTACATAGGTTTGACTAAAGCAAAAGGCTGTCACACTGAGGCACTCGAAGTGTGAGCGAGGGCCTTTACGCTCATGCTTCGAGTGCCTCAGCATGACAGCCTATGCGCTTATCTTACAACAAAAAATCCCGGCCAAGCTGACCAGGATTTTAATACATACAAGCTTTCCGCTTTAGTCTTTCAGCTTTACGCTAATTTGGCCAATTCCTCTGCCATAGCAGCACCAATTTCGGCAGGCGACTCTACAACACGAATACCACACTCACGCATTATCTTCATTTTCGCGGCAGCAGTATCATCGGCACCGCCAACAATTGCACCCGCGTGGCCCATACGGCGACCCGGAGGCGCTGTCTGACCTGCTATAAAGCCAACAACCGGTTTAGTACCGTTTGCTTTTATCCAAAGCGCAGCTTCGGCTTCCATGCCGCCGCCTATCTCGCCTATCATGATGATACCGTGTGTATCCGGATCATTCATTAACAGCTCAACCGCTTCTTTGGTTGGAGTACCAATGATGGGGTCGCCACCAATACCTATGGCGGTGGTGATGCCTAAACCGGCTTTAACAACCTGGTCAACCGCTTCATAAGTTAACGTGCCCGATTTTGAAACCACACCTACATTACCTTTTTTAAAGATAAAGCCCGGCATAATGCCATTCTTGCTTTCGTCGGCAGTAATAATGCCGGGGCAGTTAGGGCCTATCAAGCGGCTATCTTTATCTGTCAAATATTCTTTAACCGCTATCATATCCTTTGTTGGGATACCTTCGGTGATACATACAATAACTTTAATACCGGCTTCGGCAGCTTCCATTATCGCATCGGCAGCAAAGGCTGGCGGAACGAAGATGATAGATACATTGGCACCGGTTTTTGCAACAGCATCGGCAACGGTATTAAATACCGGGCGATCTAAATGCGTTTGGCCACCTTTACCCGGTGTAACACCGCCAACAAGCTGGGTACCATACTCTATCATCTGCGATGCGTGGTAGCTACCTTCATTACCTGTAAAACCCTGAACTATAACTTTAGAATCTTTATTTACGAGAACACTCATTAGTTTGATTTTCTTTTATATCGCAAAGCTAAAATTATTTTCCACCCGCTAACGTCTTGATGGATGAATTTTTTGTGTTATGATGAAAAATTTACAAAGTGGTGCATTGTTGGTGGTGTGATATAGCTGTTCGTGCATTTTTACAAACAGCATGCACAATGTGTAAATCCACCCGCTCAATCGCCGCGGGAAGGGCTGTTACTTTTGGCTTTGATCCAAAAGTAACCAAAAGATCAAGTCAGCCCAATCGCTGCCACCGCGCAGGCCATACTCCCGGCCGCGTGGGCTGACAGGCCACTGCTCTTTTTTATTGACCACTAATACCGAGATCTCGGTTTTGTCCCCAATCGTCAGACGAAAAGCTTCGGGTGAAAGCAGGCAGAATATGTTGGCCTTGCGCGAGGGAAGGGCATAGCAACTTTTTGCTGAAGCGTTGCCTTTGTGCGAGCGAAGCAGGGCAAAAATATTGCAGCCCGTGATTCTGCGTGCTTTGCCTGGCAAAGGCCTCGAGCGCAAAGAAGCCTATCGTCTGACTTGATTTTCGGTTCTTTTCATCAAGGAAAAGAACAAGGCCTTCCCGCGGCGATTGAGCGGGTGGATGATGGCCGCTAGGAATACAGCTCTATTAAAACGAGGAATGACGCGATAAATACTGCGGTATTCGTCCGCCAAAGAACCGACACATCTTGAAACAATCGGACGCTACCTTGCAATAGCCGTTTGATACTTCACCTCATCAAATTCTTTTTCACTTTTGGCGATGACGATGGTGGCCGCGCCGTTACCAATTACATTGGTGATGGCCCGCGCTTCCGACATAAACCTATCTACCCCTAACAATATCGCCACACCCTCTACCGGGATAACTTTTATGGCGGCAAGGGTCGATGTCAGCACAATAAAGCCGCTGCCGGTTACCCCTGCCGCGCCTTTGCTGGTTATCATTAATATGCCGATGATGCCTAACTGCTGCGCCAGCGTTAACGGGATATGAAACACCTGCGCCAAAAATATTACCGACATAGACAGATATATTGTCGTACCATCGAGGTTAAACGAATATCCCGCCGGAATAACCAACCCCACTACCGACTTGGAGCAGCCAAATTTCTCCAGCTTTTCCATCATCCCCGGCAGGGCCGACTCTGACGATGAAGTACCCAGCACGATCAGTATTTCTTCCTTAACGTGTTTTAAATACTGCCATAAACTGAATTTATAAATGCGGCAAATAATATTCAATATCACAAATATAAACAGGAACATGGTAATATAAACCGATGCCATCAGCAAAGCCAGCGGTTGCAGCGTTTTAATGCCGTAAGTACTTATGGTATAAGCCATCCCGCCGAAAGCGCCTATTGGGGCCACCTTCATCACGATGTGCATCATGTTAAAAAACACTTTAGATAGCTTTTCAAAAAGGTCTATCGCTACTTTGCCCGAGTCGCCCATTTTGCTTAACCCAAAACCAAATAATATTGCGAAGAATAGGATCTGCAAGATATCGCCTGCGGCAAAAGCAGCAAACGCGTTCGATGGTACAATGTGCGCCAAAAAATCGCCCCAATGCATCTCGGATGCAGCCTTTTGATACACCTCCAGTTTGCTGGTATCTGCCTTTACGGTGCTTACAAAGCCCTCGCCGGGTTTAACAATATTGGCAACGGTTACACCTATAATAAGGGCAAAGGTGGTAACAATCTCAAAGTAAAGCAGCGCCTTACCGCCTACCCGGCCCACCTTTTTCATATCACTCATACCGGCAATACCCAGTACAATGGTGAAGAAGATAATAGGCGCTATCAGCATCGTTATCAAACTGATAAACACTTTGCTAATCATCTGCGCTGTAGGTGCAAAAGGCTTAAAGTAAAGCCCCACAATAATACCCAGTATAATTGCCAGGATAACCTGGAAGGTAAGGTTGGTAAATAATCGTTTCATTATAGCAATAATACGATTATAAAACGATTTTATAATGCTAAAAACAGGGCGTCCGTCCGTTCAAAGCTATAAGCTTTGTACCAGACGGACACTTCCATAAATTAGGTTAAACTATCTCCACATACCAGGTAACCAAACATAGCCACCTTTATGGGGTCTCCATTCGCCTGGCACCCATAACGCGTGCGGATGCGGGGCGATGGCCCAATGTGCCGGCACTTCAACATAAGACTTTCCTTGCGGCACCCATTCACTCTCAACCCAAAAATACTTGTCCGATGGGCGGGGCGGGCGATAAGACAATGAATAGCGATCAACCAATCGTTTCTTTACTACTACCTGCGCATTGCTGTTAGTTGCAAATAACGTTAACGCGGTAGCTGCAATTAAAATTATTTTTAGCTTTTTCATAATTTAATAATAGGGCTGTATAAATGTAAATCAAAGATAGGCTCAAAGTAAAAAAGTTTAATCCTTCTCTCCAAAAAATTTAATACGTTTCTTTATTAAAATGAAAGTGTTGCACAATCGAGAACACGTCAGCAGCATGACCGCATATTTCAAGCCTATTGAAATCATTAAAAGTTGCTCCGCTAGGAGGGAATCACACAATCAGGCACGGCTATGAATACCATCTGCATATATGCACATCCGCACATAAAAAAGTGTCCGCCTGTACCTAAGCCTAAGGCCCCAGTCACGGACGGACACTTCAAAATTAAATGATATTAATTCCAGCGGCCTGATACCCAAACATAACCTCGTGGGCGGCGGTCCCAATGGCCTGCTGTCCATACGGCATGCGGGCGTGGTGCGCGTTCCCAACGGCCTTGGTTTTCAACATAAGTACGGCCTCTTGGGGTCCATTCGCCTTCAACCCAAACATGGTCTGGCGATGGTTGTGCTGGGCGGGTGGTTGTTACAGTACGGTGATGCACCATACGGGTTCTCACATAAACCTGGGCACTGCTTTCGGCAGTAGCAAACAGTACTAAGGCTGCTGATGCAAATAAAATTCTCCTTAATGTTTTCATAATGGTATTTGTTAATTATTAATGTAAAGACAGCCCTGGAACAAAAAAGTTTAATTTTTTTATTCCTAAAAAACGTGCGCAAGTAATTTATTATCTTCGTTGCATGTCATCGGCAGAAGCAAAAAAACAAATAGAAACCCTATCGGAAGAGCTAAAACAGCACAGCTATAATTACTATGTACTGGCTATGCCCGCTATATCTGATTTTGAATTTGATAAAAAACTAGAGGCCCTTGCAGCGCTCGAAAAACAGTTCCCGGAGTTTCTGGATGCTGACTCGCCCACGCAAAAGGTAGGCGGTTTTATTACCAAGGAGTTTAAAACGGTTAAGCATCGCTGGCCCATGCTATCGTTAGGTAATACCTATAATGAGCAGGACCTGCTGGATTTTGACCAACGCATACGCAAGGCCATAGGCGATAATTTTGAGTATGTGTGCGAGCTAAAGTTTGATGGCCTGTCCATGAGCCTGACTTATGAACATGGCAAATTGGCCCGCGCCGTTACCCGTGGCGATGGTACACAAGGCGATGAAGTGACCACCAACGTACGCACCATACAAAGCATCCCCAAGCAATTAAAAGGCGGCGGTTATCCGGAAGAGTTTGAGATACGCGGCGAGGTTTTTATGCACCTTAAAGCCTTTGAACGGCTAAACGAAGAACGTGTAGAGAACGGCGAACCGCCATACGCTAACCCGCGCAATTTTGCATCAGGCACTATAAAGCTGCAAGACTCGGGCGAGGTTGCTAAGCGCCCCTTAGATTGCTTTTTATACGGATTATATACAGAACGCACCTTATTTAAAACCCATTGGGAAAGCCTGGAAGCCATTAAAAATTGGGGCTTTCATGTTAATGAGCATAGCCGCCTTTGCAGCGATATAGAGGGTGTACTGGCCTTTATTGCCGAGTGGGATAAAAAGCGTTTCGGTTTAAGTTATGATATTGATGGCATAGTAATTAAAGTAAACAGCTATGGCCAACAGCAAGAGTTGGGCTTTACCGCCAAATCGCCTCGTTGGGCCATATCCTATAAATTTAAAGCAGAGCAGGTACAAACCGAGTTGTTGGCCGTTACCTACCAGGTAGGCCGTACGGGTGCCGTAACCCCGGTTGCTAATTTAAAACCTGTACTACTTGCAGGTACTACCGTAAAACGTGCTACCCTACATAACGCTAACGAAATGCTGCGACTTGACCTGCACGAAGGCGATTGGGTGTTTGTTGAAAAAGGCGGCGAGATTATCCCGAAGATCATCGAGGTGAACCTGGAGAAACGCAACCCATCGGCAGCTACTATTGATTATATAACCCAATGCCCTGCTTGCGGCACCCCATTAAAGCGCCAGGAAGGCGAAGCTGCGTTTTATTGCCCTAATGACGAAGGTTGCCCGCCACAGATCACCGGCAAGATGCAACACTTTATAGGCCGCAAAGCCATGAATATTGATGGCTTGGGCGATGAAACCATAGAAACACTTTACCAAAAAGGATTCATCAGGCATATAAGCGATTTATACACACTATATGAGCATGCCGATGAGCTAAAGTTGATGGGCCGTTTCGGCGAAAAATCCATTAACAACATGCTGGATGGCATTGAAAAGTCAAAACAAATGCCTTTCGAGAAAGTGCTGTTTGGTTTAGGCATCCGCTACATTGGCGAAACCGTTGCTAAAAAGCTAACCCATCATTTTAAAAACATTGACAACCTGGTTGCCGCCACATTAGATGAGTTAATTGTCGCTGAAGAAATTGGTGAACGCATTGCCCATAGCCTTATAGAATATTTCGGCAACGAAAAACATCGTGAAGAAATAGAAAAACTAAAAGCTGCCGGCCTACAATTTGTAAGCGAGCAGAAAGAAGTTGTATTAGCCAGCGAAGCATTATCAGGCAAAACCTTTATCATATCAGGTACTTTTGAGCGGTCAAGAGATGAGTTAAAAGACATCATAGAACAAAACGGGGGTAAGATATTAAGCAGCATATCGGCCAAGCTAAATTATCTGGTAGCAGGCGATAACATGGGCCCCGCTAAACTAGAGAAAGCACAAAAGCTTAACATCCCTATTATTAGTGATGAGGAATTGATGGAGATGATTGGGTAGCCTCGCTCTTCTCTCCGACACGTCATTGCGAACGAGGAACGAGTGTGGCAATCTCTATACGCCAGGTTAACGATTTACCTATCGTGCAGAGATTGCCACGCTACGCTTACAGCAATGACGGCGTGGGAATAGAATTAACAATAATTAACACCTACCGCATGTAACCTTTTAACAAATAAATGCATCTTCGCATAAACTTATCTTCTGCATGCGGCCAACCTTAATTTGTTTTTTATTTTTATTAATAACGACTAAAATATTTGCTCAACAATTTAAGGTAAGTGGTAAGATTACTGATGATGCCGGTAATGCTGTGCCTTTTGCCAGTGTTTACATTCAGAACACTACCCAGGGTGCATCGGCCAATAGCGAGGGCGAATATGGCCTTTATTTAAAACCCGGTCAGTATGTTATCCAATACAAAGCGGTAGGCTATAAGCAGGAAAGCCGCACGGTTGATCTGCAACAAAACAAAACCGTTAATATAACACTAAGCATTGAAACCTACCAGTTACAGGCCGTTAACGTTGGCGGTAAGGATCCGGCTTATGCCATCATTCGCAAAGCGATAAAAAAACGCAAAACTTATCTTAATGAAGTAAAGGCGTATACCGCAGATGTTTACATAAAAGGCTTACAAAAACTACTTGACGCGCCTAAAAAGTTTCTGGGCCGCAATATAGATGATATAGGGAAACAACTGGGCCTCGACTCCAACCGCAGGGGTATAATATACCTGTCAGAGTCCGAATCTAAGTATAGTTATATGTACCCCGGCAATGTGCATGAGGAAATGATATCGTCAAAAGTATCGGGCAGCAACCGGGCGTTTAGCTTTAACCGCGCTACCGATATGCGGGTAAATTTTTATGAAAATTATGAGGATTGGGGTCGGGTTAGTTTAAGACCCTTAATATCGCCCATAGCCGACAATGCCTTTTTTTACTATAACTACCGTTGGATTGGCGAGACTGTCGAGAATGGCAAAACCGTTAACAAAATAAAGGTTATCCCCCGCCGCGCGCACGATCCTTGTTTCGAAGGCTATATTTATATACAGGATGATAGCTGGCGCTTGGTTGGCGTTAACTTATACATCACCAAAAAAGCCAATATTAATATTGTTGATACCATAAAAATTAACCAACAGTTTGTGCCGGTTAATAACAAAGCCTGGATGACATCAACCATCAGCTTTGATTTTGTGGGAGGAATATTTGGCTTTAAGTTTGGCGGATATTTTATATCGGTCTACAAAAACTACGACCTTGTCCCTACCTTTAATAAAAAGGACTTTAACGAGGTGCTGCGCATTACCAAAGGCATCAACAAAAAAGACAGTACCTATTGGGACCAGGAACGCCCCATACCGCTAACCGCCGAGGAAAAGACAGATTATAAAAAGAAAGAAGTACTGGCCGCTAAGCGTGAATCGAAAACTTATATTGATTCGGTTGATAAGGTTAATAATAAATTTAAACCTATTACGCTGGTGCTTGGCGGTATTGATTTAAGGGACCGTTATAAAAAAGAGTACTATCATTTCGATCCGGTATTAGGTGATATTTTCTTTAACACGGTGCAGGGTTTTGCTTTTTACTATAAGGCCGCGTTTACCAAAATGATTGATACGGTAAACAACCGTTTCTTTAGGTTTGCGGCCAATGCAGGGTACGGTTTTTCTAACCATATTTTTAGTGGCGATATTAATATTATTGCCCCTATTAACAAAATTCAGTTTGGTTTTAATGCAGGGTCGGAGGTATTGGATATGAATAACCTGCAGCCTATCACCACGCTATCAAACACCGTTCATAGTTTATTTGCGGGGCAGAACTATCAAAAGCTCTATCAGAAGCAGTTTGTATCGGCATCGTTATCGGGCCGCATATCAGGCGGATTAAGAGCCAGCGCCGCGGTTGAGTATGCTAATCGCAATTGGCTGCCAAATACATCGACCTATAGTTTTTCTAATAATGACTTGGATTACTCCTCTAATAATCCGTTAATACCTACTGCTGATGTACCCTTATTTCCGCAAAACCAGGCATTTAAAATAGCATTCCATGCCAGTTATGATTTTAGTAACCGTTATGAAACTTACCCTAACGGCAGGCGTTATTTACCATCAAAGTATCCTACAATTGATGTAAACTATACTAAGGGCATTAAAAACGTATTAGGGTCGGATGTAGATTACGATAAGATATCTGCTGATATTATGAAAACAGACATCCCTATGGGCCTTTACGGCCGTACATCATTTTACATTGGTGCGGGTAAGTTTATCAATTCAAACAGTCTATTTTTTACAGATTACAACCAGTTTAAAGGTAACGAAGGCCTTTTTTACCGAAGCGGTATCAACAGTTTTTTATTGCTTAACTATTATACCTACAGCACCCATACCGAGTATATTGAGGGCCATTTTGAACACAATTTTTCGGGCTTTATTGCCAACAAGATACCCTTGCTGAGGAAACTTAAACTACAGGAAATTTTTCACGTAAACTACTTGAGCTCGCCCGAACTTAAAAATTACTATGAGGTAGGTGTTGGTATTAGGTATCTTAACCTAAAATTGCTTTACGGGCAATCGTATAATAGCGGTAATAATGTGCATTCGGCCATAAGGCTGGGGATTGGGTTCTAAATAATATCGAACTTCGAAATTCGACATTCAAAATTCAAAATTCGATATTATGACGAAAGTGCTAAAAGCCTCTAATCAAAATTTATTATCTTAGCGCCCTTTAGTATTTAACATGAACAAATTTTACGGAACGGGGATAGCGATAGTTACTCCTTTTCTTGCAGACGGGCAAGTGGATTATGACGGGCTTAAAAAACTCATCAATTATTTAATTGATGGCGGTGTAGAGTACATCGTGTCATTAGGTACAACCGGCGAAAGCGCCACATTAAGCGCGGATGAGAAGAAGAAGGTTTTAACGTTTACTGCCGGGGTTGTAAATGGCCGTATAAATTTAGTAGCAGGCATTGCCGGCAATAACACCGCCGAAGTTGTTGAACAGGTAAAAGCGTTTGATATAGCGGGATATGACGCGATACTATCTGCAAGCCCGCAATATAACAAGCCTACTCAGGAAGGCATTTACCAGCATTATAAAGCCATTGCCGAAAATGCTAAACTACCTATTATTTTATATAACGTACCCAGCCGTACCGGCAGCAACGTAAGCGCCGAGACAACCGTAAGGCTGGCTAAAGATTTTAAAAACATTGTCGGTATAAAAGAAGCATCAGGCAATTTCGACCAGATCAACCAGATCATGCGCGATAAGCCAGCTGATTTCCTGATGATATCAGGCGATGACCCTATTAGTTTACCTATGATAGCATTGGGTGCCGTAGGTGTTATATCTGTAGTTGGCAACGCGTTACCGCGCCAAACATCTGATATGATACGCCGTTGCTTAAACTATGACTTTAAAGGCGCGCAAAAAGGACATTATGATTTGGTAGACATAACCCGCCTTTGCTTTGTTGAAGGCAGCCCTGCGGGTGTAAAAACAGCGCTAAAGCAATTAGGTATATGCGGCGACAAAGTACGCTTACCACTGGTAGCAGTTAGTGATTATACTGCTGATAAGATCATCAAAGAAATTCAGAAATTTTAATCATACCTATTTGGCAATTTTTTAAAACATAAAATCCCGCCATTAAGCGGGATTTTATGTTTTAAAAAATTGCTTATTAACTCCAAAGATTGGCCGGATATATACCATTCTCTATCAATTCTGAAATTGATTTTTGTACAATAGGCTTATCCTCTTTATAAGTAACGCCAAACCATTTTGACGCGGTTGGAATAACTTTAAATGATGCTACGCCGCTTTTTATCAATTTATCAGCAACTAACGGAATGAAAAATTCTGCCTTTGGATTCGCTTCATTCGCTTCAACAAACTCGCGGAACATTGGTTCGCTTTGTTCGAAAACTGCCGGAGTAAAGCCCCAAAAGTTCATAGATACACGGGTATCATTCGGTAGTGGATGCTCACCGGTTCCATCTTTGTAGGCAACTTTGCCACCGTCTGTAAAGTAAACTTCGGTACGCTCGTTAACTTCGGTCATGTTACCTTCGGTATTAACCTCGCATACACCGCGCGATACTGAACCATAATCAGACAAAGTTCTGTCTATCTGGTAACCGATCAATGCATAATGTGTGTCATCCGCTTCGGTAGTTAAAAACTTAGCCATTTTTTCGAAAGCATCGTAACCATAATAATCATCCGCATTAATAACGCAAAAAGGCTCGTTGATTTGGTTACGTGCCGCTAATACGGCGTGGGCTGTCCCCCATGGTTTAGCACGTTCAATAGTTTTATCTATACCGAAAGGCTTCAGATCAAAGTTTTGAAAAACGTAATCTGTTTCTATCTTGCCTGCTAACTTAGGCTCAAAAATGGCTTTAAACGGTTCAACATATTCTTCGCGAATAATAAAGCTTACTTTACCAAATCCCGCTCTTATAGCGTCATGGATAGAATAATCAATAATGGTTTCGCCATGCGGGCCGAAGCCATCAATTTGTTTCATGCTGCCGTAACGGCTGGCCATCCCTGCGGCCAATATTAATAATGTAGGTTTCATAGTAAGTGCAAGGGTAAATAACCCCATATGTCAACGTTAAAAGTAATAAAATGTTTATTTAATATACCTGAAGTCTTGCCCGGCTTTGATGTTTAATAATGATTCGTAAATCAAACGGATAACATTATCACAATCTTCTTTATGCACCATCTCAACCGTGGTATGCATATAACGCAGACACAATGATATCAATGCCGATGGTACCCCATCGTTAGAGTAAGCAAAAGCATCGGTATCTGTACCTGTAGACCGTGACGATGCCTGGCGCTGGAAAGGTATGTCTGCTTTTTCGGCAGTATCCATTAACAACTTGTTTAGATTATTTTGCACAGCAGGGGCGTATGATACTACCGGTCCACGGCCGCAAGCCAGGTCGCCCTGGGTAATTTTACTAATCATGGGCGTTTGCGTATCATGGGTAACATCGGTAACAATAGCCACATTTGGTTTAATGCGATGTGCTATCATTTCGGCACCACGCAGGCCAATTTCTTCCTGTACGGCATTTACGATGTATAGGCCAAAAGGCAATTTCTTTTTGTTCTCTTTCAACAAACGGGCAACCTCGGCTATCATAAAACCACCAACGCGGTTATCCAGCGCACGGCCAACATAGTAGCGGTCGTTCAATATCATAAACTCATCCTCATAAGTAATAACACAACCTACGTGGATACCTAGTTTTTCCACTTCGTCTTTTGAGGTACAACCGCAATCTAAAAAGATGTTTTTAAGTGACGGAGCTTCTTCCTTCTCGCCGCCTAGGCGGGTGTGGATAGCCGGCCAGCCAAAAACAGCTTTAACTATACCCTTATCAGTATGGATATTAACACGTTTTGACGGCGCTATTTGGTGATCAGAGCCGCCATTACGGATAACATAGATCAAACCATCGCTGGTGATGTAATTTACAAACCATGATATCTCATCAGCGTGAGCTTCAATAACCACTTTATACTCGGCTTTTGGGTTAATGATAGCTACCGCGGTGCCGTAATTGTCAACATAATGATCATCAACATAAGGCTTTATGTAATCCAGCCATAGCTCCTGGCCCTTCCACTCGAAACCCGTAGGTGAGGCATTATTAATATATTTTTCAAGAAACGAAAGTGACTTATCGGTTACTACCGTAACGTGCTCTTTTTTATCTGATTTTTTTTTAGACATAGCGTTGATTTTGGCCCTTTTAACCGGCCGTTGCAAATATAATATTTAGCTTAAAGCTTAAAGCACAAAGCGAAAAGCTTTTTTTAATTAGCATAAAACCTACCAGCTTTAGTCTTTCAGCTTTTAGTTAAAAGCTTTTTCTCCATTATCTCGTAATCAAATCCACCTTTGCTAAATAAAGTGCCCGTTCGTTCAAAACCATACCGCAGGTAAAAACCTATGGCCGTAACCCTGGCATTGCACCATATTCTATCTGCGCCTTCTGTGATGGCAAAGTCCATAATATAGTTTAATAGCATTTTGCCGATACCCATGTTTTGCACCGGCGCATCTACCGCGAATTTTCTAAACTGAAAATCTGTACCGTTTTGAAATAACGAAACCACTGCTACCAACTCATTATTTTGAAACGCGCCAAAGTGATAGCCATGATTATCCTCCTCCATTTCCATTTCGTATAATTTGGAATCGGGGTATAATACCCGCTGGCGTAAGCGCCAGGTAAGTTCGGGGCGGATTTGCTCTATTTGCAACATTTTATACAAGGGCAATTATTTAGTAGGAATATTTGGATTAATGCAAGCAAGGCCTCGTGCGATTCCCTCCCCACGGGAGGGAATCGCACAAGGCTCGGCTTTGAATTGGTACATATTTTAGATCAAGTCTATTCTGTTGGGATGTTTTTTTCTATACAGTACTTTTCAAACTCTGTGTCGGTGTTAAAATAAGAATCACAGAACTCATTTAATTCTTTCTCGGTAGCTTTAACGTATTTTTCATTAGCTGTTAGCAGCTTTTCGGTTTGTTCAATAAAACTCTCGAATTCTTTATTGATCTTACAGAGTTTATCAATGGTTTTAAAATCAAGATCCCTATACTTTGGAGGAAATAATATTTTGCTTTCATAGGGATTGGCTTTTAACTCGATAATTCCAATCCCAAACGACTGATTTAAACGTTCCATTTCTTCTGTTAATGTATCGCTGATTTCAAATGCAACTAAATATCCGTAATTAGCCCAACTTGAATTTGAAACAGCCTGAAAGAATGATTTCTTTAATTCGTAATCAGAATTGATTTCCTTCTTAATCTCAAAAGATGAAATCTTAAATGTGTCAACTCTATTAATTGCTTTTAAAAATGTTTGACTAGCTCTTGTTTGTAAGTTCAAAAATCGAATACCGACCATATCGGGGTGCACCCATTTTTGGTGATTATCTTTACTATTTAAGGATTGTTCATGAAATATAGTTTTTGAATAGATTTCTGTGTTTTTTAAATAGCTGCTTAATAATTTATGTAAATGTCTTTCGTCATATCCTGTTGCCTTAACTTTTTTATTTTCAACTTGTAAAGTAGGGTTAGTTAATGATATCAGATCAAGATTGTTTTCATTTTTTGTTAAATAATAAGAATATGTTCCTCCAGTTTGTCTTATCCTTTTCACTCTGGTATCCCCTGTGCGAATAAAATCCCCTAGTAAAGCCGATATAGTTGCCGGAGGCGTTTTTGCCTCTTTAAAATCGTAATATTTTTTGTTTATAATATTATCAAGAACCGCTAAGTAATTAGTAACTCCATTTATATCTTCAAGACTTTTTATAATGGCTTCTTTTATGGTCATAAACTATTTTTTAACAATATTAATATTTGAATTCCCTTATAGCGGTATATTCCCATGCTTTTTCTTCGGATTATTAACCATTTTATTCTCCAGCATCTTGAATGCATAGATGAGTTTTAGCCTTGTTTCTGATGGCTCTATTACCTCATCTATAAAGCCACGCTCGGCGGCGCGGTAGGGGTTGGCAAAGGTTTCCGAATAGAGCTGTTCTTTCTCTTTCCATTTAGCTTCCGGGTTGGTTGCCGAGCTGATCTCTCGTTTAAATATTATCTCGGCGGCGCCTTTGGCACCCATAACCGCTATCTCTGCCGACGGCCAGGCGAAGTTCATATCGGCACCAATATGTTTAGAGTTCATTACATCATAAGCGCCGCCATAGGCCTTACGGGTAATAACCGTAATGCGCGGCACTGTAGCCTCGCAAAATGCATACAGCAATTTAGCGCCGTTGGTAATAATGGCGTTCCATTCCTGGTCGGTGCCCGGTAAAAAGCCCGGTACATCTTCCAGTACTAACAATGGGATATTAAAACTATCGCAAAAACGTACAAAGCGTGCGGCCTTGGTTGATGCATGCCTGTCTAAAACCCCCGCCAAAAAGCCGGGCTGATTGGCTACAATACCTATGCTGCGGCCTGCCAATCGAGCGAAGCCGACTACAATATTTTCGGCAAAATCTTTATGAACCTCTAAAAACGAATCGGTATCAATTACGTGGGTAATCACCTCGCGCACATCATAAGGTTGCAAGGCCGCTTCGGGTAGTATATTGTTTAGTTCGGGGCGTAACTCGTTTGTTGGGTCGTAAGGTAGAGCCGGTGCTTTATCCTCGCAGTTTTGCGGCATATAGCTTAGCAGTTTTTTAATATGGTTGATAGCCTCTATCTCGTTAGCGCAGGCAAAATGCGTAACGCCCGATTTACTAGCGTGCGTATTTGCACCGCCTAATTCTTCGGAAGTAACTATCTCATGCGTAACCGTTTTTACCACATTGGGGCCGGTTACAAACATGTACGAGGTATGCTCTACCATCAAAATAAAATCGGTAATGGCAGGCGAATAAACCGCGCCACCCGCGCAAGGGCCCATTATAGCCGAGATCTGCGGCACTACACCTGATGCCATGGTATTGCGGTAAAATATATCGGCATAACCACCCAGTGATACTACACCTTCCTGAATCCGGGCACCGCCCGAATCATTCAGCCCAACAACCGGCGCACCATTTTTAATAGCCAACTCCATGATCTTGCAGATCTTTTCGGCATGAGTTTCAGACAGCGAGCCACCGAAAACGGTAAAATCCTGCGAATACACGTATATCAGCCGGCCATTAACTGTGCCATACCCCGTAACCACACCATCGCCGGGATATTTTTCTTTCTCCATTCCAAAATCGGTAGACCGATGGGTAACCATCATGCCTATTTCCTGAAACGAGCCTTCGTCCATTAAAAAATGTAACCGTTCACGCGCGGTAAGTTTTCCTTTTTTATGCTGACTTTCAACGCGGGCCACGCCGCCACCGGCCAAAGCCTGTTCGCGTTTATGTTTTAGTTGCTTTATTTTATTATTCACAATATAATTATAGTGTAAGATTTTAAAATTAACAATTAAATTGAACAAAAGCCGTTTACTAAAGTTGTAACACAAGCTATAAGATCAATATATTTGCGCCAGTGAACACTAAGAACAAAAAAATAATAGGTATGCTTTTTATGTTCGTCTTTGTTGTAAAGATGTCCATATCGCTGATGCCTTTATTTTCGTTTTTAGATAGTGATACCGCCCGTGCGGTTATTATGCAGTTAGAGCATGAAAGCAAGGACGAAAAAGAAAAGCCTGATAAAGATGCTTTCAAAGAGAAAAAGAACTTTGATGAACACCTGTTTACTTTTTTTCACTACGATCCTTATTTAGTTGAAACAAATTATCTGCATAATTTGGAGCATTCGTTGCTTATTCAACTTTACCACCCTGTGGTACCCACGCCCCCTCCAAACGTTTAAATGAATAACCCGGGCCTTGCTCCGGGATGGATTGCTATTCATTTAAATTTTTAATTCAAATCATTCTATATGTATTCAAAGCAAGATGGGACAGCTATGGGCAGTCTTAATCTCGGTAAATATTTTTTGCCAAAAAATCTTAAAAAAGATATTCCTTCAAGTGTTGTTGTTTTTTTAGTGGCCCTGCCGCTATGCCTGGGTATCGCGTTAGCATCAGGCGCGCCTTTGTTTTCCGGTATTTTAACTGGTATTATTGGCGGTGTAGTAGTTGGTACTTTAAGCGGATCGCAACTAAGCGTTGCCGGGCCGGCCGCAGGCTTAACCGTTATCGTGTTAAATGCCATTACCGGGCTAGGCTCGTTCGAAACGTTTTTATTGGCCGTATTATTAGCCGGTGTTATACAAATAGCCTTAGGTATTATTAAAGCCGGCACCATTGCCAACTACTTCCCATCGGCAGTAATAGAGGGGATGCTGGCCGCTATCGGTATCATTCTCATCATGAAACAATTCCCGCATGCGGTTGGTTATGATGCCGATTTTGAGGGCGATGAAAGGTTTAGCCAGGTAGATGATCACAATACCTTTTCGGGCATTACTCGTGCATTATCCAGGATAAGCTATGGCGCGGTAATTATAAGTGTTGTTTCGCTTGCGCTGATGATCTATTGGCCGCGATTTAAAAAACTGGCTATTGTGCCCGCACCGTTATTAGTGGTGCTATCAGGGGTTATTTTAAGCCTGATATTTGGCGGGACGGAGCTTGCACTTAAAGGAAAGCAGTTGGTAAGCATCCCGGTAGTAGCTAACGCAAGCGAGTTTTTTGGCTTGTTTAAATCGCCTAACTTTTCGGCGATAGGCAATAAGGAGGTTTGGATAACCGCCATCACCATTGCCGTTGTCGCCAGTTTAGAAACGCTTTTAAGTTTGGAGGCTGCCGATAAGATAGACCCGATCAAACGGATCTCACCAACCAATCGCGAACTGGTTGCACAGGGGGCTGGTAATATAATAAGCGGTTTGCTTGGCGGCTTACCCATGACAGCGGTTATTGTACGTTCATCAGCCAATGTTAACGCCGGCGCACGTACTAAAATGAGTACCATTATACATGGGGTATTGTTGTTATTATCGCTGTTATTTATCCCGGCGCTGATCAATTATATCCCGCTGTCATGCTTGGCTGCAATATTATTGGTTACCGGTTATAAGCTGGCGCGAATAAGCTTGTTTAAGCACATGTGGCACCAGGGGTTATCGCAATTTATTCCTTTTGTGGTAACTATTGCTGCCGTTGTTTTAACCGATTTGTTAATCGGCGTGGGCATTGGTATGCTGGTAGGTGTGTTTTACATACTGCGCACCAATATGCGTAATCCATATTTCTATCATATAGAGGATAATACCAACCGCAAAGTCATCCGCATAAAACTGGCCGAAGAGGTTTCTTTTTTAAACAAAGCGGCTATACAGATCAAGCTGACAAGTTTGCCAAAAGAAACTGAGGTGATAATTGACGGCACCAACTCCCGGTATATTGACCCGGACGTACTGGAGATCATCCACAATTTTAAGCACAATGCTTACACCAAGGCCATTATTGTACAACTGGTTGCCATTAAAGACCGCTACGATGTGCCTAAACTGAAAGAATTAATTAACAATCCTAATTAAAAGATCATGAAGACTGAAAATCAAAAAAACGATATTATACCTACTGCCAAACCAATTAAAGTACAGCTTAGCCAAACAGAAAGCTACCAAGCTTTACTATCAGGTAACCGCGAATGGGTGGATGCCCGCCTTAAAGAAGATCCTAATTATTTCAAAGAGTTATCTAAAGGGCAAAGCCCCGAAGTATTGTGGATAGGTTGTTCAGACAGCCGTGTACCTGCCAACCAAGTTACAAATACCAAGCCCGGCGAAATATTTGTGCACCGTAACATAGCTAACGTTTGCAATCACTCGGATATGAATATGCTAAGCGTGCTGGATTACGCGGTTAACGTATTAAAGGTAAAGCATGTTATTGTTGCAGGCCATTATAACTGTGGTGGCGTGGCTGCCGCGTTAAGTAATAAACAATATGGGTTGATAGATAACTGGTTAAGGCATATTAAAGATGTGTATCGTCTGCATAGCCATGAGCTTGACCGAATAACCGATAAGGAAACCAAAATTAACCGTCTGGTGGAGTTAAATGTTGTGGAGCAGGCATACAATTTATGTAAAACAACCATTATACAAAACGCCTGGAAAGAACGCCAGGACCTGGAAGTGCATGGCTGGATAGTTGATATTAACACAGGACTGGTGAAGGACCTTAAAGTGTCTAACCACGACTCGCAAAACCTGGGTTATGTGTATGAAATGGAACTGGAGGCTATGGCCGCGCACATATAAAGATAAGTTAGTTTAGGGTGAAGTGATCCCGGTGCTGCAATTGCAGGCCGGGATTTTTTTTTGGAAACATAGTATTAATATTAAAAGATAAATTGCGCGACAATGTCGATATTTATAACGTTTATCAACCTTAAGATTTATTGCCATGCCCTCAAAAGAATTAATACGGATAGGCCAGCTAGAACTGGATTTTTTATTAGACGGCGATGACACCAATAACCAAATGGTGATGTTTGAGCTTACCATCCCCGCGGGAGCCAAAGTGCCGGTAGCACATTACCATGTGGATGTTGATGAAGCACTGTATGGATTGGAAGGCGAATTGTCATCCATTGTTGATGGTAAAAACGTTACCATACGACCCGGCGATCATTGTTTTATACCAAGAGGAATAATACACCATCATGATAATAAAAGCACTGCAAACGCAAAAGCTTTGTGTGTGCTAACACCGGCATCTATCGGTCCCGCATATTTTCGTGAGATCGGTAATGCTATTAAACCCGGTGTCCCGCCTGATCCGGCAGTGATTAGCGAAATAATGAACAGGCACGGATTAATACCATCCAAAGGATAATCCAACATGCTAAGACAATCAAAAGGTGACCGCACACTTCGCGAAAATTTAATGCTTGCATCGTCCACCGCGATGGTATCGGGCATAACCAACGTGGTAGGCTTGGTGGCGTTTTTGGCTTTTACATCAAACGTTACGGGGCATGTCGCTAACTTATCAAAACATATTGTCGAACAAAACTTTAACGAGATATTAATATTCCTGCTATGGCTGTTTATGTTTTTTGCGGGTGCGTTTTTATCCAGCTTTATTGTACGGTCGTTGGAGGATAAGAGCTATTATCGGGCGCATTCTATCCCCGTTATTATAGAGATAGTTATTTTACTTTTTGTGGCGATATACGGACACAACTTTTACCAGGAAACACAAACCGAACGCGAAATTGTAATAGCGACCATTCTTTTTTCAATGGGGATGCAGAACAGTTTGGTGTCAACCATATCGGGCGGATTAATCAAATCATCACACCTAACCGGGCTGTTTACCGACTTGGGCGGGGATATTGCCGAGTGGGTACATCCCAATGCCGAAAAGACCGAACTGGTGCGGAATAAAATATATATCAGGTTCACTATACTGGGTTTTTATATTTTAGGTGGGATAATTGGCGGATACTTCTTTAATTTGTATGAGTTTGCCATCTTTTACTGCGTACCGGTAATATTGCTGACTATATTATACTATGACGTGTCTGATTTAGCCTTGCATAAACTGACGCGCCTGTTTACCAAAAATTAACTATCATCTACTTAAAAATATAACACGCCATGTGCGCAAAACCCATACACGACACCAACCATATAACCTACGAAACCCTTTTAGAGGGCAATAAGAAATTTATTGAGAAATCACTGGCACTTGATCCGGAGTATTTTGAGAAGTTAGCTAACGGGCAAAATCCGCCGGTTTTATGGATAGGCTGCGCAGATAGCCGCGTACCCGCTAACCAGATCACCAATACCGCGCCCGGCGAGATATTTGTACACCGTAATATAGCCAATATGGTTATCCATACGGATATGAATATGCTGTCTGTGCTGGATTACGCGGTTAACGTTTTGCAAGTGAAACATGTTATTGTAACCGGCCATTATGGTTGTGGTGGCGTAATTGCCGCCATGAGTAATAAAGAATACGGCCTGATTGACAATTGGCTGCGCCACATTAAAGATGTTTACCGCATACACGCAGACGAACTGATAGCCATAGAAGATGACCAAAAGCGTGTAGACCGCCTGGTTGAATTAAACGTAGTTGAGAACGTTTATAATCTCTGCAAAACATCAATAGTACAAAACGCCTGGGCAAAAGGCCAGCCACTTTCTGTACATGGTTGGGTATACAGTATTGAAACAGGCATAATTACGGATATGAAAGTAAGCACGCAGGATAACGCTAAGATGGATAGCGTGTTTAGGTTTAAATGAGCCCACCAAACCCTCCCCGGAAGGGAGGGCTTAAAAAGTTTCAATGTCTAAATATAAAATCTCCCCTACCAGGGGAGATTAGAGGGGTTAATCCTTTTGCAAAAACGGATACCTGTAATCCTTCGGCGGATCAAAAGTTTCTTTGATCGTTCTTGGAGATACCCAGCGTAACAGGTTGATCATTGATCCAGCTTTATCGTTGGTGCCTGATCCGCGGGCACCGCCAAATGGCTGTTGGCCTACTACCGCTCCGGTTGGTTTATCATTGACATAGAAATTGCCTGCCGCGTTGCGTAGCGCATGTGTCGCTTTAGCAATAGCATAACGATCCTGCGATATGATGCTGCCGGTTAGCGCGTAGATGGATGTTTTATCTACTATCTTCAGGATCTCATCAAATTTATCATCCTCATAAACGTAGATGGTTAGTACCGGGCCAAACAGCTCTGTACACATGGTTACATAGAAAGGATCGGTTACTTTAATTACCGTAGGTTCAATAAACCAGCCCTGGCTTTTGTCATAGTTACCACCGGCAATCACCTCAACACTACTATCCGCTTTAGCGGCATCAATATATTTAGCCAGCTTGTCAAATGATGCTTCGGTGATAACCGCGTTAACAAAGTTCTCGAAATCTTCTGTCGGGCCCATTTTAATGGTGGCCAGGTCGCGTTTCATATTCTCTTCAACCGCGGGCCATAGTGATGCCGGGATATAGGCCCTTGAAGCAGCCGAGCATTTCTGTCCCTGGTACTCAAAAGCGCCACGGATCAGGGCGGTGCTAACTACATCCGCATTAGCACTTGAGTGGGCAAGCACGAAGTCTTTACCACCCGTTTCGCCAACTATGCGTGGGTAGATTTTGTATTTATGGATATTGGTACCAATGGTTTGCCAGATGTTTTGGAATACCGCTGTCGATCCGGTAAAGTGGATACCTGCAAAATCAGGGTGATTAAATATTACATCGCCGGCAACTGGTCCGTCAACATAAATTAAGTTGATAACACCCGGCGGCAAGCCAGCTTCCAGAAAAACCTGCATCAATACGTTAGCAGCGTAGATCTGCGGATAGGCAGGTTTCCAAACTACCACGTTACCCATCATCGCTGCCGATGCCGGCAAATTACCAGCGATAGCCGTAAAGTTAAATGGTGTTAGTGCGAATATAAACCCTTCCAACGGGCGTTGCTCCACACGGTTCCAGATCCCTTTTGGCGATATAGGCGGTTGCTGCGCATAGATCTCGGTCATGTAATGCACGTTGAAGCGCAAAAAATCTATCAGCTCGCAAGCAGCGTCAATTTCGGCCTGGTACGCGTTTTTAGATTGGCCCAACATGGTTGCCGCGTTGATCTTTGCGCGGTATGGGCCAGCAAACAGCTCGGCGGCTTTTAGGAAGATAGCAGCACGTTGCTCCCAGGGCATGTTCTCCCAGTCGGCTTTTGCGGCCAGGGCGGCATCTATAGCCTGCTCAACGGTGTTTTTATCGCCCTCGAAAAAGTTAGCCAGTAAATGTTTATGATCATGCGGCGGGCGGATCTCCATCCGTTTGCCGGTATGTACCTGCTTATCGCCAATGTACATAGGTATGTCAATCTTATAGGCACGGGCTTCATCCAAAGCCTGTTTTAGCGCTGCCCTTTCCAAACTGCGCGGGCCGTAGTTTAATACAGGCTCGTTTTGCGGTGTGGGGACATTAAAAAATCCTTTTAGCATAATGATGTTCAGTTAATTCTAAAAGTAAAGGTACATATTATGTGCAAATGTGCAGATAGGCGGATGGGCAAATTACTGGTATATGACAGAAGGTGGTTAAGACTTACGAAGTTTTAAAAACTTCGTAAGTCTGGATATTACCAGGCTGACTGCTTTGTTTCATGAAACAGTGAAACAGATGAAACAATTGAAACACTTTTTTGAGATAATTATTTGAAAAATAGCAGTTTAGTAAAATGGAGTGAAACAAAATGAAACAACCTAAACGTCAAGATTTTTATGTGTAATTTTTAGTTTAATTACTGATAATCAAATGTTTGTATTTTGTTGATTTTTAGTGATGTGAAACAGAAAAAAGAAACAAGCGAAATCAGCGATTTAGCTGTGGATGACACGTCCGTATCGCTAAAAACAGGTACTGACAAAAATGGTGTCACCATAATTTTATTTAAACGCCGTAATTTTGCTGTAAAATTTCAGCCCTGTTTGATACTTCCTCGGATTACAAATTAGGACTAACTTATTAAATTTAAGATTTCTCCAACCACGAAAAATCACATTCTAAATTCTCCCTGTCCCAATTGCCTGTGTTGGCGGCCGCTACGTAGGTGCTTTCTAAAAACTCCAGTAAAGTATTTTCAGGATTGCCGGCATTGCGCACATCTTCATATTTTAAAAAGAACTCGCCCATCTCCGTACTGTAAAATGCTTCGGCCGGTTTAACAGGTTGCTGGCCAAAGGTAGCAGGAGTAGGATAGCAATAGGCATAAAACGCAGGGTGCGGAAACTGATCACCGCCCGGCCAAAAACCGCAGCTACTCACCTCATGCGAGTAGGCTTCCTGCATCACTCTGTCGGGGATATTAGGTATGCCGCCGGGGTATAACGGTGCCCTGCGGCCCGAGAAACGGGTGACGGCCAGATCAAACGCTCCCCAGAAAAAATGTACCGGGCTGCACTTGCCGCTAAACCTCGACCTAAATTGGGTAAACACTTTATTGATGTTTAGCAAAGCCTTAAAAAATAGCTCGACCTGGTGTTTGTCGTACGATTGATGCACCTCATCATCAGCAAACGGAATAGCCGGGTCAATCTCATTGGGTTTGGCATAAATAGCTATTTCGATATTCAGCAACGTCAATTTTTCAAATAGCTCTTTATAAAAGCTGGCTACTGTGCGTGGGTATAGCTCTACTATTTGATGCTTGCCGTTGCTGCAGGTAATGATGAGCTGGTGTGTTATAAAATCAAAATCTATCTGGAAACTACCACCGCCATAAGGGATGCTTTGTGTGGTTAAACCCCGCGGCGAAACATATAAAGTAACATGCCAGGAATGATTAAGCCATGGCATTTTTTTAAGGCGGATCTTGCCGACTATTTGTGTCCATAACTGTACAGTAGCTACAGTATCTTTTAGGTCGGTGTAGTTTAGTTGGGGCCAGTTTTGTTTGCTCATGCCTTTATTGTTTTGCGAGAACGCGTCGTAGCGCTCAATTGCCGCTAGGGCTGTTACTTTTGTCTTGATACAAAAGTAACCAAAAAATCAAGTCATCAGATATGCTTCTTTGCGCTCATGGCCTTTGCCCGGCAAATTAAGTAAAACCACGGGCTGCAATATTTTTACCCAGCTTTGCTCGCTCACGTCCACCGCTTCAGTAAAAAGTTGCTATGCCCTTTCCAACACTCAGGCCAACTTGTTTTACTTAATTTCATCCGAAGCTTTTCTGCTGACGCTT
This sequence comes from Mucilaginibacter sp., assembly GCF_028288185.1. GTDB lineage: Bacteria > Bacteroidota > Bacteroidia > Sphingobacteriales > Sphingobacteriaceae > Mucilaginibacter. Next base: position 40,293 of record NZ_JAQBOF010000036.1, on the reverse strand, counting down.
TGCTCAATGAGCCAACAATTTTCATATTAATGAGCAATGAAAAGAGCGCAAAGGCCTGTCAGCCCACGCGGTCGGGAGCCTGGCCTGTGAGGTGGCAGCGATTGGGCTGACTTGATTTATTCACTTATTGTTTGTTTTTATAGGTGTTCATGAGGTCGCTACGCTTAGTTTTTGGTTCTTTTTCATCTAAGGAAAAAGAACTAGGCCCAGCGGCCATGAGCGCTACTACACGTTCAGTTGCGCGCTGGAAATATCCTACCTTGAAATGACAAACTTAATTTGATTTATTCCCCAACATCGCCAATCTTATCAGTTTAACCGGCGCATTGCCATAACTTAAAAACTTCTCATTAAACTCTTTAAGCTTGTATTTTTCGGCACCAACTTTGGCTTTGTAGGCTTCGCGCAGACCCATAATTTCTTTGTATCCATCGTAGTAACTATCCAGTTGTACGCTGGTTACACTTACGCGCCTCCATTTGCCTTCGGCTTCTGCCTGTTGTTGAAAAGCTTCGTGGGTTAAGAAGGTTATAGCTTGTTCTTTGGTGGTGCCGTTGCTATGTACGTTATAATCTAAAATACTGTTACAAACCGAGCGCAGGTGCCATTTATACCACATCAGCTTCATTTCGGGCGAATCGTCATAACCATTATCCAGCATCATTTGCTCGCCGTACACGGCCCAGCCTTCAACCATGGTGCCGCTGCCAAACAGTGATTTTATTAAGCTAGGCGCTTTATTGGCATAAATCAATTGCGCGTAATGGCCGGGTATGCCTTCATGTATACTTAATATTTGTATGGTATAGTTATTGTATTCGCGCAGGTAGCTTTCTGCTTTATCTGCTGATAAACCTGTCAGGCTAATGATATTAAAATAAGAGTTTCCGTTTTTATCGTACGGCCCCGGTGCGCTTAATGATGCTACGGCCGCATTGCCAAAGTAAGCCGGGTTTTTACGTACCAACAATGGCTTGGTAGGGTCGAGCGTTAGCAAGTCCTTAGTTTTTATAAATGCCGATAGTTTAGGTAATATTTTTTCGATGGTCAATTGCAGATCAGCAGCCGTTGTATGTTTGGCTGATAGCGTATCTAAAACCTGGCCTATCATATCCAACGAGTCGGCAGGCATTGCTTTTTTGCCGAAATATTTTGGCCATAACTGGCGGCTTAGCTTAGCCATATCCTTATGCACTTGTTTTTTACGCTCGGTAGCTAAATTAAATAACTGCTGCGCGTTATAGGCTGATTGTATTTCGAATTTAAACTTATCCTCATACAACTCCTTGCCTAATCTAAAACTTCGTGATTTATCGCTCTTTAAGTTTTGTAGCCAGGTTACAAATGCTCTAACCGCATCAGCCGAAACTTTGGCCCTGTCGGTCATTTGTTTTTGCTCTGCCGCCGGTATATTGGTTTTTTTTAGCGAGTCGGCAAAATCTTTTTCCAATATATTAATACCACCTGTTTGCTGGTCTATAGCCAGAGTGGTTAGCTCGGGCACCGGATTTTTTATTTGTTTTTGGGCTTCTTTATAGTAAGCCGGCAGGTCGGCCATTTTTTGGTAGAAATTGCGCAAGCGCTTAGTCAGCGGGGCATAGTTTTCATTTAAAATATGCGCGAACGTAGGGATAGCATTGTAATATCCGGGGTTCCATTGATAGCTTTTTAATACCGTTATCTGCCAACTAGTATACTCTAATTGATTTTGAAGGATGTGGTAATCCATTTTGTTCAGTTCGGTCAGATCATTTACCTCGAACCGCGCCAAAGAGTCTTGTTGCAGTTTGACAAAATTCAGCATCGCCTCGCGGCTTTTATCGTTAGGGATTATCAGTAAGCTATCATATTTATGGTAGCCCTGGTTAGTTGCTTCGTCCGGGTTTAGTTTCCATAAAGCATCCAGGTAATGGCCCTCATAAGCGGTAAACGCCTCGTTACCTTTTGCTGATAACTGGCCCATTGGGCCCTCTTTCTGGCATCCGATAATAAAAAGCGACAAGAGAATTAAGTAGGTAAGGCTACGCATAATTGGTAATTATTTTGTTGGATAAACTTAGAACATTTAACACAAAAAAGCTATTAACAATAAAACAAAGTATTACTATGGATAAGGAGCATAAAATAATTATTGATGAAGTAGTAAAATTACTGCGTGGCGGCAGCGCACATATTGGTTTACAAGATGCGCTTGAAGGGTTGCCTGCTGGGGCACGTGGCGATAAACCAACTAAACTACCCTACAGCATTTGGCAATTGGTTGAGCATATACGCATTGTCCAATGGGATATGGTGCAGTTTTGTTTGGACAAGAATCATAAATCGCCAAAATGGCCCGATGAATACTGGCCAAAAGAAACCGCGCCGGTTGGCGGCACTGACTGGGAAAATTCATTAAAACAAATAGAGGCCGACCTTGAAGAGTTTATAAATCTTTTTAAAACCACAGATATTTATAAACCATTGGGTCATGGCAGTGGGCAAACCATATTGCGCGAGGCCCTTCAAATTGCAGATCATACCGCTTATCATATCAGCGAAATCGTGGTGATACGACGGTTGCAGGGGAACTATAAGTCTTAGTAATTCTTTACTTCAACCCATGAATAAAATCAAGCACACTGCTTACAAACTCGGGTTTTAAAGGCAGGTCCGGCTGGTTATAGGTGGCCATATTTTTATCTTTATCTACCGGGGCCTCTTTAAGTACATGGTTCATGCCGTGTATAATTGCTAATATAGCTGCCGATTTTGCTTTTTTTAACTTTTCTGCATCAGTAACAGGTACCTGCAAATCTGTATTGCCTAGTATAATTAGTATAGGTATTCTAAGTTTTTTGATCTCCTGTTGGGGATCAAACTTACACCAGCTCCTTAAATAATTTTGTATGCCTGGCCTGGCTATAAAGTATAAAGAAGGGTCAACCTTTTTCTGAACTTTGCCCACGGCTAACGAGTCTAATATCTTTTTAAAGCCTTCGGACATATAAGCCGGCTGCGATTTCATTTGTTCAGTTAAAATCTCATCGGCCCGGCGGCCCGCGCCTGCAACCGAAATGAAAGCATCGGTACCGCCTTCGGAAGCAATGGAAGCAAGCATGCCAACTAATGATCCTTCGCTATGCCCCAGCACAATTACTTTAGAGAACCGCTTATCCTCTTTTAATAAATTGATCATGCCTATAGCATCATCAACATAATCATCAAAGCGCAGGCTTTCTTCTTTTTCTGTCCCAACGCTTTCGCCAACCATACGTTTATCATAGCGTAAGCTTGCAATACCATCTTTACCTAATGCTTCGGCTATTAATTTATAATCATTAGTAGCCAAATTGGGGCTATTACCGTTACGGTCTGTAGGGCCAGAGCCTGCAATAATTAACACCACAGGTATTTTACCATTAATGGTTTTTGGCGTAGTTATAGTGCCATAAATTGTTCCGGATAATGTTTTTAACGAAACGGGAGATTCTATTAATGAAGGATCAATTTTAGCGGCTTCCTGATATGGGGCCAGTTTTAACCCAATAATCTGGTTCTTACCGTTTAATGCAAGATTGAGTAAAAAGACACCGTTTTGAAATGTAGCTTTATAGCTAGCCAATGACGAGTCATAACCAATAAACTCAGTTTGAAGTAAAGTGCCTAACTGTGCCCTTAATTGTTTGGTTGAGGCGTTAAATTTATCAATAGGTAAAACAGCTTTAAACTCGGGGCCAAAGTTTGCAGATATACTATCAGGGAGGTTTGCATTATAGAACTTTTTAAACCGACCTGCGGTAGCCATATACGTAGCGGGCTCTGCCTGTGCAAATAGTTTTACAGCAAAAAATATAGCCAGTGTAAAAAAGCAAATTTTCTTCATTTTAATGGGTGTAATATAATTACGAAAATTAATAAAAATTAGGCAATACATGTTACTATAACCAACTATACAATAAGTATTAATAATTTTTATTAAAAATAAACCGTAACAAGACTATAAATCAGGCTATTTTTTAGCATATTTATAGTTTATTATTAACTGATAACAAATTTCTACATATATATTAATGAAGGTTTTAACGGGGTGCTTGTTAATAGCGTTCTTATCGGGTGCCTATAATCATTTATATGCACAAACAGGCTCTTCCGGGTTGCATGGTAAAGTTTCTGAGGAAAAACATTTGGCGGCCGAAGCGGCCACGGTTATCCTATTAGCCGCTGCCGACTCTTCGATCATTAAATCTGCTATCTGTAATGAAAAAGGAATATTTAAATTTGATATTAAGCCCGGCAAGTATCTGCTGCTGATAAGTAAAATAGGTTATGACCAGTCATTAACCGGGCCGTATACAGTAATATCTGATAAAGATATAGCTATTGGCGAAATTAACTTAACCCTCCACTTGCCACAACTTGAAGCAGTTTCTATAACCGCCCAACGCTCATATATAGAGGTTAAGCCAGATAGAATTATACTAAACGTACAAAGCAGTATAATTTCTGGGGGCGAGTCTGCATTTGATTTATTAAGGCAGGCACCGGGTGTGCATGCCGATAATAAGGGCGACATTAGTATTATTGGCCGATCAAACGCCTTGGTAACGATTGATGGTAAAGCAACGCAGTTAACCGGGCCGGATCTGGTTGACTATTTACAAAGTTTACCAGCCAGCATGATAGATCATTTAGTACTGATATCTAATCCTTCAGCTAAATATGAAGCGGCCGGTGGTGGTATTATTAACTTCGAAATGAAAAAGGGCACCAATGCCGGTACAAACTTTACAGTTTCAACCAGTGCGGGTTATGGTAAGTTTGGTAAGGGTAGCGCGGGTTTGATATTTAATAACCGCAGGGGCAAAATAAATATTTTTGGTAATTATAATTACGGTGATAGAAAAACCGACCATGCGTTTATAACCAACAGAATAATAAACTACAAAGGCAATGTAAATGAGTATGATGTAAATTATTATGCTACCCAGCAAGGCTATGTTCATAATTTCAGGATCGGGACAGATTATACATTATCAACTAAACATACTATTGGAGTATTGGTAAGTGGTACCATTAATGATGATGACTTTGTAAAAAACAATGTTTTAAATGTTACCAATAACGGGGTGCTTGATTCGACCATATCAACAAAATCACAGCTAAACCGCGGGCTTAATAATTTAAGCTACGATATTAACTATACCGGTAAGCTGGATACCATGGGCAAGCTGCTAACTGTAGACGTAACCTATAATGATATTAATCGCCACTCGTCCGAATATATTGATAATTACTTCTACAATTCTGCACATGTTAATTACAGGCCCGCGCTTAAATTGCAAAACCTATCGCCGGCCAAGATTAATATCCTGGCAGCAAAGGTTGACTATGTAAACCCATTATCAAAAACAGCACGATTAGAAGGTGGTTTAAAATTTAGCTGGGTGCAAAGCGATAATAATCTAATTTTTGGCCCCCAAGTAAACGGGGTTTACCAAAGCGCACCAAATTTTAGCAGTGCATTTTTATATAAAGAGAATATCAATTCAGGGTATATAAATTATATAGGCAAATTAGGGCAAGTAGATTTGATAGCAGGTTTAAGAGTTGAGCAGTCTAATACTAGTGGTAATGGCACATCTGCATTAATGGTAAGCTCGGTTAAAAAGAACTATACGGATTGGTTTCCTCAAGTGCAGTTAAATTACCAGGCTGATGCCAAAAATAACTTTGATATTAGCTTTAACCGGGGAGTAAACAGGGCGGCTTATGATGCTGTTAACCCGTTTTTGTACTTTACAGATCTGTATGATTACCGCCAGGGTAATCCAAATTTATTGCCTCAGTATACTAACAAAATACAAATATCACATACTTATAATAAAAAATCAATGACCACTTTATACGCTTCGGTTATTACAAATTTTTATGAGTTTTTGGATTATGTACAAAACGATTCGACAAAGGTAAGCAGATCAATCACCCAGAATTTTGGTACTTACTCTACTTATGGCTTAAGGTTTTACGTGCCGGTAATCTTTACAAACTGGTGGACTGGCAGTTTTTCTGCGGATGCGTCCTATCAGCGTATAAAAGCTTATCCCCAAAACGGGACACTTGATAAAGGTACCCAGTGGATTAGTTTATACAGTGAGCAAAACCTTAGGTTATCCAATACGCTCTCTGCCCAGGTTTCTGGTGATTATGAATCGCCTGGCTTTTATGGTATTGGCCAGTTTAAGGCAGATTATTATGTTGATGCTGGTATAAGCAAAAAAATACTTAACCGAAATGGGAGATTAAGCCTGGGCGTAAAGGATATTTTTAACACGCACAGGGACTTTAGCACTATCAAGTATCAAAATCTTAACATGACGGTATATGATAAAAAAGAAACCCGTTTAATTACGTTTAGCTTTAGCTATAATTTTGGTAATATATCATTAAAGAATACAACCAAACATGATACCGGTAACGAGGACGAGCAAAAAAGGGCCGGCGGTATAGCCGGAAAAGCTACAAGTAATTAACCCGTGTGCCCGCTAAGCATACTTATAAAAATAATAAGTAAAACAAGTAAAGTAATACCGGTATACAGGTAATCCTTCTCGAACAAAAACCCAATAGCCGAAAACGCAACCCTTATTATAGGTGTAGCTATTAACAAAATTATGCCGCCCTGTATAATTGCCCTGCCTCTGAAAGTTAGTATCCCGTTTATAATGCCGGTTAGTTGCGCAAAATCAGACTCATCTTTAAATGTGCTATAGTTTGCAATATCATGCCCATGACGATATATATATACCGCCCCGCCAAAAAGCACGATCGCTATAGATAATATTACCCCGGTACGTAATACCCAGCCAATAGTTGCTTGTATATCGGTGTCTTTTAATTTGTTCATTAGTTCAATTGTTCATTAGTTAATTGGTAAGTTAGTGTAGATATTAAATTTGCATTCCTAATCTTTAATCACTAATCTCTAATAACTATATCTTACCCATTACACCCTTATAGATCATTTGTACAGCCAATACGCTTATTATTACCGAAAATATTACCCGTATCCATTTGGAAGAGGTGCTTTGCACCAAAATTTTCGAGCCGGTTATTGCACCCAGTAATACGCCTATAACCACGGGCATAGAAAGGGCCGGATCAATATAACCCCGTTGCAAATAAACAACCGCACTAGCTGCCGCGGTAACACCTATCATAAAATTACTGGTAGTGGTTGACACTTTAAAAGGTATCCGCATAATATTATCCATAGCCACAACTTTTAACGCGCCGGAACCTATCCCTATTAAACCCGATATAACGCCCGCAAAAAGCATCATAAAAAAGCCGCCGGTTACATTGCTTACACCATATTCGAGCATGCCATCAGTGGTAGGGTAGCTGCTGTTAAGTTTTAACTTTTGGGCCAGATAGCTTTTGTGTTGGGTTATTTGCCGCGTTTTTTTGCGTAGCGACATTATTGCCGATAATATCAAAATCAACCCAAATAATATGGCAATATAATGCGTAGGTGTATATATGGCCAGGATAGCCCCCGCTAATGCGCCGGCCGTTGTAGCTATTTCTAAAAACATGCCTAGTCGCATATTGGTAATGCCCTCCTTAACATAAGCAGCTGCCGAGCCCGATGAAGTTGCTATTACTGATACTAAAGATGCGCCAATGGCGTAGTGAATATCAACGTGAAGTAATAAGGTAAGTAAGGGAATAATTATGAACCCGCCGCCCAAACCGGTTAATGAACCTAGTAAACCCGCGAAGTACGAGCCGATGAGTATAATTAGCGTAAGCTCAATAACCGACATATAAACACAAAACGTTTAGGCCCTAAAAGTAATAATAACTTTTTTTAAGCACGATGTTTAATGTTTATCTATGGATTTAGTAGAGACGCAATGCTTGGCGTTTTTAGGGTTTCATAAATTAAATAGGAGGGGCGGTAAATAAATTGCCAATTAAAATATTTTTTTTTAATTTAACAGGGTAAATACTAAACCTTATATGATCCTAAAGAGCTACATCTTAATGCTTTTATCCTGCTTTGTAATTACCGCAGTTAAAGCGCAAACTCAATTACGAGAGAATATCTTTTCGCAAAAACTACCCAATGGGTTAACTGTGTTGGTTATAGAAGATAATAGTGTCCCGCTGGTTACTATCTCCATGACGTTTAAAAATGGCTCTTTTACAGAGTCGCCGATTTATAGCGGCCTTACCTATATGTATCATAACATGCTGTTTAGGGCAAACAAAGACTATGGCAGCAGTGACATGGTTGCCTATTATGCAAGTAAATCTGGCATGATTAGAAATACCAGTGCTGCAGAGGAAAAAGCCGAATGTCATTTTACGATGCCAAATATAGGTGTAGATGAAGGACTAAGATATATGAATTCGGCCATGCGTTTTCCGCTTCTTGACGAAAAGAGCCTGGCCGAAGCTAAAGGTATTTCAAATAGAGAATTACAGGTGAAAGAAACAAACAGCCTGTTTGCCCTTGGTGCAGCTGTAGATCAGCATTTATGGGGTAATCTTTATAATCGTAAAAGGGCAATTGGCAATCATGCAAGTATCCAGTCAGCTACTTTATCGTTAATGGATTCTGTACAAAAACGATATTATTACCCTAATAACGCATTGCTTACTATAGCGGGCTCCATATCACACGAAAAAATATTTACAAAAGTTAATGAACTTTTTGCCAGTTGGCAATCGTCTGTGTTTGATCCGTTTAAAAAATGGCAGGTGCCACTATTTAAACCAATTATAAAAACGCAATACTTTACTGTGGAGTCTGCCACGGCAACTGTGCCTTACATTACATTAGGCTGGCAAGGCCCAAATACACAAATGGATATCCAGTCTACTTATACTGCTGATGTATTTTCAAATATTGTAATGCAAAATACGTCCAGGTTAAAAAAAGCACTTTTACAATCAGGCTTAGCGTTAGAAATAGACTTTAATTATTTAACATTACGCAGGGGCGGCCCAATAACATTTATGATAAAGCCCAACCCTTTAAAAATCAAAGAATGTTTGGCCGAAGCGAAAAGACAGATCAATTTATTTGATTCTGATGATTATATAACAGCCCAACAAATAGCAACAGCCCAACGGAAGCTTGAAATTGGCCAAATACGGCGCGAAGAAATTTCATCTAATTTTGTTAATACCTTAGCATTCTGGTGGGCATCAGCCTCGCTAAATTATTATTTTACTTATTTAGATAATCTACAGAAAATAAATAAAGCAGATTTGCAGGCATATGTACGTAAATACATAAAAAACAAGCCTTACTGTGCAGGCTTATTAATAAGCCCTGAGTTAAGGTCTCAATTAAAAACAGATGATTTTTTTAAAGCTGATTAATAATAAAAAAATGAAATCGTTAATAACCATCATCGCAGCTATTTTCATAAATATTACTGCAATTGCTCAAACTATAAATACGGCAACTTCATTTGATGTAGGCGGTATCAAAGTAATATTTAAGCCTTCGCAAAAGAAGGTCATTAATGTAGGGATATATTTTCGGGGCGGTGTGACTAATTTTTCGAAAGAGAAAGCAGGTATTGAACAGTTTGCGTTACGTGGAGCTGTAGAGTGCGGAACACAAAACTATACGGCTAATGCACTGCGTGATACCAGTGATAAGTATGATATATATTTTTCAGGGGCATCGAGTTTTGATTATGGCTTTATACAGCTAAACTGTATTTCTAAATATTTTGACAAGGGATGGGATATGTTTGCCGATATTGTAATGAACCCTACTTTTCAAGCTGGTGAGGTTCAATTGCTCAGAAATAAGATAATTTCTGATAATAAATTAATGGGCTCAAGACCAATAGTGGATGTTTCTAAAATATTACTGCTTAATGCTTATAAGGGAACATCCTATGGTATAGATCCGTACGGAACTGATGCTACTTTAAACAATATTACTGCCGCTGATATAAAAGATTATTATAACAATGTTCTTTTAAGCAAAGAAAAACTATTTATAGTTGTAGTAGGTAATATAACTAAGGATGAGCTTAAAGAAAAAATACTGTTGTCATTCGGGAATATTAGATCAAAACAATACGACCAACCTTTTTATGAGGCTCCGGTATTAAGCGGCAATAAAATTATTACCCAGCAGAAAAATATACCAAGTAACTACGTTTCGGCAATGTCTAATGCGCCAATTGTAAAAAGCCCGGACTTTATACCGTTTAAATTGGGTGTGGCGGCATTAAGCGCCACGCTTTATTATAACTTAACCAAAGCGCAACTAGTAAATACTATAAATGCCGATTGCTCAACCATGCAAATGCCTCATATGGTTATTAGTTTGGTTACTAATACTCCCCAACAGGCTATTGATGAAATAGTTAAAACTATTAAGAATCTGCAAAGAACAGGCGTAAATGAAGAATGGTTAGCCCGCCTAAAAAACGCATTTATTATTACAAGCTTTATAAACCAACAAAGTAATTTGGCCGTAACAGAAAACCTGGCGCTGTCAGAAATTGACAGTAACTGGCAGTATGCTGATGATTTCCCCCAGCTAGTTTATATGGCATCTGTAGAACAGGTAAATAACGCTTTAAACACTTATATAACCGGGCTAACTTGGTCTTTCCTGGGGGATACTAATTCGATAAAAAATTACACCATACCGCTTTTTTAATTAATTATTTACAGACCTGCTTATGATATTTTAAGCACCTTTGTGCAAATAAAATTGCCCTATGGGTTACCCAAATTTACAAGTCTGCATTACCGACCTTGAAAAACACGGTCATTTAATACGTATAAAAGAAGAGATTGACCCATATCTGCAAATGGCACAAATACATTTGCGCGTGTTTGAGCACGCTGGCCCGGCTATTTTATTCGAGAAGGTAAAAGGCAGTAAATTCCCGGCGGTATCTAATTTGTTTGGTACGCTGGAGCGGTCTAAGTTTATTTTCCGCGATTCGCTAGAGAAAGTTAAAACACTGGTTGATGTAAAGAACGACCCATTACATGCCTTAAAACATCCATTTAAATACGCCAATGTTGCACTTACCGCTCTATCGGCTTTGCCTATGAAGGTTGGCAGGAGGGCCTTTGAAAAGTGTAACATCAGTGATCTGCCGCAAATTGTAAACTGGCCCAAAGATGGCGGCCCGTTTGTAACCATGCCACAAGTTTATACCGAGGACAGCGATAAGCCCGGGGTAATAAACGCCAACCTGGGCATGTACCGTATACAGATGGCAGGTAATGATTATATATTAAATAAAGAGATTGGCCTGCACTACCAACTGCACCGTGGTATAGGCGTACATCAAACCAAAGCCAATGCAAAGGGCCAGCCTTTAAAAGTGAGCATATTTGTAGGCGGCCCGCCATCGCACCCGGTAGCGGCGGTAATGCCATTGCCCGAGGGACTGTCAGAAATGACTTTTGCCGGCGCGTTGGGTAACCGCAGGTTCCGTTATTTTTATGATGAGGAAGGTTTTTGTATTTCTGCCGATGCGGACTTTATCATCACCGGAACTGTCGAGCCGCATGAAAATAAATCAGAAGGTCCGTTTGGTGATCATTTGGGTTATTATAGCTTGGCGCATCCGTTTCCGTTATTAAAAGTACATAACGTTTATCACCGTAAGGATGCCGTATGGTCGTTTACCGTAGTGGGTCGGCCACCGCAGGAAGATACAAGCTTTGGCGCTTTGATCCATGAGATTACCGGCTCGGCTTTACCGCAGGAAATTCCGGGACTACATGCCGTTAACGCGGTTGACGCGGCTGGCGTACATCCTTTATTATTTGCCATAGGCAGCGAGCGTTATACACCTTATATAAAAGAAAGAAAGCCACAGGAGATTTTAACCATTGCCAATCATATATTAGGCAAGAACCAGCTAAGTCTGGCCAAATACTTGTTCATTGCCGCGCAGGAGGATGACCCTAAGTTGGATGTAAATGATATTAGCGGTTTTTTGACACATATACTGCAACGCATAGACCTGACCCGCGATCTGCATTTTCATACCCGTACCACTATTGATACGCTTGATTATAGTGGCAGCGGCTTAAATTCAGGAAGTAAAGTAGCAGTGGCAGTAGCAGGAGAAATAAAACGGGAATTATGGGCCGATGTGCCTACAGATTTTACACTGCCAAAACCATTCGTCAATTATAAAATGGTGATGCCGGGTGTACTCGCTGTAGAGGTTCCTAACAATATAAGAACCAGTGACATGCCCCTGATGATGGAGTTTTTGCAAGAGCATTTTGCCGGGGCTGATCTATCAGGGATCCCGCTAATGGTATTATGTGATGATGCCGCCTTTGTCGCTCAAAATATTAACAACTTTGTTTGGGTAACCTTTACCCGCAGCAATCCATCGCATGATATTTATGGCATTAACGAATTTACCGAGCATAAACACTGGGGCTGCTATGGCCCGTTGATTATTGATGCAAGGATAAAACCGCATCATGCACCGGTATTGGTGAAGGACCCTGAGGTGGAGAAGATGGTGGATAAGATGGGGGAAGTTGGTGGGGTTTTGTATGGGGTTATTTAAACCCTTCGGTTGTAACTTTCAAATCTAAATTAGGACTTTTCGAACGAAATCACAAGAGGCGTAGCCTCGCACCATATTGTAGCAACGGATTTTAATCCGTTGAAAATTAAAATAAAAACAAGTCGAAGAACCATAGGTTCGGCCCATATAACCGGGTAATTCGCAAATCTTGTAGCCAATATGCATCGTGCCTATGGCACTCATTATTAAGGGGCATATTCTTCAACGGGTTAAAACCCGTTGCTACAATATGTGTCGAGCCCATGGCTCTTAAATCTTTCGAACACTCTTAAATCGAAATTCATAACATCATGGTAATCAATTAATCGCATAAAAACATGCTTTAAGCTATTTTTTGGACCCGATGCTAGTCGGGTTTTTTGCTACCTAAAGTGGGAAGAAAAAACATTTTAGTGATTGTTGAAAACTTTTAGTGGGAAAAAGTGTCTAAAAGTGGTAAAAGCTATTTACTTTTACGTTACAATAATTGCCGAAGTGTAACTATGTCTAATTTTTTAGGAGAATTTGATTGTAAACTGGATGCTAAAGGGCGGATGATGATCCCTGTTGGCCTCAAAAAACAGCTCCCCGAAGCTGTTAATGAGGGCCTTGTGATCAATCGTGGCTTCGAAAAACATTTGGTGATCTATACCCGGAAAGAATGGAATAAGATAGTTGAGGACTTGAGCCAACTTAACCAATACGAAAAAAAGACCCGCGAATTTATCAGGTATTTCACCCGTGGCGCGTCCGAATTGGGTTTGGATAGTGCCGGACGGGTGCTTTTGCCGAAGTCGTTATTAGAATATGCAGGCATTGATGCCGATGTGGTGTTATCATGCCAGTTTAACAAAATAGAGGTTTGGGCCGAAGAAGCGTACAACGCGCAACTGGATAACGAGCCCGAAAACTTTGCAAACCTTGCCGAAGAGGTAATGGGTAATGCCGGAAGGAGGAATGATGAGCACTTATCATAACCCCGTAATGCTGCAGGAATGTATTGATGGCCTGGCTATTAAAAAAGATGGCACTTATGTAGATGTGACCTTTGGCGGTGGCGGCCACTCCAAAGAAATATTAAAACACCTGGGAAAAGACGGCAGATTGCTGGCGTTTGATCAGGATGCCGATGCGCAGCAAAATATAATTGACGATGAACGTTTTGAGTTTATTGATCAAAATTTTAGATACCTGAAAAACTTTTGCCGCCTGCATGGCGCTATCCCGGTTGATGGGATACTGGCTGATCTGGGCGTGTCATCATACCAGTTTGACCAGGCCGAACGTGGTTTCTCCATCCGTTTTGACGCGGAGTTGGATATGCGCATGAACCAGGCATCTGACCTAAGTGCTAAAGAAGTAGTAAACAGTTATACCGAGGCCGAACTGCACCGCATCTTCGGTATTTATGGTGAGATACAGAATGCTAAATCGCTGGCAAATACAATTGTAACTGCCCGGTTAAACGCGCCTATTATAACCGTTGCCGATTTGAAGAATGTTATTTCGGCACGCATCCCGAAGGGTAAAGAAAATAAATATCTGGCGCAGGTTTTCCAGGCGTTAAGAATAGAAGTTAACCAGGAGCTGGAAGCGCTGAAGGATTTTTTAATACAAACGGCTGATGTATTAGCGGTAGGTGGCAGGTTGGTGGTAATGTCTTACCACTCGTTAGAGGATAGGCTGGTAAAGAACTTCATCGCCAAAGGCAAATTTAGCGGCGAGGTGGAGAAGGATTTTTTTGGTAATGACCAAAAACCATTTGACGCGGTAAGCCGCGGCGCGATAACGGCGTCAGAAGAAGAAATATTTAGCAATAACAGGGCACGTAGTGCAAAATTAAGGATAGCGGTAAAAAAGTAGTATGAACAATCGTTTACGCACAGAAATTCCGGAAGAAGAATTAGAAAGCGAACTGATCGTTGAGGAAAAGACTGTAAAGGAAGTTCCGGAAAACTTTTTGACTAAATTTTTATCCAACGGTTTTATTGCTTCGGATGAAGCTACCCGCGCTTTGCCTTTTGTATTGTTCATTGCGCTGTTAGGGATGATTTACATAGGCAACCGTCACCTGGCCGAAAAAAATATTCGTGATATAGATAAAATAACCAAAGAAGTACATGAGCTAAGCTGGGAGTATAAAGTAACCAAAGCTGATCTGGCCTATAAAAGCACTTTGTCAGAAGTGTCTAAACGGGCTGATACTTTAGGTATACGTGAATCTTTGCAGCCGGCTCAAAAAATTACTGTTAAGGAGGATGCTACGCAATGAGTATCAGAACCAACATATTGCTTCGTGTGTATTTGGCCTTTGGCCTGATATTACTGTTCGCGGTAGCGGTAGTGGTGCAAATGTACCGCCTTCAATACGTACAGGGTAATAAATGGAAGGCGATGGCTTCCAAGCTATCAACTAAGTATGAAAACGTAGAAGCTACCCGTGGAAACATTTATTCGGTTGACGGCAGCTTATTGGCCACATCGGTGCCCGAGTATGAATTGCACATGGATATGTTTGCCGGCGGTATTGCCGAGGATAAGATATTTTACAGCAAAGTAGATTCGTTGGCATCAAAACTATCAGCATTATATCCGGAAAGATCAGAAAGAGATTATTCAAGGATGCTGCGCGATGCCCGTAAAGATAGCTCGCGCTACCAGTTGATCAGGCGCAAAGTAACTTTCCAGGAGTTAAAAGAGATCCGCAGGTTTCCAATCTTTAAATTGGGTAAATATAAGGGTGGGTTAATTGTATTGGCGCAAAACAAGCGCATTTTACCTTTCCGGTCATTAGCGGCCCGTACAATAGGTTATAAGAACGAGAATGTAAAAAACGCGGTTGGTTTAGAAGGTGCTTATGCCGGCTATATCAACGGCGAAAACGGAAAACGCCTGATGCAGCGCATTGCAGGTGGTGTATATGTGCCCGTTAATAATGACGAGGACGAAGTGACTGCAAAAGATGGCGCGGATATTATATCTACCATTAACGTAAATTTCCAGGATGTCGCTCAAAAAGCCTTAAAAAAGCAATTGGATAGCATCCAGGCGGATTTTGGTACGGTGGTACTAATGGAAGTTGCCACCGGCGAGATCCGCGCCATTGCCAACTTTACCCGCACTAAAGAGGGCGATTACGAGGAAAGATTTAACTATGCTATTGGAGCCGAGGCTGAGCCGGGATCGACTTTTAAATTGGCCACTTATATGACTTTGCTGGATCAGCATAAAATAGACACCAGCAGCAAGGTTGATATTGAACATGGTATATATAATATGGTCAATCCACACAATGGCAAAGTGTTTTTACATATAAAAGATGCAGAAGATGGCGGCAGCGTAATTAGCGCCAAACATGCTTTTGAAGAATCATCAAACGTGGCTGCTGTAAAATTTGTTTACTCGCATTATAAAGACAATCCACGCGAATTTACCGATGCTTTGTATCGCTATCATCTGAATGAAAGAAACGGCCTGCAAATACCGGGCGAAGGACAACCGTTAATAAAAAATCCATCATCCAAAAGCTGGAACAAATTGCAAAGTGTGGCACAAATGGCTTACGGTTACGAGTTAAAGTTATCGCCGTTACAGATGCTTACTTTTTATAATTCGGTGGCTAATAATGGTAAAATGATATCGCCGATTTTTGTACGCGAGATCCGCAGTATGGGTAATACAGTAGAGCATTTTCAGGCAAAGGTTATTAATCCTAAGGTATGCTCGGACGAAGCCTTGGCTAAAGTAAAAGGCTTGTTAGAAGGTGTGGTATTAGAGGGAACCGGCAAACTGGTTATCAAAAATAAATTATACAGTGTAGCCGGTAAAACCGGTACGGCGCAGATAGCTAACGGCTCATCAGGTTATGGCGAAAAAAATGCTCACCAGGCATCATTCTGCGGTTATTTCCCTGCTGATCATCCCAAGTATTCCATGATTGTTGTTATCAGCAATCCAAAAGTAGGTTCGCATTTGGCGGCCCATGTGGCTGGTCCGGTGTTTCGCAAAATAGCTGATAGAGTTTATGCCAGTGACCTGGATATTAATCATAGCGCCCCCTTGCATTTAGTGGGTAACACAACTATGCCTAAAGTTAAACAGGGCAATTTAGCCGCATTAAAACAAGTGTATAGCAAATTGGGCCTTAAACCTTTGTATGCTGCCGCAAATACCGGTATTGATACCAGCAGCGGTATCCCTTTTGAAGAAAATAAATATAAAGCCGGCACTGTGCCAACAGTAACAGGCATGGGTTTAAGCGATGCATTATACCTTTTAGGTAATGCAGGCTATAAAGTAGGTGTAAAAGGCAGCGGCGTAGTAACTGCGCAGTCGGTTACCGGTGGAAGTACAATACCTAAGGGATCAAAAATAACAATAGAGCTGCAATGAGATACCTGAGCGATATATTAACCGGACTACCATTTACCGAGCTGCAAGGCGCGGCAGATGTAGAAATTAGCGCGGTTGTGTTTGATTCGCGCAAGGTTGTGCCCGGTTCATTGTTCGTAGCGGTAAAAGGCACCCAGGTTGATGGCCATGATTATATTGAGAAAGCCATAAAAGATGGCGCGGTAGCTATAATATGCGAGGAACTACCGGGACATACCGCCGGTGAGGTTGACTTTTTAATGGTTGGTAACTCTGCAGTTGCATTAGGTATTGTATCAGCCAATTTTTATGATAATCCATCAAACAAATTAAAACTGGTTGGCGTAACCGGCACCAATGGTAAAACCACTATTGCTACGTTGTTGTATCAATTGTTTCGTGATCTGGGTTATAAATGCGGCTTGCTATCAACCGTCGAAAATCAGATCAACGGAAAAATTATTCCATCAACCCATACTACACCCGACCAGGTAGAATTGAACAGTTTGGTGGACGAAATGGTAACACAAGGCTGCGATTATTGCTTTATGGAAGTAAGCTCGCACGCGGTTGCTCAGCATCGTATAGAGGGGTTGAATTTTGCAGGTGGTATATTCTCCAACTTAACGCACGATCATTTAGACTATCATAAAACCTTCGATAATTATTTAAAGGCTAAAAAGGCATTTTTTGATGGGCTATCTAAAAACGCGTTTGCCTTAACCAATAATGACGATAAGAACGGCAGTGTAATGCTGCAAAACACCAAGGCTCATAAAAAAACCTATGCCCTTAAAAGCATGGCCGATTATAAAGGCAAGATCCTGGAGAATCAATTTGGTGGTTTATTGCTGCTGATTGATAACGAGGAAGTTTGGTTTAAGATGGTAGGTACGTTTAACGCCTATAATTTACTGGCTGTTTATGCTGCCGCGATGTTGCTGGATCAGGATCGTGCCAAAGTATTAACCAGCCTAAGTAAACTATCAGGCGCCGAAGGCAGGTTTGATTATGTAGTAGCGCCAAATAAAATTATAGGCATTGTTGATTATGCCCACACGCCGGATGCGGTGCAGAATGTGTTAAGCACTATCCACAACATCCGCAAGGGAAATGAAAAAGTAATAACTGTGATAGGCTGCGGCGGCGACAGGGACAAAACCAAACGCCCTATAATGGCTAAGGTAGCTTGCGAATGGAGCGATAAAGTGATATTGACATCAGACAATCCGCGTACCGAGGACCCTGCACAGATTATTAAAGATATGGAAGCTGGCGTTACACCAACCGCGCAACGCTATACGGTAAGTATTACCGACAGGCACGAGGCTATTAAAACCGCCTGCATGCTGGCGCAACCGGGTGATATTATCCTGTTAGCCGGCAAGGGCCACGAGAAATACCAGGAAATAAAAGGTGTAAAAAATCACTTTGACGATAAAGAAGAGTTACTGAACCAATTTAAATTGATGGGATAATGCTATACTATCTATTTACATATTTATACAAAAACTACAGTATTCCCGGAACGGGGGTGTTTCAGTACATCACGTTCAGGATGGCTATGGCAGTAATTACATCATTAATAGTGACCACTGTTTATGGGCGCCGGTTAATTGATTTTTTGCGCTATAAACAAGTAGGCGAAACTGTAAGGAATTTGGGTTTAGAGGGCCAGATGCAAAAAGCAGGCACTCCTTCTATGGGTGGGTTGATCATCATCCTTGGTATTTTACTACCAACCCTGTTGTTTGCCAAACTGGATAATATCTATATCATCATGATGATTATTACAACCCTTTGGTTGGGCGTTATTGGCTTTTTGGATGATTACATTAAAATATTTAAGAAGAACAAAGAGGGTTTAGCCGGCAGGTTCAAAATTGTTGGCCAGGTAGGTTTAGCATTGATCATAGGTTTTATTATGTACAATAATAAAAATGTGGTTATACAGCAAGAAGTGAAGTTGCCGGTGCAATATGATGCTAAGATAGATTTCCACATGAGGGGAAATAAACCTGTTTTAACACAGGACCTCAACCTGCGCAAAACAACGCTGCCGTTTTATAAAAATAACGAGTTTGATTATGGCAAGGTGCTCAAATTTTTAGGCCCGGGTTATGAGAAATATACGCTGATTGTATTCTTATTCTTTGTGATCATTATTATAACAGCCATATCAAACGGCGCTAATATAACCGATGGGATTGACGGACTGGCAACGGGTACATCTGCAATCATTGGTATTACACTGGCTATACTGGCCTATGTATCGGGTAACTACATCATATCCGACTACTTAAATATTATGTACATCCCCAACTCGGGCGAGCTGGTAATTTTTGCCGGCGCTTTTGTGGGTGCCTGCGTAGGGTTTTTATGGTACAACGCCTACCCTGCCCAGGTTTTTATGGGTGATACCGGTAGTTTAACTATCGGCGGTATCATAGCTGTATTTGCTATCCTGATACGTAAGGAGTTATTGCTGCCATTATTATGCGGCATATTCCTGGTAGAGAATGTGTCGGTAATGCTGCAGGTGGGTTGGTTTAAATACACCCGAAAAAGATTTGGCGAAGGCAGGCGGATATTTTTAATGTCGCCGTTGCATCACCATTACCAAAAAAAGGGTTTCCATGAATCTAAGATCGTAACTCGTTTTTGGATCCTGGGGATTATGCTGGCAATTTTAACATTTATAACATTGAAACTAAGATAAGTTGAAGTCGATGGTCCATAGAAAAAGGATAGATAGATAGATAAAAAAGCAAAAAACGCCTATGGGATATCGACCATGGTCTATGGACTAAAAAAGAATGAACGAAAACATTAACATATCCTATAACTCTCCCTCTCCTTTGGAGAGAGCCGGGGTGAGGCTTGCCATCCTTGGTGCCGGCGAAAGCGGTGTGGGTGCGGCATATCTTGCCCAACAGCAGGGGTATGATGTTTTTGTATCAGACTTTAGTGCCATAGCCCCTCATTATAAAGAGCAGTTAAAGGGTTGGAATATCCGTTTTGAAGAGAACCAACACACCGAAGCCGAAATATTAAACGCGGTTGAAGTTATTAAAAGCCCTGGTATACCTGATAAAGCGCCCATCATCAAAAAGCTAAAAGAAAAAGGTGTGCCGGTTATATCAGAGATTGAGTTTGCGGGGCGATATACCAACGCTAAAATAATAGGTATTACCGGCTCGAACGGAAAAACTACTACGACTAGCTTAACCCATTTTATCCTGAAAAACGCGGGATTAAACGTTGGCCTGGCCGGTAACATAGGCAAAAGCTTTGCCTACCAGGTAGCTACCGAAAAGCATGATTGCTATGTGTTAGAGCTAAGCAGTTTTATGCTGGATGATATGTACCAGTTTAAAACAGATATAGCGGTGTTGTTAAACATCACACCCGATCATTTGGACAGGTATGATTACAAAATGGAAAACTACGCGGCATCAAAGTTCCGTGTAACGCAAAATCAAACAGCTGATGATGTATTTATCTACTGTGCTGATGATGCGGAAACAATAAAGGGAATGGAAGGGCGCAGCTTTAAAGCAAAGCAGTTTCCATTCTCGATAGAAAAAAAAATTGCAACGGGAGCAGATCTCGAAAACGACAATATTGTCATTAACACACCTCAAGAACATTTTGAAATGTCAATTACAGAACTGGCCCTGCAAGGCAAGCACAACATCTACAACTCAATGGCATCTGGCATTGTAGCAAAAGTGCTAGAATTACGCAATGATACCCTGCGCGAAAGCCTGGCCACGTTCAGAAATATTGAGCATAGGCTGGAGTCGATAGGTAAAATATCAGGCATTAGTTTCATAAATGATTCGAAAGCTACTAATGTTAATTCAACCTGGTACGCGTTAGAAAGCATGACCAGTGATGTGGTACTGATATTAGGCGGTGTGGACAAGGGCAATGATTATTCGATGTTGAAAGATTTGGTTAAACAAAAGGTAAAGGCCATAGTTTGCTTAGGTAAAGACAACCAGCGCATCCACGAAGCTTTTGAGGATGTAGTAGATATTATAGTTAATACTTCATCTGCAACAGATGCGGCGCAAGCGGCTTACCATTTGGCAACAAAAGGCGATACGGTATTGCTATCCCCTGCTTGTGCAAGCTTTGATCTGTTTAAAAATTATGAGGATAGAGGTAACCAGTTTAAGGCGGCGGTAAAGGAGCTATAAGCCCCACCCAAACCATCCCCGGTAGGGAGGGCTTAAATGTTAAGAAATGAAGAAATTAAATTATACAATAAAAAAGTCTCCCCTACCTGGGGAGATTTAGAGGGGGCTTATGAACGCAATACTACACAACATAAAAGGAGATCGTTGGATATGGCTTATTGTCATATTGCTTTCGTTGATATCGCTGTTGTCGGTATATAGTGCTATCGGTACGCTGGCTTATAAACGTGGTGTGGGTGCCGAGTCTATTTTGATGAAGCATTTGGCTATGATTATTGGCGGTATTATATTGATGTACATTTCGCATAAACTGGATTACAGGTATTATTCGGGTATATCAAAACTGTTGATGTATATCACCATACCATTGTTGTTGTATACGCTGTTGTTTGGCAGCCATGTTAATGATGCAAGCCGTTGGATAGCCATACCGGGCACCGGTTTAAGCTTCCAGACATCCGATTTGGCTAAGCTGGCATTAATCACGTTCCTTGCCCGCTCCTTATCGCGTAAGCAGGAAAACATTAAGGATGTTAAGCAATCATTCATCCCGATTATGGGGGCGGTTTGTATTGTATTTATATTAATCGCGTTAGCAAATTTATCAACCGCGTTAATGCTTTTTGGTGTTAGTGTTTTACTGTTGATTATTGGCCGTATCAGCATTAAACAAATAGCCATAACCTGTTTAGCTGGAGCGATATTGTTAACCGGGGTTATATTCTTAGGTCCGCGCAGGCATACTTATACCTCGCGTATTCATACATTTTTACATCCTGAAGCTGCTAATCCTGATAAATCGTTCCAGGCAGATCATGCTAAAATAGCTATCGCCACCGGCGGTATATTTGGCAAAGGCCCGGGTAAAAGTAACGAGGTGAATTATTTACCCGAGGCATATTCGGATGAGATCTATGCCATTATAGTAGAAGAATATGGCATGATGGGCGGTATAGCGCTAATATGTATTTACCTGTTCTTGCTATATCGATGTATAAAAATTGTAACCAAAGCACCTAAAGCGTTCGGTGCATTGCTGGCGGCGGGGTTAAGCTTTAGTTTAACCATACAGGCATTTGCTAATATGGCAGTGGCAGTAGGTTTAGGGCCGGTAACAGGTGTACCGTTACCATTTGTGAGTATGGGCGGTACATCCATGTTGTTTACAAGTATAGCGTTCGGTATTATCCTATCGGTTAGCCGCGATATAGAGGATCCGAAAAAAGTGGTAGTAGGCGAAATAAAAGAAGTAGGTAATATGGAGTTAGCATAAACCCCCTAAAGGGAGAACAATAGAGGATAATTAAGAAAGATAAATCAGTGCAATCAATAAAATAATCAGTGCAATCAAATAATAAATCGGTGAAATCTCAAGGTAAAAGAATAATCATTAGCGGTGGCGGTACAGGGGGGCATATCTTCCCGGCTATTGCTATTGCCAACGCTTTGAAAAAACTTGACCCTACCATCGAAATATTATTTGTTGGTGCTATTGGCCGTATGGAAATGGAGAAAGTCCCTGATGCCGGTTATAAAATTATTGGTTTAAACATACAAGGTATACAGCGTAAATCTATTTGGAAGAATTTAATGTTCCCGATTAAGCTGTTTAACAGCGTGAACAAGGCGCTGCAAATAATTAAAAATTTTAAACCCGATGCAGCGGTAGGCGTTGGTGGTTATGCATCCGGTCCGTTATTATACGCAGCGGCATTAAAAGGGATACCGTATTTAATACAGGAGCAAAACTCGTACGCGGGTATAACCAATAAATGGCTAGGTAAAAAGGCCGAAAAGATATGTGTTGCGTTTGATGGGATGGAGCAATTTTTCCCGGCAGCGAAGATTATTAAAACAGGTAATCCTATCCGCAGGGAGTCTGTTGATATCGCCGGTAAAAAAATGCACGCATTGGAGCTGTATAAGTTATCGGCAGAGAAAAAAACCATTATGATTACCGGCGGTAGTTTAGGTGCCCGCACATTAAACAATAGTGTACTGGCCCACCTAGATAAACTAATAGCTGCCGATGTACAACTGATATGGCAAACCGGCAAGTTCTATTACAAAAGCATTATGGAACAATTGGGCGAAAACTATCACCCTAATGTGAAGATAATGGAGTTTGTAAACCGCATGGATCTGGCCTATGCCGCTGCCGATGTAATTATATCAAGAGCAGGCGCGGGCACAATTGCCGAGCTATGCTTGGTGAAAAAACCGGTGATCCTGGTGCCATCGCCAAACGTGGCCGAGGATCACCAGACCAAAAACGCGCTGGCCTTAGTGCATGACCAGGCAGCCATTTTTGTGGCCGACAGGGATGCCGAAGAAAAATTGATTGATAAAGCAATTGCGCTTTTAAATGATAAAGAATTACAAAAGAAATTAAGCGATAATATCGGCAAGATGGCTTTGCCCAATGCTGATGAAGTTATTGCGAAAGAGGTTATACAAATAACAATTAACAACAATTAAATCTTAGCTCTGCCTCCCCGCAAAAGGAGGTAGGGCTTTTTCAAAAAAGAAATGGAATTACGCAACATACAACGGGTTTACTTGATTGGCATAGGCGGCATAGGTATGAGCGGCCTGGCACGCTATTTTGCTCATTTGGGCTGTATTGTTTGCGGTTATGATAAAACACCAACAGACCTTACTGATGAGTTGCGTAACGAAGGTATACAACTATTTTTTGATGACAATAGCGATGGTATCCCAAAAAGCTTTCGTGACCTGGATGATAATACGCTGATAATTTATACACCTGCCATCCCTAAGGATTCGGAGATATTAAACTTCTTCCAAAAGAAAGATTTTGTACTGTGGAAGCGTTCGCAGGTATTGGGTTTGATCAGCAAAGATAAATTTACCATAGCAGTTGCAGGTACACACGGTAAAACTACTACCTCATGCATGGTGGCGCATATCCTGAAAGATTCCGGTAAAGATTGCTCGGCATTTTTAGGGGGTATTGCATCTAACTACCAAACCAATGTATTGTTTGGCAAGAGTGATATTGTAGTGGTCGAGGCTGATGAGTACGACCGGTCGTTCCTGACGTTATACCCTGATATTGCTATAGTAACCTCGATGGATGCAGACCATTTGGATATTTATGGCGACCATGAGCAACTAACCGAATCATTTAAATTATTTGCTTCGCAGATAAAAGAGGGTGGTAAACTCATCCATCGTAAAGGTTTGCCTTTAGATAGTGGTTTTACTTATAGTATTAATGAAGCTGCCGATGCTATGGCTCAAAATATCCGTATTGAAAACGGCAATTTCTGCTTTGATTTTAAACGTGGTGATCTAACTATTGCCAATATAAAACTGGGCATAGCCGGTTTACATAATATTGAAAATGCTGTTGCCGCTACCGAAGCTGCTTTGCTGGTTGGCGTATCTGCTGTTGCTATAAAAAGTGCTTTAGAATCATTTAGAGGCGTAAAGCGCAGGTTTGAGTATATCGTAAAAAACAACAACCATATTTATATTGATGATTATGCGCATCACCCGGAAGAGTTAAGGGCGGCAATTACATCGATTAAAAAATTATATCCAGATAAAAAACTCACAACAATTTTTCAACCTCATTTATTTACCCGTACGCGCGATTTTGTGGACGGCTTTGCCGAGGTTCTGGATATGAGCGATGAACTGCTGCTGCTTGATATTTACCCGGCGCGCGAGCTGCCGATAGAGGGCGTAACATCAGCCATGATATTAGAGCGGATGCATTTGCCCAACAAACAAATATTGGGCAAACAGGAGGCTATTGATAAAGTAATTGCAGAACAACCCGAGCTATTGTTAACCGTTGGCGCGGGCGATATTGATCAGTTAGTACAACCATTAAAAAGTGCTTTAGAAAATGTTTAAAAAACCAATATGGCGCATTATATTATTTAGTTTCATCTGGCTGGTTAGCCTGGGTGGCTTGGTTGTATTGATGAGTTTTATTGAAATAAAAAAGGCCGAAGTGGTTTGCAAGGATGTTAAAATATACATACCTGGCAGCCAGTATTTTATTGATAAAAAAGAGGTAGAAAATATTTTGCAGCTAAGCAGCTTTACACTGATAGGCCGTAAAATAGATAACATTAACCTGCATATTTTGGAGAACAGGTTAAAGGCTAATCCATTTGTTGAATATGCAAAGGTTTATGCGGATATGGATGGCATAATTATGATAGAGATATCTCAGCGCCAACCCATATTGCGGGTAATGAACCAGTTTGACCAGGATTATTATGTTGATAAAAACGGTTTAAAAATTCCGTTATCGGTCAACTTTACCGCGAGGGTATTGGCAGCCAACGGATTTATTGAAGAACCATTTGGCAGCAGGGTAGATACGTTACGTACACTGCTGGCGAAAGACCTTTTTAAAACAGCATTATACATAAGGCAAGATTCGCTTTGGGATGCGCAGATAGCGCAGATCTATGTTAACCAGGATCATGAAATTGAATTGATACCACGCGTAGGCAACCAGCGCATTTTACTAGGTAATGCAGACTCGCTGGAACTGAAGTTTCATAACCTGCTGGCTTTTTACAAACAGGCACTACCACAAGTTGGCTGGGATGCTTACAAACAAATAAATATTAAATACGCCAATCAAATAATCGGGGTAAAAAACACAAAGGCAGATTCGCTTAGAATGAAGCAAATGAAAATTACTACCGATTCAACAAAAAAAGTAAAACAAGACACATCTCTAATAAAACAGTAAATATGGATAAGAGTTCAACACAAGAAAAAAGTTCGCCAATTGTAGTGGGATTGGATATTGGTACCACAAAAATTTGCGCAATTGTTGGCCGCCGCAGCAAAAACGGTAAAATCGAAGTCCTGGGCATTGGCAAGGCCGAATCTGCGGGTGTAACCCGTGGGGTAGTTTCAAATATCGACAAAACCGTACAAGGTATTAGCGCTGCAGTTGAAATTGCGGGCACGCAATCAAATGTAGAAATACGCGTAGTAAACGTAGGTATTGCGGGCCAGCATATTAAAAGCTTGCAGCATCGCGGGTTAATAACCCGTCGCGATCTGCAATCAGAGATAAGCCGCAAGGATATTGACAAACTTGTTGAAGATATGTACAACCTGGTAATGCCTCCGGGCGAGGAGATCATCCATGTATTGCCCCAAGAGTTTACTGTTGATAGCGAGCCGGGTATTAAAGACCCTATAGGCATGGCGGGTGTGCGTCTTGAAGCTAATTTCCATATTATATCGGGCCAGGTTACGGCCATAAAAAACATTGTAAAATGTGTTAACAAGGCACATTTAGAAAGCCAGGAATTGATACTGGAACCATTGGCATCATCAGAGTCGGTATTAAGCGATGAAGAGAAAGAAGCCGGTGTGGTACTGGTTGATATTGGTGGTGGTACTACCGATCTGGCTATTTTCCACGAAGGTATTATCCGTCATACTGCCGTTATTCCATTCGGCGGTAACAGTGTTACCGAGGATATTCGCGAAGGCTGCTCTGTAATGCGCAACATTGCCGAGCAATTAAAGATACGTTTCGGATCAGCTTTAGCTGAAGAAAATAAAGAAAATGAGATTGTGTGTGTGCCGGGTTTGCGCGGACGTGAGCCTAAAGAAATATCAGTGAAAAACCTGGCGTTTGTTATCCAGGCCCGTATGGAAGAGATTGTAGAGCATGTGTATTATGAGATCAAATCATCAGGCTATGAGAAAAAATTAATTGCCGGTATTGTGATAACGGGTGGTGGCGCGCAATTAAAACATCTGCCGCAAATGGTCGAGTTTGTTACCGGGTTAGATTGTCGTGTAGGTTACCCTAACGAGCACCTGGCCAAGAACGAAGTATTGCCTAAGAATATTTATGAAGAGCTGCAAAGCCCAACTTTTGCAACCGGTATTGGCCTGTTGATAAAAGGTATTCAGAAAATGGAATACACCGGCGTTGTAGAAACACCTGCCGAAGTAAAAGTGGATAAAGGCACCAAATATGCCGAGGATAAAAAGTATGGTCTGTTTGGTAAAATATTAGAGAGCGGAAAGAAATTTATTAAGGACGATATTAAAGACGAGGACTTTTTAAAATAGACAAAAAGACATACTTATCAACAACGTTCATTTTTTCCACATTGTACACATTTGTGGAAAAAGGTTGTTGAAAAAGTGCTAATATTACAATGGTTAAATGTTAAATTTCGTCAAGTCACATATAGCTGAAAATTAGGATTATGCAATTTGAGATGTTAAAAGAAAAGTCGTCCATC
The DNA here is from genome assembly GCF_028288185.1 of Mucilaginibacter sp. Lineage (GTDB taxonomy): Bacteria > Bacteroidota > Bacteroidia > Sphingobacteriales > Sphingobacteriaceae > Mucilaginibacter. Next base: position 12,879 of record NZ_JAQBOF010000036.1, on the reverse strand, counting down.
ATCAAGGTAATTGGTGTTGGCGGCGGCGGTGGTAATGCAGTAAACCACATGTACAAGGCAGGTATTACGGGGGTTGATTTTATAATCTGTAACACTGATGCACAAGCATTAGAGTTAAGCCCTATACCCAATAAAGTACAATTAGGCGCAAGCTTGACAGAAGGTATGGGCGCAGGCTCAATACCCGAGGTTGGAAAAAATTCGGCTATTGAAAACATTGACGATATTAAACAAATGCTGGGTGTTAATACCAAAATGTTATTTATAACAGCAGGTATGGGCGGTGGTACGGGTACAGGTGCAAGCCCTATCATTGCCAAAGCAGCACGCGAGATGGACATACTTACCGTAGGCATTATAACTACACCTTTCTCTTTCGAAGGCAAACGCCGTAAAATGCAGGCCGAAGAAGGAATGGAAGAATTAAAAAAATATGTTGATTCATTCCTGGTAATATCAAACGACAGGCTGCGCCAGATCTTCGGTAATTTAACCTTAGGATCGGCATTTGCGCAGGCTGATGATATTTTAACTACAGCGGCCAAAGGCATCGCAGAGATCATAACATTACCCGGCTATATAAACGTTGACTTTAAAGATGTGCGCACTGTAATGAAAGACAGCGGCGTATCTATCATGGGTAGCTCGGCAGCCGAAGGCGAGAACCGTGCTTTACGCGCGGTTGAAGGCGCTTTATCATCGCCATTATTAAAAGATAATGAAATTGAAGGCGCACGTTATATCCTATTAAACATCAGCTCGGGCGAGAAAGAAGTAACCATGGATGAGGTAAGTATTATTACCGATTACATCCAGGAAGAAGCCGGCCTTGCTGCTGACCTGATCTGGGGTAACTGTCGTGATGAGAATTTGGGCGATAAATTATCAGTAACTATTATAGCTACCGGTGTCCAAACCAAGGATGAGCGTGAAAAAGAGCATAGCAGCAAGAAAATTGTTTCCATGCTGGTTCCTGATGCGCCTTTGGTTAGACCTGTAAACGAATTTATCAATCACGTAAGCGAAGGCACAACTGCCGAGCCTTATATGAAGGGCCAACCACAACAACAAAAAGAAGAACAAAAACAAACCGGGTTATTTGATCTGTTTGCTGCAGAACATGCAGAAGAACAAGAGCCGGCTATTATTAAATATAATTTCCAGGAAGTTGAAGAGCAGCCAATAGGCGAGAACGAAACCGAATTGCCGGAGTTTACTTTCAAACTGGCTGAGCCTGAGATGGAAACTATCATCAACTTTGAAGCAGCGGTGGTAGAAAAAATAGCTGAGCCGGAACCTGAACCGGTTGCAAGTGCTGACGAGCATAAAACAGACGAATCTATAGAGGAGCAATTGCGCAAATCTCGCGAACGTATTATGCGTTTAAAAGATTTGAGCATGAAACTACGCAGCGGTAACATACAGGAGCTGGAAAATGTACCAGCTTATAAACGTAAGGAAGTGGCTTTACAGGAAACTCCTTCATCTGATGAAAGCCAGGTGTCACGTTTCTCTTTATTGCCTGATAGTGAAGGTAAAATAGAGATTCGCGACAGCAACTCATTCTTACACGATAACGTAGATTAAGTATTAGGTTATGGTTCATGGATCATAGTAATAGGGAGATGCTTAAATAAGTGTCTCCCTATTTTGCATTATAAAATGCTGCAAATAGCTACCAACCATTAACTATGAACTATTAACAAACCACATAAAACCTTATATTTGCAATTCGAAAACGATTAATAAGAGTACATTTGGATTTATTTGATAAAATAACAAGTAGTATGGGCGGTCCTCTCGGACAGCACCAAAAATGGTCGCATGGCTATTTTTCATACCCTAAGTTAGAAGGCGAGATAGGCCCGCATATGCAATTCAATGGGAAAGAGCATTTAGTGTGGAGCTTGAATAATTATTTAGGATTAGCTAATCATCCCGAAGTTAGAGAAGCAGATACACAAGCTGCTGCCGATTACGGAATGGCGTACCCTATGGGTGCCCGCATGATGTCTGGCAACACTAAACATCACGAAGAGCTTGAAAATGGCTTGGGTAAATTTGTAGGCAAACAAGACGCGTTTTTATTGAATTATGGCTACCAGGGGATGGTATCTATTATTGATTCGCTGGTTAACCGCAATGATGTTATAGTTTATGATGCCGAGTCGCACGCCTGTATTATTGATGGTTTGCGTTTGCACATGGGTAAACGCTTTGTTTACCGCCATAATGATTTAGAAAGCTGCGAAAAGCAATTGGAGCACGCTACCCGCTTGGTTGAACAAAATGGTGGTGGTATATTATTAATTACCGAAGGTGTTTTTGGCATGTCAGGTGCGCAAGGTAAATTAAAAGAGATCATCGCGCTTAAAGATAAATTCAATTTCAGGATATTGGTTGATGATGCGCATGGTTTTGGTACCATGGGTAAAACCGGCGCCGGTACACACGAAGAACAAGATTGTATTGATGGGGTAGATGTGTACTTTGGTACATTCGCCAAATCAATGGCAGGTATTGGCGCGTTCGTTGCAGGCGACAAACACGTAATTGATTATTTACGCTATAACATGCGTTCGCAGATATTTGCAAAGGCACTCCCAATGCCAATGGTACTGGGCTTAAAAAAACGTTTCGAGCTGCTTAAATCTCAGCCCCAATTGCGCGAAAAATTATGGCAAATAACCAACGCGCTGCAAAAAGGCTTGAAAGAACGCGGCTTTGACCTGGGCGTTACCAATACCATGGTTACCCCTGTATTTTTAAAAGGCGACCTGTATGAAGCTACATCATTAACCCGCGATCTGCGCGAAAACTACGGCATATTCTGCTCGATAGTTATATACCCTGTTATACCTAAGGGATTAATATTGCTTAGGTTAATACCTACCGCCGCACATTCACTTGACGATGTACAACGTACATTGGATGCTTATAGTGAAATGGGCGAAAAGCTAAAAGCAGGGCATTATCGCGAAAGGCTTGCCGAAGTTTAATGAAATATAACTTTTGGGTATAAAATAGTTGCCATCTCTTAACAGAGGTGGCATTTTTGTTTTATATATTTTAATATCTTTATAACCAAACCCAGTTAAGATCAGTTCTTATGCGACTATCCAATAAAACAACCGTTATTGCATTGCTTGCTCTAATGGTTGTAATACTTGTTCAATGCACAAGCTCAACCAATGATACGCCCCCGGCAACTAAGCCAACAGAATTTAGTGAAGATGATGTGAGTAAGGGACAAGAAATGGCTGCACAATATTGTCAATCATGCCATAAATTGCCAGATCCATCATTATTGGACAAAGAAACATGGGCTCGCCACGTGCTACCGGCCATGCGCTCATACCTGGGTATCCATTTGGATGCTCCTGCCGGCCGCGTGCCCAACCCGGTAGATGATGAATATTACCAGGCCACCCAGCCTACAATAACTCCTGCACAATGGAAGCAGTTAGGTGCATACTATATTACCAAGTCTCCCGAACATTTACCTCCGCTACATCAGGCTACACCTATACATCAATTACCTTTTTTTGCGATACAACCCACCCCTGCCGAATGGGTTTCAACACAGTCGTTAACATCATACGTCAAAATTGATGAAAGTGTAGTTCCTCACCGCCTTATTGTATGCGATGGCCTAACCAACAGGTTAATTATTTTGAATGATAAAGTACAAACAATTAAGTCATCCATATTAGATGGCCCTATAGTAGATTTGTTGTTTAAAAAAAATAAAATTATCGCAACTACTATTGGTCCAGACTTAGCGGCAAATAATTTCAAAGTGGGCAATATCAGAGAGATCAATATTGATAAAAAAGGCACAGTTACACCACAAGCCAAGCCTATCTTTCAGCAGTTAAGTCGCCCGGTATCAGTTGATATGGTCGATCTTAACATGGATGGAAAGAAAGATTACCTTATTGCGCAGTTTGGCAAAATGATAGGAAGGCTAAGTTGGTTTGAAGGATTTGGAAAGAATAGTAAAGAGCATATATTAAGAGATAAGCCCGGATGCCTAAAAACTATTGTTGATTATGGTAACAACAGTAAGCGTCCGGACATTTGGGCGCTTTTTTCGCAAGGCGATGAAGGTGTTTTTTTATATACCAATGATGGTAAAGGCAATTTTGAAGAAAAACGAGTGTTAAGTTTTCCGCCATCTTATGGTTCAACTTCTTTTGATTTGGTTGACTTTAATGGCGATGGATTTAAAGATATCATATATACCTGCGGTGACAATGCCGATTTTAGCCAGATATTAAAGCCATATCACGGCGTATACATCTACTTAAATGACGGTAAGAACAATTTCACCCAAAAGTATTTTTATGCTATATATGGTTGCTCTAAAGCTATTGTGAAAGATTTTGATGGTGATGGCGACCTGGATATTGCTACCATTAGCGAATTTCCGGGACATAAAGAAACCTGGGAAGCATTTGTTTATTTTGAAAACAAGGGTAATCTTAAGTTTCAGACGTATACTTTACCATTAACCACACGATTTACAAGGGGCATGACAGTGGACGCTGCAGATATAGATGGCGATGGTAAGACCGATCTGTTACTGGGGGCGGGCTTTGCCGCCGATAATATAGATGGCCCGGATAAGCAACCGCTATTTATGGTATTAAAAAACATAAGCCCTGGTACGGGCAAAGCCATTAAAAGTAAATAGCAAATCTTCGGTATTTTTTCGTCAGCAGGTTTTTATTTGTTGATTTACTGTTTTTGCAAATTAAATAGTATAACGTTTATTTTTAGGCTATTGCGGCCTAAAATGTATCGATATTATTTAAAAAGAAAATTTATTATAATATTGATAATAGGTTATCTTTTCAAGCTATTATTCTGAAGTTGAACGACCTTAGAAATGTGGAAAAAAAACACCGTTATAGGCTGTTTTAAGTATTTTTTTTTCAGAGAAAACATTTTAGCTTAGCTTTTACAAAAACAAAAAACCTCGTCAATATTTTAAAGGAGAAATTAAATGAAAAAATTCACTGAAGTAAAAGAGTTGATCGCTTCGCTTGAAGCTGATGCCGACAAGTTTTACAACAAGGGTAACAGTGCAGCCGGTACCCGCGTTCGCAAAGGAATGCAAGACCTGAAAAATCTGGCACAATCTATTCGCCTGGAAGTTCAGGAAGCAAAAAACAAAGCATAGGGTATTTCTACGCTTATTATAAAAACCCGGCTGCACGCAGCAGGGTTTTTTTATGCCTTTTTAATTTGACAACTTTGCAGTCAATACGGATTTCAAATACACAAACCCTACCCCACCCGCTACTACTGAAGCTATTAAAATAGCAAACTTAGCCTCCGTATTATGCACCGAACTACCAAAGGATAGCAGCGATATAAATAGCGACATGGTAAAGCCAATCCCCGCCAATAAACCCATTCCGGAAATATGTTTCCAGGAGATCTGATCAGGCAATGAGCCTACTTTAAATTTTACAATAAGCCAGGCAAACAGCATTATGCCTATCGGCTTACCAAATAGTAGCCCTAAAATTATACCCAAGCCTAATATACCCATAATACCGTTAACCATATTGCTTTCAAAGTGGATATTGGTATTTGCTAACGCAAACACGGGCATAATTATAAAGTTAACCGGCGTATTTAATTGGTGCGCCAATTTTTCAAGGATAGGTCCTTTTTTGGAGCTTACAGGTATGGCTAATGCTGTTAATACCCCGGCGATTGTAGCATGTATACCCGAGTGATGGATAAAGTACCATAGCATTATCCCCGGAATAATATAAAATGCCAAATGCTTTACGCCTAACTTATTCGTCAACAATAAAAGCAAAAATATGCCCGCGCCAATTGCAAAGTAGAGCCAATGTAAGGTAGTCGAGTAAAATATGGCGATGACAACAATAGCCAGCAGATCATCAACTACCGCCAAAGTAGATAGTAAAACTTTTAACGCGGGTGGCACTAGTTTACCTAATAAGGATAACACGCCCAATGCAAAAGCAATGTCCGTAGCCATTGGGATAGCCCAGCCTGCCGATGTATTCTTACCATAATTGAAAATAAAAAATATCAACGCCGGAACTACCGCCCCACCAACCGCGGCAAATATCGGCACCGCCGCAATTTTAAAGCTGGATAAATGCCCGCCGATGATCTCGCTTTTGATCTCTAACCCTATCAGGAAAAAGAAGATAGCCATTAAGCCATCGTTGATCCAGTTTAGTAGCGAATATTTTAGTTCGATACCTGATGACTCATAACCAAACTTAAACGATAGCAGATTAGCAAAGCTTTGGTTGGCTGATGTATTGGCTATAATTAAAGAAGTGATTAGACATAAAATTAATATCACACCGCTGGCTTGTTCTGATTTAATAAATTCTGAAAAGGCGTTATTGGTGCGTTTTATCATGATGGCTAGTAATCGTCCTAAATATAAGTATATCCTTTTTATCTCTCCTTTCCCAAACTAAAAAAACGATATTGCTGTTCTATAAAATATGCAGCTAGAAATATTAGGCAATGCCGATATCGTTACCGAGCAAAATGGCGCGTTAGTTATTAAAACCCGGCAAGCCGAGGCGCGGGTTTGGGTGTATAGCCCTACTATTATTCGGGTTTGTATCAGCAAGGATTTTAGTGGTTTGGATGAATCACTCGCGGTGATAGAAAAGCCGCTGGATGACTTTACCTGGCAACATTTGACTGATATAGTTGAATTAACTACGTCAGCATTAAAATTGATCATCAACCTAAAGCCTTTACGCTTTAATTTTTATGCAGCAAATGGCCAACCGCTAAGCGAGGACGACCAACGTTTTGGCACCAACTGGCAGGGCGATCGGGTTATTAATTATCGCAAATTGTATGCTGATGAAAAGTTTATCGGCCTAGGCGAAAAGGCAGGCGATCTGAACCGTCGTGGCTGCAATTATGTAAATTGGAACACGGATGCCGCCATGCACACCATCACAACAGATCCATTGTATAAAACCTTCCCGTTCTTTATCGGCCTGCATAACGGGTTAACTTATGGCTTGTTTTTCGATAATACCCATAAAAGCTATTTCGACTTTGGCGCTACTACCGCTGAGCAAATGAGCTGGTTCGGGGCCGATGGCGGTGATATGAATTATTATTTCTTCGGTGCGCAGGGCGTACGGAATATTCTGGAAGATTATACGTGGCTAACCGGGCGCATGGAAATGCCACCGCTATGGAGTTTGGGCTATCAGCAATGCCGGTGGAGCTATATGAGCGCTGATGAAGTATTGGATGTTGCCAGAAAGTTCAGGGAGAAGAACATTCCTGCCGATGTAATGTATTGTGATATTGATTACATGGATGGTTATAAGATCTTTACCTGGAACAAGGAGACTTTTCCCGATCCAAAAGGAATGATAGATGAACTAAAAGCCATGAACTTTAGACTGGTAACTATAGTAGACCCCGGAATAAAAATAGATGAGAACTACAATGAATATAAAGAAGGTGTAGACAAACACTACTTCGCCACCTACCCTAACGGCGAATTATACACCGCCAGCGTTTGGCCGGGCCGCTGCCATTTTCCGGATTTTTTAAACGAGGATGTGCGCGATTGGTGGGGCGCATCATTTAAAGCGTTAACCGACCCCGGCGTTGAAGGTTTTTGGAACGATATGAATGAGCCTGCCGCCTGGGGACAAAACATACCCTGGCTGGTGAAGTTCGGCGATAAGTTTATGCCCGAGATCCGCAACGTCTACGGCATGCAAATGGCAAGGGCCACTTATAACGGCACTAAAGGCCTTTTAAATAACAAACGTCCATTTATACTCACCCGTGCCGCTTATGCCGGTACGCAGCGTTATTCGGCGGTTTGGACGGGTGATAACGCCGCTACAGATGAACACATGCTATTCGGCCAACGGTTGGTTAATAGTTTGGGGTTGACAGGAATGTCATTGATCGGGGTAGATATTGGGGGGTTTATGGGTAATCCTACACCCGAGCTGATGGTTAGGTGGAACTCGCTTGGCCCGTATACGCCTATGTACCGTAACCATGCAGCTTTGGGCATGAGTATGCGCGAGCCCTGGCAATGGGGCAAAGCCTATGAGCAGGTCATTAAAAAAGACATTGAGCAGCGGTATAAGTTATTGCCATACATTTATTCGGGTTTTTACCAATCTACCCAAACCGGCCTGCCTTTAAGCCGTACATTGGCTATTGATTATACAACTGATGAAAACGTGTTCGACACCAAATATCAGAACCAGTTTTTGTTTGGCGACTCAATATTAGTAGCGCCGATCATCAGTACGGTTGAAAGCGTTGATGTTTATTTGCCAGTAGGCGATTGGTATAGGTTAAGCACAGATGAAAAGTTTGCCGGAGGGCAAGTTGTAAATATTTCATGTCCGCTAACTGATCTGCCGGTATTTGTAAAAGCAGGTGGAATTATCCCCATGCAAAATGTGATACAGAGTACTAATGAGGCCGGGGATGGTGTTTTACTTATCCATGTTTGGAACGGCGATGAGGCTAGCGAGTTTGTTTTTTATGAGGATGATGGGACATCTTATGATTATCAAAGCGGAGTTTATTATAAAAGAGTTATAAGCTTTGATCCGCAAAAAAGAGAAGTGGTGTTTGGTTTGGTTGAAGGGAGTTTTGTTTCTAAACATTCAAAAGTGCAGGTGGTTTGGCATGGGTTTGAGGGTGATAGTAAGGTTGGGATGGAGAATAATAATCAATCATTCACAATATCATATTCATATTTGTCATTCTGAGTTATAAAATTCCAATGGGACTTTAAAGATAAAATAACATGTTACGCTTCAAGTAAATTTAACATTTTACAACATGTCATGGGTAGCAAAAACAGTATAAAACAAAAAAGCCCTGTTCTGATCTAGCAGAACAAGGCTTTTACTAATATATATTGAGAAATTATTTGCTGTCGTCTTTTACTTCTTCAAAGTCAACGTCAGTTACGGTGTCAGAGTGATCTTGCGGACCTGCTCCGGCGCCTGCATCACCTGCTGGCTGGCCACCTTCGGCAGATGCTTTGTACATCTCTTCAGAGGCTGCTGTCCAGGCAGTATTCAACTCGGCTTGAGCAGTATCTATATCAGCTAAGTTTTTAGACTCATAAGCAGCTTTCAATTTGGTTAAACCTTCTTCTATAGGTGCTTTTTTATCAGCCGGTAATTTATCACCAAACTCTTTCAATTGTTTCTCTGTCGAGAAGATCAAGGCGTCAGCGCTATTCAGTTTTTCAACTTCTTCTTTTGCTGCTTTGTCAGCATCAGCGTTAGCTTCAGCTTCATCCTTCATTTTCTTGATCTCGGCATCGGTTAAACCTGATGATGCTTCAATACGGATCTTTTGCTCTTTACCGGTAGCTTTATCTTTAGCCGATACATGTAATATACCGTTGGCATCAATATCAAAAGTTACTTCAACCTGTGGTACACCACGCGGCGCAGGTGGCAATCCATCTAAATGGAAACGGCCAATGGTACGGTTACCTTGTGCCATAGGGCGCTCGCCTTGCAAAATGTGTATCTCAACAGACGGTTGGTTATCAGAAGCGGTAGAGAATGTCTCTGATTTTTTGGTCGGGATAGTTGTGTTCGATTCGATCAATCTGGTCATTACACCACCCATTGTTTCAATACCTAATGATAGCGGGGTAACATCTAACAACAATACATCCTTAACTTCGCCGGTTAACACACCACCTTGTATAGCGGCACCAATAGCAACAACCTCATCCGGGTTAACACCTTTTGATGGCGCTTTACCAAAGAATTTTTGTACCGCATCTTGTATAGCAGGGATACGAGTTGAACCACCTACCAAAATAACCTCGTCAATATCGCTAACGCTGTAACCTGCATTTTTCAATGCTGTTTTACAAGGGGCAATAGTACGTTTGATCAAGCTGTCGGCCAATTGCTCAAACTTAGCACGTGTTAAAGTTTTAACCAAGTGCTTAGGCTGGCCATCGGCAGCAGTGATGTATGGTAAATTAATTTCTGTTTGTGTCGAACTTGATAATTCAATTTTAGCTTTCTCTGCAGATTCTTTTAAACGTTGCAAAGCCATTGGATCTTTACGCAAGTCAACACCTTCATCGCTTTTAAATTCGTCTGCCATCCAGTCGATAATTACCTGGTCAAAGTCATCACCACCTAAGTGTGTATCACCATCAGTTGATTTTACTTCGAACACGCCATCGCCTAACTCCAAGATAGACACGTCATGCGTACCACCACCGCAATCAAATACGGCAATTTTCATATCCTTGTGTGCTTTGTCCAAGCCATAAGCAAGGGCAGCAGCAGTAGGCTCGTTAATGATACGACGAACTTTTAAGCCTGCAATTTCACCGGCCTCTTTAGTAGCCTGGCGTTGTGCATCATTAAAGTAAGCCGGCACGGTAATAACCGCTTCGGTAACTTCATGGCCCAAAAAGTCTTCGGCAGTTTTCTTCATTTTCTGAAGGATCATTGCAGAGATCTCTTGTGGCGTGTATTTACGATCGCCAATTTCTACACGTGGTGTATTGTTATCGCCTTTTACTACCGTATAAGGCATACGATCTGCTTCTTTAGTAACCTCATTAAACTGGTTACCCATGAAGCGTTTAATAGATGAAATAGTTTTTGTAGGATTTGTAATAGCCTGACGTTTGGCAGGGTCTCCCACTTTACGCTCGCCGTTGTCGATAAAAGCCACTACTGACGGCGTAGTACGTTTTCCCTCGCTGTTTGCTATAACTACAGGTTCATTACCTTCCATTACAGCAACACACGAGTTTGTTGTTCCTAAGTCGATTCCAATTATTTTAGACATATGATTATATTTTTCTTGATTGTTTATACTACCTTATTAACAATGCATGTGCCAATTTGGGTTTGGCAGTTTTTTTAGGCAATTGCTGTAAAAGGTGGTAATATTTAGTCAGAATGCTGTCTTATTGTGGTGACAGGTTGGCAGAAAATTAGTGTAATGGTCTCAATTATAGAGACTCAATATTTTGCATCTTTTATACGGCATTAAACAAAAAAACGCCCCACTCAAATGAGCAGGGCGTTTTTAATATTATTTAAAGTCTCCCCTACCGGAGGAGATTTAGAGGGGGCTTATTCGCCTTTTTCTGCGTTTTCTTCGTCAGCAGTTGGTGCTTCAGGAGCTTCTTCAACAGCTGGTGCAGCTTCTTCTGCTACCGGTGCTTCAACTTCTGCCTTAGCAACTGGAGCTTCTGCTACAGCTATGTCCTCAACAGGTGCTTCTGCAACTGCTAATTCATCAGCAGGAGTTACTGCAGCGCTTGCAGCAGGTGCGTCAGTTTTTGCTTTACCAGAACCACCACGACGACGTGTTGATTTCTTAGCGGCTTGTGCTGCGTCTGTACCGTAAACTGTGTTGTAATCAACTAGCTCGATGATTGCCATTTCAGCGTTATCGCCTAAACGATTTTCTAATTTAACGATACGAGTGTAACCACCCGGGCGGTTAGCAATTTTCTCAGCAATTTCGCGGAAAAGGATAGTTGTTGCGTCTTTGTCTTGCAGGTAGCTAAATACGGTACGACGTGAGTGCGTAGTATCATCTTTACCTTTTGTTAGTATTGGTTCTACATAAACGCGTAAAGCTTTAGCTTTAGCTAATGTAGTAGTGATACGCTTGTGTAAAATAAGCGAAGTAGCCATGTTACTCAGCATCGCTTTGCGGTGACTGGTGGTGCGGCCTAAGTGGTTGTGTTTTTTACCGTGTCTCATTGTTTTGTTGTTTGTGGCACGTGCATACCGTTGGGCGGCTTTTCAGTCAAGCCCGCGGAATTATGCAAATACTCCGTTAAAAAATTGTGTTTGGAGTTAGTGAGATCGCCTCACTGTAACTACTCTTTTATAGATTTAAGAGTTAAGAATCAGGATACAAGATTCTGATTCTTAACTCTTGACTCTATTTATTAATCTTCGTCTAATTTAAATTTCGACAAGTTCATGCCGAAAGATAAACCTTTTGATTTAACCAGGTCCTGAATTTCAGTCAATGATTTTTTACCAAAGTTTCTGAATTTCAACATATCTGCTACGTCATAAGATACCAGGTCAGCCAGGCTGCGGATATCAGCTGCTTTTAAGCAGTTTAATGCACGTACTGAAAGATCAAGATCAACTAATTCAGTTTTAAGGATCTTACGCATGTGTAAAATTTCCTCGTCAACTTCTTTAGTTTCTTCTTTAGCTTGCGCTTCTAACATCATGTTCTCGTCGCTAAACAACATAAAGTGCTGGATCAGGATCTTAGCAGCTTCTTTCAGCGCGTCTTCAGGATGAATAGAACCATCTGTAGCAATATCCAATACTAATTTCTCGTAATCGGTTTTTTGCTCTACACGATAGTTTTCAATAGTGTATTTTACGTTTTTGATCGGGGTGTAAATAGAATCAATAGCTATTACACCAACATTCGCATCCGGATTTTTATTTTCTTCGCTTGCAACGTAACCACGGCCTTTATTGATCGTGAATTCAATTTCAAGCGTTACTGATGAATCCATGTTACAGATAACTAAATCAGGATTTAAAACTGTAAAGTTATTTGAGAACTTAGTTATATCACCAGCATTAAAAGTATCCTGACCATTGATGATCACGAAAACTTTTTCACTGTCGCCAGACTCACCTGTCTTTTTAAACCTAACTTGTTTTAAGTTTAATATGATCTCGGTAACGTCTTCAACAACTCCTTTTATAGTTGAAAACTCATGCATTACGCCTGAGAAACGTACAGAAGTAATTGCATAACCTTCAAGCGATGAAAGTAATATACGACGTAGCGCATTACCAATGGTTATACCAAAGCCTGGTTCTA
>NZ_JAQBOF010000011.1 GCF_028288185.1 Mucilaginibacter sp. | reverse complement strand
ATAATAAGCTTTTTGCCCAGCGATGAGTTAAAGGTTTGTTTAATTTCGCTCATTATTTTATTGTAAATGAATATTTACGCAAAAGTATTTATTAAATACCAAAAGATATAAATGCTTTTTAGTAATTAGCGGGCAATTAGCTATTTAGAAACAATCTAAAAGGAGGTGGTTTTAATTAAAAACCTTGTGTGTTTTTTGCGTTTAATAGTAATTATATTACTTTAGTGGTTGCCAACTCCCTATGTTAAAAATGAAATACATTTGCTTTATTCTCCTTGCGATAACATTTGCCGGTTGCAAGCGTACGCAAGGTGATATTGAAATTACCGGTACCGCCCCCGGCGTAACCTATGGCAATGTTATTATAAGGGATTTAGCAAACAACAATGTTTTCAGAACGGATATTGAAGAAGGGAGGTTTAAATTCAAAAAGTATCTGCAGTATTCGGGTTATTATAAAATGCTATACGCATCTAAAGCTACCAAAGGCATCACGCGCGAGGTGGAATTGTATCTTGAACCGGGCACCTACGCCATCAACATAGACCAAGATAGAATAAACGATTATCCGCGCGTTACCTCATCATCGCAAATGCAAACCCAGCTATCGGCCTATTACGCTATTAATGATACGCTGGTACACCAGGCACGCCAAAAAGTAGTTGCTATTAATCAGCAAATGCAAAAAATGGATAATGGGAACATGAGGTCGTCTGCCGAAACCGATAAACTAAGTAAAATGCAAGCCGAAGAAATGAGAACCAATCAGGTTGATCAGTTAAGCGTTTTTACTGCCTTTATGGTTAAATTTCCTGACAACGAGGTAGCCGCTCACCTGATGACCCACATGGATTACCAGGATGATCCGGTGGCTTTTTACAGGCTTTTTACCCGGTTTAGCTATGCTGCTAAAAACAGCGATGACGGCAAGATACTTGAAGGAAAGTTGAAAGAGCTAAGCAAACTGGCCCCTGGCGGTACCGCACCCGCCATTGCCGGTACCACGCCCGATGGTAAGGAGGTGAATATTAAAGCCATGAACAAAAAGCTGATACTGCTTGATTTTTGGCGCTCAACCAATGGAACAAGCCGCGATAACCATGCGCAGATAATTAGCCAGTTGATGCAATTAACCTCTAAAGGTTTTGATGTAGTAAGCATATCATTTGATACCGACAAGGATAAATGGCTGACAGCTATAGATCGTGACCAAATGAAATGGACACAGGTATCAGATCTTAAAGGTGACGACTCGCCAAACGGGCCAAACTGGGGTATAAAAAGCATACCGGCTTATTACCTGGTAGATGGGAAGGGGCTTATTATAGAACGCGTTGTAGATTTTGCCGATGTGCCTGCCGCAGTTGATAATTATTTTAAACATCACTAATCAATAGCCATTACCTTATCTTTCAACACTGCAAAAATGCGGTCGGTTTTCAGGTTTCGTATAGCTACGCGCCCGGTAAACTTACCAAAGGACGGGAGTATGGCTTGTCTTTTCCCAAACGCAAAACAAGGCAGCGTTAAACTTTGCCGACCCTTGCCTGTTAAATTTATGCCGGGGTGTATATGTCCGCAAAAAACATAACCAGTTAGCTCATCCAATTCTTCTTCGGCTTGCGGGTGGTGCAGCATCAGGAAAGGCTCTATTAAAAGCGAATCATGCAAACTGATATTCAATTGGTGGTAATGGTCGTCATGCACAATATCATGGTTGCCGCGTATCAGTATAATTTCAAGCTTGGGGAATTGTTGCCGCCATAGCTTGAACCAGTCCCAATCGGCATTCATATCACTATGGAACAGGTCGCCCAGGAACACTATTTTTTCAGGCCGATACTCATGGATCAGGTCCGATAATACTCCCAGATCACCCTGCTCCATATCCCGCGGCACTGCTATCCCTGCTTTGCGAAAGTGACCCACCTTACCCAAATGCACATCGGCAGCAATTAAAGTTTTTTGCTGTTGCCAGTAAATGGCACGCTGCGGTAATAGTAAAAGATCCTGGTTTAATAATGTAAAAGGGGTGGCCGCACTCATCTTCATAATTGGTGCAAAAGTAATAAAAGGAGGAAACTAATTAGACAGTCGTTAATCCGGACTAACAATTATTAATAATCTAATCCTCCAACAAAATATAATAAGCATCTGCAGGGAGTTTTAGCGCTACACCGTCAGCAGAAATTTGCAGATCCAGCTTTTTAATGGCGTGGCCCGCAGCGTCCAGTTGTATCGCTTTTTTAATGAGTTTATTTTTAATGGCAATACTCCCATTTACCGGCATAGCCAACCATGGCATTTTACCGGTATTGGTTATTTTAAAGCCCGTAAGTTGTTGGTTTTTATTGGTTATTGTTGTAGGTTCTTCCCCCCAATTGGTAGGCCTGAATATGGTGCCTACCTGTAGCAGTATTTTTTTTGAGTGGTCTATGTTGATGCCATCCATACTTACCAGTTCGATAGTTGCATATTCATTGGTCGAGGTGATTGTTACTCCGCTTAAATCAAACACCCCTTTGCTGCTTAAAAACCCGGTTACAGCCTTTGCTTTGGGTGTGTTTAGCGTGAAAATTCCATCCTTATAATTCAATGCCTGCTCGCCGGTTACTGAGGTGACTTTGCCTTCTTTGGTATTGATCAATTGAGCAAGATCTGCCGATACCTTGAATGTGTCTTTTTTGCTATTATAAGTGGTAGATACATTACCGGTTAAAAAAGTTAGCGGCGATAGCTTGCCTTGTCCTTCATTCTTTTTATCACCGATCACAAAATCACGATTAGGATCAAAAGATTGCTCTTCGAATATCGGTGGGACGTAACGGTCAAGCATGCTGTTCATGGTTCGCTGTTCGGTTACCGCTTTGGCCTCTTTTACATAGCCTAATCGTTGTATCAACGCGTTGGCCGGGAACATCCCCATTTCGCCGGGGGTTGATGTTGTCCAACGGTTTAAAGGGTGTTGCCCTTTTATGTTAAGGAAGGTATAATAAGGTTGCGTTGCAAAGTTTACAGCACTCGGGCTAAACCAAAAGAAAGCATCTAAACCTGTAAGCCCGCCGTAGGCGGCTACCAATAGGGGTCCTTCTGTTTGATATTTATTGGGCAGGTTCCAGCCGCTTTCGGTCACCATCATGGGGTGGCCTGCAACATGTTTAACGTTGGTTGGCATATCTGCCGGGTTTTTTAGTGCCGATGGTGCCCCATAAAAATCACCGGGATCTATACGCCAGCCCGCGTTGGCCCCCTTATGCTGCGGGTCGAAGTATTTGTTTACAGCGATAACGTCCGCTCCGCTGTTGGCCCAACGCTCCAGATCAAGCAAGCGGCTTTGCGATGCGGTACGCCAATTATTGCCATTTATTAATTGCTTACACCCCAAAACATCACGATAGTAATGCACCATGTCATCATAAAAACCACGTTGCCTGGCGGCATAAAATTCTACCTGATCTCTTACCCGTTTCTGCGTGCTTTCTTTAGGCGGAAGTGTTAGATCATAAATAGGCAACAAGGCCATGGTATCTTTAATGCTTTCTAACGGACCATATTTATTTCTCAACCATTTAGAAAATTGCACACCAACCGTTTTTGCCAACTCGGGTTTTATGCCACTCATGGTCCAGAAAAAAGGCGAGTCTTCGTTTTCTACCTGGATAATGGCTACCGCAGGTTCGTCTTTTAGCGCAACGTGGGTGTACGGGTTAGGCGTGGTATATAAATATTTAACCCAGGTTTTATAACCCACTTTTAGTTTATCATTAAAATACAACACCGCCCACATGTCGTCCTTGCCCGAGTAGCCGTCAATGCCCCATTCTTTGGGTATCCAGCCGCCCATGTGCCCATTGGCGGGCCAAAAGGGCGATATGACAGTATAAATGCCTTGTTTTTTCATGGCCGCCACGCAGCGCCATATATTACGCGCCTCGGTGGTATCTACATCATTAATAGAAGTGTTTTTACCCTTGGGATTAATAGCGCCATGATAGCGTATTAGGTTAACCCCCATTTTGGCCAGGAACTTAGCCAGGCTATCTAATTTTTGATCGTTAAATCCACTAGCCATGCTACCGCCATTGCAGGCCCAAAAACGGATCTCTTTATGTTTGCCGTTTACAAACGAGTTACCATCGGCACTTAGTTTTATAAACCCGTTTTCGCCTGCGAAATGCTCGTTGAGGTATCTCAGGTTTAGCAGATCACCATCCGGCGATCCTCCTTCGGAATAAGAAAATGTCCACCAGCTTTTATCGGGTACCTGTGCAGTGGTTAAAAGAGTCATTAACACTAAGCTAAACAAACACGCTATTTTTTTCATAAGGATTGTACAGCTTACTGTTAGGTATCTATTTGTTTTATTTTTCGGTCTTTATCACAGCGCTTACCGCGTGGCCTATCGAGCCATTTGGTGCCTGTATGTGTAATAACGAAGCAACGGTTGGGGCAATATCGGTCATATACGTTTGGTTGGCTGTACTGCCGTGATTAATACCCCAGCCCATAAACACCATGGGTATGTGGGTATCATAAGGGTTCCAGGTGCCGTGGGTTGTGCCGGTAGTGCCGGCATCGCCAGAGCCGTGACCGGTAAAATAACCCGGTTTTAAAATGATCTGTATAACACCGCTATTGGCTATGCTATAACCATTAATAATACGCATACGCAACTCCTCCGGAATATTGGCTGTTGTTGCTTTTTGCATATCAATCGCGAAAGCAACAGCCGGTTGTTTTTCAAAAAACCGAATACAATCAGCCTTTATTTCCTCTTCATTAAGCTTATCGCTTTTAATTGCGGCATAGTTTAAATTTACCTGGTAATTGGTAATGCTTATTATCAGCCGGGCAGTCTTGTATTTATCCTGTAATACTTTGTTCAACTCTTTTAGCGCAGCGCCGTCATCCCATACATCCGCAGGGATTTTATGATCTTGTAAAAAAGAGGTATTGTGCGCGGCACCGTGGTCGGCAGTTAAAAATATGGTGTATTGGCCCTTGCCAACTTTGCCATCCAGGTAAGTGAAGAAGGCAGCCAGATCTTTATCTAAGCGCAGGTAAGTGTCTTCAACTTCAACAGCATTAATACCGTATTGATGGCCCACATAATCGGTTGATGATAAACTCACCGCGAGGAAATCAGTCACCGGGCCCTGTCCCATTTTTTCGGCATTGATAGCCGCTATTGCCAAGTCAAGCGTTAAGGTATTACCATACGGCGTACTGCGGATCATCCCTAAATTGCCTTTATATAACTCGGATGTTTTTACAGGCAAGGTCGCGCTGGTTGCGCCTTTAAATTTGCCCTCGTATTTACTTTCGTCAGGCAGGGTTTGTATGTAGGTACTTACCGGATAAAGGGGATTCCAGTCTTTCTTTAAATAAAACTCGGGTAGTTTTTTGGCATTAAAATCTTTCATCCATTGCGGCAGGTCGTTCATGTAATAAGTACTGGTTATCCAGTTACCGCTTTTGTCGTCAAACCAATAAGCCGCGTTAGCGGTATGCCCGGCAGGTAAGATACCACCGCGATCCTTCAGCGCTATACCGATAACTTTCGACCGGAAATTTGTTGCCAGCCTCAACTCATCAGTAACCGTAGTAACCAATAAGTTGCGCGGCGACATTTTGCCCGCGTCTGATGTACTGCCCACTGTTTCCACCGAGTTATCCTCGGCGCAATACATGGATTTACCGGTAGCTTGTACAATAAAGTCATTGCCTGCTATGCCATGTATTGCCGGTACAGAACCCGTATAAATTGCGGTATGCCCGGCAGCTGTTACTGTTGGTATATAATCAATATTTGCGTTTTCGCAGCTAAAACCTTCATTCAGCATTCTTTTAAAGCCACCATTACTGTAACGATCATAAAAACGATACAGGTAATCCCAACGCATTTGGTCTACCACTATGCCTACCACCAGTTTGGGGCGGGGTAAGGTGGTTGATACAGTAGCTGTAGTTGTTTTCTTTTTGGATTGCGCGGTTACATTAACAGCAACACAAACGCTTAGCAGTAATAGAAGGTGTTTAAATTTCATGATGTAATATTAAGAAACTCAAATATCAATATACAATTATAATTGCAGATGAATTTTTTATTAATATTAAGTACCAAAAGGAAAGGTTAACAAAGTATGCTGGCTGGCAGTATGCAGATCTCGCCAGGCACGGTTGATCTCACTATCGGCGCTCGCCGCTACCAATCCGCAGAGCGGATAAAGCCGATCAACGATTTCTCTTGCAGTTATTGCCAGCCGGCGGCTGGTAATGCTAACTGCATTCAGCTTTGCATCGGGCACTACTTTCTCTGCCATTATCGCCTCCCATGAAATATCAACTGCTTCAAAAAATGCTTTACGCAGATCGGTCATTTCTTTATTTGCCAGAGCCAGCGTATCAATTAAAAACATTTTTTGCTGATTGGTAAGCCGCGGATGGTTCATCCTGTTGTTAAACACATCGGCACAAAGGTCTATAAAATGTATCACGATGCCCGATATATTAACCGCCAGCGTAGCCTCGGCCAGTTGCAAAAATGAGTAATGATATAAAGCGCCATCAACTTTTACTGCTGACGGATCAATTTTAAATTGCCGATCTCCCGGCACAACTAAACCCTTAATCTCAAAAGCATCACTGCCGGTAGCCACCATGCCGATATATTTCCAGGCGGGCAGGATAGTAACATCTTTTTTGTCAAATATAAACGGTAATACCAGTTGCTCGCCATCATCATTTAAAACCGGCGAATCGTTGTTTTTTATAGCGCAATTAGCAGTAATGTGAGTGGCATGATGCGCGCCGCTGGCGTATTTCCAACTGCCGTTAATAAGGTAGCCGCTTTCGGTGATCTCGGCTGTTCCGCCTACAGCGCCGCTGCCGGCCAGGCAAACGTGCGTATTGTTAAATATCCGCTGTGCAACTTCCGGCTCAATAAATCCGCCGAACCAACCCGCGCCGCTGCAAAGAGTGACTACCCAGCCGGTGCTACCGTCTGTCCAACTGATAGCTTCCTGTAGCCGCACCAATTCGGGCAGGATTATTTGCCGACCGGTATAAACATCAGGCACTAATAATTTAAACCAACGTTCCCGGTAAATTACTGCCAGTTGCTCGGGGTGCAGCATGCCTAATCGTTCGGCTTCGGTGGCGGTGTTTCTTATGGTATTTATATCATCCGTAGTAATAAATGTGGATGGGTGTGGTATGCTGTTTTCCATGTTTAAGTAGTTAAAGCGAGTTGGGTCTCGTTATCTTTTTTCCAGATAGCGCGCCATTCAAAAAAACCGAAGATGGCTACGATAAACAAAATCAGCGTAAGCGTGGCAAACATTATTAAATGCTTATAACAAAGCAGTGGTATGGCAAACAGATTAGAAACGTTTAGTAGTATCCAGTTTTCCAACTTACGCCTTGCCAACAACCACATGCCTGCCCATGCCGTTGATGATACCCAGGCATCCCATACCGGTACGTTTGATGCGGTGAATTTTTTAAGGAGCACATAAAAGATAACCCAGCCCACTACTACTATCAGGATGGTAATTATCCATTCTTGTTTAGTGGCCCAGGTAATTTTTACCGGCGGCGCATCGCGTCTTTTTATCCAATGCACCCAGCCATAAACACTCATTACTATGTAATAAATGCTTAATGCCGATTCTGCATACAGCCCCGCTACCATTAAAATATAGATACCTGTTATAGTACCCACTATCCCGGTAGGATAAAGCCATATATTATTGATCTTGGCCAGTAGTACTTCGGCTACGCCCAATATTACGGCCAGCCATTCCCACAAGGTGGTTTGGTTTACCTGGTCGATAAACAGTTGCAGCCATTGATGTATGTTTATCATTATTGGCTTATGATTTAATTTTGTGAAACCTATTAAACAACAATGGCAGGATTTGTTATCCTGCCATTGTTGTTTTTAGAATTTAATATTTACCGATGCCAGGAAATTAGCAGGGGCCTGTGCAAACCAGTAGTTATAATTTACAACTTTACCACTTTCAATATCAGGATAGGTTGCGCCATCTGATTGGTATTTGGCACTGAACACGTTATTGATCAATAAGCCGATACCGATATTTTTAACGCCTTTTATGGCGAAGTTGTAATTCAGCCTTACATCATTTACAAAATACCGTGGCAATGAGCGGCTTTGGGTTGAGGTATTATCTAAATACTGCTGACTAACATATTTGCTGATAAAGGCGATCTCTGCATTTTTTATAGGCTGGTAACTGATAGTGCTTGCCCCGGTAAGGTTAGGCGAATAAGCTATATCTGTTTTAGCATATTGGGTTGCGGCCAAAGTGCTTGTATCATAATTATATAAAAACTGCTGGAAGTTTTTAACCTTATTAGTGCTTACCGTAGCGTTAACAAACCAGTTTAGCTGTTGTGTTATATTAACTTTAGCATTTGCCTCAATACCTGCACGATAGCTATCGGCAATATTGGTGCGGATAGCTTCGCCAACATCATTTAACGCTCCTGTTAAAACCAATTGATTTTTGTATAGCATATAAAAGCCGTTAATGCCTGCGCTAAAGCCTGTTTGGCTGGTGCGGTAGCCTACTTCCAGGTCCTTTAAATTTTCTGCCTTAGGGCGGCTTGATGGTGATGAGTTTACAAAATCGCTACGATTTGGCTCATGGTTACCTATAGCTATTGACGCGTAAACATTGCTGTTATCATTTACCTGATAGGTTATACCCGCTTTAGGGTTAAAAAAGTTTAAGCCTACTTGTTGCTGTACATTCTTCAGGTTTTGATCGTACCCTAAAAACGAGTAACCGATGTGGCGGTATTGCACATCACCATATAATAATACATTGCCCAAATGATACTCGGCACGGGTAAACAGGTTAAAGTCTGTTTTCTTGGCATTGTTGCGCGAGTACTCATAATCCTGCGGGATGTTGGTGCTTTGCTGTGTCCACTCAATGTTATCATAATGGCGACCTTTGTATTCGTTATACGCACCGCCCAATGTTATATCTAACTTAGTACTTGGTTTGTAGTTGAAATTATACGTTGCGCCATAAAAATCATTGTTTAGCCATAAGCGGCGTATCAAATCGGTTGTGCTGATGGTAGTGCCGCCAACAACAACCGGGGTAACACCATAGTCGCTTAATGCGGCATCGTTTTTATATTCTTCGTAATAACCGTAGCCGTGGGTATAATGCAATGCCCCGCTAAATGATAGCTTTGGGCTGAGTTGCTGATTATACAATAACTGGTAATAGTTCTGGTTATAATTATCAGTTTGATTACCATAGTATTTCCCGGTCGCGTTAATATAACCCAACTCGTTATACTTACGATTGCCAAACTTTACACTATCCTCGGGCACACCGTCCCAGGCCTGGTGGGTTTGCTCGTATCCGCCAAAAACATTTAGGCGTAATACGCTGGTTTTGCCATAATATGCTCCGCTTAAAAAATAAGATCGAAGCGTGGATGCCGAGCGGTCTATGTAACCGTCTGACCGCATGTTTGATAAACGTCCATCAAAACTATAATGTCCGCCTAATAAGCCTGTACCCAGGTTAATGGTGTTCTTTAAAGTTCCGTACGAACCCGCCGAGCTATTCAGCTCTGTATAGGCGCTATCACGGCGGGTGGTAGTTTGTATGTTGATACTTGCACCAAAAGCACCAGCGCCGTTGGTTGATGTACCCACGCCGCGCTGTACCTGTATATTATCAACAGACGAAGCCAGGTCAGGCAGGTCGACAAAGTATACACCCTGATCCTCGGCATCATTCATAGGGATACCGTTTAGGGTTACGTTAATGCGGGTAGGGTCTGATCCGCGAATGCGGATACTAGTATAACCCACACCTGCACCCGCGTTTGATGTTACCACGGTTGATGGCGTTTGCTCCAGCAAATACTCAAACCCACGACCCGAGTTGTTTTTGTCGATGTCTTTTTTACTCAAATTGGTAAATGCCGTAGGCGAGTTGGCTGATGCACGGGTAGCGTTTACGGTAACCTCTTCAGTTAAAAAGGTGTTTTTGGCTAAATTGAACACTATGGAAATTTTATTACCTCCATTAAGATGCACCGTGTCAGAAATTGGGTGGTAGCCTAAATAAGTTGCATTAATAACAAAAGTTCCCGATCCTGGAAGCGTAATCTGGAATTTGCCATCTTCATCAGTAGATGTTTGAGTGGGATAGCTTTTAATACTAATAGTGGCTCCGGGCAGCGGTCTTCTACTTGAGTTGTCTTTTACCGTACCGGTAATAGTGAATTGGGCCGATGCCAGGACAGGCAGCAGCAAGGCAAATAATGCCGTAAATAAATTTTTCAAAGTTTGTTAAATAAAAAAATGTTAAACCATCTGCACACCAGGGTTGAATACGCAGTACACTTAACTTATTACCTCTCCCTACGCCGGCATTACCCGGATCAGGTGCATGTTGGTGAGTGATGGGTGACGAGTTGTGAGTGATGAGTATAAAACTCAAAACCTATAACTCAATACTCATAACTCAAAACAATGGGTTTGATCTCAGCCTGTCTTTCAGTTTGGTAAAATACGCTGCAGCATATTTAGTCGTTCCAAAGCAAGGCACCCCTTGAGAATTATGAGGCAAAGGTATTTTTTTTATTTCGGAATCCAAGCGTTCAATTTCGGTTTGTTGTTTTGACTTGCCAGATTTGTCGTATAACACTAACGCCCCATTAACTAAATTCGAAATCGAAAATCCGAATTTCGAAATCAAAACACTACTTTTGCAAACTTTATAAAACACGTTACCATGTTAAGAACACATACTTGCGGCGAACTAAATATCAATAATTTAGGCCAAACAGTAACTTTATGCGGATGGGTACAAAAATCGCGCGATTTGGGCGGCACAACTTTTATTGATGTGCGCGACCGTTACGGTTTAACCCAATTGGTATTAAATACAGATAGTGATGCTACTCTACGTGAAACCAGTCGTGGGCTGGGTCGTGAATTTGTGATACAAGTTACAGGCACCGTAATTGAACGTACCAACAAAAACACTAAAATATCAACCGGCGAAATTGAGATAACGGTTGAATCAATTGAAGTGCTTAACTCATCAAAAGTTCCTCCGTTTATGATAGAGGATGAGACTGACGGCGGCGAAGAGCTAAGAGCAAAATATCGTTATTTAGATTTGCGCCGTAATCCTATACGCAACAACCTGGTGCTTCGCCATAAAATGGCGCAAGAGGTACGCAAGTATCTGGATATGCTTGATTTTATAGAGGTAGAAACCCCGGTACTGATCAAATCGACACCGGAAGGCGCGCGTGATTTTGTGGTGCCAAGCCGCATGAACCCGGGCGAGTTTTACGCCCTGCCGCAATCGCCGCAAACGTTTAAGCAGTTGCTGATGGTTAGTGGTTTCGACCGTTATTTCCAGATCGTAAAATGCTTTAGGGATGAGGATCTACGCGCCGACCGCCAGCCGGAGTTTACGCAGATAGATTGCGAAATGGCTTTTATTACGCAAGAAGATATCCTAAATATATTTGAGGGCTTAACCCGCCATTTATTTAAAGCCGTAAAAGGTATTGAGTTTAATGATTTCCCGCGGATGCAATATGCAGACGCGATGCGTTTATATGGATCAGACAAACCGGATATCCGTTTCGGGATGCAGTTTGTTGAGCTAAATGATATTGTTAAAGGCAAGGGTTTGGGCATATTTGATAATGCCGAACTGGTTGTCGGTATAAACGCCAAAGGCTGCGCCGATTATACCCGTAAACAAATAGATGAGCTAACCGAGTGGTTAAAACGCCCGCAAATTGGCGCTACCGGGATGATCTATTGCCGTTATAATACCGATGGTACGTTAAAATCATCAGTAGATAAGTTTTATACCGAGGATGACCTTACCAACTGGGCAGCCGCATTTGAAGCTGAGCCGGGAGATTTAATTTTAGTGTTAGCCGGCAATGCCGATAAAGCACGCAAGCAATTAAATGAGCTGCGTTTAGAAATGGGCTCGCGTTTAGGCTTACGCGATAAAAATACTTATGCGCCGCTATGGGTGTTAGATTTCCCGCTGTTGGAGTGGGACGAAGAAACAGAGCGCTATCATGCCATGCACCACCCGTTCACCTCGCCTAAGCCAGAGGATATTGCCATGCTGGATACTAATCCCGGCGATGTGCGTGCCAATGCTTATGATTTGGTTATAAACGGCACCGAAATAGGTGGCGGCTCTATCCGGATCCATGACCGTGCTTTGCAGGCTTTAATGTTTAAACACCTGGGCTTTACACAAGAAGAGGCACAAAAACAATTTGGCTTTTTGATGGACGCTTTCGAGTATGGCGCGCCGCCGCATGGTGGTATAGCTTTTGGATTTGACAGGTTATGCTCTATTTTCGCCGGATTAGATTCTATCCGCGATGTGATAGCGTTCCCTAAAAACAATTCGGGCCGCGATGTGATGATTGATTCACCATCAACTATTGCCGATGCGCAGTTAAACGAATTAAAAATTAAAACGGCGCTTTAAGCCAGGCATATATAATAGTTTTTACCGTTTGTCGTTATGGCTACATTAACGGCGATAATATTTTGTAGTTTTGCGCAAATGCTAAAAAGTGTTAAATTTTAAAGCCTTTGTATATTTTTTAAGTATAGTTGCATAGAAAAATCCGCATGAAAAAATACCTTATACTATTTAGCCTGTTCATTATTGGTTTATCGTCTTGCCAAAAACTTGATTCGACCGTTGTTGCAGGCAACCAGGCAACCGTTGATGATGCTAAAATACAAGCTTATTTAACGGCCAATAAACTTTCGTATACTAAAGATGTCAGTGGCATTTATTACCAGATAGTTACCCCCGGTACTGATCCAAAACCAACAAGCAACTCATCCGTGAAAATTACATATAGCTATGGGTATCTTAACGGTGTAGCCATTGGCAGTGTTGTGGGTATTCAAGCCAAGTTAAGCGGCTTTAACGTTGCCGGATTGCGCATAGCCGTAACTAAAATAGGTACAGGAGGCCGTATTATGATAATAGTACCATCGGGACTTGCACATGGCTCTACCGCAACGGACAGCATTCCGGGCAACTCTATACTTGTTTATACTATTGACCTGATAGGCATACCAGCCAGCTAGGCTATTGCATGTTTGTTTATTAAAATGAAAATCATTATATGAAAAAATACTTTGTACTGTTCTGCTGCCTTTTCACTATTGCTTTTTCTTCTTGCAGAAAAGTAGTAACTGCACCATTTGACGCTTCTATACAGGCAGAAACCGATGATAAAGCTATCCAGGATTATTTTTTATTAAATGGAATAACAGGCGTAAAGAAAGATGCATCAGGCTTATATTATAATATTGAGGCTCCCGGAACAGGCGCGCATCCAACCTTAACATCAAGTATTACGGTAGCTTATACACAATATTTACTAGACGGCACATTGGCCGACTCTGCAACCAGTTATTATTTCTCGCCATTAAGCAGCCTTATACAAGGCTGGCGCATTGGCTTGCCCATGATAGGTACAGGTGGTAAAATTACTTTATATATACCATCGGGCCTTGCTTATGGCATTGCAGGCAGCGGGCCCGTACCATCAAACTCGGTATTGATATTTCATATCACCTTACAGGGTTTCGCCAACTAATTTACTTTCTTAAATTCATAAGGGTCGGCTTCAACAAAGTCGGCCACTTTTACTTTTACGCCGGTTATCCGGCCATTTTGAAAAGTAAAAGGGAAAACCGTTTTGCCATATATAGGGTCTGAGAACGTCGCGAAAAACCGATTGCCGCCCAATGGCTGTAAATGCACAAACATTTTAGGATGATGCTCAAAACGTACTTCCAGGTCGTTATTTTCGCCCCCGGTTATAACCATACTGCCATATAGGTCATTATTATATTTACCTGTATAATTGGCTATAGGTATAGCAGGTTGTAGGTTTAGTGCAACAGAGTCTCGCAGTTTTTTATATACCTTTTGCTCGGCAGCCGCATTAGTTTTGTACGCGTTTAAGTAAACATCACTGTAATTACGATAGGGTTGTTTAAAATAAGCATCCATAATTTCCCAACGCAAAGCCTCGTAAAACGAGTTTTCATCTGTATTAGTCAGTATAATTATACCCAGGTGATCTTGCGGCACCAGCGTTACTGATGATACGTACCCGCTAACACCCCCGTCATGCATTACAATGCGGTGGCCGCTGTAATCCTGCAAAAACCAGCCCAGCCCATAAAGCTCATAATTGGTTTCGCCGTTTATGTGGCGTATACTGCCCACATAATCCTGCGGCTTGCGGGTTTCTAATATGGCCGCTTCTGGTATTACCTGCCGGTCACCTACTTTACCATTATTAAGCAAGGCCAGTACCCATTTACTCATGTCGTTTATGGATGATGATATACTCATGGCGGGTGCCATATTATCCAACTGCCCATAAGGGATGGCGCTCAAACGCTCATCAATCAAGGTATGCGGCACAGTTCTGTTAAATGATTTTGGCAGATCGGCAGTTAAAGCCAAGGTATTGATCATGCCTAGAGGGGCAAAAATATTTTCTTTTAAGTACACCTCCCAGCTTTTGCCCGTAACGCGTGGGATGATCTCGCCGGCAGTTAAAAATGCCGAATTGGTATATCCCCATTTCGTCCGGAAAGGATAGGCAGCTTTCATGTGGCCCAACCGCTCAACTACCTGCTGGCGGGAAAGATCACTGTTATAAAAGGTAAAGTCGCCCTGGAAGGTTTTAAAGCCTAAACGGTGGCATAACAGATCGCGTAGGATAACTTCGTCACTAGCTGCCTTGTTTTCTAATTTAAAGCCGGGCAGGTATTTACTTACATTATCATCTAATGATAGCTTTTTTGCATCCTGCAGCATGGCCATGGCGGTTGCGGTAAATGCTTTAGTATTACTGCCTATCATAAACAGGGTGTTTTCGTCTACGTGTTCGGGCAGGCCCAGCTCTTTAATGCCATAGCCTTTCATTAACACCACCTTATTATCTTTTACAATACAAACAGCCACCCCGGGTATGCGCCAGTTAGTTAGCGCCCGGTTTACATAAACATCAATACTATCTTTAATAAATGATGTCCTGTCTGCACTTTGGGCATAGGTTAGGGTTATAAATGCAATAAAGATGAGTGATAAAATAAGTCGTTTTTTCATTAGAGCGAATGGTATTACTTATATAAATAGGAGCATTTTAAATGCCTTTTAAAAGTACTAATTTACGTAAAATTAAGGGGCTAATTATTTATTAGGATGTTAATATAAATTACGCATATAGATCTATACACATCCTGCAGTTGTTTCCATTTTGGAAACAACTGCAGGCGATAAGAAATATCGTACTACATCTTTTAATATTTACTCCACAAAAAAACCATCCCGAATTAACAAGATGGTTTGGTTATAAATTTATAATTGGGGGTTAAAATGACATGTCGTCCGTATTGCTGTTTGCTAACTCGTCCACGCTTTTCATTCCCTGGCGGGGGAATGTATCTTGTTCAAAATCTGTTTTACGTCCCAGCATTGTAAAGTTTTCGGCCACTACCTCGGTAGTATACTTTTTAACGCCTTCTTTATCCTCGAATGACCGGGTGCGCAATTTACCTTCAATGTAAACCAGCTTGCCTTTTTGCAAAAACTTAGCTGCTACATCTGCAAGACTGCGCCATAACACAATGTTATGCCATTCGGTTTGCTCCACCTTTTTGCCATCCTTGTTAAAGGTTTCTGATGTAGCCAGCGGAAAGCTTGCAACAGATACACCTCCCTCTAATTGGCGCACTTCGGGGTCTTTGCCCAAATGGCCAACCAGTATTACTTTATTAATTCCAGACATAGTTTAAATCGTATGGTAAATGTACAGAGTTTATTTCTAATTTAAAAAATTATCTAAAAATATAAAAATTACTTTAGATAGTGGTAAATTTTTTAAATTTTCTACTTTTATGAAAACCCAGTTTGGCATTAGCTTTACCGGTTGCCGGGTTAAAGTAATAAACCGTACGTGCAAATGCTGGTGTGTAAGCACGTGTTTCTTAATAGTTGATGCCGCTTCTATTTTAATATCAGCACCTAAATATTCAACAGTTTCTGGCAGGGCAAGCAGCTCATCAAGTGGCAGTAAAGCGTGTGTTTCTATCAGCGGCAAATCATACATATTGGCCCATATATCGTTTTCTGACCGTTTACTCATTAAAATGCTATCGCCATCTGTAAATAAAAAATAGTTAAAAAAGCGTTCCTTTATTTTAACCTTATTAATTTTTACCGGCAAAGTTGTAGTAGCATTATTTATAAACGCGTAGCACCCTTCCCTCACCGGGCAAATACCGCAGGCCGGATTTTTGGGTTTACAAAGCATGGCACCAAACTCCATCATGGCCTGGTTATGCAAAGCCGGATATTTCTTATTAAGCAAATCGTTTGCGGTTGACTGAAATAGTTTTTTACCAATTGTGCTATTTATTGGCTCGTGGATGCCAAAATGCCGGGCAATAACCCGGTAAACATTTCCGTCAACCACGGCCTTTGCTTCGTTAGCCGAAAATGACGCTATAGCTGCAGCCGTATATTCGCCAATGCCTTTTAGTTTGATCAGTTCATCATATTTTTCAGGAAACGTGCCTCCATATTCTTCCTGCACAATTCGCGCTGTCTTTAACATATTGCGGCCCCGCGAATAATAGCCAAGTCCTTGCCATAGCCTTAATACTTCATCCTCGCTGGCTGCGGCAAAAGCTGTTACGTTGGGATAGGCCTCAACAAACCTGTTAAAATAGGGCATGCCCTGCTCTACGCGGGTTTGTTGTAAAATAACTTCGGATAGCCAAATAATATACGCATCGGTGGTATGTCGCCAGGGCAGGTCGCGCTTGTTTTCGGTATACCATTTTACAAGCTCATCAGAGAAATTCATGTAGCGCAAAAATATGGGATTAAGTGCTTAATTGAATGGTGTTTGTAAAGATTGTGTAGTAGTTTTCGTGCTAATAAAAAAAAATGCGTTAATTATTTCGCTCTTTAGTAATAAAGCAATACTTTTGCAACCCCAAATAAGTTAAGTAATTACAAATTAAATAAAGGAAAATCAGATATGACTAAAGCAGAAATTATAACTGAAATCTCATCTAAGACAGGAATTGAGAAGGTTGATGTACAAGAAACAGTTGAAGCGTTCTTTAAGGTTATTAAAAATTCAATGGTTGGCGGCGAGAACGTTTATGTGAGAGGGTTTGGAAGTTTTGTTGTTAAAAAGAGAGCTAAAAAAACTGCACGTAATATTTCAAAAAACACTGCTATAATTATACCCGAGCATTTTGTGCCTAGCTTTAAACCGGCTAAAACTTTTGTTGAGAAAGTAAAAACGGGTAACAAAACAACTAAAGCATAATAAGCATTATGAATAAAAAACAAATAGCTGTTGCCATAGCCATTGTGGCTATCATGGGCTATTTGTATTCATTACCTGTAAAGGGCTTAATAAAAGCAAGCGCCACACATGATACTGCCCAGTCTGCCCCAATGGCAAGCAAGACGGTATCAAATGTAACCATAGCAACCGTGTCAGAACCAGCTAAAGCGGCCATAGGCGCGTCTTTATCGGCTAAGATCAACGATCTGGAAGGCCAGTTAGAAAAAGCATCGGGCGATGCTGAGAAGCTGTCGCTCAACAAGCAATTAGCAGCCCGCTGGGACGATGTGAATC
Organism: Mucilaginibacter sp.; assembly: GCF_028288185.1. GTDB lineage: Bacteria > Bacteroidota > Bacteroidia > Sphingobacteriales > Sphingobacteriaceae > Mucilaginibacter. The sequence goes on along the minus strand of NZ_JAQBOF010000011.1, from coordinate 128,462 downwards.
AACCGGCACCGGCAGCATTTTATTACCAAGCTGTTGCCCGTATAGACAATAGCTTTGATGCATGGTTAAAATCGGGTAACCGTTTTAACGATGCTTATAAAATTATGCAGGATACCGCGGTAACACCGGCATTTATAACAGGTGCTGTTGAAGCCTTTACAAATGCTTTAAAACTTAAACCACAAAGCCTTGATGGCAAAACAGGTTTAGGTGTTGCTTATGTAAACGGCGGGGCAAGCCCAATGCAGGGTATTGCTTTACTGCGCGAGGTTATTGCGCAAGACCCTGGTAACATTAGTGCGAACCTTAATTTGGGTTTGTTCTCCATGAAATCTGGGCAGTTTGATAAGGCTGTGCAACGTTTTAAAACAGTTATTGCAAAAAAGCCTGATTTTGAATCATACTTTTACCTGGCCGAAACGTATAAGCAGTTAGGCCAGAAACCAGAAGCGATTGCAGCTTATCAAAAATGCAAAGAAATGATGCCCGACCCGGTTTTTGGTCAGCGCATCGATCAATATATTAAGGAATTAAAAAATTAACACATTAAAAAATTATTATTATGCCGAGCGGTAAAAAACGTAAAAGACACAAAATGGCTACTCATAAACGCAAAAAGCGTTTAAGAAAAAACAGACACAAAAAGAAATAAGCTCGGCTCTTTAGCAACTTATTTTTTGCTGCTTTTAAGCGAGTAAAAGCAGTGTGTTTTTTACCCCTATAGTACAATTTGCGGTGCCGGTGATTTACCGGTTATCGTTTAAAGAAATGGAGTAGCAGTTGATAAAAGAATTAATTATCGATTCATCCCCTAACGGGGCTACTATTGCATTATTACAGGATAAACAACTTGTAGAGCTACACAAAGAGCAAATCAGCAACAATTATACTGTTGGTGATATATATTTGGGCCGTATTAAAAAAATAATGCCCGGGTTAAATGCTGCTTTTGTTGATGTAGGTTATGAGAAGGATGCATTTTTGCATTATCTTGATCTTGGTCCGCAGGTGCAAACGCTCCTTAAGCTGGCCAAGCAAGTGCGTGGTGGAAGTTACCAGTCTAAGCTTTTAGATAACTTTAAGCTGGAGGAAGATATTAGTAAGGGAGGTAAGATCTCTGATATATTAATCAAGAACCAGCTTATACCTGTGCAAATAGCTAAGGAGCCTATATCAACAAAAGGCCCCCGGTTAAGTTCAGATCTATCTATAGCAGGCCGGTATGTAGTATTAGTGCCTTTTTCTGACGTTATATCGATATCTAAAAAGATAAAGAGTAACATGGAGCGCAACCGCTTGCGCAAAATTATAGAAAGCATTAAGCCTAAAAACTTTGGTGTAATTATCCGTACGGTATCAGAAGGTAAGGGCGTTGCAGAAATGCAAAAGGACCTGCTTGACCTGGTATCAAAATGGGAAGCTTTTGTTACCCGCCTGCCATCGGTTGAGCCGGGTAAAAAAGTGTTAGGGGAAATTGGTCGTACATCAACAATCCTGCGGGATATATTGAATCCTGATTTTCAGAACATCTACTTAAACGACACGACCTTGTACGAGGAAGTTAAGCAGTATGTAAAAGATATCTCGCCTGATCTGGAAAGCATTGTTAAGCTGCATAAACACAAAGAGCCTTTGTTTGAACACTTTGGTGTTGATAAGCAAATAAAAGGCGCTTTTGGTAAAACGGTTAATTTAGCCGGTGGAGCCTACCTGGTTATTGAGCATACTGAAGCCCTGCACGTTGTTGACGTTAACAGCGGTAATCGGACAGCTAATAAAGAAAACCAGGAAGAGAATGCTTACCAGGTAAATCGCGAAGCGGCGAAAGAAATTGCCCGCCAGCTGCGCTTGCGTGATATGGGCGGTATTGTGGTGATCGATTTCATTGACATGCACAAACCAAACAACCGCAAGGACCTGTTTGATTACTTACGTGCCGAAATGGCCTTAGATCGCGCCAAGCATACTATTTTGCCGCCAAGTAAATTTGGATTGGTACAAATAACCCGCCAACGTGTTAGGCCCGAAATGAACATTGTTACCACCGAGGTTTGCCCTGCATGCCATGGCACGGGTACCATACGCCCAAGCATTTTATTGCTGGATGATATTGAGAACAATTTCAATTTCGTTTTAACCGAGCAAAACGAAAAAGGCATAACCCTTAGCGTACACCCATATATTGAAGCCTACATACGTCAGGGATTATATACCCGCCAGATGCAATGGTTCTTTAAATATGGCCAATGGATAAAGGTTAAAAGTAACCCGGCTTATCAAATTACAGAGTTTCATTTCTTCTCATCAAAAGACGAAGAGATCAAGTTATAATTATTCGCTAACGCGGATGCAAAAGAGCAGGTGTTTTAATTAGCATCTGCTCTTTTTGCTTTAAGCTGATTACCATTTCTATTCACACCGGCATAACGCTTTAAGGCGGTAGTAAAAAACTGCATTTATCGGGTATCTAGCGGTATGCCGGTAGTAAAAACAACCGTTTATCGGGTATTGTGGTTAATGCAGGTAGTAAAACACACCATTTATCGGGTATCGGGCCTTATGCCGGCAGTAATATTTTTATATAACTGGCTGATTATAAATTATATGGATAAAATCAACTCAAAGAACGTGTCAAAAAAAATTTGAAAAATTGGTTTGTTGAGAGAATTGGAGTCGCGGTGGGTAGTTGATCAAATATACGAAAAATTGGCGGGAAGGGCAATTGTGGGCTATTGCAATAGTTACGGTAGTTTATCGATTAATGCTTTCAGCGCTATTGGCTTAATAACATAACCCAATTCATCTTGATTGCCTTGCGCTGTGTACACGCCAAGAAATCGAGTGCCTAAACCCATACTAATTCCTTGTCTTGTTAAAAAAGGAATCATTCTAAGTACTACCATTGAACCAGACATGCCGGGTCTTGTAGTAGCATCTATAAGAAATAGCGGTAAACCATTTGCATCAATATCTAAATCTGAAGCAATATGACCTGTTTTCCATATAGCAAGTTTTCCGTCTGAAGATTGCCCATATGGAGATCCGATTATGGATGCTGAAAAACCAGGCATAACTGTAATGCTATCGTTAAAGCCCTTTAAATGCACTGGGTATAGTTTTGCACCTTTAGGTAAATTTTGTAATGGCAAAGCAATTATATCTACCGTTTTTCCTGCCACTTCACATTCAATCCATCGTTTGTTTTTATTTCTATCGTAAAGCGTTTCTATTGATTTAGACCAATGTCCTAGGGTTTGCGCATTGTGCCAAATAGCAATATTATTGGGAATCTGTTGCTGAGGGTCGATTATTGCGTGTGAAAAATAATCTAAACCAGTGACTACGTGAAGGTTAGTAATCAGGTAGTCTACATTGTTTTTTTCGATAATAAATCCTGTTGCCGATCCAATATTTGCATAGTTATTTAAAAGTTCTAAACTTAAATTTTGAAAACTAAGAGAATCAACCGTATTACTTTGGGCTACGGAACTCATAGATAAAATAGCACTTAAAAATATTAATACAAATGTTTTATTGGTTACCCAATTCGATATCTGAAGACGAAACTGCTTTAAGATCATAAGTAAGAAATAATAATTTAAATTTAAAATATCCCAATTGGCCTGGTACGATGTTTTTATCGCCGAGTTGATAATGTATCCTAATAATAATTGTTGCGGCGTCTTTTTTAACGATTTGTATTGGCGACTGCCAGCCATATATATAAGTGTTAGGAATAATTGGAATAGGTAAATCCAATCCCGCAATTGGAGTCAATGCTTTGGATATTAGATCGTTGTTTCCTGAGCTTGATAATGGATGTTTTTTAAATTCAATAAGTACTAAAGCAACGGTTGTAAATATGATGGTTTCCTTGGTGTTATTTTGAATAGTAAAATTTAATATCGGAAGCCTATTTGGATCTTTATCAATTACAAAATTAATAATCTTGACTTTTGAATCTTTAAAGATTGTTATCCTTTCTTTTTTTTGCCCAAATGTGTCCAGACATACAAGCAATAATAAAATGATAGTTTTTCCTTTCATCTTTTCTTATTGCTATCTATCAATATAACACCTTCTTTTTTTAATATGAGGGGTTCATATTTTAAACTATCGCTCTGTTTTGGATAGACATCAACCGATTTGTAGCTAGGTAAAATTGAAACTGTTAAACCAATTACGCCAATAATGGTACTGCAAATTATTATTAAGCGGATAACATTATAAGCTTGTTTCTTTGTTAGGCTTGGAAAAATCGCTTTTTTAATTATTTCTCTAAATATCAAAAAGATAATTGCGATAGCAATTCCAGCAATCCCCGCATATTTTGCAACAGCAGAAAAAGGATCTAACAGATCGGCTATTTTTTCAATAAAATCCATCAATAGTTTCTTGTATAAAGATAATCATTTTAAAATTAATCGCATCCTTTTTGCTAAATTATTTAGCAAAACCCTTTGCCAAACCCAATTTAATCTGCACATTTGCATATCTGCACATTCGCATATCAAACAAATGGCTAAATCTAAGATCGCGTATTTCTGTCAAAGCTGTGGCTTCGAGTCGGCTAAGTGGTTGGGCAAATGCCCATCGTGCCAGCAATGGAACACTTTTGTAGAGGAGGTTATTGAAAAGGACTCAAAATCTGTCCCCACCTGGAAAGTAAGCAGTACCACCCAACAACGCGCGAATAAACCGGTAGAGGTTGCAGATATTACTTTTAACGAAGAGGACCGACTGCTTACTCCGGATAGAGAGTTCAACCGCGTATTGGGCGGTGGTATTGTTGCGGGTTCATTGGTATTAATAGGCGGCGAGCCGGGCATTGGTAAATCAACCCTGATGTTGCAATTGGCGCTAAATATGCCCAACCTTAAAGTGCTCTATATCTCGGGCGAGGAAAGCGAAAAGCAGATTAAAATGCGAGCCGAACGACTGAGTGAGGTTAAGACCCTTAATAAATCCGAAATCGAATATCCGAAACGGCGAAGCCCTCTTGAACACCCTGAAAAAACAAACAATAGTGAAAAATCCGAAATAAATAAGGGGTGCTACATCCTTACCGAAACATCAACCCAAAACATATTTAAACAGATCGAAGAGCTGGAACCTGATTTGGTTGTAGTCGACTCTATCCAAACCCTCCATTCATCACATATAGAATCAACGCCCGGCAGTGTATCGCAGGTGCGTGAGTGTACGGCCGAGTTGTTGCGTTTTGCCAAAGAAAGCGCTACACCGGTATTTTTAATTGGCCATATCACCAAAGACGGCATGATAGCAGGCCCTAAAATACTGGAGCACATGGTTGATACCGTTTTGCAGTTTGAGGGCGACAGGCACCATGTTTACCGCATATTGCGCACGGTTAAAAACCGTTTCGGCTCTTCGTCTGAACTGGGCATCTATGAAATGCTGGGCGAGGGTTTGCGCGAAGTATCTAATCCATCAGAAATATTATTATCGCAACGCGATGAACCTTTGAGCGGCATCACCATATCGGCCACATTAGAGGGCATGAGACCGATGCTTATTGAAACGCAAGCATTGGTGAGCACTTCGGTATATGGAACGCCCCAGCGTAACGCAAATGGTTTTGATGCCAAGCGAATGAGCATGCTGCTTGCCGTACTAGAGAAGCGTTGCGGATTTAAACTGGGTGCGCAGGATGTTTTCCTGAATATAACGGGTGGCATAAAGGTAGAAGACCCCGCGATTGACCTGGGGCTTGCCGCTGCTATCATATCATCATATCAAAATATACCCATACCTTTTAAAACCTGCTTTGCCGGCGAGATTGGCCTCTCGGGCGAGATACGGGCAGTTAACCGGGTAGAACAACGCATTGCCGAAGCACAAAAACTAGGCTTTGAGCAGATCTATATTTCTAAATACAATATGCCATCAGCCGCGCAGGACAAAAAGCGCATGGACCTGTCGCGCTATACCATTGATATAAAAATGGTGGCTAATATTGAAGATGTATTTGAGTTGTTGTTTGGATAATAGCAAAAACAAAACGCGACCGCCAAAGCAGTTAGAAGGCTTTAACTATTGTGCCAATGTCGATCTTGCTTGGGACTAATTGTTAACACTACTTTACTGTTAAGGTTATTATCTCATAAACCTATTTGGTGATATTCCCGCTGCATGTTTTTAACCAGGTTGGGTTAAACACCTGTACTTCTATTATATTAACTTATTTTATACCATTTGTCATTATTAATTACCTGCTGATATTTTATAATGACCGGTATAAGCAGCTTATTACAAAATATGGCAGCAATAGCGGTAAATACACTTGACAAGAATGCACGGACAAGAAAGCCTAAAAACCATATTTCAATTTTAGTATGTGGTTTAAAACTAAGGCCATAATTTCTTGTTCTGTAAGAATATATCTGTGTGATGAAATATTGGTCTTTATTATTTTCCATTTGCCTTGTTATATCCGCTACCGCACAGCACCACACGCCCTTACCGCATGGCATGGTTTACGGCATCAAGCCAGGCACAACGACCATGCTGCCTGCCTGGCGGGTTGAGGCTTTTATGGACACCAAAACACGCATCAACACCACCATACGCGGCCGGGTTATAAAAGTAACCAAACCCAAAGGGGGCTGGTTTGAACTGGATGCCGGCAAAGGCAAAATTATTACCGCGCATTTTAAAAACATCGGTATTAATATCCCACCAGGCTTAAAAGGCAAAATTGTAATAGTTGAAGGCGTAGCCGAAAAACAATTCATTGCCGATGACTTGCAACATTTTGCAGGTGATACGGTGGTGGGGAAGAAACAACATACCGTAAAAACCAACCCAAAGCGTAAATTAACTTTTGAGGTTAAGGGATTGATGGTGGATTAACCCCCCCGCTTCCTAAAGAGAGTACTTTTGAGAGCAATTTGAAACATAATTAAAAAAGCGACCTACCTGGCCGCTTTTCTTTTAGTATGCTATTCAGCTCCCCCTTTAGGGGGCTGGGGATTACTTACTCAAGTACATCGATTTCTCTCTGTACAAATGCTTAAAATATGGGTCCTGCAGGTCAGGGATAAAGCGGATAGATTCGCCGGTTGATTTCATTTCGGGGCCCAGTTGTTTTTCAACCTCGGGGAATTTATCGAAAGAGAATACAGGTTCCTTAATGGCATAACCTTTAAGCTTACGTTCAATGGTGAAATCTTTTAGTTTATTAGCACCCAGCATTACTTTGGTGGCTATGTTGATGTAAGGCACATCATACGCTTTGGCAATGAAAGGCACCGTACGCGATGCACGCGGGTTGGCTTCTATCACATATACCTCGTCATCTTTTATGGCAAATTGTATGTTAAGCAAACCTATTACATTTAGTGCTTTAGCTATTTTTTTAGTATACTGCTCCATTTTGTTGATCACATTGGCCGACAGATCAAACGGTGGCAATACCGCGAATGAATCGCCCGAGTGGATACCCGCAGGCTCAATGTGTTCCATTAAACCAACTATATGCACATCATCGCCATCGCTTATCGAGTCAGACTCGGCTTCGGATGCACGGTCCAGGAAATGGTCGATCAATACACGGTTGCCCGGTAAGTTTTTCAGCAAGCTAACAACCGCTTTCTCCAGGTCCTCATCATTAATTACAATGCTCATGCCTTGTCCGCCCAATACATAACTAGGGCGAACCAATACCGGGTAACCTACCTGGTGTGCAACTTCCAGCGCTTCTTCGGCACTTTCGGCAACGCCGTATAATGGGTAAGGGATTTCCAACTCTTTTAGCAAGTCAGAGAAACGGCCACGATCTTCGGCAATATCCATGTTATCGAATGATGTACCTATGATCTTAATCCCATGCTCATGCATTTTCTCGGCCATCTTCAAGGCGGTTTGTCCACCTAGCTGAACGATAACCCCAACCGGTTTTTCCAGCTCGATGATTTCGCGAACATGTTCCCAGAACACAGGCTCAAAGTATAGCTTATCGGCCATGTTAAAGTCGGTTGATACCGTTTCAGGGTTACAGTTAACCATGATGGCTTCAAAACCCGCTTCTTTAGCAGCTATCAAACCGTGTACGCAGCTATAATCAAACTCAATACCCTGGCCAATACGGTTGGGGCCCGAGCCTAATACAATTATTTTTTTCTTGTCAGATGAGACCGATTCGTTCTCGCCTTCGTAAGTAGAGTAGTAGTAAGGTGTTTTGGCAGGGAACTCGGCAGCGCAGGTATCAACCATTTTATAAACACGCTTAATGCCCAGTTCTTTACGGCGCTGGTAAACATCCTCTTCGGTAGTATTATTATGCAGAATGTAAGCTATCTGCGCGTCAGAGAATCCTTTTTGTTTTAAGGTGAAAAGGAAATCCTCCGGGATGTTGCCTATAGAATATCTGCGTAACTCAATCTCGAGGTTCACAATATCCATGATCTGGTTCAGGAACCATCTGTCTATTTTAGTAGCTTTACGTACCGATTCAATTGGCACACCTAAACTTAAAGCATCATAAACGTGGAACAACCTGTCCCAGCTTGGATGCTCCAGGCTATGCATAATTTCGTCAAGGTTGCGGCTTTGTTTACCATCGGCACCTAAACCGGCGCGGCCTATCTCTAAACTCTGACAGGCTTTTTGCAACGCCTCGATAAAGCTGCGGCCAATGCCCATGACTTCGCCTACTGATTTCATTTGCAAGCCCAACTCGCGGTTAGCGCCTTTAAACTTATCAAAGTTCCAGCGTGGTATTTTAACGATCACATAATCAAGCGTTGGCTCAAAATAAGCCGATGTTGTTTTGGTGATCTGATTTTCTATCTCATCTAAATTATAACCGATAGCCAATTTAGCAGCTATTTTAGCAATAGGATAGCCTGTTGCTTTTGATGCTAATGCTGATGAGCGCGATACACGTGGGTTGATCTCGATAGCGATAATCGCTTCATCTGCAGGGTTAACAGAGAACTGTACGTTACAACCACCCGCGAAATTACCAATGGCGCGCATCATTTTGATGGCCTGGTTACGCATTTCCTGGTAGCAGCGGTCGCTCAATGTCATGGCCGGAGCCACGGTTATCGAGTCGCCGGTATGGATACCCATCGGGTCAAAGTTCTCTATCGAGCAAATAATAATTACGTTATCATTACTATCACGCAGCAGCTCCAGCTCATATTCTTTCCAGCCTAAAACAGCCTGCTCCACCAAAACCTCATGAGTTGGCGATGCCTGCAAGCCACGGCTTAATGCTGCGTCAAAATCTTCTTTTTTATGTACAAAGCCAGCGCCTTTACCTCCCAGCGTATAACTTGGACGAATAACCAAAGGGAAACCTATTTCCTGTGCGGCCTCTTTACCTTCAAGGAAAGAGTTAGCTATTTTTGAGGTAGCTACCCCAACACCAATGTCAACCATTAACTGGCGGAATGCCTCGCGGTTTTCGGTCTTCTCAATCGCGGCAATATCAACACCAACAATCTTTACACCATATTTTTCCCATAAGCCTTGCTCATCAGCCTCAATACAAAGGTTTAACGCGGTTTGGCCACCCATGGTAGGTAACACGGCATCAATTTTTTGTTCGATCAATATCTTCTCAATGCTTTCGCAGGTAAGGGGCAGCAGGTAAACGTGGTCGCCAATAACTTTATCCGTCATGATAGTAGCCGGGTTGCTGTTAATGATAGATACGGTAATACCTTCTTCTTTTAAAGATAGCGCGGCTTGTGATCCGGCATAATCAAACTCGCAGGCCTGGCCAATAATAATAGGGCCTGAGCCAATGATCAGTACTGATTTAATGGAGGTGTCTTTGGGCATAGGGCTTTTTTTTTAATTCAAAAGTTCTAAGTCAAAAGTCAAAAGCCGGGTAACGGCAATAACGATTTTTCCTATGCGCTGATAGCAGGTTTCCCGACCTCAGCGTCGGGGTGCAAAGATAGAATTTATATAGCTACTTTATGCTCTTTTTTGTAAAAAATACGTCAGGGTTTAACTAAGGTATAAAACACGACTGCAATAATATATTAAAACTTCCGCTGCCGTTATTATGATAGAACGATACCGCTATTATCTTTTAGCTAGTTTTGAATAAAACTGTTTGAATATATCTCGGTATTAGCGTTTCCGTATAGCCAAATAGTATAAGTTTTACCCGCCTGCAAATTAAGGTCAATTACAGGCTCGGTGGTTACCCCAATAGCAAACGGTGTAAATGTAGTGCCGGGCGCGACATCATAATATGGCGATGCAGTACCAAATACTAAATAGGTAAACAGATCTGCCCCGCCGGTTACCGACATTTTAAGCGCGTTATCTAAATGATTATGCAAATTAACAAACCTTACTCTTGCTTTACCAGCAGGGGGCGCAGACAGATCATCCTTAATGCCGCCCGAAACAAGCGCGCCTGTAAAATCCCTAAATAAATAAACCGTTGCATAATCGCCAATTGCTGAGGCATAGCTATATGCCAGGTTGGCTACAGTTGTTCCGGAATTTGTAAAACCTAATAAATTAACACCTGCGGTATAGGTATTATAAGATGTTGCCGCGCTAAAAAACAAGCCGGTGTTCTTAAGCACACCGTTAATGTACACATCCTGTGCTATAGAGTTTGGCACAGCGTTTACAAACCGTACATGTGCATCGCCGGTTACAGTATCTTTCTTTTTAACGCATGCCGATAGTAACACTGCCGCGCTTAAACATAAAAGTAAAATCTTTTTCATGACTGTATATTTAAAATATTCTTGATTTTGGGTTTAAAACAAACTAGGCTGCGATAAACCTGAGCTAAATTATCTATTAAAAAATTTAAATGAAATTATTTAACATCCATTAACGTTTGTACAGCCCTTGTTATTACATTAAATGCGCTTTACCTTATCTCTACTATACACAACAGGCCTTTATTATCTGGTATTTTCATAGCTTTTTAAATTAAATAACCGATATTTACTATCGACACATATATTCTATAATAACCCAAGATATGAGAAGGAGCGTGTTATTTATTTCAGTGGTATTGCTGCTGTTCATGGGCTCTTGCGGCATGATGCAGTCTATTGTTAAATCAACATTTCCATATACGGCTACATTGGTAATACCGGCAACTGCCGAAGCGGGTAAAAGCTATGCGGCTATAAGCCTTGCCAACAGCTTTGACCAAAACTTTTCTCCCGGCGGTAACAATGGGAATAATGTAAGCGAGGTTAGTATTATTTCGGCAAAACTTAAATCAATAGATCCGGCAGATTATAACCTGGGGAACATTAAAAACTTAAAAATATACATGTCTGCAGAGGATAGTAAGGACGAGATATTGGTGGCATCGCGCCGTGATATTACGCCCGATGCCGGTAACTTAATGACACTAGATATTGATAATTCGACTTTCTTAGATAAGTTGGTGCGCCAACCCAGCATCAGGATAAAAATGGTTTACGAGCTTCGCCGCAGAACAGACGCTGATGCCAATTTACAACTGGTGTTAAGCATTAACGCTTATCCGGCCGCAAAAAAATAATCATTTTAACAATTTGTTATCCGTATCCGGGAAAATCAAGATGGGCTCGTAAGCACGGGCCTCGTCCATTTCCATGTACGCGTATGACATTATGATAACGATATCGCCCACCTGGGCCAGTCTTGCCGTTGCGCCATTTAAGCAAATAGTGCCGCTGCCGCGTTCGCCTTTTATTACATAAGTTTCAAAACGAGCGCCATTGTTGTTGTTTACAATTTGCACTTTTTCGTTGGCAATAATATTTGCCGCATCCATCAAATCTTCATCAATAGTAATACTCCCAACGTAGTTTAACTCGGCCTGGGTAACCCTGGCGCGGTGAAGCTTTGATTTTAATACCTCAATAATCATAGGGCAAAATTAAGTTAATTAGTGATTAGTTGATTAGAGATTAGTTATTAAAAGGTAAAGATTTACGACTAGTTATTACATGATTGATGCGCGGTAAGTGCCCAATCACTAATTAACCAATCTCTAATCATTAATAATCACATTATCAATCAGCCTGGTTTTGCCAACTTTGGCGGCTACCAGGGCAACAAAACTTTTAGTATTTTTATCGGCGGGATGTAAAGTGTCGCCATCTGCAATTTCAAAATAAGCCAGTTCAACTCCCGGCTCATTGCTAATAACAGCTTCGGCTTGTTGTTTTAATTGGCTTATGTTATCCGGGTTAAACTCATGTTTAATTTTATTTAATGTTTTTGACAGGATAAGCGCGTGTTTCCTGTCGGCCGGCGATAAATGGATATTACGCGAACTCATGGCCAGCCCATCCGCTTCGCGCTCAATAGGGCACATTACCAGCTTAACCGGCAAGTTTAATAAGCTAACCATGCGGCTGATAACCAAAAATTGCTGGTAATCTTTCTGACCAAACAAAGCAATATCAGGCTTTACTATATCAAACAGCTTATGTACCACTTGGGTAACCCCCTGGTAATGACCGGGACGGAATTTTCCTTCTAATAAACCCTCCAGTCCTCCTATATCCAAATGCCATTTCTCATTATCGGCATACATCTCATTTACCCCGGGGTTAAACAACACATCGCAATTAACTTGCTTCAGTTTTTGTATGTCATCTGCAATAGGTCGCGGGTACATCTCCAGGTCCTTAGGATCATTAAATTGGGTTGGGTTAACAAAAATACTGCATACAACTATGCTGCCCAACTTTTGTGCCCGCTTTATTAATGACAGGTGGCCGGCGTGCAATGCACCCAATGTGGGTACAAAAGTAATAACAGCGCCATCGGCCTTTAACTTAGCCAGGTGTTGCTGCAAAGCCGCCTTTTTAGTGAAGTTTTCCAATATTATATATTACAAAAGTGGGCGAAGTTGCATAAATGCCGGAAATTAACCAAAACTACTTGCATAATTGATTGATACTTCATATATAATGCTTATATTTGCACACTCAAATTTTTTGAGGTGTTACATAATTTAAATTCTGATTTGGAGATGGGTAAATCTAAGCTTTTGTTTATAACTCATGAAATGTCACCTTTCCTTGAACTTTCTAAAATTTCTGAAATAACACGCCAGCTTCCGCAGGCTATGCAGGAAAAAGGTTACGAAATTCGTATCCTAATGCCTCGTTTTGGAAATATCAACGAAAGAAGGAACAGACTTCATGAAGTGATCAGGTTATCGGGCATGAATATCATTATTAACGATAACGATAATCCGTTGATCATAAAAGTTGCATCTATCCCGGCGGCACGTATGCAGGTATATTTTTTAGATAATGAAGAATATTTCCAGCGTAAACATGTGTTTGAGGATAAGGATGGCAAATTTTACGCTGATAATGATGAGCGTATGATTTTCTTTTGCAAAGGCGCATTAGAAACAGTTAAAAAATTAGGCTGGGCCCCTGATGTGATCCACTGCCACGGCTGGATGAGCGCATTGGTTCCTGCTTATTTAAAAACTACTTATAAAGACGATCCTACTTTTAAAAATTCAAAAGTAGTTTATTCTATTTATGAGAACGACTTTAAAGGTGAGATGGGTGCTGATTTTGCACGCAAAGCCATTATGGGCGACATGACCGAAAAGCATATAGATGTTTACAAAGATGGCACAAATACCGCTTTGTATGAAGGTGCTATCCAGTATAGCGATGCTATTGTATTAGGCAGCGAGCATATTGATGAGGATGTGTTAAATAATGTTAAAAACAGCCAAAAATCAGTTTTAGAATTCAATTCTACCGCAGATTTCGAAAATTATTACAATTTTTACGACGAAATTACCAATGAGGAATTGGTAAACGTTGTATAAGCTTTGAGAGATCGATATATGAAATTTATTAGATTAGACTTATTAACCCTGTTGATAAGTCTTTTTATTTTTAACGGTTGTAAAAACCAGAATACCATAGGTTTGGGCGTAGTTGCATCAAACCAAATAAGCGGCAGCTTAATAGATACGTCAACAATTGTAATTAATACTGTACGTGAAGACAGCGTTGTAACGAGCGGACTATCACGCACCCCTTTAGCTTATTTCAAAGATCCGCAATTTGGTATAACCGAAGCTAATTTGGCAATGGACCTTAACCTACCCGGCAATGCTGCATATACGCTTCCTACGGGTACAATAACCGTTGATTCGGCCTTGTTGGTTTTAAGGTATGCGCCAAACGGTTTCTATGGCGACTCCATTGCTTCAAGATACAAAGCAAATGTATATCAGCTTAAAGAACGATTGTTATCCGGCAAAGTATATTATAATAACAAGATCTGGAATGCTGATAAAGCAAACCTATTAGGAACTAAATCATTCCTTTCAAGGACAAGCGATAGTGTGAAAATATTTACACCTATTGCCGGCAGGCCCGATACATTGGTAAAAGTTCCGCCACAATTAAGGATACCCATTAGTACTGCTTTTGTAAATAGCATACTTTATAATGCATCAAGCACTCAACTTAGCTCAAACCTTGTTTTTAAAAACAGCGTAAACGGGCTATATGTAACGCTTGATAAAACCCAATCCGGACCGGGCGGTACATTTATGTTCAATTTAGATTCTGCTGCTTCTGTACAGGTATATTACAGAAACGCCAATGGTACTGTAATTGATACCGGGGTGTTGGTTTTACCAAGCAATTTACATACAGCCGAAATAAAGCATACGCGCTCTACACAGGTTCAAACAGAACTTGACAATAGCACCACCAACCGCAAAGCTTTTTATATACAAGGTATGGGTGGTTTAAAGAGCAAAGTAAGTTTCCCTTATCTTAAAAATGTTCTTAAAACTATTGGCAACGATGTTATTATAAATCGTGCCGAGCTGGTAGTTACAATAGTGCCGGGTTCTAATATCCCATTTGCGCCCTTGCCTAAACTAGCTATGTACAGGTATGATCTGGCCAAACAGCGTGTATTTATACAGGACGCGCTTGACCCATCGCTTGATCCGCGATCATTTAACGGTACTGTACCAAGCGGATTTTTTGTTACCCAGCTACAGCAATATCGTTTTTTAATAACCGCCTATATACAAGATCTTATGCGCGGGGTAGCGTCTGATTATGGCACCTATATTGGCTCGGTAACCCCAACAGCTACATCAACAATAGCGACAACGGCACAGGTTGATGGCCGTACGCAGGCTGTAGGATTTGATACAACATCGCCCTACCGCATTAAGCTTAATATTTTCTACACCAAAGTGGTTAAATAGTAGTTACATTGTAACAATAGCAATTAGTTGTTTAACATTACTAATTGCTATTGTTATTGTCAAATGGCTGCTTATTTTTGCTAAATCACTAATTACTATTTTATATGTGCGGAATTGTAGGTTATATAGGTTATAGAGAGGCTTATCCAATAATTATTAAAGGACTGCATCGCCTGGAATACCGGGGCTATGATAGTGCCGGTATAGCCTTGTATGACAAAGGCCTTAAGGTTTATAAAAAAGCCGGAAAGGTCACTGACCTTGAAAACTTTGTTAAAGACGTTAGTCTTACAGGCACCGTTGGCATGGGTCATACCCGTTGGGCTACACATGGGGCACCAAGCGACCGCAACTCGCACCCCCACTCATCAGGCGACAGAAAACTTACCATTATACATAACGGTATAATTGAAAACTACGGTGTTATTAAAGAGACGCTGTTAGCCAAAGGCCACGTATTTAAAAGCGATACCGATACTGAAGTTTTAATACACCTGGTTGAAGATATACAAAAAGAAACCGGCCTAGATTTGTTGGAAGCGGTTAGGATCACACTTAACAAAGTTATCGGTGCATACGCCATTGTTATAATGAGCGCCGATGAACCAGATATGCTAATAGCAGCCCGCAAAGGCAGCCCAATGGTAATTGGCGTTGGCAAAGGCGAATATTTTGTAGCATCAGACGCTACACCTATTGTTGAGTACACCAAAAACGTTATCTACCTAAATGATAACGAAATTGCCTATATCCATCGCGATGAGTTATTGATCAAAAATATCGACAATACCATACAAACACCGTACGTCCAGGAGTTGGATATGAAGCTGGAAGCTTTGGAAAAAGGCGGCTATGATCACTTTATGTTAAAAGAGATCTATGAACAGGCCCGCTCCATCCGCGATTGCCTGCGCGGGCGTATCTATCCCTCACAGGGAGAAGTGCAGTTGGGCGGCATTAAAGAGTATAAGGAAAAACTTAAAAACGTTGATCGCATTATCATTGTGGCCTGTGGTACGTCATGGCATGCCGGTTTGGTTGGCGAATATTTGATAGAAGAATATGCGCGTGTACCTGTTGAGGTAGAATATGCTTCAGAATTTAGATACCGCAACCCTATCATCACCCAAAAAGATATCGTAATAGCCATCTCCCAATCGGGCGAAACCGCCGATACCATGGCCGCCTTAGAGATTGCCAAAGAACGTGGTGCAACCATCTTCGGTATTTGTAATGTAGTTGGTGCATCTATTCCGCGTATTACCGATGCGGGAGTTTATACCCATGCCGGACCAGAAATTGGTGTGGCATCAACCAAGGCATTTACCGCGCAGGTTACTGTATTAACGTTAATAGCATTTTATATTGCGCAACAACGCGGCACCATTACACAAAGCAAACTGGTTGAATATTTAACCGAACTGGATGAAATACCAACATTGGTTGAGCGTACTCTGTTATGCAATGACCACGTGGAAAAAATTGCCGCCCGTTTTAAAGATGCAAACAACTGTTTGTTCCTGGGGAGAGGAAGCTCTTTCCCGGTAGCATTAGAGGGCGCTTTAAAACTCAAGGAGATCTCATACGTACACGCCGAAGGCTACCCGGCAGCCGAAATGAAACACGGCCCTATCGCTTTAATTGATGAGGATTTGCCGGTTATATTTATTGCCACAAAAAACTCATCGTACGAGAAAGTTGTAAGCAATATACAAGAAGTTAAAGCCCGTGGCGGCCAGGTTATAGCTATTGTTACCGAAGGTGATACCCAAGTACGCGACATGGCTGAATACGTAATAGAAATACCACAAACCGATGACGCCTTTGTACCGTTGTTGGCAACTATCCCATTACAATTATTAGCCTACCATATAGCAGTAATGCGCGGCTGTAACGTAGATCAGCCCCGTAATTTAGCTAAATCGGTAACGGTGGAATAGAGTGATTGGAGATTGGTTGAAGTGAGCCAATACGTTATATTTGTAAATATGACAGGCCTAATCTCTAATCTCCTTCCGAGATCTCTCGGGACACTAATATCTGCGAAGCCATGAGAATCATGGCCTTCGACTACGGCACCAAACGCATAGGCATTGCTGTGACCGATCCATTGCAGATTATTGCTACCGGGTTGGATACCATACACCCTAATCAGATCATCGAGTTCCTAAAAAAATACTTGCAAGCAGAGCAGGTGGAGCGTTTTATTGTTGGCGAACCTAAACAGATGGACAATACACCATCGCAATCGGCACCACACGTTAAAGGGTTTGTTAACCTGCTAAAAAAAACCTTCCCTGATATCCCCATCGAAATGCTGGACGAGCGCTTTACCTCTAAAATGGCAACAGCAGCCATAATGCAAAGTGGCTTTAAAAAAATGGACAGGCGAAACAAGGAGCGGGTAGATACTATATCGGCTACTATTTTGCTACAGAGCTGGATGGAGAAATTAGTTTAATTATAACAGTATGAGAATTGCCTTTATAATTATCCTGATATTTTTAAAGTGGAATTGCTTTGGACAAATATTTAAAAGCAACCAGTTTAAGCCTTTCCCAGTTTCTGAGTTTAACGGAGATCAATGGAATCAATCGCCCCCCTACAACAAAAGCTTTGCCGTAGCTATAGTAAAAGGAGGGTTACAAATATCAAAGAATCAAGCACCAGAAGGGTTCAAGCAAGTGCAACTGAATACAGGGACTTTTTTGGCGATGGATCTGGGAGAGTGGGGCGGGGCTCTATATTATTTGCCAAATGATACATCCAAAAGAAAATTTTTGGTAAATGGGGAATCACAAGATGTTAATAGCAATTTCCCAATGATTGGGGTACCTAAAATCCCGTCAATTTCCAGATTCTATAAAAAAAAGTTGCTTCGCGTTTTGTATGGCAACATATCGGATTTTACCCCATATAGCGATAGCACTTTTTTAATTGCGGAAGGTAATTTACCTACAGACATAAATAACAAAGCACCCGGAGCGTTATATAAACTATTCGTTAAAAGTGACGGGTTTAACTATTCAAAAATTGCTGATATACACGATTCTTCCGGAAAAATAGCAACATACAAGGATTTTATTTTTTCTACAACGTTCCAGGGATTTTACAGCGTAAATAATGGGAAAGTTGAAATGTTATTCGACAATCTTTTTTGGAAATGGTTAAATCCGAATTCTATTGTGGCTATTAATGAGCATCATATTTATGTGGGTATGTACGGGGGCTATGCTGAAATTGATGCTGTTAAAAAAAGATTAATATTTTATAAATATAAAGCAGAATAAAAGGCTAATAACCACAGTCTTTACGTTAAGGAGCATTGTGGTTGCTCCCGCAACGGCTTAGCCCCGAAGCAAAACTCCCATTAATTTCAAAATGCTTACTTTTGCATCGTGGAGATTTTAGATTCAAGCCTTCAGGCGTACTTAGATAACCATTGCGAATCGGAGCCGGAGCACCTGCAATTTATAAATAGGGAAACCTATTTAAAGGTGCTAAAGCCTAATATGCTATCTGGCCATTATCAGGGTAGAGTGTTAAGTATGCTGAGTAAAATGATGCAGCCAAAACGTATTTTGGAGATAGGCACATTTACCGGCTATGCCACTATTTGCCTGGCCGAAGGGCTGACAGAAGGCGGCATAATCCACACCATTGAAGTTAACCGCGAAATGGAAGAAAT
Source organism: Mucilaginibacter sp. (assembly GCF_028288185.1). Taxonomy (GTDB): domain Bacteria; phylum Bacteroidota; class Bacteroidia; order Sphingobacteriales; family Sphingobacteriaceae; genus Mucilaginibacter. The sequence goes on along the minus strand of NZ_JAQBOF010000011.1, from coordinate 109,554 downwards.
GCTTAAAAAGCACTTTTCGCTAACATCTGTTGAAAAAAAAATAAAGCTCCATTTTGGGGCTGCAGAGCAAGTAATAGCTGATTTAGGACACGAAGTGTTTGATATTGTGTTTATTGATGCGGATAAAAAGAATAATTTTCTTTACTTTGAATTAATATTTGACAAAGTCAGATCCGGAGGATTAATAATAATTGATAATGTTTTGTGGAAAGGGAAGGTTTACGGCACCGACAAAGATGCCGATACCGAGAGTTTCCGCAAACTAAATGACAGGATAGCTGTTGACACACGAGTTGAAAAACTCATTTTACCAGTGCGCGACGGCATACTTATCATCAGAAAAAAAGAATTATGAAGAAAACCTTACTGATTACAACGCTGCTAATATCATCTTTCGCCGCGTTTGCCCAAAAGAACACTTCACAATCTTACATCGAACAGTTCAAAGATAATGCCATAGAAATTATGCACGAAACCGGCATACCCGCCAGTATAATTTTAGGTATAGCCATGCACGAGTCGGGCTGCGGCAACAGTACTATCGCCCAAAACCTAAATAACCAATTTGGTGTAAAAGGTGGCGGCGGTGCCGTTTTTTACAAACACCAAAAGAAAGTACATTCGGCCTATAAAAAATATGACTCGATTTTAGACTCGTTCGATGATTTTGCCCGCATCATTACCCATCGCCAGCAACTGGGACATATATCAGACCAGCTTACGCAGTATGATTACGAAAAATGGGTGAAAGGTATCCAACGCAGTGGTTATGCAAGCAGCAAAAAATGGGGTGCGCAGGTTTTGGCTATTATACGCAAGTATCAATTGAATGATCTGGATCAACCACCAACAAACCAGGCGCAGGCACAAACCACAACGGCCGACAATCCATATTTAAAGTAAAAAACCTATTTTGGCGCAATGATATATGCCAAATCTCCCGCTTTTGCCTTAAAGCGAACTATATGCTGTTTATGTGTTTCCGTAGCTGTTTTATCCGGCTGTGCCGCTCATAAAAAAGCTATCTCGCATGCCACCGCCCCTCTTATTTCTAATAGCGAAGCCCATAAAAACAATGAGGTTATTCAGAAAGCGCGCAGCGAGGCTATAGCAGCTTATGTGCCATTTACAGTAACAACTTATATCGATAGATTTAAGACCATCGCTATACAGGAGATGAATTTATATGGTATACCCGCAAGTATTACGCTGGCGCAGGGTTTGTTTGAGTCGGGTAACGGTAATGGCGACCTGGCTAAGATAGCTAACAATCATTTCGGCATAAAATGTACCAGCGATTGGAAAGGCAAAAGTTATTATAAAGACGATGACCAGGTGAACGACTGTTTTAGAGTTTATGATAGGCCCGAGGATTCATACCGCGACCACTCTGAGTTTTTAAAACGGAAGCGCTACGCGCCGCTTTTCGAGCTGGATAAAAATGATTACCAAGGATGGGCCAACGGGCTAAAGTCGGCCGGGTATGCTACCAACCCTAAATATCCGCAGTTATTAATAGGTGTTATTGAGAAGTATCACCTGGATCAATACGACAGACCCGAAGGCGAATTGCAGAAAATTAAGCGTGAAGATCGAGTCTTAACTCAGATCAATCAAAATATTGGCAAGGCTATAAAAGACTCGTTGGTACAGAGCACACCAACCACTAAATTGTATACTATAAAAACCGGCGATACACTATACAACGTTTCTAAGCGTTTTGGCTTAACAGTTGATGAGCTGAAAGCATTAAATAACATGGCCGACAATAGCATAAAGATTGGCCAGAAACTGGTCATTGCTAAATAACCTGTTAATTATTGTTAAATAACATGCCGCAACATGAGCAATGGTTTAGCTTTACCTTTTAATGAAATTAGTACCCATTTTATTTTTGTGTTTGTTAGGCTTTAAGGGGGTTGCCCAGGAAATGTCTGTTGCCGGTATTATATTTGATACCGATAGCAAAGACAGGCTTTCGCGGGTTAATGTAGTCAATCTAAACTCGGGAGCCTTTGTTTACAATAACATAAACGGCGTGTTTACCATAGATGCGCAAATTGGCGATAAGCTGGTTTTTACACAAGCCGAACACCATTCTGATACTATAAAAGTACAGAGCTATACACCGTTGGCTATTTATTTAAAGCGGATATCCATACAGCTTAAACAGGTTAATATTTTTGATACCATGATGGACCCCGAAAAACGTATGGCAGCTAAAAAGAAGGATTATAGCAAAGCCTACGGTTCATTGGCTACCAATGATTGGTTATCGTTTACTCCGGGACTCGGTGTTGGGTTGGGGATTGACGCTATATGGAACGCGTTGAGCAGAAGCGGCCGCAACGCGGCACATTTACGCGAAACAATACAGACCGATTATATGCAGGATGTAATTGATTATCGATTTAACAAAACCCTGGTGGGGCGCATAACCGGTTTAAAGGGTGATGCACTAACTGACTTTATGACGAAGTATAGGCCCGGCTATTATTTCCTCTCTAACGCGAGCGAGTATGAGTTTATAACATCTATACGCACCAACTTAAAAAGATATTTGCGCAACCCGGCGGCGCATACAGTATTGCCGCTGTATGAAGCTAAAAAAGAGTAACATTTTTACAACGATTAAACTTGTTGCCACATTATAAGTCCAAAATAAAAAGAAAAATGCTTTTCTTTGTCTATCTATGTCCAAAAACAAACCAGGGTATATCGTTCTAGTGCTATTAATGGCTGCTTTTTCTGCATCCGCACAAAAGACCGACTCGTTAAAAAAAGACATTAAGGTTGATACAGCCATATTAAACAAGTACCACATAGACCCGCCAAAAAACTCGTTGCCGGTGCGTACAAGGGTACAGCAGATAAGGCAGGAATCTATACCTGTTTCCATGCTTGATTATAAAATAAACTATTGGAAAAAGTGGATTAGTATGGCGTTAAACTTTAATCAATCGGCATTTAGTAAAAACTATACCTCGGGCGGCTCTAACTCTATAGCTCTGGGTACTAACTTTGACTATAAAACAGAATATAAAAAAGGCCCGCTTGATTATGTGGGTGAGTTGAACCTGATCTATGGCATAACAAAAAACAAAGGGCAGGGATCGCGCAAAACACAGGATCGTATTTTCTTTGATAATAAAATAGCAACACAATTGTCTAAAAGCTGGTATTTCTTTGGGTCGTTAACGTTCGAATCGCAGTTTGATAAAGGATACATATATAACAGCAATGGCACCTTGTCGCAAATCTCAAACTTTATGGCGCCGGGTTATTTAACCGAGTCGGTGGGTTTTGAGTATAAACCATCAGGTGTTTTCGATCTGCGTTTAGGTACGGGTACAGCCAGGCAGACATTTGTGTTAGACACCGGTGTCTACAATAAACAGAAAACCGCCTACGGTGTAGATCTTGGTAAAAAAATAAAGAATGACCTTGCGTTCCAGGTAGTATCTACATTTATTAAAGAAATTGCCAAAGGGATGCCGCTTAATGTACGTTATGCCCTATTCATCCCTTACGAAAAGCATGTTTCATATATAAGTCACCGGGTTGATGCTACGCTTGGCGCGCGCGTTAACCGGTTGGTGCAAGTGAACCTGAACGGTACTTTTATTTATGATAAAAGCACCAATCCACTGCCCAATACAACTAAAACCTTCCCCCAGGCAACAGAGGGCATGGCATTGGGTATAGTGTATAAGTTCCCGTATTAGGCATTCTAAACAGCTTCGTCTTAAATTTTTTGATGATCTAATTAACGCCATTAGAACATAATTGCGCCAAAATCATACCTTTGCATTTATAATAAATTTGAGTATAATATAATGTTTGAAAATCTTTCGGATAAACTCGACAGGGCGTTTAAGGTCCTGAAGGGGCAGGGAACCATTACAGAAATAAACGTGGCCGAAACCATGAAGGAAATTAGAAAAGCCCTTCTGGATGCCGACGTTAACTATAAAACAGCCAAAGCTTTTACAGACGATGTAAGACAAAAAGCTATCGGTGGAAACGTGCTAACCGCTGTTTCGCCGGGCCAGTTGCTAACCAAACTAATGAATGATGAGCTGGCGGCATTAATGGGTGGCACTACTGCCGAGCTTAATTTAACAGCAAATCCAACCATTATATTAATAGCGGGGTTAAATGGTGCAGGTAAAACAACCTTTACCGGTAAGCTGGCTAACTATCTAAAAACACAAAAAAACAAAAAGCCGCTATTAATTGCCGATGATATTTATCGTCCGGCAGCTATTGACCAGTTAATGGTTTTAGGCGAGCAAATAGGTGTGCCGGTTTATGTTAACCGCGAGTCAAAGGACCCTATCGCGATAGCAAAAGAAGGTATTGCCTTTGCCAAACAGAATGGGCATAACGTTATTATAATTGATACCGCGGGCCGTTTAGCTATTGACGAAGCCATGATGGTGGAGATTGAGCAGGTTAAGGCCGCTGTTAATCCGCAGGAAATATTATTTGTAGTCGACTCCATGACCGGCCAGGATGCTGTAAACACCGCTAAAGTGTTTAACGACAGGCTTGACTTTACCGGTGTGGTATTAACCAAACTAGATGGCGATACCCGTGGTGGTGCCGCGCTGTCTATAAAATCTGTAGTAAACAAGCCGATCAAGTTTATTGGTACCGGCGAAAAGATGGAAGCCATTGATGTTTTCCACCCGGATCGGATGGCATCACGTATCCTGGGCATGGGCGACGTGGTTTCGTTAGTTGAGCGTGCACAAATGCAGTTTGACGAGAAAGAAGCCGCCGAACTGCAAAAGAAGATCCGCAAAAATAAATTCGACTTTAACGATTTTTATAGCCAGATCCAGCAGATCAAGAAGATGGGTAACATGAAAGATCTGATGGGTATGATACCGGGCGTAGGCAAAATGATGAAGGATGTAGAGATCCAGGATGATGCCTTTAAAAATATTGAGGCCATAATCCAATCAATGACCCCTGCCGAAAAAGAAAACCCGGATACCATTAACCAAAGCCGTCGCGCTCGTATCGCAAAAGGATCAGGCACTGATTTGACCGAGGTTAACAAGCTGATCAAACAGTTTGATGATATGCGTAAGGTGATGAAGCAAATGAGTAATCCGGCAGCAATGGCCAATATGATGAAGAGGATGCCGAGGTAATCCTCTCGGCCCCCTGAAGGTGGGAGAAAATATCGAAGCGGCTTAGCCGCTTTTTTTATTTACAAACAAATTGCCGTATTATTACGTAAGATAGTATGGCTATGAAAACGAAAAGGATATTTCTGTCTTTAGGATGTATTTGGTGCTGTCTTAACGCTCAGGCCCAGGTGCCCGGTTCGGCAATTGATGTGCAGCATTATGGTTTTAATATCCAGTTGAATGATGCAAACAATAGCATAAAAGGCCGTGCAGACATCGCAGTTAAGTTTTTAACAACGCCGGGATCGTTCCATATCAATCTGGTAAAAAAGAATAGCAAGGGTTGGGGTATGACGGTAAGCCGGGTGCTCGAAAACGGCAGGTCTGTTAAGTTTCAGCAGGATAGTGATGTGGTGAATATTTATACCAAAGCCATCCAAAGTACAACAAAAATCTATTCTGTTATTTATGAAGGAGTGCCCGCTGATGGTTTGATCATATCAACAAACAAATTCGGCCACCGGACTTTTTTTGGCGATAACTGGCCAAACCGCGCCCATAACTGGTTGCCCTGCGTTGATGACCCAGCCGACAAAGCCACTCTCGATTTTACTGTTAGCGCGCCCGATCATTACCAGGTCATTGCCAACGGACTAAAGATTAGTGAAACTGCCGCGCCCGGCGAGCTTAAAATAACCCATTGGGCCGAAACCGCGCAGCTACCCACCAAGGTTATGGTAATTGGCGTAGCCGATTTTGCTATAGACCATCCAAAAGATGTTGATAATATACCTGTTTATACTTATGTATTTCCTGAAAATGCGCAGATCGGGTTTAGAAGCTACGCTGTAGCCGCCGAGATATTGCCGTTTTATATAAACAAGGTAGGCCCTTATGCTTATAAGAAACTAGCCAACGTACAATCAAAAACCATATTTGGCGGTATGGAAAACGCCAGCGCTATTTTCTATTTCGAAAATTCGGTAGGCAATAAGGGCATTGAAGAACTAATGGCGCACGAGATAGCTCACCAATGGTTTGGCGATGCGGTTAGCGAAAAAGACTTTCATCACTTATGGTTAAGCGAGGGCTTTGCGACTTATCTAACCAATTATTACCTGGAAAGTAAATACGGTATAGACACCTTAAAAAAACGTTTAGCGACCCAGCGAACTAAAGTATTAAAGTTTGAAAAATACAGGTTTACGCCAATAGTTGATACAACCATAAAAACCGACTATATGCCGCTGCTCAACGCCAACAGCTACGAAAAAGGAAGTTGGGTGCTGCACATGCTTCGCCGTAAATTGGGCGATGGCGTTTTTTGGAAGGGCATTAACACCTATTATTTAAAATACGAAGGCAGTAACGCCAACACTACCGACTTTAAAGAAGTGATGGCCCAAATTAGCGGACAAAATCTTGATCAGTTTTTTAAACAATGGCTAAATACATCGGGCCATCCGGACCTGGCTGTAAAATGGAAATACGATACAAAAACCCATATTGTTGATTTGCAAGTTGATCAAAAGCAAGCCAACCTATATACATTTCCATTAGAAATTGCCATTGATGGGCATGTGCAGACCATTAATATGACAGGCCGCACCTCGAACACACACATCGCAGCGGGTAAAAAATTACCGGTAATTCTGGTTGACCCAAATGTGAATTTGATGGCCAGCTTTACAGTTACAGCATTATAATTGTTTTTATTGATCGATATGCTGTAGCGAAGTGTTTCGAAACACTACAGTACATTTTTACAGCTGGTTTTCTGCTCTCCAAATAAATTCTATATCTTACGCTATAATAAAACTTTATCATAGTGTTAGTTAAAACCTTTGGCAGCGCCGTTTATGGCATAGAGGCCATCACCATTACAATTGAGGTTAATATAAGCGGAGGCAATATCTATTACGCGATAGTTGGCCTGCCGGATAATGCCGTGCGCGAATCCTGGCAAAGAATAGAATCAGCTTTAACTACCAATAGTTTCCGAATGCCCCGCCAACGAATCATTGTTAATATGGCCCCTGCCGATATTAAAAAAGAAGGATCGTCTTATGATCTGACGATTGCTACAGCGATACTTGCCGCCTCTGGGCAGATCAATTTCGAAGAATTGGACAAATATTTAATAATGGGCGAACTGTCGCTTGATGGTGGTTTGCAACCGATAAAGGGAGCGTTATCAATTGCCATACAAGCCCGTAAAGATGGCTTTAAAGGTTTTATCCTTCCCAAACAAAACGCCCGTGAGGCCGCTATTGTAAACGATTTAGAGGTGTATGGTGTAGAAAACATCAAAGAGGTTGCAGGTTTCTTTAATGGCGATATAGACCTGCCGCGTGAAGTGGTAAACACCCGCGAAGAGTTTTATAACAGCCTATGTAATTACGATAGCGACTTTAGCGAAGTAAAAGGCCAGGAAAATATAAAACGCGCTTTAGAGATAGCCGCGGCGGGTGGACATAATGTGATACTGATTGGTCCGCCTGGTGCAGGTAAAACCATGTTGGCCCGAAGGCTGCCGTCCATTTTGCCGCCATTGAGTTTATATGAATCTTTGGAAACTACCAAGATACATTCGGTAGCCGGCAAGCTCTCTGCGGCCGATGCATTAGTTACTATCAGGCCGTTCAGATCTCCACACCATACAATTTCGGACGTGGCGCTTGTCGGTGGTGGTGGTAATCCTCAACCCGGCGAGATCTCGTTAGCACATAACGGTGTTTTGTTTTTAGATGAATTGCCCGAATTTAAACGTAGCGCGTTGGAAGTAATGCGTCAACCGTTAGAAGAGCGTAAAGTAACCATATCCCGCGCAAAATTTTCAGTTGATTACCCCAGCAGTTTTATGTTGGTGGCAAGTATGAATCCATGCCCATGCGGCTACTATAACCATCCCGAGAAGGAATGTATCTGTCCGCCGGGAATGGTACAGAAATATTTAAGTAAGATATCTGGTCCGCTGTTAGACCGCATAGATTTGCACGTAGAAGTAACCCCTGTTAATTTTAACGAACTGGCATCAGATCGACTTGCCGAAAAAAGCGAAGACATCCGCGAACGGGTAATAAAAGCAAGGGAAGTACAGATTGCCCGCTTCGGCACCCGGCCCGACCTGCACGCCAATGCCCAGATGAGCCCGCAAATGGTACGCGACCTTTGTAAGATAAGCGCCGCCGGGCAAAACCTGCTTAAAAAAGCGATGGAAAAACTGGGACTATCCGCACGCGCTTATGACCGTATACTAAAAGTATCGCGTACCATTGCCGACCTGGCCGGAAGCGAGGACATACAAATAGAACACCTGGCCGAAGCCATACAGTTTAGGAGTTTGGATAGAGAGGGGTGGGCGGGGTAGAGAATAGAGATACTGTCTCCGGACATAGCGGTCACTGGTTAGAACTACGGATAGCGGTGGTTGCAACTAATATAACTAGAAAGATGAAAAAACAAAAAATACTGTTATTATTAATTTGCCTGTTCTTCTCTGGCGCATGCTTGGGCCAGAACAGAATAAAAAAGGATACGGTCTATTACCTGCTGGACACAATTATGACATCCCCAGGCGACAAACTTCTTTCGATTACTTGTACAAACGGAGCCAACACCTCTCTGGAGATAAACTGCCCTTGCCGTATGGACGGCGGCAAACCACGTTTTTCATACAATGTTTTAAAGCCAATTCCGCTTTCCGTCGAAAAAATCAGGACTATAAATTATTTGACCTTGAGAGGTCTGATAGACCTGGCAAGGCATAATGATGATTTAACCTTTTTATATAATTACGTCCTATACTTCATTAAGCCTTCCAAAGACGGATATGTAATGTATGCGGCCAATATCCCTCGAACTAAGGAGTTCAAAGTTGAAGACTGGATTACAGTACCCCCCTTAGGAAAGAGAGCTTCAAATTAGCTAATTATGCTATAAACACCCTTCATAAAGAAGACCGGATCGAGTAACAAAAAAGCGCCATCCGAAATCCGAACGGCACTTTAAACCAATTGTATATATCTTAATTAAATAATGCCTATCTCTTGAGTGATCAGGTTGTAGGAGTACACGGTAGTTACGCCATTATAAGTTAAGGTTATTTTAACCAGATGATTCCCTAAAAACTGCATTGAACCGCTATAGTTGCCTTCTACGGTATTGCCATCTTGTAAATAACTAATGCTGGCGTTAAAATCAGTCGAGCCGCTGGTTATATTGGGCGAGCTGCCGGTAACATTTACGGTTAGCGCATTTAAATAATATTGTATGTTGGCCTTATTGTAAGCAACTACTATATGCGACTTATTAAGTGCCGACACGGAGTAATTGGTACCTAATGTGCCGCGTATTAAAACCACGCTAAAGCCAGAACTGAAATTGTTTACCGCATAATTTTGGCCGGTTAGATATTTGTTATTAAGTAGGGTGCCGTTGTCTGTATAGGTGATACTATCAGAAAGTATATAGCCATTAAGCGCGCCGTTGCTACAGGTATAAATAAACTTGTATTTGCTGCCTACTACCCTGGTAGTATCACCAATAACCCTGGTAAAAAAAAGAGAGGTATCAATAGTATAACCACAATAGGATGTAACGCTATTTACACGCGGGCCTTTTTGAGTAGAAAAAGGGTTTGACGGCGCTTTAATGCCATCACCAATTTTAGCACCGCCGTATTCACCGTTTAATGATTTAATAAATGTGCCGGCAATCTGTTTGCTTATTGCCATATTGTTGGCTGGTGTATTTGACGGAGTTGAAGACGTAGCCGATTTTTTACAGTTTGTGTAAACCAATGCTACACAAACAAGCGCGGCTAAAGCAATTTTAAAAGATCGTTTCATTATATTCTAACTGTTATATATCTAAACGGCAGCAAAAGCAATACCTGTTTATAATAGATTTAATATAAACCAATGGATGTATTTGTTTAAATATCCGGGGAGTTGTGTATGATTTTTTATCCCCCGCAGACACATAATTTAAGCATACATTTTTTTATCAGTATAATGTTATATATTAAAAATAACACTTCCTGGTTGGGTCATTAAACCGGGAACGAGGACTGTTACTGTTTTTTATCAGGAATCCTATTGATAGTTCATGCGATCCATAACCTAAAGCGCCTATTTTATTTAAGGAATAATCATAAGCATAGCCAATACGGAGGTTCTCTGAGGCAAAAAATTCTACTATAGCTACCATTGCGCTTGATGTGGGCAGATTCTTTTGCAAATTGGGTTTATTATAAAGCGACACGGCCGTGCGATAGGTAGCGCCAAGCCATAACTTATCATTTAATAATAAAAATGCATTAATATCCATGCTGGTTGGCACGCTCTTGCTATCTTTTATAAGGATTGACGGTTTAAATCTAGTTTGTTCATTCAAGTTAAATATGGCACCTGTTGTAAAGTATTCATGTGGCAGGGGTATCGGCACACCCAAAGCGCTGGCATCTGCCATATTATGCATGTACTGTGGTATCAGATTGTCAACAGACGCGCCTACAAAGTAATTATCGTTGGTATATAAAACTCCCAATCGGGCATCGGGCGATAAAAAGCTATGATATCCTGTTGGGATATAGTTATCGCCGCTTTGCACCGGGTTTAACTTATTGCCATCAATGCCTGTTTGAATAAAGCCTAAACCTAACCCAAACGCCAACCTGGAGTTTTCGTCCTGCCCTATTTGTATGCGATAGGCATAATTTGAGTAAGCGGCGATATTGCTTTGTGCCCCTATCTGGTCGCGCTGCAATAACAAACCCAAACCAACCTTATCATTAGCGACAGAACCATCTGCGGCTACCGATTCGGTTTGAGGCGCCCCGTTTAGCCCCGTCCATTGCGAACGAAAAAAGCTGTTAACATAAAAATCGCTTTTATAACCGGCATAGGCCGGGTTAACATATAGCCCATTAAAAATATACTGGCTAAACTGCGCGTCCTGCTGCGCGTTTGCCGTTATAAATGATGCTGTTAAAACAAAAACGAATAGTAACCTTTTCATTATATTTTTGTTCTTAATAAGGTTAAATAACCTTTGTAAGTATCCCACACTCCTGCTTTGTTTTTTGCTCTTAGTACATAAAAGTAAGTACCTTCTACCATGCCCTGGCCGTCCCAGTCATTCTTGTAATTTGTTTTTTGATATACGGTATTACCCCAACGATTTATTATGGTTAACTCGGTATCCGAATAGGTTTCCAGCCCTGGTATAACAAATGTGTCATTCACGCCATCCCCATTGGGGGTAAATACATTTGATACTACCAGTGGGTAAACTTGCTGAGCGGTTTCGTCAACATTGTTTGCCATGATAGGGTCGGTCTCTTTTCCTTTAATATTAACAATGCTTTGCACCATACCGGGGGTTAAAGCCTTAACTGTTATTATTAGTTGAGCCGGGTCGTTTTCCTTTATTTTGCTAATATCCCACGTTAGTTTGTGGGTTGTGGCGTCATAGTTTATTATACCAATATCGCCGGATTGCGGTACATAAACCAAGTTTGGCGGTATTATATAACTCACCTGGACATTTGTTCCGGCTATAGGGCTGTTGTTTTTAGCTATCAGCACATAATTAAAATTATCGCCGGGCGAAGCATGGATATTAGATGATCGGATAGATACAGTTAGATCAACTAACGTATCGGGTGTTTTTGGTGGTGTGACTGAATTAACCACAATATGCACCCCCTCTGATGTAGCCGATGGGCAACCTTCGATGTTATAGGCAACAACGGTATAAATGCCGGCAACCCCGGCTTTATAATCTTTAGATGTTGCACCGCTTATTTTCACTCCGTCTTTATACCATTGGTAGGCCGCTGCGTGATCGGCGTTTCCGTGTAGAACAATAGTTTCCCCTTCATTGATTGTAAAAGTTAAATACCCACTTTGGCCAGCCAAAGTTTGTGAGTACGCCGTACTTTTAATGATCAACAATGTGCATATAACTATTATTCTACACAGATGCTTCATTGATGTGATTGCACGCTATTATTTATTTGCTCAAAACCGATCATTAATTAGCCGTGATCAATGGTTTTGTTGGCAATGGTGTAATTACAATATCTTTAGTGTTTGTAGCCGAGCAGCTTGAGTTAAGCGCATAGGTTACATTTACACCAAAGGTTATAGTAGCTGCCGTGGTTTCTCCGGTTACATTATAAGTGCTTGCTGTTGCACCTGGTATTGCTACGCTGTTTCTGGTCCACTGGTAATTTATGGTATAGCCAGTTGCCGGTGTAACGTTTGCGGTTAACAGCGTTGCATTACTAGCCACGGCACACATAGAGCTGGTTGGCGTTGTTATGCTTACGCTTAACTGCGGCAATACAAATATTTTGATCACATCAGATAGTGGCGATGTACAACCATTGGCATTCTCTGTAACTAACTGGTAGTTATAATAGCCTGCTGCTCCTGATGTTTCGGTATATGTTCGGCCGGTTTGGGTTGTAACTTCCTGCTTTACACCAGCCGGGTCAATTTTATACCAATGATATTTAGCAAAATCAACGCCGCCGACATCTTGCGGGCCCGACAAGGAGATAGGAGATCCGTAACATAATACTTTAGCCACATCAGACGCTGCTGTAGGCGGCGGGGTGGTAGCATCACTAGGGCCAGATGTAACCTGAGCTGTTGCTATATAGGCAAACAGTACCATTAGCATGGTCAGGACTGGGGTAAGGAAACGTTTTTTCATGATATAATTAATTTTATGGTGGTTAATTAATATGTTTTTATAATGATGATATACCTGGTTTTGGTGGATTAGGGATAATTGTAACAGTGGTTTGTACAGGCAGTGATGTACAGCCAGTAGCCTTGCTTTGTTCTGTTATGGTATAATTGCCGCTTAGGGTTACCGTAGGGTTAGTTATGGTATTGCCACTAGTGTCTTTAAAAAAATAGTTGTAAGTATTTGTATCATAGCCTACTATGGTTTTTGTTATATCGTAGCTACCGCAAGCCGAATGCGGCCCGGTTAATGTTAAAACAGGTATAGGGTTAAGCACCACATGGACATTTTGACGGTAAACCGGCGCAAATACAATATCATCAACCGCGAAATCATTACCGCTGGCAACAATATTTTGATTAACGAGGGCAATGGGTAAACTGCCGCTGCTCCCTCCCGAGTTCCAGACGGTGGTAAAGTATTGCCAGCTGCCCGTGGTAGATGGTGGGGAGATGGCGCTGCCTAGCGGGCTGCCATCTATAGAAAACTGCAACTGCGCCGGATTTTGCGAGTTTGCCGAAGAAACCCATACCGAAAAAACATACTCTGTATTAGCTACTACAGCTATGTTTTGTGTCCAAACAGTAGTATTAGCGGTTGAGGACCCGTTAACTATCAGCATGTTTCTTTTATTTGCCGGGCTGTTACCGGTGTGGTCGTTAAAGGAGCTAAAGCCATTATGAAGCGCGCTTGGGTCGGTATAAACACCATAGGTCCCTTCCGCATATAATGCGTTTGGAGTACCGGTCTTGGGCATATAAGTATAAGAACTGGCAAATCCGGTATTGCCACTGGTGAAATCGCCATTGGTAACGACGTTGGTACCTGTAACCTGCCACCAATAATCGCCGGAGCTGTTAACGGTTAAAGATGTGCCGGTTGTACCATTGTTCCATATTGGGTTAGCGTAACCCGATACGGGTGTGGTAGTTAGGGTCGTGCTTGTGCCGCAAACGGTTACTGTATCTGTAGCGGGCGTAAAAATCGGCGAATACGATGTGTTTATTTCTGTAAAAGAAAACCCCGCTATCCCTAATAAGAGAAAGCTAAATAACAAATTTATTTTTTGGGGAGGCAGAAACACACACATATTCAACCATGTATTAAATTAACAGGCAATACGTTTTACGTGTTTTTAGCTATAAGTGTTACAAGAGTTAAAGAGTTTTACGAAAAAAATTCGCTCAAATAAAAAAATAAGACACCATCGTGATAAAAACACGCCGCGAAATGCAGGAACGATGGATAAAAACAAACCAATAATACATTCAATCCACTAATAAACAGGCAGTTGGTGCGGAAATAAAATCCACAAACGTTATTAATAATTGTTAATAAGTAATGCCAGCATGTTTAATAACGAAAGTGTCCACACATCATTTTTTAACCGGCATTTTTAACCACTAGTTAATTTTGCGTTATTGTTGCCACATATTTAAACCATATAACAAGCCGCAATTAAATTTAAAACAATATTTTTATGGCCTTATGGCCACTAAACAATACTTAAAAAAGATACGCCCGGTACAGTTGGTTGCTATCATTTTTTTTACAGTATCCGGTGGCCCGTATGGCCTGGAGCCATTACTTGATTATGCCGGGCACCATGGCGCGTTATTGGTGCTGTTAATTACTCCGTTGTTGTGGGATCTCCCGGCAATTTTTACCGTGCTCGAGCTAAATAGTATGATGCCCGTTACCGGCGGCTATTATAAGTGGGTAAAATATGCGTTGGGTACCCGCTGGGGTTTTTATGAAGGCTGGTGGACTTGGTTATATACCTTTGTCGATCTAGCTATTTACCCGGTTTTATTTGTAGAATATGCATCGTTCTTCTTCCCTGATCTGGCCGTTTATAAAGTACCCGTTTGCCTGGTTATTATATGGGCATCGGCTGGGCTAAATATATTGGGTATCGTTCCGGTTGGCCGGGTATCATTGTTTTTAGGTGCGATGGTTTTAACGCCATTTATTATACTTTTTGTTTTGGCTTTTTATCATCACACGGGGGGGCTGGTTATTCAATCGCCCTCACTAAAGGGCATTGCTTTTCCATCATTGGGTATGGCTTTATACACCGTAATGTGGAATTGTCTGGGCTGGGACAATACCACCACCTATGCCGAAGAGGTTGAAAAACCCCTACGCTCCTACCTGGTATCTATGTTTATTGCTTTTGCCATGATTATTGTTATTTATTTCCTGGTGATATGGGTAGCCCAATTATCCGGGATAAGTACTTCAGTTTTAACAGAAAAAGGCTTTCCGGCCCTAGGTGCTTTAATTGGCGGGCATTGGTTGGGGGCGTTGCTTGCGTTGGGTGGAATGGCAAGTACACTTGGGATTTACGCGGCAGTACTATGTCCGTATCGCGCGTGCCGCAGGTGATGTCTGAAGATAGCCTTTTACCTGCCCGAATTAATAAGCTGCACACCCGTTTTCAAACGCCCTATGTGTCTATCATCATCTGCTCGGTTATTGTTAGCCTGATGATATTATGGACCTTTGCAGATTTACTGATCATTGATGTTACCATTTATGGTGCGGGTTTGTCATTAGAATATATCGCCTTAATAAAACTTCGCCAAAAAGAACCCCATACTCCAAGACCATTTAAAATACCGCTAAATATTACCGGCCTTTGCCTGATGTTATTATTACCGGCATCGGTTTATTTTATAGCACTGGGCGGCGCTTTCTCTTCGTCCGTAGAAACCATTAAGCCGGCTTTATTTGCCATTGGGGCCTTATTGAGTGCCGAGGTTTTTTGGCGATTATTGGGATGGCAAAAATCATTTTAGCGATGTTTTTGTACTAAAAACAAGTCAAAAAACAATCACTGCTTTTGCCGAATTTTTCGTGAGTATTAAAAAAATGTTTTTAAAGTTGTTAATGATGAATGTATTGGTGCTATCAGGCTATCCATCTTCTGTTGGCATTGAGTTTGTCTTGTTACTTATATAATATCAACAATTAAACATGAAAACGATAAGAAACAGTATAGTAGCCGTTGGCTTAATAATAGGAGTGTTGAGCACAGGATGTAGCTCACTAAATAAAACACAAAAAGGAGCAGCTATTGGTGCCGGTGCAGGTGGTGTGGTTGGTGCGTTAATTGGCCGCAGCGCGGGTAATACCGCATTGGGCGCTATAATTGGTGGTGCCGTTGGCGGCACAGCCGGAGCATTGATAGGCCATAAAATGGATAAACAAGCTGCCGAAATTAAACAGACCGTTCCCGGTGCTACTGTAATACGCCAAGGCGAGGGTATATTGGTAAAGTTCGACTCGGGCATTTTATTTGATGTGGATAGGGCCGATCTGAAACCGGCCGCACAATCAAACCTGCATAACCTGTCGGCATCATTACAAAACAATCCGCAAACCAACATTACTATAATTGGCCATACAGATAATACCGGATCAGCCGATCATAATATGGACCTTTCTATCCGCAGAGCAGAATCTGTAAGATCGTTTATCGTTGCTGATAACGTCAACACTTCGCGATTAACAACTATAGGTAAAGGCGCTTCAGAGCCTATTGCTGATAATGCTTCCGTAGCTGGACGTGCACAAAACCGCCGTGTTGAAATAGCCATTGTTGCTAACGAACAAATGAAAAAACAAGCCACACAAGGCAATTAAAAAGATAATACCCATATAGTTTTTTTTATGAGCCCCCGGCAGTAATTGCCGGGGGCTCTTTTTTTTAACTTGTTTAAGATTAGCTTTGTACTATGATAAAAAGATTGACAACGCTTTTTTTAACCAAGGTATATCATTACCGCGTTTGGTTTTGCGCTCAATCTGCATTATTGTGGAAGTGTATTGGCCGCGGTAGAGATAAACACGCCGGCTAAAAACTGTACCCCGCTTGCAGCCCTGAAAATGAAATGCTGCAAGGACAAGAAAGTTGATGTAAAGATCAAAGATGCTCACCAGGGCGAATCGCAATCTAATGTCAAAGCTGTTTGGCTTGAAATGACCAAGATTCCTTTTTGGCGATTATGTTTTATCGGCCCAACAAACGCTGTTAGAAAAGCTATCAGACCCACCACCACCCGCTTCGCCACCATCCGGAAAAACGCCCCGGTTTATTAACAACTGTAGTCTTCGTATTTGATTGTAATTAATAGTTTCGCGCCGCGGTAAAACTACCGTGTGTTTATTTTTACGATTAAATTTAATTAAAAAGGATCTTATCGCACCCCATTATATAACAATATGGTGCGTACAAGTGTTAATATTTATTTGGTACGGTTGGAGTACAATTTCTTTTACATCTTTTAATCAGACATCATGAAAATACCGAATATAATTATTGCAATTATGCTATTCGGGGCTGTATCATCATCAGCTCAAATGAAAATGGGCAGCGATACTACTAAAAAACCAAAGCCACATACCCACCACATGAACGGTATGGTAATGGATATGGACATGATGGATATGAGCGACCCCATGAAAATGAACAGCCAATATTCGCTTGATCTGCCCATGAACCGTGACGGTTCGGGCACATCATGGGTACCTGACGAATCGCCGATATATGCCTATATGATCCACGGTAAAAAATGGATGACGATGATACATGGTAGTTTCTTCGCACGCTACAACAACCAGGATATTTTTAAATCAGGTAATCGTGGCGGGCAAAAGTTTGATGCGCCTAATATGATAATGGGCATGACCCAAACCAAAGTAGGCAGCAATGGCCTGTTCTCCATCAATGGTATGTTTTCTTTCGATCCCTTTTTGGTGGGTCCGGGCGGATATCCATTATTATATCAAACAGGAGAATCATACAAAGGGAATAAACTGGTTGACCGCCAGCATCCGCATGACTTGTTTGCCGAACTGAGTGTGGCCTATACTCAGCGAGTAGCTAAAAATGCTGACCTGTCTATTTCCTTTGGCTATCCCGGCGAACCGGCATTGGGGCCACCGGTGTTTATGCACCGCCTATCGGCCATGAATGACCCTGACGCGCCGCTGGGCCACCATTACCAGGATGCTACGCACATTGCGTTTGGGGTTGCTACTTTGGGTTTTAGATATAAAGATATCAAGCTGGAAGGCTCCGCATTTACAGGTAGGGAACCCGATGAGTTTAGGTATAACTTTGATAAATTGAATTTAGATTCCTACTCGCTGCGTTTATCCTACAATCCATCAAAAGAGTGGGCGCTACAGGTATCAGATGGATGGCTGCATAGCCCCGAAGAAGCAGAGCCACTGCAAAACGTTAATCGTTTTACGGCATCAGCTATTCGGACAAAAATGTTAGGCGATGATAGCTATATATCAACCACATTGGTTTATGGGCAAAACCATTTATCGGATAACCGCAAAACGTTACCATCCGTATTGCTGGAAAATAGCCTGCAGTTAAGCCGCGCCGCTTTTTATGGCCGTTACGAATTTGTTAAAAAAGATGCCGAAGAACTTGATCTGCAGGGGACATTCCCTACAAATCCAAACTTTAGCATTAATGCGGTAACCTTAGGGACAAACTATATAGTGAGTACAGTTAAAAACACTAATCTAACGGCGGGCATACAGGCTACTTTAAACATATCGCCAATGGCGCTAAAAAGTTATTATGGCGGCACTCCTATTGGGTTCCAGGTTTACCTGCGCATTAACCCGGCTTTAATGAAAATGGGGCATACAATGAAGGGCATGTAGGCCCAATATGATATAAATAAAGGCGATTCATCTGCTTAGCAGGGAAACATTTTAGCAATCATAACGTTTGTATCCATACAATTTAGTTTATTTTTGGACAAAATTTCTTTAATGCATCGCCTTAATCCTAAATACATCCGCCTGGCGGGTATTATTGCTGCTTCCTTATTTGTTATCCTGTTTATCGGCGGATATATTGCTTATACCAAACGCGAGGCGATTTTACAGAACGAAATTGCAAAAGCAAAAGCA
The DNA here is from genome assembly GCF_028288185.1 of Mucilaginibacter sp. Classification (GTDB taxonomy): domain Bacteria; phylum Bacteroidota; class Bacteroidia; order Sphingobacteriales; family Sphingobacteriaceae; genus Mucilaginibacter. The sequence goes on along the minus strand of NZ_JAQBOF010000011.1, from coordinate 90,709 downwards.
AAAGCTAAAACACTCTATCACTTAGACCTGCAAATTGGTTCGGCGCATTTTACCGGACTCACTACCGTAACCTGTACCGATATTACCATCGTACCCGAAAATCGTGACAGCCTGCTTACTATAAAACACTTTGATGTTAGTATCAAGCTGTTTCCGCTATTGTTTGGCAATATTAAGCTGGCCAATGTTGACCTATTGAACGGGCATTTAAACTTAACGGATATTAAAGGCGTTAAAAACTTCGATTTCCTATTTAAAAAGAAGACAGATTCGACCGCCACGCGTAACAAAGTTGATCTAAGCGAACTGTCAAACAACCTGATCAAAGAGGTCCTTTATAAAATTCCAGACAACCTGGTGGTGAACAACTTCCTGGTATCATTTAAAAACGATAGCACACAATTAAAACTGCTTACCCAAACTGCCAAAATTGACGATGGCGACCTGACATCGACCATAAAAATAAATGATACCGTTGCTACCTGGCATTTTGCCGGTACTATGCACCCCAGCGACAAAAATATAGACATTAAGCTTTATGCCGAAAAGGGCAAGGTGGAGATACCCTTTATTGAGAAACGCTTTAAAGCCCGGGTAAATTTTGATAACATCACCATAAAGCTAACCAACGTAAAACATAGTGACGGCGAAACACGAATAGAAACTTATTGCAGCGCGCATAACCTGCTGATAAACCAACCGGGCTTGGCAGCTAATGATATTGTGGTGCAAGATGGATCAATAGCCGCTAATGTTTTTGTGGGGGCCAATTATGTATCGTTAGATAGCTCATCGGTTATTCATTTAAAGAAGTTGAGCGCGCATCCGTTTATTAAGTATATGCTTAGTCCCGTTAAAATTTATGAGTTGAAACTAAATACCGGCTGGCAAAACGCGCAGGATATTTTTGATTCGTTCCCTACCGGGATGTTTGAAACATTGGAGGGCATTAAAGTATCGGGCAAATTAAATTATGCACTTAACTTTTACCTCAACAAAGAGCACCCAGATAGCTTGAAATTTGATTCGCGAATGGATAAGGATGCCGATTTTCATATTGCTGATTATGGCAAAACTGATTTTGGCAAACTTAATAAGACCTTTGTGTACACACCTTATGAGAAGGACAAGCCGATGCCATCGCATATTATCGGCCCGGAAAACCCTAATTATACGCCATTGGAAGCAATATCGCCATATTTACGTAACGCGGTAATGACTGCAGAGGATCCTACTTTTTATAAAAATCATGGATTTGTTGAGAAGGCTATAAGGCAATCAATAGTTACCGATATCAAGGACCATAAATTTAAGCGTGGCGGCAGTACCATATCTATGCAGTTGGTTAAAAATCTGTTTTTAACCAGGAAGAAAACTCTTAGCCGTAAGATTGAGGAGATACTAATTGTATGGATGCTGGAGAATAATCACATCATGACTAAGGATCGCATACTGGAAGTGTACTTTAACATTATAGAATGGGGACCGGGAATTTATGGCATAAGCGAGGCATCGCATTATTATTTTGGCAAAGCACCATCAGAGCTAACATTAGGCGAGAGTATATTCCTGGCCAACATTGTGCCGAGGCCAAAAGCAGGCCTGTATGCATTTTTACCGGATGGCAGCCTAAGACCGGGGTTAGAGAACTATTTTAACTCGCTTGGGCGAATGATGATGGGTAAAGGCTTTACACAAGTGGATAGCAGCTCGTACGGGTTTTATACCGTTCGTTTAAAAGAAAGCCAGCGCCGACATGTTGCAACAGTTGATTCTAATGCTGCAAACAAAATATTAAATGCCCCACCTGATGAAGATTTTTCGCTGCCTATAATTAATGAACCGCCGCCGGAACCGGAAAAGAAACCCAATTTCTTTCAGCGCCTATTTGGGAAGAAAGATACGGTTGCCCAAAAGACCGAGCAAATGTTAAAGGATGAAGAAGATCAGCGTATAAACGCGATTGACCCTACCGGGAAAACAAATAAACAGATACGGCAGGAAAAACGCGCCATTAAAAATGATATAAAAACAAAGAAACAGGCACTAAAAGACCAAGGCAAGTTATAATTACTATGGCGTGACGTAAATGCGTGTTTAAACATTTAATTTTGAATGAAATTAAATATAGAACATAATGTCATTCATAGATAAATTAAACTGGCGCTACGCCACCAAAAAATTCGATGCTACTAAAAAACTGTCGGCCGAACAGTTAAACACATTATTAGATACCGTACAGCTATCTCCATCATCAGCCGGTTTGCAGGCCTACCGTGTTTTGGTTGTTGAAAACCCCGAAATAAAAGAAAAATTGCGCGAAGCCGCTCGCGGCCAGCAACAGTTAACCACAGCATCACACATTATAATTTTTGCTGCCGAAACTAACCTGGATGGCGCGTATGTAAAAAATTATATTGACCATATCGCGGCCACCCGCGGCATTGATCGCGCTAACCTGGAGGCTTTCGAAACCAACATCACCCATAACGTCAATCTTATGACCGAGGATGTTAAAATTGTTTGGAACCACAAACAATGCTATATAGCGCTTGGTGTACTACTAACCGCCGCCGCCGACATGGGTATTGACGCCTGCCCTATGGAAGGTTTTGAAGCCGGTAAATTTGATGAGATATTAGGATTAAAGGAACTAGGATTAACCACAACTGTAATAGCTCCCATCGGCTTCCGGGCAGAGGATGATGTTTTTAGCAAAGCCGCTAAAGTGCGCCGGCCCAAAGAAGAACTATTTATACATATATAAGCAAGTGTGCTCAGGGGTACCAGCACAATGAATAATAAAAAAAGCGATAGCTGGCTACTATCGCTTAATCGCTTTTATAAGATCCTTCACTTCGTAAGGATTGATAAGGGTTACTACTTTTTCAATCCTTCTAAAAATTGCACGCTTACCGGCATTTGCGCGTCAATAAACTCGGGCGCGCTTTCATCCTCAATATAAAAATATTTGATCTTTGTTTTTTGCGCGGCGCGTAGTATGGCTTCCATATCCATCTGCCCCTCGCCAACCGATACAAATGTCGCGCCTTTACCTCGCTCCAAACCTTTTTTTACATTCTTAACGTGCATCAGTTTAAAACGGTTAGGGTATTTGTTTAACCAGTAGATCGGGTCCTGTCCGGGCCAGTAAACCCACATCACATCCATCTCGAACGATACATATTTAGGGTCGGTGTTTTGCACCAGGTAATCAAATAACATACCATCGCCCAACTCGCCTGCAGGTTTAAACTCAGGGCCGTGATTATGGTAGCAAAAGGTTAGGCCGTTTTCGGCTAATGTTTTGCCAAATTTATTAAAGTCGATAGCGGCTTGTTTAACTACATCGGCATGCAGGTCCTGGAAATTACCGGGATGTGGTATAGAGCCTATCCGCACAAATTCGGCACCTAAAGCTTTGGCCTGCGCAATAACTTTATCCATGTGTTTATCCAGATCGCCATAACCAACGCCTATGCTGGTGCAGCGCATGCCACGCGCGTCAAGCAGGGCGCGTAGTTGCTCTGGCGTTTGGCCAAACAGTCCGGAAAATTCAATATTGGTTATACCTACCGATTTAATTTTATCCAGCGTACCCGGTACATCTTTAGCCAGATCATTACGATACGAATAAGACACCACGCCCGGTGCTTCTTTTAATAATTTCTTTTGCCCGTAGGCGGTGCCAGACAGTAAGCTGCCAATAACAAGGCAATAAAATATGTTTTTCATTAGGTTAGTTGGTTTTTATTGATGGGTCAACTTTTGGCGGAGTAGTTAGCTCGGCCATAGTAAATGATTTTTGTCTTGTTGCCAGTTTTGCGCGATTGGCTTTTACATCAGCGGCAGTAACCTTATCGCCTTTATTTTGCCATGAGCGGCGCACAAAGTTCATTACCTGCGCCAGGTCATCATCCGTAAAATCTTTATTATCGGCAAAGCCCGGCATTTCGCCACTTATCTCTGGTGCTTTGTATAAGTGCCCTGCAACCTTAACCGGCCCGCCCAAGCCTTTCAATATAATAGATATCATGGTAACCTTATTACCATTAACTATCTCTGATTTATTTAGCGGCGGGGCCAATGAGGCTACACCGTTACCGTCTTCGCCATGGCAAGTTTTACAAACGGTGCCATAAATAGCAACACCTCTTGGATAGTATTTAGCCATTAGCTTAGGGTCGCTATTTAGCTTGGCATCCTCAATAGCGGCAATTACCCGTTGCAGACGTTTATTAACAGCGCGGCTGGTATCGGGCACCACCATTGCCAATTGTTTCTGGAAAGCTTCCTCCCTGCCCTGCAGGTTAGACACAATAGCATCGCCTACATAATTATTTGTTGGATATTTTTTTGCCAGGCTTAACAGAATATTATCGGCAGCTTTCCTGTCAAACGGCTGGATAGAATTAGCCACAAAACCAACATAAGGCGCGGCTGTAGTATCATTATTAGTAACCATTTGCTGTAAAGCAGTGGTAAACTGTCCGTAATTATTTCTGTCGATAACCGTTGGCGATGCCGTTAATGCCTGCATACGGATATTCCATTGCGGCGATTGTAATACGGCCAAAACCTCATCAGCCTTTAAAACGCCAAAACCTTCCAGTGTCCATAAAGCATGGGTAACAAATAATGGATTGGTTGATTTAAGGGCCTGTTGCAATGCCGCGATAGCCTGCTGTGGTTTACTGTCCACCAATATTTGTTGAGCTTTGTCGCGTACATAACCGTTAGGGTTTCCTAATAAAGCAACCAGTTTAAGCGGATCATCAGGGAAAGTAACATTCACCAGTTTTTTTCCTGCCGGATAAACTTTATATAACCTGCCGCATGACAGCGGTTTGGTTAGCTGCCTTTTACCAATCTCGTTTGCTAAATAAGGCGTTAAATAAGTTTTATGCTGAATAATACCGCGGTACATATCTACAATATACAATGCGCCATCCGGGCCATCATATAAGCTTACCGGGCGAAAACGCTCATCAACACTGGCTAGAAACTCGCGGCCATGATAGGCTTCACGGCCTTTAACCACATTGCCTTTTTCTGTCAGGATATCGCGTTTTATTAAATTGGCCGATGGTTCGGCTACAAAAGCGTTAAATTGGTAATCAGGTCCAAACAAACCACCGCGATAGATCATCGGTCCGCAAGCCGCGGTAAAGTTTACTAGGCGAAGGCTGTCATCCAAAACGCCTTTCATATAACCACGATTAACGCCGGGCGTAGGCCGTATTGGGAATGTGCGATTATCAGCAACTGTACGCTCATTAAAACCGGCCATGCCTTTTTGGTTTTTATTGGTAAGGCCCAGGCTTGGCGGGAAATAATCGCCTTGAAGATTCACCGAGTTATCGTTAGCATACATGCGTCCCTGATCGTCCTGAGCTATGCCCCACTGGCCCTTTTCGTGTGCGGTTTGGGTCAGCCATTTATCGCCCATTTTACGGTAGCGCTTGGCAGAGTTTGCGTTATATATCCAGTTATCCAATCCACGATACAGGCCGTTAGGCTGATGCTCAACATTACCGCCTTCGGTATATTTAGCATCTATTAAAGTTCTTTTAACGGGTTTATCATTTACCAGTTCGTAGTAGTAAAGGCGGGGTGGCTCGGCAACTAATATGCCGTTTTCTACCAGGCAAAAAGCGCGCGGCATAACCAGCGAATCTATAACAACCTTACGATCATCCATTATGCCGTCGTTATTTTTATCGGTCAACACAACCACCTTACCTAAAGGTTCGTTCTCGCCATGGCCTGTGGTATCGGGCATGTAATCTTCCATTTCCAAAGCCCAAATGCGGCCCTTTTTATCAAAAGTGATGGCTACAGGGGTACTAAGCAATGGCTCGGACGCGATCATGGTAATAGCCATGCCCGGCTCCAGTTTCATTTTACTGATAGACTGGTTAGCGGGCACCACCGGCGATGAATTAATATTAGCCTTTGGCGGATTGTTGGTAAGTGCTGATACCAATAGTTTATGGGTTGTACATTGGTACAAAACACCCACTGCCAATAGCAGCAGTAATATATAAATATACTTTTTCATGCGTATTTAGGATAATTGTTACTTGCGTATACAAGTATTGGTTTGTCAAACAAAGACAAATTTTTTCTAAAAATCTATTTATTTATTGGTTATAAACTAAAATATGGTCAGGAAATCTCTTTCGTAATAATTATTTTACTTTAGCGCCGTGTAAAACACATCGTTGCATAATTATTTTATGCGACCTTAGTCGCAGAGTCGCCAACGCTATAAACCAATTATAATGAAAAATTTTGCCCTGATAGCATGTGCTGTCCTATATACTATAACTGTATCGGCACAAACAAAAACCCCTGCTGACTATGTAGACCCATTTATTGGGGCCAGTACCAGCGCGGCGGCGGCACATGTGTTGCATGGACTGGGCAAAACATTCCCTGGAGCGGCCACACCGTTTGGCTTGGTACAAGTAAGCCCAAACACCATAACCGGTGGCGATAACGGCCCCGGCTATAGCTATGAAATGGAATATATAGAGGGCTTTGCCTTTACCCAAATGAGTGGCATCGGCTGGTACGGCGATTTGGGTAACTTGCTGGTTACGCCAACAACAGGCCCGTTGCATGTAGTGGCTGGCAGGCATAAACAACTGCCGGGTTATCGTTCGCATTACAGCAAGGATGATGAAATTGCGAAGGCTGGTTATTACGCGGCGACATTGACTGACTATAACATCCGTGCAGAAGTTACTGCTGCGCCGCATAGCGGGATATTGAAGTTTACTTTCCCTAAAAACAAACAATCGCGCATACAGATAGATCTGGCCCGCAGAGTTGGCGGTACATCTACCGAGCAATATATTAAAGTGGTTGATGATTACACTATCGAGGGCTGGATGAAATGCCCGCCCGAAGGCGGTGGCTGGGGAAATGGTGCCGGTAAAGCTAATTACACTGTATATTTCTATGCCCGGTTTAGCAAGCCGCTAAAAAACTACGGTGTGTGGAGCGCCGATATCCCTAGTGGTATCTCCAGGAAAAGCGAAAGCGTTACCAGTTTAAAATACGATTCATTAATAGCTAAGGCGGCTATCATCCCCAATATTAAAGAGCAACAAGGCAAGCACCTGGGCTTTTATACCGAATTTGAAACCGGCGATAAAGAAGTGGTGCTGATGAAAAGCGGTATTTCGTTTTCGAGCATCGCGGGAGCAAAACTTAATTTAACCGCCGAAATCCCTGCCTGGGATTTTAACAAAACCCGTGTGCAAACCAAAGCATTGTGGAACAAAAGCCTATCGGCCATGAGTGTAACCGGTGGAACAGAGGACCAGAAAACAGTATTCTATACCGCCCTATACCATACCCTTATAGACCCTCGCGCGACAAGCGATGTAGATGGCACTTACATGGGTGCTGATATGAAACCGCATCATACCAATAAATTTATAAAGCGTTCGGTGTTTAGTGGTTGGGATGTGTTCAGGAGCCAGTTTCCGTTGCAATCAATCATCAATCCCAATATTGTTAGTGATATGATAAACTCGCTGGTTGAATTGGCCGACCAAAGCGGCGAAGGTTATTTGGAGCGATGGGAGTTGTTAAACGCTTACTCCGGTTGTATGGTGGGTAATCCTGCACTACCGGTAATTGCCGATGCTTACAGTAAAGGTATACGTGATTTCGATGTGCAAAAAGCCTACAAATACGCGCATAATACGGTAGAGAAATTTGGCAATAAGCCTGCGCCTCACGCTATGGATATTTCAAGTACGTTAGAATATGGCTTTGACGAATGGTGCATGTCCAAACTAGCTATATGGTTGGGGCATCCGGAAGATATAAAACTATATGCAGATCGCTCACAAACCTATAAACAGATATTTGATCCTGAAAAAGGCTGGTTCAGGCCCAAAAATGCCGATGGCACCTGGAAACCATGGCCAAAACGTGGTCGACTGCAACAGGATTATGGCACGGTGGAAAGCAATCCGTATCAGCAAGGCTGGTTTGTTCCACATGATATTGATGGCATGGCAACACTTATGGGTGGCCACGAAAAAACCATTGCTGACCTGAACTCATTCTTTGAAAACACCCCCGCCAATTTTGAATGGAACGATTATTATAACCAGGCCAATGAGCCAGTGCATTTAGTGCCATTTATGTTTAACCGTCTAGGTGCACCTTGGTTAACACAAAAATGGGTACGCAAAGTTTGCGAGAATGCCTACAAAACCGGGGTTGAAGGTTTAGTGGGAAATGAGGATGTAGGGCAAATGTCGGCATGGTTTGTTTTGGCGGCAGGCGGCCTGCATCAGGCTACGCCCGGCGATCCGCGGTATGAAATATTTAGTCCGCTGTTTAACAAAGTGGCTTTACGTGCCGGGGCAACGGGTAAGATATTTACTATTATTGCTAAAGGTAACTCGCCGGCTAACTGTTATATACAGTCGGCTAAGCTAAATGGCAAGGTTTATAACAAATGCTATATCAGTCACAAGCAAATATTGGCGGGCGGTACGCTGGAATTTGTGATGGGAGCCGAGCCTAATAAGAAATGGGGGATATAAAAACAAACCCTCTTCCGCAAACGGCAAAGAGGGCTGGTTCTTGCAGTTATTTAATACTAAATGTTATATCATGAAAAATAAGTTAATCCTATTGGTCACCATGCTTTGCTTCATCGGCATTGCTGGTACAACTTATGCTAACACCAATCCACCCGCAAAAAAAGTCGATTATAAATTCAAGAAGACCATATCCCGCGAGGTGTTGGAGAATTATTTAAACCGTTCCATCACTATGCAAAGCTTGCTGATTGGGCAAGGAAATTTTGATGATAATCTGCGCATGATCAAAAACACCGGCGCAAAATTAATTGGGCGGGCGGTTTGCCAATGGGGGCAAGAGGCTGATATCCCCAAAAATCTTTTAAAAGAAAAAGAACTGGCGGATAAAGTACATGCCGTAGACCCTGATGTTATTTTGCAGGCTTGTATTTTTGAGATCGTAACTCCGCAGGTTAACCAGCTGGAGGTGCCCGACTGGGCTTTTAAAGCATTGAATCTACCTGTCGAAAAGCGAAACTTTAGTTATGATGCCATGCTTTATCCCGATGGTAAATTTAAAGGGCAATGGGGACGTGGCTCTGTACCCGATGTGAGTCAGAACGAAACTAAACTGTTCTTTTATTTCTTAGGTGCATCATACATTGATGCTGGTATTGAGGGCTTGCATTTTGGACAAGTAGAGTTAATGAACAAAAACGACAAGAACCTTGACCATTACGCGCAAATACTAAGCTTAATTCGTGATTATGCCCATAAACACGCCCGCCGCAAAATGGTGATCTGCGACTCGCACGTACCCAGCGGTGGTTTTTTAAAGGATGGACATTTGCTAATGGATGTGCATGCTTTCCCGTTAAGGATAGAAGAAATACCGGACAAGCCAGAAGAAGCTAAACTGGAAGTTGGCCATACCGATGCCCTGTTTTTACGCAGTAAAGGCGGCATTACGCCAAGCGGATGGAGCTGCGACCATCTGCCTTATTTAGTGGAGTTTGATAATTACGGGGTTAGTAAACAACCCAGCCAGGCTAAAGCCGCCGGACTATCTATATGGGTTTGGGGATATGATGAAATAAGCTGGTTTGCACATCAACCCACCCCTTATCGCCAAAACTGGCTGCATTACGCTTATGATTGGGTAAAGAAAACCGACCCTAACGGTCATGTTGAAATGCCGGGAGGCCGACAGACCACCTCGCCCATTGATAAAAAGCGCTGGTATTATGCCAATAATAAAAGTGATGCCGTACCAGATGGACATGGCGATGAAGATACCATCCGCGATATTTGGGCGGCAAATGAAGGTAAATAACTAAGTTGCTTTATTGTCCTATTAAATGGCGAGCTTTTTAAACCTCTTTAATCCTATGCTACGCAACCTTATAAGTATGCTGAATATTTCTCTGTTTATATTCTCAAGTGTTTGGCGTTTTTTATATTTTAACTCTATCTCTGTTATAACCGCATCAAGTTCTTTAAGTATTTCGCTGGTAAAAGGTGTGTTATTATCTAGTTGCGCGCCATCATTAATGCCTGATGTTTTGCTTAAAAAGTAGTGGATATTATTGATGCTTATACCATATATTAGTTTACCACTTGTTTCTTTGGTTATATGGTTTACCGTAAAGAAGTAGGTCTGGCTGTTAATGTTTGCCTGTATCATATTCGTAGTTGCTAAAGTAAACAGGGGGAAGTGCATATAAATGTTTTTTAGGTAAAAACTGCGAGTTGGCATTCTTATAAATGCAATTAACATGCCACCCCTACAACCGTTGGTTGTTTTGGCTTGGTACAATGGTATTAAACGACTGTTTATTTGAGTGTGCGGGGCTAGTTTACAACTAATGAATCGCCAATTTCTTTGGCAGCGTATACCAGGTTTTCGCGTGTGTGCTTTAAGGCAGTCGGCAGGTCTGTAGGTTCTTTATTAATCGAAAGCAATGTATCAAAGTATTGATTAAGTGCCGCGCTGGGGGCTAAGGGCACTTTTCCGGCTAAACCTATCACTTTAATATTTTTCTTTTTGGCTAACCCGGCTACTACACCCGGTGCTTTTCCTTGCAAGGTTTGTTCGTCAATGGCGCCTTCGCCGGTAATTACCAGGTCGGCATTTTGCAGGGCATCATTAAAACCGGTAAGTTCTAAAAAGCTATTTGCGCCACTCATTAAGCGGGCATTTAAAAAAGCGTATAATCCTGCGGCGGCACCGCCGGCGGTGCCGCTGTGCTTAATAGTAGTCATATCTTTGCCAGTTTGCTGCAAAGCTATAGCGGCTAGTTTACTCAGCATAGTATCAAGTTTTACCACATCATGGGGTGCTGCCCCTTTTTGAGGCCCAAAAACCGTCGCCGCGCCTTCATTGCCTAATAGTTTATTATCAACATCGCATAGTATAACTATCTCGCAAGCCAGTACTAGTTTGTCTAAACCAGACAGGTCGACACTTTCCATTGCTTCTAATTTAGCGGGGATCGGTTGTAGCTCTTGCCCTTCAGCATCTAAAAACCTAACGCCTAAAACGCTTAAAATGCCTATACCTCCATCTACCGTTGCCGAGCCACCCATGCCGATTATAATTTTATTAACCCCTTTACCAAGCGCGGCTTTTATTAACTCGCCGGTACCGGTTGTATTGGCCTGCATTGGGTTTAATTCTGTTGGTTTTAATAAACGAATGCCCGATGCGTTTGCCATCTCAATTACCGCCGTACGGCCATTATCAACCAATCCGAACGAGGCTGTGATTTCACGGCCCAATGCATCGTGCACGTTTGCATTTATTATTGTACCATGAAGGTGTTTGATCAATAGCTCACCCGTTCCGTCACCACCATCGCCAACCGGGAAAAGTTGGCATTGGCAATTCAAATTACTTTGTTCTAATCCTAACGCAATAGCCTCGGCAACACTTTGCGCATCGAGGCTGTTTTTAAAAGCATTGGGGGCAATCAAAATATTCATACAGCCAAATTAACGGTATTTCTTTACATTATTTTTTTACCTTTATTAAAACTGCGCCGTCTTTTGAAACAAACACAACAAGTCGAATTCAAAGTAAATAATTTTGACCTGTTACGGCTGATGGCTGCCACTCAAGTAGTTTTCGATCACTTTTTTCAACATATACATCCCACAAAATTGGGCTTCTATTTAAACGAGACTTTATATCTGTTTCCCGGTGTGCCCGTGTTTTTTATGGTAAGTGGGTATTTGATATCCGCATCGCTTGAGCGTAACCATGATTTGGGCACCTATTTTAAAAACCGCGCGTTACGGATATTTCCCGGTTTATGGGGATGCTTGTTTATTACCATTATCGCCATATCGTTAACCGGTATAAGTTTTCTTAATATGGAGGCATTAAAATGGCTACCGGCGCAAATGATAGGTATAATTTATACGCCGGGCTTTTTAAGCAACTGGGGTTTCGGTTCATATAACGGCGCGTTATGGTCAATAACTGTCGAATTGCAGTTTTATATAGTATTACCTATCCTGTATATGCTGGTTCCAAAAAAATCGATTGTTTATTGGTTTTTGGGGTTAATAGTGCTGTTTGCGTTTGTTAATTATTTGTTTCAAACGCAACACTATTCATTTAAAAAAGCTATGGGTTATACCTTTACACCACATATCTATCTTTTTTTGGTGGGAGTTGTTTTTCAAAAATTACAGCTATTTAAATCGAAGTTTATTTTTAACAAAGCCCATTACTGGGTCATTGCTTATTTATTGTTTGTTTACACTATATCGCCAATACTTATACCCGTATCAGAGGCAACTTATGGTTATATTAAATATGCGTTGCTGGGCTTTACTGTTATTTCGATGGCATACACCTTGCCGGGAATTGCTAAAAAGATATTACGCACCAACGATATCTCGTACGGTATTTATATTTATCATGGTTTAATAATGGGCGTAATAGTTCAGGAAAAGCTTACCGGGTCGGTAAATTTAGCCATGGTATTAGCCATGACCTATGTTGCCGCATTCCTATCATGGATATTCATTGAAAAGCCTTTTATAAAACGCAAAGAAAAAACTATTAAGGAAACGCTGTAAGCCAATGTCCCCTTTTTGTCCACCCTGGGTGGTCTTTTACTCGTTAATGCGTTCATTTATAGCAAGAATGCTATAAATTGATTACCTTTGGATCCAAACTATCACATTTGTCTTTGTTCGTCATGCCTATTAATCGCTACGGTTTTATTGTTATAGCATCCTTTATAATTTGCATTTCGTTGTCATTGTCTTCTTGTGTTTCTTCAGACGATCAATCCACATCTCTTTTAAAACAATATGTACAAAACGCAGATAGCCTGGTAATGGCCGGTAAAGGCGATAGCGCAAGCCAAATATTGTTAAAACAACGTGCCCAATTTAAAAGCGACAATCCCCAATTAAGCGCTTATTACGATTACATGTCTGCCCATAACGAGGGGATCAACCTTTATATAATGGGACTTTATGCCGATAGTGCATTAGCCATTTTTGCAGACAAGGACATCATTGAAAAATACCCTGAAGACTACTTTAAAGCCTTATTAGCCAAAGGAGATGCCAGTATGGCAATTAAACAATATGAAACTGCTTTGGAGTATTATGATAAGGCCAAAAAATCATTATCAAACGGCAATTGCGATGGTGGTAATTTGGTTTCGAAAATAGCCGATATTTATTTTAACCAACAAAGTTATGCTCAGGCAGCAAGATATTGGGTAGAAAGTTACCATCAATTACAATTATGTCCCAAACCCAAATCATCGGTAAAATTGTTTTTTTTAACACAGGCGGCCTTAGATAATATTGGCGTATCCTACCAAAAAGCCGAAATGTTTGATAGCGCCGCTTATTATTATAAAATAGATCTGGCTTATATTAATAAAACAGAAGCATTGGGAGCTGTAGATAAAAAGAGCATAGCAGCACCCCGTATTGTAGTGTATGATAATTTAGGCGGCCTTTATTTTAAACAAGGAAACCTGCCCGAAGCCGAGCGTTATCTATTGGCTTGTATTGCCATACCAATTAAAGATGTGGACGGCATGCGCATACCACCATTTACCAAGCTTGCCGAATTGTATTTACAAACAAGGCAATACGCTAAGGCTAAAGAATATTTTGCGAAAAGCCGCAACCTGCTTGATCTTTACAGCAAGGATAACCCTGTACCGAACATAGAATGGAACCGATTGTACGCACACTATCTGTTTACTCAGCACCAGGCAAATGATGCCTATCAGTATCAGTCAAAATATATCCGCCTAAAAGATTCGTTAGATAAAACCAATGCCAAAATACATCGGCTGGATGTTGACCGCGAGTTAAATACAATTCATCGCGAAAATTTACTTGCCGATATGGGACATACCGAAAGGCTGGAAAAATTATATATTATTGGCGCTACGGTTTTAGTTGTGCTTTTGCTGGCTGTCAGCATGTTTATTAGCCGGGTTTTAAAAGAAAGCCGTAAAAATCATAAAAACACGCGTTTGCAAAATGAGCAATTACAACAAACACTAGAAGAGCTGGAGCGTGCCAATCAAAACATTGTACGTATAATGCGCATCATGGCGCATGATCTGAGGAACCCACTATCGGGAATGATTGGCCTGGCCAATGCCGTAATTGAGGGTGAATCATCCGAAGAAAATAAACACCTGCTGAAACTTTTGGAAGCTACTGGTATGCATTCGTTAGAAATGATAAACGAGCTGCTAAAATCCGGCCTTGCTGAGGAGGACGAGCCGATGGTTAAACAAAGACTTGATATTAACGAGTTACTGCGCGACTCGGTAGAATTGCTACAATTCAAAGCCAACGAAAAGAAACAACAAATTATATTTAAAAGCAGCGAGACACCGATTATAACTTCTATCAACCATGAAAAAATATGGCGCGTTTTTAATAACATAATTGTTAACGCCATTAAATTTAGTTATGAGGGAGGTATGATATTGGTAAACATAAAAGCTATAGCCGATAAAGGGAAAATATTAATAGCCATTGCCGACAATGGCATGGGCATACCCGATCAAGACAAGGACAACATTTTTGAAATGTTTACTTCCGCCAAAAGAGTAGGTACAGATGGAGAACAGCCTTTTGGCCTTGGTCTATCTATCTCCAAAAGGATAATTGAAAGCCATAATGGTAAATTATGGTTTGAAAGTTCCCCTGGCTTTAGCACTACTTTTTTTATTGAATTGCCGTTATAGCTATTTCTTTTTGATGGGACTTATCTCGCCATTACATATTGATAGTCAAATAAAAGTGTCCCTCTCGTGTGAAACAAAGATGCTCGAAAGGCCTTCATTATTCAATATTATCGAACCTGGGATTAACCTACGTACGGCAATATCCATAACAGTCTTTTCATTTAGGTCCGCCTTATCACAAAATATGGCTGATTATTCCGCAGCTCGTTAAAGCCAGGATATAGGATAACTGATTTAGGACTTTCCTCCAACTCAAAATAATACTCCAATGGGTAAGGCGATTGGGTATAAGCGGCTGAGATGGTTGCTGTATAACTATTACCCGATGCTTTCATTTCAACACTTTCATGTCTTTCGGCCATATTAACATGCCTGTAATATAATTTAGCCGATGCCGGCATTTTATCAAACATTATATTCAGATTAACCGCGCTGCCGGGTGTAAAGGTTTTAAGAGGCACATGACTGCATTTGGCAACTGCTCGTTTGGTGCGATTTAAACAGGCGTTAACGGCCATGATGGCTACCGGCTGGCGTGTGTCGTTTGGCTTAACGTCATCCAGTATTTTGCTCATGCGATCAACGTCTTTATCAATGCCCGGTAATCTGTCTAACCAGTGGCCGCGCAGCCAGGGGTTCTCGCCGGCGGTTACGTCTTTCATATAAACGCCTTTGGCGGTATTGGCAAGTTTAACCCAATGTTCTCTTGCTGCTTTATATTCCTTTAGCGAGGCTTCCAAAGCTACGCGATCGCCGGTTTGCTCATAGATATTATACAACACGGCCGATACAAACTTAGTGGCAAAGAATCGCCCTAAACCTACCTGCATAGTTATATCAACAGCCCAGCGTCGGTATTCCGGCTTGGTTTTGTTAATGGCTTTTACGCTGGCTTGATGTAAGGAACTTTCTGCAATATCGGCAGCATCGTAAAGCCATTGTGCAACTTCAAGTGGTGTATACTTACCACTGTGCTTGCCAGTTACCAGCTCTTTTGCAAAATCATTAATGCTTAAAAACAATTGCGGATCGGCCGGGCTAACCGCGCCAAAAACATGCGGCGATGGTGTATCTCCTATTTGATCTCGCAATACAGCAACTATCGACATGTTGGTGTACATCTCCGGCCAGTAAGCATTATTAGCTGCCGACTCGCCATGAGCGGTTAATACAGTTGGTAATATACAGGTTGCACTGGCCAGCGCCTGTTGTGCGCTAGGCGCTCCTCCACCAAAGTTTTTGCGTAAATAGCGTTGCCAAACATCATTATCCGTATCGGGGTTATAAAGCGTACGGCCAAATATTCGCAGGCTGTACAAGTATTTCTCCCAATCCCAACGTGGGCGAAGTGACACGTCTTCATAAGCACAACGATCTCCGGGAATGCCCGAGCCACGCCTACCTTTAAAAGATAGCGGATCCATCAAGTCTACCCCCGAGCTTCCACAAAAGCTAAACGCGCGCGATTGCGCCGCACCCATTACCGGGTCGCCCCATAATAAAAAGCGTTGGCTACCCGGCCATATACGGTGGACCACTTCGTATTTTTTATCTTCTTTCATGAAGTCGCCATAACTATAGCGGGTAAAGCTGCGCGAACCCTCGCTTAAATTCATCAGCTTTGATGTTTTTTTATTAGGCTTAGGAATCTCCGGTTCGCGAATATCTGCCTGCATATATGGCATGCCCAAATGCTCCATCCAGTATTTAGGCGATATTGATATTGGCACGCCGGATGACAAAGCATTATTCAGCATTTCGGGGTCAAGCCCCTTGGCGTGCAGATTTATGGGCACCACTCGGCCGCAATTGGCCACACCGCTAAATATAGTTTTCCAAAAATCGTAACTGCCTTCGGTTACCCCGCTCTCGCCATGGATACGCAATGTTACACCGCTTATATTGGGGCATTCTTTTAACAGTAAACTGATTGCATCGCGGCAATAGGCCGCGTGGGTTTCTTTAGTTAACCCTTCTATGGTATAATTAGCATTTGGAGCTTTTATCCATTGGTAGCCATGCATCCATATCCCCAGGTTAAAGTTCATACCCCGGGCTACCGTTTGCTCGCTGATAAATTTCAACATCTTTAAGTTCTGGTCGCGTTCGGCATCCGGAAGCTGCGGTACGCGCACATTATAACCGGGCACTGATAATAGGAACGGATAGGCAAAAAGGAAATAAGCATCGGTTACGCCAGTTAAAAAATCATAACCTAAACCCAGCGATAAATTAAAGCAATTAAACCGTTGGGTAGCCAGCATGGTTAAATATTGGGGCCACATTTCGTGGTCGTTATACCAGGGCTTGTCCTCTACATCACTGCAAAACATGCGGTTTATTGATCGCACTTTATTTAAAGGCTGCTCAATTATTGGTTTTGATAGGTGTATGGATGACAGTGGCGATGCAGAACAATTAATCCTGTCTGTTAATTCTAACAGCGAATAAATTACCCCGCGCTCATCATGGCCGGTAGCTATTAAAATTGGGCGGACACCATGCATAGCCGGGACTAACCCCATAGCTTCGGGAACAGCAGGAATATTAGCACCCGCCTTTTTAAGTAAAGGCTTAGCCATTGCCGACTTTGCTGCCGCGATAGGTATGCATAAGTTACCGCTTATTGCCTTATCTATACTTGCACAATGCTGAATAGCGACACCCTGGGCTTTAAGCGCTGTTTCCAGCTCGTCAATTGCCCATTGTACCGATGCTGACACCGCTATTGCATCATTAGGATCAACAACAAATGAAACGCCTTGTGCATTAAAATTGGCAAATCCCGTCAGTGGCAAACCTACAGTGGTGATGCCCATTATTTTTAAAAAATGTCGACGGTCAAGTTCATAGTCATTGTCCGTAGTGTTTACGGGCAGATTATTTTCAGTCATGGCAATAAGAGGTTAATAATTGGGTTAAAGCAATTTATAAGATAATATATTTAAACGCAACAGTTTATTAGCATAACCTTGTTATGTTAGGCATTTGTTACAATTATAGGTGACCCATTTGCATCTGTATTGGCTTAATAACATTGAGTTTCATCTATATAAGTTAAATAATGTTAAAACCTTATTGTTTGTCCTTCTGCTTATAAACGCGTTTAGTTTTTATAGCGATAATTGTACTTGTTATAGACAAAATCAGGGATTTGATGTGGTATGATGTTTAAGCGTTTAAAAACAGCCTCTTTTATTGAAATATTGCTGCACCTGCTGTTTTGGGCATTTATTACCCTATTGCCCATTTTAATTAGGCCGGTCAATCCCGGCTTTCGCATGTTGTTTTCGCCATGGCGTTTTCTGTTTATCAACCTGCTGCTGGCCGTTCAATTTTATCTTAACGCATTTTTGCTTATCCCGCGGTTTCTTAATCAGCAAAATAAACCCTGGTTATATTTTACTTTACTTGCTGTATGTTTTGTTGTAATTGACCTCTGCATTGTACATACACAACCGGTATTCCCCAAAAGAGGTTTCCCGCTTGGTCCGCCTCCTTTAATGGCCCATTTCAATTTATTACCGCTTACCGCAATTACAGCCGCGGCTTTTGCCTACCGTTACCTTGCAGACCGGTTCAGGCAGATCAATAACAGCCGCGATATTACCAATTCTGCCTTAGTGTCTGAATTAGCTTTTTTGCGTTCGCAAATAAGCCCTCATTTTATTTTTAATGTAATTAATAGCATAGTTGCCTTATCCCGGTTAAACCCACCGGCGGTTGAACCCACCCTTATGCAGCTATCGCAATTATTGCGTTACATGCTTTATATTACCGATGAGGAAAAAGTAACCTTACAGCAAAAATCCGATTACCTGCGCAGCTATATAGACTTACAGAAATTACGGTTTGAAGATCAGGTTAAAGCCAATTTTATATTTGACATAGCCAGCCCCGAACAAACAATTGAGCCGATGTTGCTTATTCCGTTTGTTGAAAACGCTTTTAAGTATGGTACCGGCGATATCATAAATCCTGTAATTACAGGACACTTAAAGGCTGATTCAAAATCGCTCAGCTTTAATGTATCCAACACCTACAACCCCAATGACATGCCAACAGATGGACATCACGGCATCGGTTTAAACAATGTAAAAAGGCGGCTTGACCTTTTATATCCCGGCAAGCATAACCTGGTGATAGATCAAACTGCTGATAATTATACCGTTAATCTTCAAATACAATTTATATGATGCAATGCCTGTTGGTTGATGATGAAACATTGGCCCTAAAGCTAATGGAGGATAATTTAAAAGATGTTGGCTATATTAAAATTATAGGCCGCTGCCGTACCGCTGCCGAGGCCCTGACAATTATGCAAACAGAACGGGTTGACGTTTTATTTTGCGATATACATATGCCCGGCCTTAGTGGTATACAACTGGTTAAAAGCCTGGTTACCAAACCAATTGTAATATTTGTTACCGCTTACGAAAAATTTGCCATTGATGGCTTTGAGCTTGAGGTGCTTGATTATCTGGTAAAGCCGGTACCGCAGGAGCGTTTTTTAAGAGCCTGCCAAAAGGCCTATCAACTTTTTGAATTAAAAAACACGCCGGCTGCTCCTGTGGGCTTTTATAAAAACTACCTGTTTGTGTCTTCGGACTACATACTTATAAAGGTTAATTTCAGCGATATTCAATATATACAGGGATTAAAGGATTATGTAAAAATAGTTTTGAACGATAACCAAAAACCCATACTATCAAGAACCAGCCTTAAAGCGATAGAATTGCAATTACCACCCGAACAGTTTTACCGGATCCATAAATCTTATCTGATCAATGTTGATTATATATCGCATATAAGACGGGGCAAGGTATTGAGCGCCGATATAGAATTACCACTTAGCGACAATTACCGCCTAAGCATCAATAAAATGATTGGCCGCGAAATAGAGTAGCTACAAATTTGCCCTGTTGGTCTGCGTTTTATCGGGGTTTATCTCATTTATTTTATATAGTCACTATCATGGCGCACCTTCGGTTTAAAGCTATTGATTAGAAGGATGAGAAAATTGTTACTGGCATTGTTATTTACAGGTTTGGCAACGGGGGTATTTGCACAGCAAACTCAAAAAACACTAAAAAAGGTATACGTAAGCAAGCTCTTTACCTGTTCGCTTGATTTGATGTTAGACACCCTGGCAAAAGACTATCATTTAAAATTCGTATTCGAACGAGATTCCATAAGCAAATATCATGTTGTTGATCATTTTTTAAACGAATCATTAAAAAATGTATTGGACCAGGTATGCAGCAACAACCATTTACATTATTGGGTAGAGTCTGATAAAATTTATATTCTTGAAAATACGGATGACCTGGCACGCTTAAAAAAAATGGATATGTTATGGACAGCCGCCGCCGCGACCCATTTAACACCGGTCGAATTACCCAAAAGCCCGCCCAAAAACTTTAATTTCTCCGTAAGTGGCAAGGTGATCGATCAAAGCACAGGCGAGTCTTTACCTGCAGCAACGGTGCGGGTGCTCAATACGCCATTATCCTTCTCGACAGGAGCCGATGGGTTGTTTGTATTTTTTAATGTCCCGGCTGATACCTGTGTTGTAGAGGCTAGTTACTCCGGCTATCAAACTTATCGTTTCAGGCTTGATGCCGAAAAGATAAAAAATTCGATAACTGTTGAAATGCTGCCCGCACTTAATACACTAAATGAGATCACCATCCTTGGTAAAAAAAGCGGGGTAATGAATACCGATGCTAAAAAGGTAGGTGTGTTGCAGCTTACACCGGCTAGTTTGGACAAATTACCCAACATGGGAGAGAAAGACGTATTAAAGGCATTTCAATTAATGCCCGGGGTAAGTGGTACTAATGAGTCATCATCGGGGGCGTATGTTCGGGGTGGTACACCAGACCAAAACCTGGTAGTTTTTGATGGATTTACTGTTTACCAGGTTGATCACCTTTATGGTTTTTTTGGCGCGTTTAATGCCAATGCGGTTAAAGATGTACAATTATACAAAGGTGGTTTCTCTGCAAAATATGGCGGCAGACTATCAAGCGTTACCGAAATAACCGGCAAGGATGGCAATGCCAAACAAGCCACCTTTGGCGTTGACCTTAGCTTATTAAGCTTAAACGTTTTTGCAGAAACCCCTGTAAATGATAAGTCATCTTTATTGCTGGCTTTTAGGCGCTCTTACCAGGGGCCGCTATACGACAAGATCTTTAAACAATTTAACGCCACTACCATACCTGCCACAGGCAGCGGCGGTGGTGGTGGTTTTGGCGGTGGTGGCGGCGGCGGTTTTGGCCAGCAGGTTACCCCGGCATCGCATTTTTATGACGCCGACGCACGTTATACTTATCACCTTAATACTAATAATACGTTGGCCCTGAGTTTTTATACCGGTACCGATAAAACCGACAACAGCAGGGATCTGCCATCATTTAATTCAAGCATTATAAGTAATTCTATTACCGATTATACAAAATATGGCAATTTGAGCGGCAGCTTAAAATGGTCATCGGTATGGGGTAAAAATGTACACTCAAACACCTACGTTACTTATTCATCTTATTTTAATGACCGCAACCGCACCAACTCGGGTGTTAACTATGTAAGTGGGAATGATGTAGCCTTTAGCAACGGTACTGTTGAAACAAACGATCTGAAAGATTTTAGCGCCAAAACAGAATGGGACTGGCAAATAAGCAACACACTAAAGCTATTGTATGGCGGTTTTGCCACCCATCAGCAAATCAACTATGAGTATACGCAGAATGACACTAATAAACTGATCAGTCAGCATAATAAAACGTTTTTAGGCGGTGGTTATGCCGAGATAGAGTATGATCCTACCGGTAAGCTACACATCCAGCCCGGCATGCGCACCACCTGGTTCCAGGAGACAGGTAAGCAATACTTTGAACCCCGTTTCTCGGCAAGCTATACCCTAAATGATCATTTTACTTTAAAAGCCGCAACGGGCCAGTTTTACCAGTTTATAAACCAGGTTACAAGGCAGGATGTATTAAACGGAAACCGCAATTTTTGGGTGATATCAGATGGCAGCACCATACCCGTAGGTATGGCCCGGCATTACATGGGCGGCGCCAGTTATGAGAATGATCAGTTTTTAATTAATGTGGAGGGTTACTATAAAACACTATCCGGGCTGACACAATACACCATTAAACAACAAGGTTTTGGGCCCGGCAGCGGTAATGCAACCATAGAGCAGGCATTTTACACCGGGCAGGGTAACGCTAAAGGTATAGAAGTGTTGTTACAGAAAAAGCTGGGGCAGTATACCGGTTGGCTGAGTTATACTTTGGCCAATACACAAAACAAATTCGCGGTATATGGCAATAGTTATTACCCGGCAGACCAGGATGTTACGCATGAGTTTAAATCCATCAACATGTATCATTATGACCGGTGGAACTTCTCGGCAGTGTTTATTTTCAGCACCGGCCACCCTTATACGGTACCGCTATCAAGCTATACTATTACCGGTGCCGATGGTAATAAAACCACGGCGTTTAACGTAGGCGCAAAAAACGCCGAACGTCTGCCCAATTATCACCGGCTTGATCTTTCTGCAACTTACGACTTGCTAAAAATAAACGGCAACAAAACAGGCAGCATAGGGCTGTCGTTATTTAATGTATATAACCATAAAAACATCTGGTACCGCGAGTACCAGGTACAAAACTACCAGGTAATTACTACCGATGTTACTTACCTGGGCTTTACCCCCAATTTAACACTTAGCTTAAGATGGTAATCAAAAAACATATATCAATAATAATTATCTTACTTACGGTAACTATCCTTAGTGCTTGCACTAAAGATAACCCGGACACTAAAAGTACTACACTACCGGTTATCGAGTCGTACCTTATGCCCGGGCAGCCGGTGGTTGTCAAATTGTATCAGCAAAAATCATTGACCGATACCGCTGTATACGGCGCGCATATTACGGGGATGAAAGTATATATATCTGATGGCAGCCAAAAGGTACAGTTAACAGAATCAACATCCGGTGTTTATACTTACACCAACTTAACCTTTTTGGTTACGGGCAAAACGTATAGTCTACAGTTTAACTATCTGGGCTATAATGTTACGGCCAGCACGGTGATGCCCGCTAAACCGGTAAATTTTGTTTCGCAGTATCCGGGCATAACCATTGTATCCGGCACACCGGGCAATAGGGGCACAGTTTTAAACCTGTTCAGTTGGTCAAACCCCGATTCATTAAATCATGTGTTGGTAATTAAAGGGGTAAGTGCGACTGTGCCTGTTAACAGTTTTTCAAGTGACAAGCCGTTAAACTCGCAGATCAACACTAACCGGGCATCGTACTACAATCTTACTGCCAGTCCTTTTGCTTATCTTGGAGCTTACCAGATTATACTGCTCAGGGTTAACCAGGAATACATCAACCTGCTAAATAACAATACCCGCACATCATCGCAGGATTTGAACCAGGTACCTACCAATATTGTTAATGGATTTGGTATTTTTACCGCTATGCAGGCTGATACTTTAAATTTTACGGTACTTTAATCTCTAAATTTAAGCGCGTAAAAGAGGCCATCCACCTTCATATTATCTTTCATCAGGGTAATCAGATCTTCTTTCGAGTTACAGAGATACATTATATAGGCATCGGCAGCACCGGTTTTATGCAATGTGGTCATCCCACAATATTTATACTCGGTACCAAAAGAATTATTTTTAATATTGATAAACCAGGTACCACCCCAGTCGGCTCCAAACTCTCTTTTAACTGCTTCCGGCGGAAACGGACCGAAACCCATTGTTGGGTCCCATAATCCGCCGCCAACATTAAGTGCAACTGTCATAGATAAGGTTCTAGCCGTAAGTTCCTCTTTGGCCTTATCTTTATTTTCATACATCCCTGCTAATCCTTTAATGGTCATAGGCGAAACAGAGTAGCGTATCTCGTAAGACTTATCGACAGATTTTACCGCAAACTCGTAATGCATTTGCCTGTTTTTTACTATTGGGGTTGTTACATAGCCCGGCGGCATAGTAAAGGTCATTTTGCCATCATCAAGCACTTTTTGAAACTGGATTTCTGTGCTATCAATAGCTTGTGCATTAGCAATTGTGGCGGCGAAAAGCAATGCTATTAATAAGTGTAGTGTTTTCATTTGGTTAAGGTTTAGCTAGTTATCTAATATACCGGTTTTGGCTAATCCAACCAAATCGTTTGTGTAAACGCGCCATTAACAGCCGCATCCCAAACCTCCAGGCGGATCCATGTTTTTCCTTTTAAATTCATAGGGATATGGAAACTCTTGCTGCCAAAAGCGGTGGTATTGGTCAGATCTATTTTTTGGCGATAAACGTTTTTGCCATCGCCGGTTATTAGTTCGGCAAAGTTTAGCGGGTAGGTCCATTTAACCGAGAAATCGACAATTGATTTGGTTGCGCCGGTTACTTTAATGGTCGATCCCGCCTCGGCACCATTGACTTTAAATGTTGGTATCAAAACCTCGCCGGTGGTCGAAAAGAAGTTACCGCTTTTTAATACATCTAATACAGGTTGCCAGCCATTTTTAAATTCGGGCAGGGCGTTTAATTTTAAGTAGTTAATATTTACGTGGGCATACATTTCGTTTTGCTGGGTGACGGTAAATATATCCGACTCGGCCAGTACTTTCTTTTTCAGTCCCCAGTTGTTCATGTCGTCCATCAAATCAAAAACGCGTTTACCCATCCTAACGGTTGATAGATCTGCCGGGATATTTTTCCAGGCAGCGCCATTAAAATGATCTGATTTATAAAAAGCCTCGTTTTTATACAGGTCCGGGTAGCCGGTTGACCCTTTGGTACGGGCATGAGCGGTCCAGGCCAGCCCGTTTACAGTTTCCAGCAGTTTAAGCATGTCATCCTTATCACGTATATGATAAACTTTACCAAAGCGGCTGTCCTCGGCAACAAAAGGCACACCCTCTTTGCGCGACATGATCCAATAAACAGGCTTAGGGAAAAATTCCAGCCAGTGGCCGCCAAAAAACTCATTAGGCTCCTCGCCCGGCAGCAGCAAAAAATTACCATGCGATTCTTTTTCGCACTCTTTGAATAAGGTATTTAGCTCCTTCAATCGCAATTCATCCGGCCCTTTTGGGTGACCGCCGCCATGAAACTCGGCCAGGTGGACTATATTAACCCCAAGGGTTTTAAATACCCGTACATATTCAGGCTCATCCTCTACCGGTTTGCCCTTTAATAATACGGAGGTAGTATATTCATTATGGAAATGGCTTGCCATGGTTTTATAGCCAGGCAAGGGTATAAAATGATCATTATGCGTAAATTTCTTTACCTGTTCTAAAATGCTTTTGCCATCTGCGGCACTAACCATACAGAAAAAATTTAAGCGTTGCTGGGTAGCAGGCGGCGCGTTAAACCAGGGCACGTAACGATGGTCGCCATACAGGTCCTGGCGTATGCCTATGCCAAAGCCGGGTATCATTTTGCGGTAGTTGGTACCATACCAGGTAAATTTTAAGTTAAAAGCTTCATCCAACGGATAAAAATATTGGTGCGGCGCTGGGAAAATAGCCAGGCTGCCATTGGTAGTTTGCCCTATTATGGTGCGGTATTTTACCTCTATATTACGGCTGCTGTCGGTTGGTGTAACGCTGGCATTAGTAAATTCATCGGTAACTTTTGCCCAGCTAATTTTGCTCCATGCCGGATTTTTGCTTACCATGCCGGCATCATAAACTATTGCTGTCGAATCAACATCTGTAGCCATAACAGCCGCCACATTAAATAGCGGGCTGCCATTATAAAAGGTGACCTCTATATGCCCGCTAAAAGTACTTGCCTTTATACTGTTAATGCTTACAATGGTACGCGAGCCTTCTGATCTTACAGCGGCATTGGTTTTATCCATTTCAACATTATAAGCCTTAAACGGTTTTAGCGGTACACGGTCGAAGAAAATATTCCAACCGTTTTGCGATATCAGATCGCGCTTGCCTATGGTGAGGATAAATTCGGGGTTAAGATTGACGGCTATTTCTTTATAAGCACCCTTACTGGTTGTTTGTATACTTTTAAACAGCGGGTTGTTTTTATCCAGATCAAAAACCACGCGGCCTTGTTCTGTTGGGCCAGCTGGCCAGGTTAAATCGATCTTTGAACCGGTGTTTTTTACATTAACTCCGTTGTTTTTATTAAACCCCTTCAGGCTAACTACAGTTTGCGCACAAACGTAATTGGCATTTAATAGAATAGCTGAAGCAATTAAAAAAAGACAAACAGCTTTTTGTTTATTTAAAATGGGCATAGCGATTGGTTTACTTGGTTAATAAAAGTAAAAATTAATTTTAATTAACGCTATCTATATGCAATTCATTTATACAGATGCCCCGATAATCCCTCATTTACATAAAAATATTTTAAAATAAATTTGCGCAAATGAAAGGTTGCACATATATTTGCAATCAATCAGTTGCAAATAAAATGAGAAGAGATATTTTCCAGGCGATAGCCGACCCAACCCGCAGAGCCATTTTAGCATTACTGGCCATTCATGCCATGACACCAAATGCGCTGGCCGAACATTTTAACAGTACACGCCAGGCGGTATCAAAACACATTCAGATACTTGCCGAGTGTGAGGCTGTTACGCAAAAGCAATCGGGCAGGGAAATCTATTATCATGTAAACGCTAACAAAATGAAAGAAGTAGACCAATGGCTGGATACCTTCCGTAAGATATGGGAAGACCGCTTTGACCAATTAGACGATGTATTAAATGACCTTTAAAAACAAATAATCATGACAAACAAAATCGAAATTTCGAAAGACTTGGCTAACAGAAAGTTAAACATTACCCGCGCGTTTAACGCCCCGGTAGAAAAAGTATGGAAAGCATGGACCGACAGCAGCTTATTAGAGAAATGGTGGGCCCCCAGACCATGGCGCGCTATAACTAAAACAATGGATTTTAGCGAAGGCGGCCACTGGCTGTATTGTATGGCCGGCCCCAATGGCGAAAAAGCGTGGTGCCTTGTTAATTACAAGGCTATAGATCCGCAAAAAAGCTTTACCAATAAGAGCGATTTTTGTGATGAAAACGGCAATATCGATGCCAATTTCCCAAGTATGAATTGGTTAAATAAATTCAAATCGACCGACACCGGGTCTATGATGGAAATAACTATATCATTTGATAAAGATGGGGACCTTGAAAAAATCATTGAAATGGGCTTTGAAGGAGGCTTTACTATGGGCTTGAACAATTTGGACGAATTGCTGGAATCATAGGCTTCATAATGTATTGATTAATAAAGGGCTGCTATTTAGCGGCCCTTTATGTTTTTTGTATCAGTTATTAAATTTTTTTATTTGAAAGCAACGCCTTGCAATTATAGTGCGTATTGAGAATAAACGAAAACGATAAACTAAATACTGAAAATATGAAAACTAAGAAATTAAGCTATTATCTGATAGCAGCAGTCTCGGTACTTACGTTATTAAGTACATCGTGTTCAAAAAAGAATAACAACCCGGCTATGCCTAACCCCGTTGTTATTACAGGGTTTAAGTTAACTACTAACGTTACCCTGGGTAATATCATTACTGACAACAACGGTATGGCGGTTTATTTCTTCTCGAAGGATGTAGCCGGCACACCAACCTGCGTTGATGCCTGCGCTGTTAAATGGCCACCATTTTATAAAGAAAATCCAAGCATCGGTACCGGCTTATCTGCTACTGATTTTGGGGTGGCAACACGCCCGGATGGATCTAAACAAACCACTTATAAAGGCTGGCCTTTACATTATTTTTCGGGCGATGTTAATGCTGCCGATGCTAACGGAGATGCGTTTGG
Organism: Mucilaginibacter sp.; assembly: GCF_028288185.1. Classification (GTDB taxonomy): domain Bacteria; phylum Bacteroidota; class Bacteroidia; order Sphingobacteriales; family Sphingobacteriaceae; genus Mucilaginibacter. The sequence goes on along the minus strand of NZ_JAQBOF010000011.1, from coordinate 63,059 downwards.
AAATCTTTGGGCGGTAGCAAAAGCCGATTATTCTGTAATGTTTGGCAATGCGCAATTAATAGGTCTTGATGGCGCGCAATATACAGATCAAAGTATTGCCGGTACGGGGGCATCAACATTTATAACAGATCCATCCGGCCGCACACTTTACATGTTTACCAAGGATACGCATGCGACCAATACATTTACCAAGGCCGATCTAAGTAATAATACAGTTTGGCCTATGGACGAAGTTACGACTATAGGCAGCATACCAACCGTTTTAGACAAAACACAGTTTACTACTATTACTGTATTTGCACATACCCAATTAGTATTTAAAGGGCACCCGCTATATCAATTTGGGCAGGATGCGGGCGTGCGTGGTAGTACTAAAGGAGTAAGTTTCCCAACACCGGGCTCAGCTATTTGGAAGGTTACCAATAACACCACCGTTGTATTATAAAGATGTTGTATATTAATTGTTTGGCGGGTAGTCGGTTTAGGGTCCGATTGCCCGCTTTTTTGTGCAACGGGTTTATTTTAATTCATCAATAAAATCCGTTAATATGGGTATCAATCCCGGATGCAGCGGCAGGTCGCTTTTCTCATAAGTAGCCAGGTTTAATTTCATATTGCCGGGCCCTTCTTTCAATATATGGCTCATGCCGGGTATTAGCTTTAATTGTGCATTCGGGTTGGCTTTTTTTAACAGCTTCGCGTTTTCAACACTTACCTGCATATCTGTTGTTCCCTGTATTAATAATACGGGTACGGTTAATTTGGATATTTCCAGTTGTGGATCATATTGCATTAACGACCGGAGGAACGGCTGTATTACCGGGCTAAACAATCCCTCAAAACCAGGGTCAAGCTTTTGCCTTACAAACTGCCCTGCTTTAATACTGTCGATCATTAACACCGCTTTTTTATAGCTGCTTGCCGAAGCCCGGTCTTTAATTTGAGTTTTCAATACCGCCTCTACCGGGAAGCCTGCACCAGCTAATGATATAAAAGCATCCGCTTTTTCGCGCTTAGCGGCGATCATCCCAATTAATGAGCCCTCGCTATGCCCGGCAACAATAACTTTCGAAAAACGCTTGTCAGCCTTTAAAAATTTAATCATAGCCGCGGCATCGTCTATATAATCATTAAACAGGGTCGAGTTTTGTGCCTTAATGCTTTGCCCTACGCCACGCTTATCATACCGCAATACGGCAATATTTTTTAATTTAAGCGCTTCGGCCAGCATTTGGTATTCATTAGATTTTCCATTTGATAATGCCGAATTTCCATCCCGATCTGTTGGGCCCGAGCCTGCAATTAACAGCATAACCGGTATATTTTGCGCGCCGTCTGGCATAGTAAGCGTGCCCTTTAGTACTGCGCCTGCTGTTTGCACGGTAACAGTTCCGGGCAAATCGGCAACAATAGGCTGTTCGCGCGGATCTGAGGCGGTATAAAAGCCGGTTAATTTACTATCAATGTTGAAATTAAACTTCATTATCAGCCCGCCTCTTTCAAAACCGGCTATATAATTACTGGCCTGGCTATCTGTGTTTACATACTCGCTTTTTGTTAAGTTTCCAACTGTGGCTTTCAATTGTTTAAGAGCAGTATTAATGGCCGCCACTGATGTTCCGGATTTAAGATTATCGGCAAGCATTGCATAAATACCATCGGCCTTTCCATCGTTATAATAACTAACAAATTTATCTGCATTTGCATCGGTAATTGCTTTTGTTTGTGCATTTGTAAATGATGCTGTTAATACTATTACTAAAGCTATAAAAAAGGATCTCATGCGGTAAATATAATTATTTGCGTTATTCTGTAGCTACCCACTTTAAACAAGTAATCTGCTCTGTCTTTTTATTCTACCGGCGTCATTTTCAAGCAAACGGCCGACTTCATCACAATAGATTTACCATTAAGTGCTAGCTTACCCGTAGCTTTATTTACTTTAAAAATATCAACACGATTATTGCTTCCAACCAATACATAATTTCCGGTTGGGTCTATCATAAAATTACGCGGGTTTTCGCCGGTTTTGTAACGATCAACGTAGGTTAACTTACCAGTTAACTGATCAACAGCATAAACCAGTATCTCATTAGCTGTACCACGGTTAGTAGCATACAAAAACAACCCGTCCGGCGATACATGTATATCAGCCGCACCGTTTACTCCTTTAAAACTGTCCGGCATCATTTTAACAGTTTGTATTTCCTTTAGCACACCATCCTGATAGGTATATGCGGTTATCATGGCTTTCATTTCCTGTATATTATACATAAACTTTCCGTTTGGCGCAAAATCATTATGGCGTGGGCCTGCACCACCGGCGGTGCTTACAAATGGAACATCTGCCGGTGTTAACGGCGGGTTTTTGGATGCGTGATAGCGGAAAATATTTATTTTATCAGTTCCCAAGTCGGCAAACATCAGATATTTATCATCTGGTGATAAAACCGCCGAATGTCCATGTGGTTCGATTTGACGCATTTTATCAGGGCCGGTACCTATATCTTGTATGGTTTGGATAGAGGCTCCCAAGGAACCGTCTTTATTAACCGGATATGCCTGTAGGCTGCCGCCGCCATAATTAGCTATAAAAACATTTTTTTGAGCTTTATCTACAGATATGTATGCAGGCGACCCGATGGATGGCTGTACATTCAGCTGGTCCATTTTACCCGTGATTTTATTCAGTTTAAAGGCGGTTACGCTACTGGTACCTACAGTATTCTCGTTTACCGAATAAACATATTTGCCATCTTGTGTTATAGCCAAATAAGTTGGGTTTTTTGTTTCAACCTCACTTAAATAAGCCACCTCACCTCTTTCCGCATAAAAACGATATACATAAATGCCCTTACTGTCATTTTCACCATCACCTGTATAAGTTCCTATTATCAGGTCAAAAACTTTGGGGCCCTGCGACTTTTTCTGAGCAACACAAAGCACCGGTGATAACAGTGCGATTAACAACAATAACTTTTTCATAGCTTGAGAGAATGTATAGTTTACACGTGCAAGGTAAATAAAATCCATAAAAAAACGCCCCGGAGTGCGGGGCGTTTATATTTTCAGCTCCCTCTCCTTTGGGGAGGGCCGGAGTGAGGCTTCCTATTTTATCAAATGTTTTAACTGTATAACTTCCTTCTCGTCAAGGAAACGCCAGCGACCACGTGGCAGATCTTTTTTGGTTAGATTAGCATAAACTACTCTGTCTAATTTTACCACATCATAGCCCAGGTGTTCGAACATGCGGCGCACAATGCGGTTTTTACCGCTATGTATCTGTATACCTATTTCTCTTTTTGAGCCACCGGCAACGTATGATACTGTATCTGGTTTTATAGGGCCATCTTCCAGCTCTAAACCAAATTGCAGTTTATTCAGATCGCCTTGCGTTAAACTTTTATTTAGCTCGACCTGGTAAAGTTTAGTAATATTGCTGCGCGGATGCGAAAGCTTATCAGCCAAGTCGCCATCATTGGTCATTAACAACAACCCTGTTGTGTTACGATCAAGCCTTCCAATAGGATAGATCCGCTCGCGGCTGGCTTTTTCAACCAGGTGCATTACTGTGCGACGTTCTTGCGGATCCTCGGTAGTAGTTATATAATCTTTAGGCTTGTTTAATAATACGTAAACGTTCTTTTCGCGTTTAAGTGTTTCGCCATTATAGCGTATCTCGTCCTTAAATGGATCAACCTTTGTACCCAGTTCATTAACCACTTCGCCATTAACAGATACCACACCCGCAATAATCAGCTCATCAGCCTTACGGCGAGAACATATACCTGCGTTGGCTATATAACGGTTAAGGCGTATCAGGCCCTCATCTTCTACTTTCTTAGCTGGTTTTTTTGCGCGTAATGTTTTTACCGGTGCATCGCGGTCGCGGGTTATTTTATCATAAACAGGTTTTTTTGTTGGCCTATCGTCATCCTCGCTTCTTTTGAACGCAACTGTCGGTCTTGAACTGAACTTGCGCTCGCCTGCCGGTTTATCACTCGCCTGGTAGCTATTAGGGGTTCTTTTGGGTTTATCGCCAAAATCAGCGCCGGTTGGTTTCCTGTTTCTTGGTGCAAAATCACCGCCACCGCCTAAACTTCTTTTAGGGCGATCATCACTACCAAAGCTTTTCTTCGGACGGTCATCACTGCCAAAACTTCTTTTCGGACGGTCATCGCTGCCACTGTCGCGGGTGCCATACGGCTTGCTGCGTGGTGTAAACTCCTTTTTATCACTGCCAAAACTTCTTTTCGGACGGTCATCTTCGCTACCGCTTGGGCGGCCAGTATATGGTTTGTTGCGCGGTGTAAAGGTTTTCTTTTCGCCTGATGATTCACCATCGCCGTACGATCTTTTGGGTCTTTCTTCGTCTCCTCCACCGGTTGGGCGGCCAGAGTAAGGTTTACGCGGACCGAAGCTTTTTTTCTCGGCCCCGGATGAAAAAGAACTGCGCTCGGCAGCGGGGCCGCTAGCGTATCTTTTTTTAGTACTGTCATTACCGGGTTTATCCGCGCCTTTTGAAGACTTTGCACGGGGGGAAGAAGATCGTTTATTATCGCCACCTTTTGAGGGTCCGTTTGATCTGCCTTTCCTGTCGTCGCGACTGTTTGTTGGTCTTTTAAATACCATAGTTTTTTAGTTTGCGCTTTCGCAGCGTGAGCGGCAAAAGTACAGTTTTTAAGTCGATTTTTGTTGGTTTTTTCAATTTTTTAAATCGGTTCAAAAACTGCATTTAAACCACTTTAAACCACGTTTTTTAAACTATTTTAAAAAACTCAAAACACTAAGGGGGTGTTAAGTGTTTGACAATCTGCTTTATATACCGTACCTTTGTACAACATTTACCAAAATGGATCGTTCTATGAATACAAAAAAAATGGCTAACAAACACTTAATTACGTGCTCCGTAATCGTTGTGCTGACTATCATTTTCAAGCTTAACATTTACAGCATTTCGGCGGCAAAACCAGGGCCAATAACAAGCCCTTTTAGCGCCAAATTTGTAGCTTACAACCACGTTGCAGCAAATGATTACAGCTTCGCAAATGAATCGCTTCCTGTTAGCAACGCGGTGTCCCGCAAAATGCAGAATTCACTAAAAAGGCATAATTACAAAAATATTCAATCACACATTCTGCAAATTAAGGCCGATAAATTATTTCCAATAATTGAGCCAATTTTAAAATTTTATGGGATTCCAAATGATTTTAAGTATTTGCCCTTGGTTGAATCGGGTTTAAAAGAAGGCACATCGCCAAAAGGCGCCGCGGGTTTATGGCAGTTTATGCCGGGTACTGCACGCACTTATGGACTAAAGGTTGGACATGGTGTAGATGAGCGAATGAGTATTCGCAAATCAACCATAGCGGCTTGCAAGTACATTAAAGAGCTGCATGCCGAGTTTAAAAGCTGGACGCTTGCTGCAGCGGCTTACAACAATGGCTCTATTAAATTAGAGAAAGCCATCCACAGCCAAAGCGAGGATAACTATTTTAGGATGAAGTTAAACCGCGAAACCGGTAATTATGTTTACAACCTTATTGCCATGAAAGCAATTATTGATAATCCCAAACAATATGGCTACAACAATTACTACAGTTATTTACAGCCTAAAAACTTTGTAACTTACAACTAACACGTAACAGTAAAATTTTTACGGAGCACCATAAGCCCGGCCTGTCCAGATGACAGATCGGGCTTTTTTGTTTATCTTTGCGGGCTATTTAATGAGTGAATTATTGAAATTAGTGAATGAGTGATTAACAAGGGTATCTAAACTTACCTATTTACAATTTATCATTCACTAATTCACTCAATCGCTCATTCACTAATTAAATCCATGAACGAAAAACATATAGACCTGGGCGAGCAAAGTGAAGTTGAAGTTTACGGAGCCCGGGTACATAATTTAAAAAATATTGACGTTTCCTTTCCGCGTAACCAACTGGTTGTTATTACTGGTTTAAGCGGTAGCGGTAAGTCTTCTTTAGCGTTTGACACCATTTATGCCGAAGGTCAGCGCCGTTATATGGAAACATTTTCGGCCTATTCGCGCCAATTTATGGGCGGTATGGAGCGCCCGGACGTAGATAAGGTATCCGGCCTTAGCCCGGTTATCGCCATAGAGCAAAAGACCACCAGTAAAAACCCACGCTCGACAGTTGGTACCATTACTGAGATCTATGACTTTATGCGCTTGCTTTTTGCCCGTACGGGCGATGCTTACAGCTATGTAAGCGGCGAGAAAATGGAGCGCATGAGCGAGGACCAGATACTGAAAACTATTTTCGAGCGGTTTGATGGGCAGCCGATAAACATATTGGCGCCGGTTGTAAAAGCACGTAAGGGCCATTACCGCGAGCTATTTGAGCAAATACGCAAGCAGGGATATTTAAAGGTTTGGGTTGATGGTGCCATTGCCGATGTGGAGCCCAAAATGCAGCTTGACCGTTATAAAATACATGATATTGATATTGTTGTAGATCGCTTGGTAGTTAGCGAAGCTGATAGCAAACGTTTATACACTTCTATACAAGCCGCTTTAAAAATTGCCAAAGGCATTATCCGCATTGGCGACAAGGATAATAACGTAGCTTATTTTAGTAAATATTTGATGGACCCGGTTTCGGGTATTTCTTATGATGAGCCTCAGCCAAATACCTTTTCGTTTAACTCGCCTTATGGCGCTTGCGAGAAATGCAACGGCCTGGGTTATATTTTTGAAGTTGACGAAGCATCGGTTATTCCCAATGCTAAGTTAAGTATCCTTAATGGCGGGTTAGCACCATTAGGTGAATACCGCGAAACATGGATATTCCAGGTATTAAAAGCATTGGCCAAAAAGTTTGAGTTCTCTTTATCTACCCCAATTGAAAAATTGGAAAAGGAAAAGTTGGACATCATATTAAACGGTACTAACGAAATGGTAACTGTTTCTGTTGAGTACAACAAATGGAACGTACAAAGCTACCAGATCACTTTTGATGGTATTATCCGGATGCTGGAAGAGCAGCAGGAGCGCCGGGGCGATGAAGGCATGGACGACATGGAAAACTATCGTGTGCTAAAAACGTGCCCGGTTTGTGATGGAGCAAGGCTGAAGAAGGAATCGTTAAACTTCAAGGTCGACCATAAAAACATATTCGAGCTATCCATTATGGATATCCGCACTTTGCAGGAATGGTTTGAAAATTTAGAGGATAGATTAACCGAGCGCCAAAACGTCATCGCCAAAGAAATTTTAAAAGAGATCCGTGCCCGCATTGTGTTTTTGATGGATGTAGGATTAAGCTATTTAACATTGGACCGCACTGCCAAAACACTATCAGGTGGCGAGGCGCAGCGTATCCGATTGGCCACACAGATAGGTTCGCAGTTAATGAACGTGATGTACATACTGGACGAGCCAAGCATCGGCCTGCATCAGCGCGATAACGAGCGCTTAATAAACGCCCTTAAAAACCTGCGCGATCTGGGCAATACTGTTTTAGTAGTTGAGCATGATAAGGACATGATACTGCAAGCCGACCACGTTATTGATATGGGGCCGGCAGCTGGTGTACATGGCGGCCAGGTGGTTGCACAAGGCACACCTGCCGAATTGATGAAATGCCATACCCTTACCACATCATACATCAATGGCGAGCGCGAGATCGCTATCCCAAAGAAAAGGCGCGAGGGCAACGGTAAAATATTATCGCTTAAAAAAGCAACCGGCCATAATTTAAAGAAAGTTAGTGTTGAGTTTCCATTAGGTAAACTGATCGGCATTACCGGTGTATCCGGCAGTGGCAAATCAAGTCTGATAACCGAGACACTATATCCTATATTAAACCACCACTTCTTCAGGGCAAAAAAACATCCGTTACCTTATGAGAAAATTGAGGGGTTAGACAACATTGATAAAGTAATTGAGATAGACCAAACCGCCATAGGACGTACACCACGTTCAAATCCGGCAACTTATACCGGGGTATTCTCTGATATCCGTAATCTATATGTAGCATTACCCGAGTCAAGGATTCGTGGTTATAAACCGGGACGTTTCTCGTTCAACGTAAAAGGTGGCCGTTGCGAAACCTGCCAGGGAGCAGGCATGAAGGTTATCGAAATGAATTTTTTACCTGATGTGCAAGTTCCATGCGAAGAATGTGGCGGCAGGCGCTATAACCGTGAAACATTAGAGGTGCGCTACAAAGGCAAATCCATCAGTGATGTGTTGGATCTAAGCATTGAAGATGCTGTTCCTTTTTTTGAACATATCCCGTCTATTTATCGCAAAGTAAAAACTTTGTTGGATGTGGGTTTGGGATATATCCGTTTAGGCCAATCATCAACCACGCTATCAGGCGGCGAGGCGCAGCGTGTTAAGCTGGCTACCGAACTATCTAAAAAAGACACCGGCAATACTTTCTATATACTGGATGAGCCAACAACAGGCCTGCACTTTGAGGATATTAACGTTTTACTAGGCGTATTATATCAATTGGTTGATAAAGGCAATACCGTATTGGTAATTGAGCATAACCTGGATGTTATTAAGGTAGTCGACCATGTAATTGATCTTGGACCGGAAGGTGGGTCCGGCGGTGGTAACATCCTGTTTTCAGGCACGCCAGAGGGACTTTGCAAAGTTAAAAATAGCTTTACGGGACAGTTTTTGAAGAAGGAAATGGGATTGTAATATGAAAAACCCACTTTACACTCTTTTCTTCGAAGGTTAAAAGCTTTTTTATTGAGGGTATTAAGAAGTATAACATTATAGACGAAACCATTTTTTTGCTAAAAGCCCTGCAAATGCAAAGAGGTTATTAGAAAGCATAGCGGATTATGAAAAATCTTTGCAAAACAAATCTCCCCATATTTTGTAATTGTACTATCTCGATCAAGACTTGCCCGTCTTTTTTGTAACATTGCACAAAACATTTACTATTGACCGCTATCGCCAGGAAGTTCTTCTCTTATTTTTTAAAAGCCGCTATACTGGTGCTGGCTTTTACATTTATATATCGTTGGTTTTTAAGAAAGGGCGATGATTTAAAGCAGTTTGAAAACGCGGTAACCACGCTTAATCATAACCATGTTATTATTATAATGTCAACGGTGGTGCTTTTAATGTTTGCCAATTGGCTGGTAGAATGCTTAAAATGGCAACACTTGACCCGTAAGCTGGCACCTATAAACCTGTGGAAAGCCATCGAATGCGTTTTTTTTGGGCTAACCTGGGCCATATTTACCCCCAATCGCATTGGTGAATATGGCGGCAGGGTAATGTTTTTACCCCCGCGTAAACGCATCCATGGCATTTTTGCAATGGCAGTAGGCTCGTTTGGCCAGAATGTAATTACAAACGTGCTAGGCGCCAGTGCCACTATTTGGTTTGCTTATACTTTTCTCGACCTTAATACTTGGGCATTGTTAGCTATTTTACTTATTGCATTGGTTATTATTGGCCTGTTCCTGGTGCTTTATTTTAATATTAAATGGCTGGTATGGTTGTTAAACAAGGTATCATTCCTTAAAAAGTATCACCGCTTTTTTGATATAATGGGCACTTATAAGTTTGGCGAACTCATAAACATTATGTGCTTTTGCCTTGCCCGTTTTTTTATATTTTCTTTTCAATATTACCTGGTTATACATTTGTTGATACCATATATTCCATTTCATGATGTAATATTGATGGTGTTTATTGTATTCTTTATACAATCGGCATTACCCTCTCTTGACCTGTTAGATGTACCGGTACGCGCAACCGCGGCAGCTACTTTGTTTGCTTATGTAACACATCAACAAATTGCCGTAATTGCCGCCTTTACATCTATATGGTTTATAAACTTAATTATTCCAGCTATTTTAGGCTCCGCATTTGTATTTAAACTCAAATTCTTTGATCGCAACTTATAGTATAATTTGTTTAGTGCTTACAAGCAGCTACCTGTTATTAGTGTCGTATTTTATAACAGGATGGGCTAATTTAAAACGCATTAAAGCTAATGCCGGCAATTTTAATACCATGGTAACGGTAATGATAGCAGCCCGCAATGAAGCAGAGCGCATACATTTAACTATCGAAGATATACTGGCACAGGATTACCCCAAACACCTGACCGAAATTATTATAGTAGACGATCACTCGACTGATAGAACCGCAGAGATTATCAGCAGTTATGCAGACCGTGGCATTAAGCTATTAGAGCTTAACGAAGCAGAACCGCTAAACTCATATAAAAAAAAGGCGATAGCTACTGCCATAAGTATTTCAACAGGTGAGTTAATGGTTGCCACCGATGCCGATTGCCGCATGGGGCCAAAATGGCTATCATCCATTGTTGGCTATTATGAGGCTGAGCAGCCGGTTATGATATCTGCACCGGTAACTTTCTTTGAAGAAAAATCATTGTTTGAGCGTATGCAAACCCTTGAATTTGCTTATTTAATAGGTATTGGAGCAGCATTTATTGGTAATAAACGTGCGTCAACCTGCAATGGCGCCAATCTGGCTTATCGCAAAGATATATTTTATGAGGTTGGCGGATTTAGTGGTATTGACGATCTGGCATCAGGCGATGACGAACTATTACTGCAAAAAATAGCAGAGCGTTTTCCCGGCAAAATTGGGTTCATAAAATTACGTGAAGCTGTCGTTTATACCCATGCCAAAGCAACCCTGCAAGAGTTTTTACAACAACGCAGGCGCTGGGCTTCCAAATCAATAAAATATAAAGACAAAAAAGTAGTGTTTTTAACTATTTGCATCTGGTTATTTAATATTTCATTATTGGTAAATATGGGCCTAGGTGTTTATAAGAGCTGCTTTTTTTATCTTTTTCTGATACAGTTTTTATTAAAGTATATGGTTGAGTTTGTATTCCTGCTACCTATAACCTTATTCTTTAAAAGGCAACGATTGATGTCGTTACTATTACTAATACAGCCTTTTCATATTTTATATTTCGTATACGTTGGCTTAATGGGTAACACCAAAAAGTATATCTGGAAGGGCCGGATGGTAAAATAACACGATTTAAGGATGAAGGGATTGAACATGATGTTAGCGGCTAATTTTGTTAAATCACTAATCCTATCAATCGTACAAATCATGTCATATTTTATATGAACTTAATCCTGCCTAATCTCTAAATTCTTAAATCGTGTTATCTTTAGCCAAACGAACACAACACACTTGGCAGAACTTACTCCCACACAGCGCACCTGGAAGGCATTTAAACGCAATAAGTTTGCTGTTGCAGGGTTGTTATTTATCGTATTTTCGGTAATGGTAGCCATATTGGGTTATTTAATAATGCCCGATTCGACCCCACTTGCCAATAACCAAACCATCCAACTAAGTACAAAAAAGCCAGGGGCTAGCTTTATGATGTTGCATTTAAAAAAAACAGAGCATGTAGATACCGTTAACTGGTTCACCAAAATGCTTTTTGGCCAGCCAGCTTTTTATCGTGATATCCCAATTACCAGCTACAAACAATCAAAAGAAATATTGGTAGTTAATGAGTATATCGGCGATGAGGATAAACCTGAAAAAAAAGATTATCAACTATCCCCGGCGTTAGCAGCAAAAGGGCCGTCAGCTTATATCGCCCATAAAACCTTTTTACTAGGCACGGATGTTTATGGCCGCGATATGTTGAGCCGGTTAATATTAGGAGCCCGCATATCATTGTCTGTTGGTTTAATGGCGGTTATTATCAGTTTATTGATAGGCATATCTATTGGAGCTATAGCCGGTTATTTTGGCGGATGGATAGATGCCGTGTTAAGCTGGTTCATGAATATTTTATGGGCGCTGCCCGCGTTACTACTTGTTATTGCCATATCTTTTGCTTTAGGTAAGGGCTTGTGGCAAATATTTATTGCGGTGGGGCTTTCTATGTGGGTTGAGGTTGCCCGCCTTGTACGTGGCCAGGTACTCAGTATAAAACAAACCGAATATATTGAAGCCGCGCGCTCATTAGGTTATAGCAATTTCCGCATCATCCGCAGGCATATATTGCCTAATATAGCCGGGCCTATATTGGTTATGGCTTCATCCAACTTTGCATCGGCAATTTTATTAGAAGCCGGTCTTAGTTTCCTCGGGTTTGGGGCACAGCCGCCCATGCCTACCTGGGGCAGCATGATCAAGGAACATTATGGTTATATTATCATGGATTCTGCCTACTTATCTATAATACCTGGATTAGCTATCATGCTGATTGTCTACGCGTTTAACCTGGTAACTGTTGGTTTAAGAGACGCGTTTGATATAAAATCTCAAAGCACCCGTATTTAAATTATATTTTTTATCTAATTTAGGCACTCCGAGACCCAAAATGCAAAATACTGGACAGTCCTCCGGAGAGGACGAATTAATTAGGTTACTGTTGAAGAGGCAGTCCGAGTTAAACTCCCTCTTGGAGGTAACGCGTGCTATCAACAAAAATGCATCAACACCTGTGCTCACGCAGATGTTGGAGGTTATTTTGCAAAATTATCTCCAGGTTGGTAAATTTAGGTTTCTTATCGAAAAAGATGGCTCGTATGCCTGCATATCAAAATATGGGGGCGATATTGAGCCGATTGGCGCCTTGCAACGCGCTTGCCATACCCTCAACAAAATAAAAGCGCCCGAATCTTTAGACGGCAATACAGATGGTATCCTTAAAAAGTATGATTACTTTATCCCCATATACCATAAAAGTAAAGCGCTGGCGTTTGCTCTGATAGGCGATTTCAATACTTCCGGCGAAATGCTGAACAACGACCTGAATTTTATTCAAACCATGATAAACGTGGTTGTTGTGGCTTTGGAAAATAAAAAGCTTTTCAAGGAACGACTACAGTCTGAACGTTTACAGCGCGAGATGGAACTAGCCGCCGAAGTACAAAACATGCTCATCCCGCTGAGGATGCATAAGGATGAAAGCGTGGAGATCGGTGCAAAATATCTGCCACACCAAAACATCGGTGGCGATTATTATGATTTTATCCGCCTTAACGATCATGAATTTTTATGGTGCATTGCAGATGTATCGGGCAAAGGAGTATCGGCGGCTTTGTTGATGGCTAACTTCCAGGCTAGCTTACATGCCTGGGCCGCGGTAGAGGATGACCTGACCAATATTATTGATCGCTTAAATCAAAAAGTGGTATCAAATACCCAGGGCGAGCGGTTCATTACCCTGTTTATTGCCAAATACAATGAGCAAACCCGCAAGCTAAATTATATCAACGCCGGGCATAATGCCACTATACTATACTCAGAGGGCGAGGCTATTCCGCTAAAACTAGGCACCACCATGATAGGCGCGTTTGAACAGCTGCCCTTTTTAAACGAAGGCGAAATTGATATAGAACCCGGTAGCCTGTTGGTAAATTATACGGATGGCCTGCTGGATTTTGAGCCATATGGCGATAAGACCTGGAACGAAGAAAAGCTAATGGACTTTGTATTAACCAACGGTGAGCTATCGCCCGATAATTTCAATCAAAACTTATTGGACCATTTAAATATCGGCATAAAAGGGAAGCCTATTGATGATATTACGATATTGACGTTAAGGATATTTTAACTGTTTAGAGTTGACAATTTTTTAAAAGTTGTCAACTCTAACTTCGTTATACTGTTAATAACTCGCCAAAAAGCCATCCCCTTAAAATAATAATTTTGTTCCCAGCGTTAAAGTACCAATGTTATTAGCCAGATACCAGCATGAATTAATTGAGGCCGGATGCGATGAAGCCGGGCGCGGATGCCTTGCGGGTCCTGTATTTGCCGCTGCTGTAATATTGCCACATGATTTTGATCACGCGCTCTTAAACGACTCTAAACAGCTTACAGAAAGCGTTAGGTATGCATTAAGGGCAGAGATCGAAGCGTGCGCCATAGCGCACGCGGTAGGCATTGTTGACAATGTGGAGATCGATGAGATCAATATACTTAACGCGTCCTTTCTGGCCATGCATCGTGCAATAGCTAAGTTACATTTAAAACCGCAGTACCTGATCATTGACGGGAACCGGTTTAATAAATATGAAACTACCCCGCATGCTTGCATAATACAGGGCGATGGCAAATACTTTAGCATTGCGGCGGCTTCCATATTGGCAAAAACCTACAGGGATGATTACATGAAGCAGATAGCCATCGAACATCCCGAGTACGACTGGCATAATAACAAAGGTTACGGAACTATTAAACATCGCGAAAGCATTTTAAAAAACGGTTATACGCCCTACCATCGCCGCTCATTTAAAGTAACGCTTGAAAGCGATGGCGTACACATACAGGTACTGTAATATTGCTTTAATATTATTATTTGAGCCTCTCTGTATCTTGATTTTTAGCCTGATTTTAGTATTTTTGGTAAAACCCAAAGTCATTGAAGATTCTTATACTAAGTCACCGTGTACCATTTCCGCAAAATGGCGGATACGCGATTGTGGTAGCTAATACCATAAAAGGCTTAGTTAATACCGGGCATGATGTTTCGTTAGTAGCCCTCAATGCTAAAAGAAACAATCATGAAAGCCAATTGCCCGATGAGGACCTGATGGGAAAAATAAACTACCGCGCCTATGATATTGATACCACTGTTACCATATTGGGGGTGGCTGTTAATTTATTCCGCAAAACTTCTTTTAACGTAGACCGGTATTACGACCCCGAATTTGAAACACTGCTGATACGCGAGTTGCGTAACAATGATTACGATATCATCCAGTTTGAGGGCTTGTTTGTTTCTTTATACCTGCCCGCTGTACGCAAACACTCTAAGGCAAAGCTGATCTATCGCGCCCACAATATTGAGAACCAGATATGGTGGCGGCTATCGCAACAAAAGATAGATCCGTTTAAAAAATCATACCTGCGGATGCATGCCCGTCGCATAAAAAGTTATGAGCAGCAAAAGTTAAATAAGTTTGATGCCATTGCTGTATTTACCGGGCAAGACAAAAGCACCTTACAGGAATATGGCATCAACGTGCCTATTGAGATATTTCCGGTAGGTTTACGGTTAGAAAAATATGTTGTAGATATCCGGAAAACAGAATTCCCAAGCCTTTTCTTTCTTGGTTCGTTAGATTGGCTACCTAATCGCGAAGGTGTAGAGTGGTTTTTAGATAATTTTATTAAAGACCTTACCGACGGCGACCTGCCTGTTAAACTATATATTGCCGGCAATGATATACCCGAACGATTTGATGACTACGAGGCGCTGGGCAAAGTATTTATACAAGGCGAGGTTGATAACGCGCTGGAGTTTGTTAACAGTAAATCCATAATGATAGTTCCGTTACTTTCTGGCGGTGGTATGCGGGTGAAGATAGTTGAAGGCATGGCTATGCAGAAATGCATTATATCAACCTCATTAGGGGCCGAGGGCATTAACTTTAAAAATGGCCATGATATAATGATTGCCAATAATCGCGAAGAGTTTTTTGATGCCATACACCGCTGCATAACCGATGAGGAGTTATGCATTCAGTTAGGTAAAAACGCACGCCTCCTGGCCGAAAAAGAGCATGATATAAATGGGGTTACTAAAAACTTGGTGAAGTTTTATAAAGCGTGCTGCAAGGGATAGGAATATTTTATGGTAGGAATTAGATTTGGATAGTGTCCATGAGAATTTGAATGATTCTTTTTTTATTGCGCATATACAAAAGGTAGTTGGTAAAAAATAGCTTTTGGCTGAATAAGCTTAAACCTTCACTTTCCAAGTTGCTTTGAAAATAATTGGGATATATTAAGTCAAAATCTTGTTTCATTTTGTTACAATTGCAATTCGTCAATTTGGCAAGAGTGAAACAAGTTTTTTGAAACAAACCGGCTAACATCCTTAACGCCCATAAACACTGCAATCTAATTTTTAATAATTCGTTCTATATTTACATGTTAAGTTTATAGCCATGAATTATAAAACACATCTTACCAATCAGATCAAACACGCTTCACTAATAATAGCCTTTGGTTTTTTATGGTCGATGCCGGTTACAGCCCAAACCATAAAAGTAGCAGCAGCAGCAAACCTCCAATCCATCATAACCATACTACAAAAAGACTTTAAGCAAAAAACTAATATTGATATCGACCCCATTGTTGGATCATCGGGCAAGTTGGTAGCCCAGATCAAGAACGGCGCGCCATTTGATGTTTTTTTATCGGCTGATATGGGCTTTCCCGAAGTCTTATATAAAGACGGATTTGCAACCCAAGCCCCGGTGGTTTATGCCAATGGTAACTTAATAATTTGCAGCGTTAAGAATATCGGCTTTGAAAACTGGGAGCGCACCATGTTAACACCCCGCATAAAAAAAATCGCCATCGCTAATCCGGCTATAGCCCCATACGGCTTAGCTGCCCAACAACTGTTAAAGAAAAAAGGTGTTTTGGACAATGTAAAAAGCAAAATGGTTTATGGCGAAAGCATATCACAGGTAAATACGTATATCACTACAGGTGTGGTTGATGTGGGCTTTACTACCCAGGCATTAGTTAAAGATCCGGTTAATAAAACGCTGCTTTTTTGGAAATTGATAGACCCTAAAACCTACGCCCCCATTCAACAGGGTATAGTTGTATTAAAACACGGCGACACCAACCCCGATGCCGAGAAGTTTTACCGCTATATTTTAAGTGCCGATGCTAAGCGTATATTTGAAGAGTATGGCTATCGCGTGCAATAACTAACTTTGGCTAATGGATCTATCCCCAATATGGCTTACGTTAAAACTGGCATCAATTACAACCGTGTTGTTATTGATAGTTGGCCTGCCTGTTGCGTGGTGGCTATCGAAAGGACGGTCTTTTTTTAAAACAATTATTGAGGCTATTATTACTATGCCGTTGGTTTTGCCGCCATCAGTGCTGGGGTTTTATTTGTTGCTGGCTTTCAGTCCGCAGCATGGTTTGGGTAAATGGCTGCAAGACAGTTTTGATATTCAGTTTGTTTTTTCTTTTAAAGGATTAGTACTGGCATCGTTTATCTACAGCATGCCTTTTATGATAGGGCCCATCAAGTCGGCACTACAACAATTACCGGCATCATTAGTGCAAGCATCGTACACACTAGGCAAATCCCAATGGCAAACTTTTAAAAGTGTGCTCATACCCAATATCAAACCGTCATTATTAACGGCCATTGTACTAACCTTCGCGCATACACTGGGCGAATTTGGTGTGGTGCTGATGATAGGCGGCAATATACCCAACGTTACCCGTGTAGCGTCCATTGCTGTTTATGATTCGGTAGAGCGGATGGATTATGCCGCTGCTAATACCTACTCGCTAATATTGTTCGCTATCACTTTTGTTATGGTGATAAGCGTGTTTGTTTTTAATAAGTACCAGGCTAAATCTCCGTTAGAATGATAGAAGTAACGATAGAGAAAAACCTAAAGGTTTACCAGGGGAAACAGGTATTAAAAATAAGTCGCCAATTCCCGCCCGGTAGCATTACCAAAATATACGGACCATCAGGTGCGGGTAAAACCACGTTTTTAAAGACCATTGCCGGCTTGATATCACCCGAAAAAGGAAAAATAGTAATTAATGGTATTATTTGGTTAGATACGGTTGCTAACATTAACCTATCCCCACAAAAAAGAATGCCTGGCTTTGTTTTTCAGGATTACGCGTTGTTCCCCAATATGACAGTTTTGGAGCATTTGGAATATGCGACAGATGATAAGGATTGGATAAACCGTTTGTTGCTTTTAGGTAAGCTGGATACGTTAACAGATCATAAACCTACCCACCTATCCGGCGGGCAGCAGCAGCGGCTGGCTATTTTACGTGCATTAGCCATTAAATCAAAGTTGATCTTGATGGATGAACCATTTTCGGCATTGGACCCGGAAATGAAAATCGAATTGATTGCAGAACTGAAGATCGTGTTTATAGAATTAGACGCTACCGTTTTAATTGTGAGCCATAATCCGGTGGAGCTAGAAGGGCTGGTTGATGGGGAGTTATATCTAGCCTAACCTGACCTTTACAGCAATGACAAATCGAATTATTGTACAGAGGATACTATCACCTTATCCAAATTATGCAAATAACGTCTGCCTGTTTTAAAATCCATCAAGCTGGTCATTTGCAGGCTTTCTTTCATATCATCGGCTTTTATGCCGTTCTTCTCTATAATGATATATACATGGTTGCCCACTTCGGTATTATATAGCTCGTTCCACGAGTAAACCACTTTGTAGCCATCCGATCCGACAAACTGGAAGTAGATAGTGCTTAACAACTTTGGGCTGCTTACATCAAATATGGTATGGCTTAAAATATCTTTTATCAGTATGCCTTTTAGCTTATCATCCTCGTGCTTAAAAGTGCCGGTATGGTCGGTAACTTTAATATCACCAATGGTTTGTATGGCGTATTGCTTTAGCGAGTCCATGGTAATAACCGAACCTTTTTTAACGGCTCCACTGATGGCGAACTTTGCTGTCTGCTGGGCAAAGGCAATCGATGTGCAAAATGTAAGGAGTAATAAAAGTTTTTTCATAGATGTGTTTTAACGCTCTAAGATAATTAAATGTGCTTTAGTTTTAAAGCACATTTAATATAGATCTGATAGATGCTCTTTTTGTGTAATCCTTATCAAAATGCACAAACACCAGTTTACCGCTTTTATCAATAATATAGGTTGCCGGTACGGGCAGCGTATGGTCTGTATTACCGTTATTCTGTTCCAGGTCAATCCCATAGCCTTTATACTTGCTCACCATGGTTGGGTCCATTACATAGTTAACATCATAAGCCTTCATTATTTTATACCCTTTATCCTGGATTATAGAAAACGAAGCATGGGTTTTACCAATAGTTTTATTGATATTCTCACTAGTTTCGGGTGTTACGCCAAGCACATAAGCGCCTTTTCCTGTTAATAATTGTAAGGAATCTTGCAATTGTTGGATATGCTTATTGCAATAAGGGCACCACTGGCCGCGGTAAAAAAACAGCACCACTGCTTTATGGGTTTTTAACAGCGCTTTTAAATTAAGCTCTTTGCCATAATTATCTGTAGCGACAAATGCAGGGGCTTGTTCGCCGGTTTTTAATCCGCTTTGCGCAAATAAAATTGTAGCGCTAAATATAAATAGGGCAATAAATATGATTTTTTTCATGCGTTTGGTTTGTTATAAAATAGGTGGGTTAAAAAAGGCAGGAGAAGTGATCCTCCCGCCTTATAAAATTACATTTTGCTCATTTTAGACATTTTACCGGTATCCTTTGCCATTTTTTTAGCAGGCATTTTCTTGTCCATCTTTTTATCCCATTTCTTATCTGTCTTCATCTTGTCCATTTTAGACATTTTACCGGTATCGCTCAATATTGGGTGAGTAGGGCCTGCCTGTAAGTTTAATGTTAAGGCCGTAATGATTGTGCCTGTGATCAGGACTTTTGAAATAATTGATTTCATAACTGTTGTTGATTTTTATGTATAGTTTCCCGCTTTGTCGCAAACCAAACACAAACCTTACAGTTAGATCAATTTTTATTTAATTCTTCTTCAATGCGGTGTTGTAAGTCTTTTTTAAAGCTATCGTCCAGGTGTATGGCGGTATCGTTTGCCTGGTTAAAAAGCTGTCGCACCATGGTGTTTATCATTTGGCTTTGCTTATCAAACACGCGGCAAACAGAACATCCTGCTAAATGAATGTGCAGTTCTACCTTTTCGCGCAGGGTAAGCTGTTCTATAAGCCTCTTCTCAATTAAAAAAGTAGCCTGTTTGCAGTTGTATTGTATCTTTTTTATCGGTCCCATCTTATATCCATGTTTTTTGAAGGCAAGCCCTCAGGTTAAGTTTTGCACGATGTATGATTACCCAAAAATTGGCCGATGATACCTTCAGTTCAGTACAAATAGTTTCGGTTGCTTCATCTTCCATATGCTTCATGGTAAAAACTGCCAGCCATAGCACAGGTAGCTTTTGCAGACATTTTTGCAGCACCTGGTTAAATTCTTTATTATGTAACAGGTCGTGACCATCAACGCCAAATTCGCGTGGCCAGTGTTCTTCGCGCCAATGCCCATCCTCATGAAAAAAGTTTTGATCGGTTTGCTGATCCATCTTTACATCAACCGTAACCAGACCTGATGATTTTTTGCGATACACATCAATGATTTTGTTTTTTAAAATAGCGGTAAGCCAGGTACGTTCAGAGCTTTTACCTTCAAATTTATCAGCCCGTTCAAGCGCGGCTAAAAAAACTTCCTGCACCAAATCACGGGCTTGTTCCTCATCCCGGATACGGGTTATAGCATAAGCATATAAGTAGTCGGCATAATTGTCAACCCATTTATGCGGATTTAGTAGTTGGGTGGCTAACATTTGGTTAATATAGTTGTCATATCTATTAGTCGGGTATGCACGCGAAACCTTACAATAAAAAATACAGATCAAATAAAATTATTAAATTTATTGTAAGGATTGTACCACCAGGCCGACCAATTGCGTATATAACCTATAAACTTGTGTAAAAAATGAGAATCACTAAAATATCCATATTAGCCATTGCTGTAATTGCTTTTGTGGGTTCGGCATTTATCAAGCCGGCCACCCATACAAATGTCGCCACAGGCAAAGGCTTTGCCGTTGTAGAGCTATTCACTTCCGAAGGCTGCTCAAGCTGCCCGCCTGCTGATGCCTTGGTAGCCAAAATTCAGAAAGAATATAAAGATCAGCCGGTCTATATCCTCGCTTTTCATGTAGATTACTGGAACCGATTAGGTTGGAAGGACGCGTTTAGCAGTGCCGATTATTCTAAACGGCAAAGCAACTACGCCAATTACCTGCATATACAATCTGTTTATACCCCACAAATTGTGGTTAATGGTAAAAAAGAATTTGTGGGGTCAGAAGAAGGAACTTTGCGCAATGCTATTAAAGCCGGGCTGCAAAAGCCATCATCGGCACAAATAGAACTGAGCAATATAAAAACAGAAGCGGGTAAAGCAACGCTACATTACCAGGCGATAGATAACGGGAATAACAGCGTATTGCTTTTAGCATTGGTTGAACGGTCTGCACAAACCAGCGTTAAAGCCGGCGAAAATAAGGGCCGCAATTTAGCGCACGTACAGATCATAGGCCATTTGCAAACCGTGGCTTTGGCCAATGGCAAGGGCGGTATTGAAAGCATAGCCTTACCCAAAGAGTTTAACCAGCAAAACTGGGAGGTAATTGCCTTATTGCAAAACACTCAAACTGGCGAAATTATTGGAGCGGCTAAACAGTCATTTCCATCAGCCGGTTAATTATCATTAACTTCAATCCGTGAAACAGATAAAAGAAAAACATTCCTTAGCCATGCGATGGACACATTGGGTAAACTTCCCGATACTCACCATCATGATTTGGAGCGGGATGCTGATCTATTGGGCCGATGATGAATATAGCATCACCCTGTTTGGCCACACTTTTTTTAAGTTTTTCCCGGAGTGGTTTTATAAAAAATTTGGTTTGGTACACCGCCTGTCAGAAGGTATGGCGTTTCATTTCCTATTTATGTGGTTCTTTTTTTTGAACGGGATATTGTATGTGGCCTATACTTTGTTCTCGGGCGAGTGGCGCGAGCTTGTACCGCAAAAAAAATCTTTTAAAGAGGCATGGCTGGTATTGCTACATGATCTGCATATCCGTAAAATGGCCCCTCCTCAAAATAAATATAACGCGGCGCAGCGCATTGCTTATACGGCCATTATTGTAATGGGGATAGGCTCTGTTATTACCGGGCTGGCTATTTATAAACCCGTACAGTTTTATTATTTAACGTGGATCTGCGGCGGCTATCATTTTGCGCGGATATTGCATTTTGCCTTAACTATTGGCTATGTTTTATTTTTTGTGATCCATATAGTACAGGTTATCCTTGCGGGATGGAAGAATTTTAGTTCGGTTATTAATGGGTTCGAGGTAATTGATACCAAACCCAAACCGGTTATAGAAAAAGCGCATGACGAAGAAAAAGATTAAGAAACCGCTTACTATAGATCAAAAGATCACCCGGCGGAATTTTATTTCGTTCGGTGTTTTTGGCGCGGCAGCTATTGGCGGCGTGTTTGGGTGGAAATGGTTATATCATTCAGCTATAGAAACCAAGGGTATAACCGGCGGCGCACATAAACCGTTGCGGCGCGCTTTGAATAAAACGGAGATTATTTTTCGCCGTTTGTTTTATAGCGAGAATCACCTGGTTAAAACCTACCCAAAATCAATGGCGGCCAAAGATGTGCGCTATAACAGCGACATCGGCATTGAAAATAACAAACCATTTGACATAGCCACCTGGAAACTACAGGTTAAAAAACAAAATGGCGAGGTATTAAATATAACCCTACAAGACCTGAAAGCATTACCCAAAACCGAGATCGTTTTTGATTTTAAATGCGTTGAAGGCTGGGACCAGATATCCTACTGGGGCGGTGTTAGGTTTATTGATTTTATTACGCACTATAACCTGCACGACCAAACCCAGCTGCAATATGTAGGTATGGAAACACCTGATAAAACTTATTACGTTGGTATTGATACGCCAAGCGCTATACACCCCCAAACCATATTAGCCTACGAAGTTAATGCCAAACCTTTGCCGTTAGATCATGGCGCGCCGTTAAGGCTTATTATCCCGGTAAAGTACGGTATTAAGAACTTGAAACGAATTGGCATCATCTCCTTCAGCAACACACGCCCGCGCGATTATTGGGCCGAGTTGGGGTATGATTATTATTCGGGTTTGTAGATTATTTTTTACGATCTTTTTAGTAAATTTGTTAGAAGGTAATCAGAACAAGCAATGAAAGTAATATTAGACATTAAAGACGACAGGGCTCCGTTTATTATGGAGGTTTTGAAAAATCTTAAAGATGTAAAAACAAAACCACTTACCGCTTACAAAGCTGATGTTCTTGAAGGTATAAAAGAGGCAGTAGAAGAAGTGCGGTTGATTAAGCAGGGTAAATTAAAAGGCATATCTGCAAAAGACTTGCTTAATGAGTTATAATATAGTTGCCACCCAACGTTTTAGACGTGACATTAAAAAAACTGGCAAAGAAATATATTTCTTTAAAAAAAGAATACGAAAATTTTATCAATGATCTTGAAGAAAACCCTGAACAAGGTATTTCTTTAGGAAATAATTGTTATAAAATACGGATAGCTATTGCATCTAAAGGTAAAGGCAAATCAGGCGGAGCAAGAATAATTACCCACATTATTATTAGAGAGAATACGGTTTTTCTGTTAACGATCTATGACAAATCCGAAAAAGAAAACATATCTGATAAAGAACTTAACGAGTTGCTTGATCAGATATCAGAATAACCTTTCTTTAACACATTCTCCATCTTACATTTAGCTTATTTAAGCCTATTTCAAATACTCCTTAAAAAAATCAATCGTACGTTTCCAGGCTAGTTCCGCGGCGGCTTTGTCGTAGCGGGGTGTGGTGTCGTTATGGAAACCGTGGTTAACGTTATCATAAATATAGGCTTGGTATTTTTTGCCATTGGCTTTTAAAGCTGCTTCGTAGGCAGGCCAGCCCCCGGTAATGCGGGTATCCAGCGATGCATAGTGCAATAGCAAAGGCGCTTTAATTTTTGGCACATCCTCTGCCGCAGGCTGACTGCCGTAAAATGGAACAGCTGCCGCAAGTTCAGGCAATCTAACGGCCATCATATTGGCAATACCGCCGCCGTAGCAAAAACCAACTACGCCTACTTTACCATTGCAATCCGGGTGATTTTTAAGGTAATTGTAGGCATCTATAAAATCTTCCTGCATTTCTTTGGGGTCGCGTTTGGCTTGCATGTTGCGGCCATCGTCATCATTACCCGGGTAACCGCCCAATGGAGTCAGGGCATCGGGCGCGATGGTAATAAACCCAGCCAGCGCGGCCCGCCTGGCAACATCTTCAATATAAGGATTCAATCCCCGGTTCTCATGCACCACTACTATACCGCCCAGTTTCTTTTTATTGTCTTTGGGTTCTGATAGCAATGCTTTTATTGCCCCACCACCTTTTGGCGAGTCGTATTTAATATATTCTGATTTTAATCGCGGATCGTCTGCTTTTATTTGGATGTTGCCTTTATAATCGGGCATCATGAAACTCATTATAGCCGGTACGGTGATACCGCCAACGGCGTAAAGCGATAATTTTTCCATAAACGCACGGCGGTCAAGCCGGTTGTGCGCGTAGTCATCATACAGGTCAAATACTTCCTGTTTGATATCTTCTTTTTTTATCTGGCTCATAATTAAAGGATTTAATCAAATATAATGATTTCGAACTTTAAAATAACAAGTGCGAAGTGTCTCGTCCGCCGGGATATCGACCCATAATAGCCAGGCGGACGGACACTTCTTGTTTTAATTAGCCAACAATGGGGATAATATCAGAACGCCCTTAGTTAGAGATTGGTGATTAGTTTCTATCGTTTGTATAACTCCACTAACGTCAAACGTAATATACTTTTCATCTTAAATTCATTATCTTCTTTTAATATTAGCATATTGCAAGTAAGATGCCCGCGGTAAAATTCCCTTTCAGAAAGCAACTGGCTTATACCTCAGGGATGATAGGCTGGAGTATGATGACCAACACCATCATTGTAATGCTGCCGTACTTTTATTTGCCGCCCAGTAACTCGGGTTTAAAGCCTTTTGTGCCACAGCTGCTTTTGTTTGGGGTGTTAAATATCCTGTCGGTAATTGCGGCATCGGGCAGGTTTGTTGATGCTATTTACGACCCGCTGATAGCCTCGCTGAGCGATAAAAGCAATGACCCTAAAGGCCGCCGTATTCCGTTTATGAAATGGGCCATTTTGCCTGCCATCTTCTTTTTCTGCCTTACGTTTGCCCCACTGGTTAAAGGCGAAAGCATGACCAACGCCGTATGGCTTACGGTAAACATGATCTGCTTTTTTATGGGTGCCACTACTTATATTATCCCCTACAACGCCTTGCTGCCCGAGCTTACCGAGACCGCTGCCGAAAAGGTTAAACTATCTTCGTTTCAGCAAGTGGGCTTTATTATCGGCATTATATTTTCGGCATGTATCAACAACTTTGCCGATTTGGTGCAGATGTTCTTTAGCATTGCCAATCGCGACTCGGCGGTACAATACACCATTTGGGGCATGAGCCTGCTTGCAGGTTTATTTATGCTGATACCGGTAATGTTTATTAACGAAAAGAAATACTCAAGCGGCAAGCCATCGCACCTGCCGCTGCTGCCCGCCATCAGCAAAACGTTTAGCAACCGTAATTTTAAATATTATTTGGTATCTGATTTTTCGTACTACATGGCGCTAAGCATTATATCAAGCGGATTGCTGTATTTTGTTACCGTGCTGCTGCACCTGCCCGAATCAAAAGGCGGGGTGCTTATGGGGACCATGGTGCTGTTCTCGCTAGTGTTTTATCCGCTGATAAATTATCTGTCTAAAAAGATAGGCAAGAAACCTATTGTTATGTTCTCGTTCGCGTTGCTGAGCTTGATTTTTGTAGCGATATTTTTCCTGGGGAAGTTCCCCGTATCGGCCAATGTGCAGATATACACGTTGGTACTTTGCGCGGCATTCCCGCTGGCATCATTGGGGATATTGCCTAACGCCATCCTTGCCGAGATTGCCCAACGTGATGCCAGCCAAACCGGCGAGAACCGTGAAGGGATGTTTTTTGCTGTGAAATATCTTTTTGTAAAACTGGGGCAGACTTTGGGGATAGCGCTCTTTGCTTTCCTGACCGTTTACGGCAAGGACCCCGGCAATGATTATGGCTTACGCCTAAACGGAATTTGCGGTTGCGTATTATGCCTGCTGGCCTTTGTGGTTTTCAGCCGTTTTAAAGAGATCAGGACAAAGTAGAGGGGCAGTTAGCGGTTATAAGTTTGCAGTTAGCGCAGAAGTTTCTATCACCTCAACTTCAGCAACAGGGCTAAATAAATAAACACGTTTGGTTTTGATCTCTACACATTTATAGCGTTTGCGCAGCTTTTCTTCTCTACGGAAAACACGGCCATCCTTTAATTTAAATACCGCGTGCAGGGGCAGTTTTTCAACCGTGTGGATATCCTCTTTCGGCACATCATATTTACGTAACGATCGATATAAAGAGAGATCAGAACAACTTGATGCCGCCGGGTTGTTGAGATAACTAATAATGGCATGTTTAACATCGGGCGGAAAAACTTCTTTTTCAAAAAATGGCTGCATCATTTTTTTGAAGTTGTTTTTCCATTCGGTGCCGTGGGGTTTTGCTTTTTGTTTATGCTCGTTCCAGGTATGCAGGTGTGCAAACTCATGCACGGTAGTTACCAAAAAAGCATAGGGGTTAAGGTCGTAATTAACAGAGATGCGGTGCCCCTTGCCATCAAAAGGCGCGCGATAATCGCCAAACTTGCTGCCGCGATTACGTGAAATTTTAAACTCGCATTTAAAGTAGTCTATCCAGCGGCCAATAAGCGGCGCGGCTTGTGGCGGAAGATATCTTTCTAAAACTTTTACTTTATCCAATTCTTACCTCTGTTCAAATTTAAGCAAAAAACGCAAAGCATAAAGCAAGATAATACGAATAAAAGCTTTAATCTTTCTGCCTTTAGCTACCTTAAAAGATTATAAACCACAAAGCTGGCTACATAAGCCAGCACGGTCATGTAAGCAAATTGTATAGCGGGCCAGCGCCAGCTTTTGGTTTCGCGGTACACAACAGCTACCGTGCTTGCACATTGCATGGCAAAAGCATAAAACATCATGAGCGAGAATGCTACTGCAAAAGTAAATACCGGCTGCCCGGTTTGTGTGTTTTTGGCCTGGTGCATTTTCTGCTGTACAGACTGTATATCATCGGCATTGCCGTTTACGCTATAAATGGTGGCCATGGTACCTACAAAAACTTCGCGGGCCGCAAATGATGTTATCAGGGCGATGCCGATCTTCCAGTCAAAACCCAATGGACGGATAGCAGGCTCAATAACATGGCCCAATTCTCCGGCATAAGAGCTTTCCAGCTTTTCGGATGCGATGTTTTTATTTAGCTGGTCGGCGCTGATGTTTTGGGTGTATTGCGGTTGTTTGTATTTGGCGTCTATTTTTTCAAACCTGTCGCCCGGCCCATAGGATGCCATCACCCATAATATAATAGATACGGCTATAATAACCTTGCCCGCCTGTAAAACAAACGATTTAGAGCGGTCATACATAGAGTAAGCCACATTGTTCCACCGTGGCATGCGGTATACGGGTAGCTCCATGATAAAATATCCGCGTTCGCGGCTTTTTAAAATAAACTTAAATACCCAGGCCACTACCACTGCCGATACCAGGCTAAACACATACATGCCCGTTAACGCCAACCCTTGAAGGTTAAACAGCCACCAAACATTTTTATTAGGTACAACCAAGGCTATAAGCAATGTATAAACCGGCAAGCGGGCAGAGCAGGTTACCAATGGTGTAACCATTATGGTTATCATGCGGTCCTTCCAATTCTCGATGGTACGGGTGCTCATTATGGATGGTACCGCGCAGGCAAAACCACCAATTAGCGGCACTACCGATTTACCATTCAAGCCAACTTTACGCATCAGTTTATCCATCATAAAAGTAACGCGCGACATATAGCCGGTATCTTCCAGTATGGATATAAAGGCAAATAAAATGGCAATCTGCGGTATAAATACCATTACACCGCTAAGCCCGGCAATAATGCCGTCAACCAGTAAATTTACTAATGGCCCGGCGGGTAAAATATGGTGTAATGAATTTTGTACCCATACAAAGGCATCAGCAATAAGTTCCATTGGATATGCGGCCCACGAAAATATGGCTTGGAACATAAACATCAGGATGGCGAAGAATAGGATAAAACCCAATATCTTATGGGTAAGTACCTTATCTATCTTATTGCTTAGTGTTTCATCTTGAGCGGTATCGGGTACTTTTACGGTATCGTATAGCAGATCATTTATAAAACTATAACGTGCAATGGTTTCACTGCCTTGCGCTTTCTGCGAATGGAAACCGTGTTCCTTTTCAAGCGCTTCAATTCTGTCCGACTGCTCAGTCGACAAAAATTTAAGCGTTTCATGCTGATGGGCAAGCTGTAAAGCAAAGTATGGATTATCAAGATTAAGCTCTTTGCTGATACTTTCTATCAGTTGCGGGGCTATTGATCTGACATCTATGCTATCTTCCTGCAAAGCAACCTTGTTGGAATATGAAACAGCGGTTTTAAGCTGATCTATGCCTTCGGTTCTCCTAGCCGAAATGGGCACTACGGGAACCCCCAGGCTTTTAGCAAACAGATCAACATCAATGGTAATACCTGATTTTTTGGCAAGGTCCATCATGTTAAGCGCAATAATTACAGGGATCTTTAAATCGGCAACCTGGCTATAGAGTAGTAAATTTCTTTTAAGATTTGATGCGTCAAGAATGACGATAACCAGATCGGGCGTTAACGGATTATGCCTGTCGGCCAATACAGAAAATACGATAGATTCGTCCTGGCTTTTGGGGTATAGACTATAAGTGCCGGGCAGGTCAACTACTTCGGCAGTACGGCCATCGGGCAATTTGGTATACCCTACCTTTTTATCAACAGTAACCCCCGGAAAATTTCCTATTTTTTGATTTAACCCGGTTAGTACATTAAAGAGAGTTGATTTACCGGTGTTTGGATTTCCTACAAGCGCAACTCTTATATCAGCTTTCAATTAAATAAAAACTAGTGCAAAATTATGGTTGATGCTTCGCGTTTACGTAAACTCAACTGGTATCCCGATACGTTTATGGCAATCGGGTCGCCAAGCGGAGCAATACGATCAACTCTTATTTCTTCGCCAGGTAAGCATCCCATCTCCATTAATTTAACCGACATTTCCAGATCGGTAAATTCCTTTACGATACCTTTTTCTCCTACTTCAAGTTGCGAAAGCCTCATATATTATACGTTAACTGAGCAAATGTATATCTTATTTAAATTAAATCCAAATAAGGATAGTCTGTTTTATGTAAATAGATATCTTATTGTAACAATAACACTATCTGAAAAAAAACTTTCATGTATAGACAACTGTTTCATAAAATTTTACGTTCTTTGTGATATTATCTGTAAGCTCTGCTTACAATGTGATAAGGTTTAGGTTGAAAGTCCCCAAACAGCGAGTGTGCGGGGACTTTTATTTCGCCTTAATTTTTACATTTACTGCGTGAGACACCTAAAAGAAACACTATACCAACAATGCCTTGATTATGTGCAGCAGCGCATGGATGCTGCCGAACTGGGAATAAAAGAAGCGCAACAAGCATCAAAAGACGACACCAAAAGCAGCGCCGGCGATAAGTACGAAACCGGGCGCGAAATGGCCCAACAGGAAACTAACCGCAACATGGCCCAGTTAACAGAGGCTAACAAACTTAAAATCGCATTAAACTCAATTACAACCCAACCCACAATAAAGTTGGTTGAAACCGGCAGCGTGGTAATTACCAATAATGGCAATTTTTATATTGCGATAAGCGCCGGCACCTTAACGGTTAATGATAAAGCTTACTTTGCTATTTCACCGGCATCGCCCATTGGTTTTAAAATGAAAGGGCTTAAAATTGGCGATATTTTTGAGCTGAATGGCACGACTTATAAGATAGATAGCATTTTATAAGCTATCCGTCAATAAAAGATTTGGTAATTGATATTAATCTCGTTTCTTTATCAACCAATAAAAACCAATCGTATTACAAATGGATACTCCACAAGCCCTGCCCATACTAGATGCTGCCGAACTACGCGTTTTAGGCTCATTGATGGAAAAATGTAAAGCCACGCCCGATTATTATCCTATGACACTTAATGGCCTTGCGGCCGCATGTAATCAAAAAACATCGCGCAAGCCGGTGGTACAGTTTGATGATGAAACAGTAATGCAGGCATTAAACACCTTAAAAAGACGCGGGTTGATATCGACAGCAACGGGAGGTTCTATACGATCAGTAAAATACAAGCATAATTTTGCCATTGTGTTCCCATTGATACCGTCAGAGCTGGCTATAATGTGCCTGCTGATGTTGCGCGGGCCACAAACACCGGGCGAATTAAATACCAACTCGGGCAGGTTGTATGAGTTTGACTCGATAGAAGAGGTACAGGAAGTATTAGATAAATTGGCTGGTGGCGATATGCCCTACCTGGTACAACTACCCAAACGCCCCGGACAAAAAGAAGCGCGTTACGCGCATTTGCTGGCCGGCGTACCCGAAATAAGCGATGATGATTATGACGATCAGCCATCCGGTCGTGCAGATAGTGGTTTAGAAACACGCCTGGCAAAAGTAGAACAGGAACTGGCCGAGCTTAAAGAAGCTTTTGATAAGTTAATGAAAGAGCTAACCTAAGCCATAATTGCTTATACTCTTATCTACGTTGCCGATTGATAAATCGGTGTAATTAAATTATCATATTAAACAAAAAACGATGGCTCAAACCCGTCGTTTTTTGTTATGTAAGGGTTAATTATCTTAATAAATAAAACTACCATCGCCACGACGGTTCATGTTGCGGCCATTACGTTGCGGTGTACCGCTCCATTTTTGCAGGTTAAGACGTAGGCCTACCATAAAGTAACGGCTTAATGTGTTTGATATGGTATTGGTTTCGCCCGTTCCGGTTACTACTTTCTGCAAATAGTTGTTTTGGTGCAGCAAGTCATAAACATTAAAGGTAAACACCAGGTTTTTTTTGGCCAGAAACTCTTTTTCAAAACCCGCATTGATAATTAAAGGCGTAGTGTTACCGCCGCTTATACCACTAATAAATCTTTTAGTAGCATCATAGTTTATCTGCCAGGTTTTAAAAAAATACATGCGGCCTTGCAAGCCCAGTGAAGAGGTTTCTAATTGGGTTGCAGCATTGGTTAAACCAGTGCTTGCCAATGTCTTGTTCAGGCCCGGATCTGGTATATCGGGCAGCGAAGTGAAATAGCGTGCTATATCATAGCCAATATATGGATTGATCTCGAAATCTTCTGAAGGGGTTATACGTGGTCCAAAACGTTCATCAAGTCTCCACGTAGTTTGATGATATACCAGGTTACTGCGCATTTGCGGCGAGAACGAATAAGTTACGTTTCCGTTCAACGCCAGATTTATCGCCCGATTTTCTGATTGTTTTGAGATAGAATATCTGCCAACTACAGATTGGGTACCGCCAATATTACGATATTCAGTTTCGGTTATTTTACGGCCGTTTACAGTTGGTGTATTATTGTTTTGAACGATGGCATTATCTACCTGGCTTGCAATAACACCAAATGACACATTGAATTTTGAGTTTGCGAAATAGTTATTGTACTGTGCATTAAGCGAGTTGGTGAAGGATGGTTTAAGGTTTGGATTACCCACAATGACATGTCCCGGATTTGATATATCTGTAAATGGCTGTATCTCGGTAAAGCTTGGCTCCTGGTTCCTTCCACTATAATTCAAGGTAAATCTTTCTGTACGCGACCATGAATAAGAAAAACGAAAAGCAGGTATAAATCTGAAATTATTAATTGATGTTGACGCATTTGAACCCACAGCAGCATTTAGTTTAGTACCATCCAAATTAAATGGCACCGCTGATGCTCCTAAAGATATATTAACCTTAGTACCCACATAACGGTAATCAATGGTACCGCGAGCCTCTGTTACTGTGTAATCATAGATACTACTGTACTGAGGAGCCAGCCTTAGAACGTTAGTCAACGTATCGTAAACCGATACCAACGAGTTGGCGCTATTGTATCTGTGGCTCCAATTTGCACTAAACTCTAATAACGATTTTGTACTTAACGGTTCTACATAAGTAATTGTAGCCTGCAAACTTTTGGTTTGGTTGGTACGGGTTGTAACATTATGTGCTATGGAGTCAAGTTTTGGTAATGGTATGTCTAAAGTCGCATCTGCAAAATAATTGTAATGAGTGTTTTGTTCGCTATTTGCGTTTGAGCGCGACTCGTTATAATCTATCTGAAATGAGAAATTACGTTTTGGCTTTTTAAACAAATGCAGATAAAACGCAGTTAAGCCATAAGTACTGCTTGAATTGACCGAAGAGTTGGTTCCGTTATCGACTCTGTGCTCAAACTTTGCCGTATCTTTGGCTGTTGCCGGATAATTATTTATCGCGTCACTGAATGACTTGTTCATAGACGATGAATTACTATAGCTATAACTTGGTGTTATCTGCAAATAATTAGCGCTATCCAGGTTAATGTCCATCTCAAAACGCAAATTGTGCGATTTGCTGTCATTTTCTGAGGTACTATTATTCATAAAGGTACCGTTGGTAATATAATTCTTACCATAGCTATCGTTAAGCGCATTATTGTTTCTGAAATTATAAGCGTAGCTACCAATTACCTGTATGTTTTTAGTCCATTGGTCACGATAGTTAAACGATGGCGAGCCTGAGTGGGTTGTACCACCGCTAGGGCCACTGCTGCCGCCACCGCCACCTCTGGCGTTCGTTCCAACGCCAGATCCGCCGCCGCCATCATTGGTTGCGCCGCCCTGTAAACCGTTTGATGATACGCCCAGTACCGTGTTCCTTAAATTACCAATTACGCCCAATTGTTGATTAGCATTAATGCGTTGCAGAAAAAGCTGGCCATTATAACGCCCGGCGCTACCATATTGGCCTGTTACGCGGCCTGTTGTACCTACAGATCTATCGGCTTTTGTAGTAATGTTTAATATCTTTTGCGGGTCGCCGTCTTTAACACCGGTTCGTGCGGCCTGGTCGCCGTAGTCGTCTACAATTTGTATTTTTTCAACAATATCAGCAGGCAGATTTTGTATGGCCTGTGCTACACTACCGCCTGCATACTCTTTACCATTTAGTTTAGCCCGCGTAACCTCCTGCCCCTGGTGGGTTAATGATCCGTCTGTGCCAACTTCCATTCCCTCCATTTTTTTCAGCAACTCATCTACAGTAGCGTTTGCACGCACTTTATAATCGCTTGCGCGATATTCTACCGTATCTTCTTTATAAACCACACTCGGGGTACCGTTAATTGTAACGGCATCCAATTGTTTTGAATCGTTTTTAAGTGTAATAGGATCCAAAACAACATTCTTTTTAGTATCGCTGAATGCATATTTCTGCACAAAAGGTTTCGACCCCAAATTTTTAACCGTAATGTTAAACGTGTTTTGTTTCACACCTTTAAAAATAAATATGCCATCCGCATTGGTTGCTCCGCTTATTGTATCTGTTTTTGATTTTAAGGTTACTAATGCTCCAATTACGGTTTGGCCGCTTTCGTCTTTAATAATCCCGCTTACATCTCTTTTTGCCAAGGGAGGTAGCACCGTGGTTGTTGGCCGCTGTTGCGTTTGTGGCATCCTGTCTTGCCTGTCTTCCCTTTGGGCAAACAGTTGAACTGATAATAATACCAGACCGGCTATGATGTATAATTTTTTCATGTTGGGAGTTATAAATAGGTAATAGGATTTCATTTTTTAGCTAAAGTATATTTCCCCCAAAAGTCGCTGGGGCTTATCAGGTCCAAAAAGTCTATAGCGTTTCTGCCACCCGGACCGCCGGGGCCACCACCGCCGCCCGCTGGAGGGCCGCCGCCACCCGGACCACGACCATTGCCACCATTTATCTGAAATCCATTCAATTTAATATTGTAAGTCATTTCTTTGGCGTTATCCGTAGTAAGCCCTAGCAATTTAAGAGGTATGGCCATTTCTAACATTATAGCGCCAGAGTCCTCAAAACCTATAGCAGCCCTTATATTATATTCGTTATATATAGATATAAGGGTATCGGTTATGTTTTTGAAGCCTAAAACTTTAATTTCTTTAGCAGCTATAATAGTACGTTGATGAATGGCCCGCATCATTTCGGTATCTACGCCCGCGTTGCGGTTTTCAAACCGGTTTCCAAACCCGCCGGCAAGCCTCTGCGGATTTTCTATTACCGGGAAGGTAACACTATAGGCATCTTTCTCTTTCTTCTTACCGTCTGTGTTAATAGTCAGATCAACACCACCAGCAATGATCTTTGCCGTTGTTGTAAAGTCGGTTGATTTTACAACCAGGTAAATATTTTTGGCATCGTTGGCCATTATATAGGTGACACGGGTGTTCTTGTTATATGCTTGAAAATTGTCATTCCACTCGTTAAGCTTGCCATCAATTTTTATAGGCGATGGTGCTAGCATATTACCAAGCTGTATATCCTTTAATTTTTTAGGAGCAGCAACTTGTGCAAATAATGTAGTGCCGGCCAGCAGGAGCAAACTTGTTAAGGGGATAAGTTTTTTCATTAATTAGTTATTTAAAATATAGCCCGATTTAACTGGGCACGAACAAGGTTAATAATTGATGAGTAAAGTAAGAAATAAAGTATACCACCCCGTTGATTGTAGCGACAAATTTACGCATTGCAGCGACCAGAACTTTGGTGTTTGGACCCTTAGTTTGATAAGTAAATACTCAATTCGATGCTGAATGTATTATCCTCATTAACAATGTTTAGCTCGTGTTTATCCGGATACAAAATGGCTAATCGTCTTTTTACATTGCTAATGCCAATACCCGAGCTACCGTCTTTTGATTGGTCATTGGGGCTAATGGCATTGTCTACCTTAAAATGTAACAAGCGTGTATCCGCATCAATTGCAATAGATATGTTAATAACCGGCTCATCTATCATGCCGGTGCCATGTTTAAAAGCGTTTTCAACAAAGGGGATCAGCAACATCGGTTCAATGGTATAAAGATCCACATCGCCATCTGTATTAATATTTACTTTCACACTGCTGCCAAAACGCAGCATTTGCAGATTAATGTAGCTTTTTAGATATTCTATCTCCTTGCTTAAAAACACACGATTGTCGTCACTTTCATACAACATATAACGCATTAATTGCGATAGGTTCATGATAGCCGGTTCCAGATCATCTGATTTTTTGCGGGCCAGCGCTACCAGGTTATTCAGTATGTTGAACATAAAATGCGGGCTTATTTGCGAACGCAAAAACGTTAGCTCTGATTGCAGATGTATATTCTCCCGTTCTTTTAGCTGCTGCTGCCGCGCCCTGTTGTCTATTATCACCCGGTAACAAATACTACACAAAATGGCTACCAATGGCGATAGGATGGGAATAAAATTAAAAGGCTGGCCGCCAAATCCGCGGTGAAAGCGCCTTTCGGGATGCTGTGGATGATGACTGAAAAGCCAGTATAGGCCCAATAATACGCCTAGCCCAACTATATACCACACTACGTTTTTATTAAGCAGCGGATATACGGCATAGGTATGCAAATAAAAAACACATAAAAGCAAAAAATTAGCTGTTATAATATTGATTATAAACCTATGGTGATGGGCGCCTTCGGGAAAACTGGTATTATCTGAGGTTGCTATAAACGGCAGCACTAGTAGCAAAAACCATATTACAAATGGCATGGCCAATAAGAACCAACGATTATCAATCAGTTTTTTCATGCTACAAATAAAATGAGAATTTACCACACTGTAACATGTATGCGACATAAGCCCATATTGTTGCGACAAACCGGACTTATTTTATGATAATAACTTAGTATTATTGTACAAACCATTATATGAACTGTATAATAATAGACGATGAACCGCTTGCCCTTGAACTCCTCGAGGATAATATTCGCATGGTAGATAACCTGGAGTTGGTGGCCAGTTGCAGGTCGGCAACACAAGCCATGCAGGTATTACAAGAGCAGCAGGTAGACCTTATATTTTGCGATATACAAATGCCGGGTATAAGCGGGTTGCAGTTTGTAAAAAGCCTTACCCAAAAACCGCTCATCATTTTTGTTACCGCCTATGACGAGTTTGCGCTGGATGGTTTTGAACTGGACGTGGTTGATTATTTACTTAAACCTGTTGCTGTTGAACGCTTTTTAAAAGCTTGTAATAAAGCTATAACCTTATTTGAGCAAGGCAAGCGTAATACAGGGGCCGAAACAGAAAAACGAAGGAGATATATTTTCTTATATGCCGATTATAACCTCATTAAAGTAAACCATGATGATATTACCTACATAGAAGGGTTGAAAGATTATGTAAAAATTTACCTAACCAATGCGTCAAAAGCACTTATATCAAGGGTTACTATTAAATCGTTAGAAAGCCAGTTGCCTGTTGATGATTTTTTCAGGGTGCATAAATCATATATTGTTAACCTGGAGCATGTGCATTCTATCCGAAAGGGAAGAATAAAGATAGCCGATGTGGAGATACCATTCAGCGATAGCTATAAAGATGTTATTACCCGAATGACGGGCAAGCTTACCTGATTAAGCTGCTAATTGAAACGCTACCATATCAACCAAAGCGTCAACATCAAATGGTTTGTATAAAACATCATTGGGTGAGTGTTGCTGATTTATCTGTAATTCTAAACTATCGTTGGCTGTACACATAATAATCGGCAGATGTTGGGTTTCAGAATTACATTTAATCTCTTTACAGATTTCACGGCCATCCGCATCGGGCAATATCATATCTAAAATAACCAAATCCGGATGATTAGTTTTTATGTGGCTTAAAACTTCTTCACCATTATATAATGCTATAACTTCATAGCCTTTATTGTTTAAAATATAGGTCATTACCTCTATTATAAACGCGTTATCGTCCACAATTAATATTTTTTTAGACATGGCCTTATATTTTACAAATGTTATTACAAAAGCCATGCCGATTTAATGCTAGGTTAAAAAATTTGCGCAAATAAAACCAAGCATAGTTGCGCATGCCAGGTAAAATTAACGCTGAACACACCTTGTACACCAAACGCGCGGTTAATGCAACTTGCCCGTCTTTATAGACGGCTATTAAACTTGCCTTTTTAAAGCTAAGTTTAAATTGTACGCGGTACGGTTGATTGCAGGTTAACGGGTTTTATCTGAAATATTTATTAGATTTATCTCACCAATTATTATGACTTGGATACAACCCCTTGATCCGCTACATAACCTAACTCTTTCTGCCTTAGTAGGAATGGTGCCCGTATTGGTTATTTTTTGGGCATTGATCGTCAAAAAAACAAAAGGCTATAAAGCCAGCTTGATGGCCTGCGCGGTGTCTATTATTATAGCGTTAACAGTTTATGGTATGCCGTTTAAACTGGCATTTCTATCTGTCGCCAACGGCGCGGTTTATGGGTTCTTCCCTATTTGCTGGATCGTTATCAGCTCGGTTTTCCTGTTTAACCTAACTGTTAAAAGCGGACAGTTCGAGATCATTAAGCATTCAATGGCCGCCATTACTACCGACAGGCGCTTACAAGCTATGCTAATTGCTTTCTCTTTTGGCGCATTCTTAGAGGGTACAGCAGGCTTTGGCGCACCTGTAGCAATAACCGCGGCCATGTTGGTGGGCCTGGAGTTTGATGCCATGTACGCCACCGGCTTATGTCTGGTAGCCAATACAGTGCCGGTTGCATTTGGCTCGGTAGGTATACCTATCGCGGTGGCATCACAGGTTTCGGGCCTGCATGAAATG
Organism: Mucilaginibacter sp.; assembly: GCF_028288185.1. Taxonomy (GTDB): domain Bacteria; phylum Bacteroidota; class Bacteroidia; order Sphingobacteriales; family Sphingobacteriaceae; genus Mucilaginibacter. Next base: position 25,497 of record NZ_JAQBOF010000011.1, on the reverse strand, counting down.
CAGATCTCACAAATGATAGGCAGGACGTTACCCATCCTATCCTTACTTACGCCGCTTTATTTGGTAATGCTAATGTCGGGCTTTAAAAAATCTATGGAAGTATTGCCGGCTATTTTGGTTTCAGGCGGATCTTTCGCTGTACTACAGTTTCTCACCTCTAATTTCCTTGGGCCTGCACTGCCTGATATTATCGCGGGCATTGGCTCTATTGTATGCCTGGTGGTATTTTTAAGATTCTGGAAACCCAAAACAATATGGCGCTTCGTTAATGAAAAACGGCCTTTACCCGTAGTAAAGGATGGTTATAGCATTAACCAAATAGTTACCGCATGGTCGCCATTTTTGCTGTTGACCGTAATTATTTTAACCTGGGGATTGCCGCCGGTAAAAGAGTTTTTGAATGCCAAAGGCCAACTGCAATTTGCAGTACCCGGATTGCATAATGCCATAGCCGACTCAAAGGGTGTCCCGCTGGCACATATCTTTAAATTCAATTACTTATCCGCAGCGGGCACGGCGGTATTCTTTTCGGCTTTAGCGGCTATCCCTGTCATTGGGTTAACTTACCGCGAGGGCATAACCGTATTTGGTGAGACTATGAAACAGTTAAAGTTTCCTATCATTACCATTATGTCTGTTTTAAGTTTTGCCTATATTGTAAACGACTCAGGCATTACCACAACCATAGGCGTATTGCTGGCTCAAACGGGTGTGTTCTTCCCATTCTTTGCGCCGATACTGGGTTGGCTGGGCGTGTTTATTACTGGATCTGATACTGCCTCAACAGCCTTGTTTGCTAAGCTACAATATGTAACGGCCACTAAAATCGGAGTCGCGCCGGTTGTTACCGTAGCGGCCAATTGCTCGGGTGGGGTGGTTGGTAAAATGATATCGCCGCAATCTATAGCTGTTGCTGCCGCGGCGGGTAATTTGGTGGGAAAAGAATCGGCCCTGTTTCGGTTTACCATTAAACACAGCTTTATTATCCTGCTTTTTTTATGCCTGATTGTTTTTGGCCAGGCGTATTGGTATACCTGGATCATTCCCCCGCCAATATCTTCTACGGGGATAGTTGGGCCACTGCCTGTAAATCCGGCAACGCCAGGGTATGTTTGGTTAATACTAACCACGCTGGTTATAGCTATATTTATAGCCGTAATTAAATTAACCGGCAAAAAAACATCAGCTTAAAATTAATATGAAAATAGTAATACTGGATGGATATACCCTTAATCCCGGCGATTTGTCATGGGATGCATTGAATAGCCTGGGTGATGTTGTTATATATGACAGAACGCCAACCGATCAAATAGTCGGCAGGTGCTTAGGCGCAAATATCATATTAACCAACAAAACTCCGCTTGACGAAGCTACGCTTAATCAGTTATCCGATCTAAAATATATTGGCGTACTAGCCACCGGCTATAATATTGTAAATACAGATGTATGTAAACAAAAGGGAGTAATAGTAAGTAACGTACCCGGCTATGGTACAGGCGCTGTTGCCCAGTTTGTTTTTGCTTTGTTGCTGGAACTTTGTCTGCATGTACAAAAACATAGCGATGCGGTAATTGATGGTAAATGGGCCAGATCTGCTGATTTTTGTTTTTGGGATTATCCTTTGATAGAGCTGGCGGGTAAAACATTAGGTATTATCGGCTTTGGTACCATCGGCCAAAAGGTTGCTGATATTGCTGCGGCTTTTGATATGAATGTTATAGCAAGCAGCCGAACACAAACCGATCAATCGCACCGCGAAAACTTTAAATGGGTAAGCTTGGATGAATTGCTGCAACAATCGGATATGATAAGTATCCATTGCCCTTTAACGCCCGAGACGCAAAGCCTGATTAATGCAGCGAATTTGAAGAAGATGAAACCGTCCGCGTTTCTAATAAATACTTCACGTGGCCCAATTATTAATGATGCCGACCTGGCCGATGCGTTAAAAAATGATATCATTGCCGGCGCAGGTATTGATGTATTATCGAAAGAACCACCACCTGCCGATAACCCTATATTTACTGCTAAAAATTGCATTATAACCCCACATATTGCATGGGCCGCCAAAGAAGCCAGGGCGCGGTTAATGAATACCGTTGTGAGTAATCTTGAGGCGTTTATGAATGGGGTGCCGGTTAATGTGGTTAATAAATAAAACTTATCGAAACATATTAATTATCAGACGGTTTACCTAAAAAGCAAAAAAAAGTAAACCTATGAAAAAGTTAAGTTCAATTTTAATGATCGCAACTGCCGGATTGATGTTCCAGGCATGCAACAGCAGACCAAAAGATAGCACCGCTGCGGCTGATAGTGTAAACAAAGTAAAAGACACCACTACTACCGGTAAAACGGGCATAGCGGTTGTTGCCGATGATGCCAAATTTGCGGTTGACGCGGCTAATGGCGGCATGACAGAAATTGAGTTGAGTAAGCTGGCTATAGTAAAAGCAACCAACGCCAAAGTAAAAGAGTTTGCCGATATGATGGTGATGGACCATACCAAAGCAGCAGGCGAATTAAAAGCAGTGGCTCAGGTAAAGAACATTACGCTGCCCGATTCACTGAATGCAGATTCAAAGAAAGTGGTGATGAACCTGTCTAAAAAATCAGGCGCTGATTTTGATAAGGCTTACGTGGATAAAATGGTAGCCGACCATAAAGCCACCGTTGACATGTTTGAAGATGGTTCCAAAAAAATAAAAGACGCGGACCTAAAAGCTTTTGTTGACAAAACATTGCCGACCATAAAAGGGCACCTGGATAATATAAATAAGATTAAATCAGGCATGAAATAATCATTTTATTGAAAAAATCTTAAAAAAAGCACATAATCAAGGCGATTATGTGCTTTTTTGATTGAAAACAAACGAAAATCAAGAAAAAATGATAAAAATTAAAGAAAAATCAATTTTATTCTACTAAGTCGATAGGATTATATAACTTTGTGGCCTTGTTACAATCGGACTAAACCAATTCGTTCTTTATGAGAATAATGAGATCAGTTAATTTTAGAAGGAGAAGTTTTAGCGGACTTCTCCTTTTTTAATGCCCCCGCTCTCTTTAGATGTAAACAAAAAAAGGTAAAGCGCTCGCTTTAAACCGGTATATTATTCATTAATGCATCATATAGTTTATCCAGCTCAATAGGTTTTCTTAAAAACCCATTGAAATAAGAATGATATTCATTTTGATATTCGGCTGTTACGTCGGCAGTTAATGCAAATATTGGCGTTTTGTTATTTGGGTTATCTGTTGAAGAAAGAATGATCTTAGTAGCTTGAAAGCCATCCATCTCGGGCATGTGTATGTCCATCAAAATAAAATTGAATATTTTTTGTTTTGATTTTTCAACGGCTTCCAATCCATTCTTGGCCGGCTCAACGGTTATTTTCCAATTAGCCAACAATTTGCTAATTACCATAGCATTGATCACATTATCCTCGGCAAGCAATACGGTTTTACCCTGCAGGCTATCTGTAAACTTTGAAAATACTTTATTGGGTCTTTCGGCGCGTTTAAGCTTCAGGTCAAAATGAAAGCTGGAGCCTATGCCTTCCTTGCTTTTTACAATGACATTGCTGCCATATAATGAAACCAGTTTTTTAACAATGGCTAGCCCCAGGCCTGATCCCCCCTGTTTACGGGTTGTAATTGACTTTGGCTGCGAAAAGCTTTCAAAAATGTCATCCAGATAATTTTCGGCTATACCTATTCCGGTATCTCTAACTTTAAAGCGAAGTTCATCATCGCATTCAATACTGCCCAGCTTTTCTACAATTATGTCAACTTCGCCAAAATAAGTAAACTTTATAGCGTTGGTAACCAGGTTACCTAATATCTGCGCTATTTTGGTTTCATCCATTTGGTATGAATCGGCAATACCGTCATCAACAATCAAATTAAGTTTCAGGCCTTTTTCACGTGCAAGGCTTTCGTATGTTTTCTTTATATTATCCAGTAATTGTTTAAAATTAGCGGGGTGCATTTCAAGGATGCTTTTTCCGGCATCCAGCTTGGTAAAATCAAGAATATCATTAATAAGTAATAATAAGCCGTTTGAAGCAAAACGCAGGGCGCTGATCAACTCCTGCTCTTCTTTGTCCACCCTATCCGTTAATAAGGCGGCTATAGTAATTACAGCGTTTAAGGGTGTCCGTATCTCATGGCTCATGGTCGATAGGAACTCTTGCTTTACAATAGCGGCCTGCTCGGCATGGTTCTTTTTCTCAATGATCTCGGCTTTTTCAAGCTGTAATTGCGCCTCTTTTTTAATCGCTTCCATTTTGTTAATGAGATCGTAATTCTCAATAACTTTAAGAGTTTGGGCGTTAATTACGCTTTCACGTTCTTTAAGATATAGTTCTAAAAACGTAAGCGCGTTAACCGGGTCATTTTCCAGTTTCAAAATTTCATAAAACAAATGGTAGCATTTAAACTTAACCATTGATAATTGATATTTCGTACTGAAATTAAGTCCTTTTTCTAATATTTCTTTTGCCTGATCCAACCGCCCCATCTCAACATACAGCGATGCCAGTTTATGATACGCCATCCCCAGCCCCAGGGTTTCACCCATATCCAGATGGATCTTTATGGATGCCTTAAAATCATCTTCAGCCAACCCGAACCTTTTTTGTGCCGTATATACTTTACCCCGGCCGTAATAAGCAAACGCTAATCCGCGAACATCGCCGGTTTGATTTTTCATGTCTATTGACATTTCTATCAATTCGGCAGCCTTTGCTATTTGTTGTTTTTTAAGGTAGACGCCTGAAAGGGGGTTATAAGCGTTTGATTCAAGGTTAAGATCGCCAGCTTTTTTAGCCGCCTCTATTGAATCCTCATAAGTTTGTATGGCATTTTTTTCATCGCCAAAATATTCATATACGGTACCTAGTGATTTATGCGACCGGGCCAAATTATGAAAGTCGTTATATTTACGATAGGTGTTAATACAATCAACCAAATTAACCAGGCCCAGATGGTAGTTGTTGGTTTTATAATATACGCCTGCTATGTTGTACTTGGCATCGGCTATGCCTTTGTCGTCATTTAATTCTTCAAAAAGTTTAATGGCATCGGCTGACATGCTGAGCGCTCGCTCATATTCGCCTAATATCATAGCGAAGAGCGCAGAATGACTAAGGCTTTTGGCTATTAATGCTGTATCATCCAAATCTTTACTCAAAACCAGTGCCTGGTGAGCAAGCTCGGTACTTCGCTTTAAATTATTGGTTCTGCAAGTGTACGCTTCGTCTAGTAATGACGTAACGCGTTGTTTAACACCTTGCTGCAGAGATACCTTCATGCTTAGTATACGGATAAAAAGTTGAAATGGTTTACTGTTTAAATTGATTAGGGATTAATAGACAGATATGGCCTTTGCATATAAAGCTACAAAACATTTTTTATAAAAAACATTGAGGCCAAGTGCAAATAATTTAGAAAGGAATTGCTGTAACTGTTAGTTAATTTACAGAATAGCCAGAAAGAAAATATGTAATTAATTAAGGCTGTTTTAAAGGATTAGCCCCTGTTATTTAACTAATACTTTATTAATGAAATTGGAAGATTTTTTAAAACAAACTGGTTTGAATGTTTGCCAGCGGCGCATAAGCCGACACATTTAATCCAACGATATGATAAACAGCCGTTTCGTGATAGCGCGATGCTACAATTATCTCGGCGCCGCGGGCGTGGGTATTAAATAAGTTGTGTACTAAGGTGGAGTCGTTATTGTCTTTTGACAGGTGCGATAAAAACAGGTGACTCATGTAGGTCGGTTTGTAATCAATAAACAAGGCGAGTGCTTCTTTATTAGATAAGTGGCCCTTACCGCCCCTGATCCGGCGTTTTAAATGGTAAGGATAACTGCCATTCTCCAGCATTTCTTCATCATAGTTGGCTTCCAGGAAAGCCGCGTGGCATTGCTGAAAGTGCAGGATAAGGTTTTCGCACACTGCGCCTAAATCTGTAAAAATACCGACTTTAATATCGCCGCAGGCAACGGTAAAACTATGCGGGTGCACGGCATCATGCAGTTTAGAGAAAGCGGTAATTATTAATTCGCCAATGCGGATGGGGTGGTCGGGCGTAAAATCAGTTACCATACCCTCATCCAATCTTAACCCACCATGAAGCAGGGTAAGCGGGGTTATATAAACCGGCAATTGATACTTTTTGGCCAGCACGGTTATACCCCGTATATGGTCCGAATGTTCATGCGATACGAAAATGGCCTTCACTTTGCGCATAGATAAACCCAGGCGTGCCATGCGGGTCTCGGTTTCGCGGCAGGATATGCCAACATCAACCAACACCGCCTCATGCTCATTACCAACGTAATAGCAGTTACCATTGCTTCCGGAATTTAATGAGGCTACAAATAATGACATTAATACAAATTAACCTGTTTTAGATGAGGATTAAAATTTTATCGCTCAAATTTATTTAAAGCATTAGTCCTAGTCCCGGCCTATTGCTCAATACATATTTACCATCAGCAAACGTGGGCATCTTATAGGGGTTGTTGGTGGTTAAAAACGGCCCGTCAATATCAGCCCAATCACACAAAGGGGCAAGCGCGGCTGCGGCTAATGATGCGCAACTGGTTTCGCTCATGCAGCCCATTAATACTTTTAATCCCAGTTCCCTGGCTTTCAGTATCATTTGATGCGCTTCATACATCCCGGCAGATTTCATAAGCTTTATATTGATGCCATGATACACTCCTTTCGCATTTTCAACATTAGGCAGGCGCTGTACACTTTCATCGCCGATAATGGGTATGGGGCTGTGTTGGGTTAGCCAGGCATTATTGTCTATATCGGTTTTTAACATAGGTTGCTCTATCAAAACTACGCCTTGTTCTTGCAGCCAATAGATTATATCCAGGCTTTTGCTACGATCTGTCCAGCCCTGGTTGGCATCTACATAAATAGGTACATTGGTAACTGAGCGGATGATATTGATCAGTTCTTTATCGCTATCGCGGCCCAATTTTACTTTTATTACTTTAAAGCCGGCAGCTTCTTTAACTTTTTGCAGGAAGATGTCCGGCGCGTCCATACCAATAGTATAACAGGTTACAGGCATTAAAGCAGGGCTGCTGTCAAATAATTGCCAGCAGGGTTTGTTTCGCAGCTTGCCTTCCAGATCATGCAGGGCAATATCAATAGCCGCTTTAATAGCGGGGTTGCCGGGTGCAATACTATCCAGGTAATTAATTATCGCTGCAAAATCAAAGGGAAATTTAAACTGATCGACATCAACCTTAACTAAAAACGCCGCCGCACTTTCATGGCTCTCGCCCATATAGGGTACCATGGAGGCTTCACCATAGCCTATATAGCCTTCGTGCGCTATATTAACCAACATCAGCGGGGTGGAGGTGCGCGAGAACTTCGCTATGGTAAACGGGTGCTTTAGCTCAAGCTCGAAGGGCTGCCAAGTTAGTTTCATAATATGGTATCGCTCAGCGCCTTTAAGTATTTACCCATTTGCCCGCGATTATCCATTTTGCCTTCTATCAACTCTTTTGCCGGCGGCTCTTTCGCCATCCAGCGATTTTGTTTTACAAAAGCGGTAAGCTCGTCAAGGCCATCTTCAGAGAATTGAAAAATGGTATAGTCCCACTTGCTGTAAAAGCCCAGCATCCACTTAAACTCATCGTCCAGCTTATCGGCCTGCAACAGGCCATTCAATGTTTCGTAAGCGTCATACATGGTATCTTCATCCAGCTCGGTTATCCCGGTTAATAGGTTAGGCTCGGCAATATAATACCAGTTTAAAAACACCAATCTTTTTAAGACTTCGGTTTTAACGGCTTCATCATCACTGCTTTTATACAAGTTTAAGTACGCGTTATGGATTGCTTTATAGTCGCCAAGCAGTGCAGGAGTGTTTGTTTTTTCGCCCGAAACGCCACCGGCGTGCACGTAATTAAACACCGAGCTTGCTGATAGCTGCAGTTCATTATCCGAAAGTTCATTAAGCCGGTTGGTCATAAGCAAAACATAATGTCAAAGCTAAATTATTCTTTTAAAATGATGGCTATCTTAGCGGCGTAATTATGCATGGCGTTTGCCTCACCCTAAATCCCTCTCCAAAGAAGAGGGACTTTTAAACGTCATGCATCGAAGTCCCTCTCCAAATGAGAAGGATTTAGGGTGAGGCTTAATTTATTTATAAAATGCCTGTAAAAATATACGCACCATTTGATACATCGAACTTTAGCAATAAGGTTTGCTTTTTAACCGGACAAACGCTTAATAGTGAAGAAGAGAAGATTCAGGTTTTTCCACAATGGCTAATGAGTTTTTACGGTTTGGAGGATAAGCCTTTTAAGCTATTAGACGAGAGTATGGCTACTTATAAGGATATTAGGCTGCCATGTGCCGCCGGTGTTAACGAAGCCTTTTTAGAGCCTTTGGAGACAGAAATAGCCGAAGCCTTTAATGGCGGATACGATGCTATTAAAGCGCTCGATGAATTAAAGCTTTTTCAATGGGCGGGCAAACTGCTTTATGGGATAATATTTAACGAGATCCAAGCCGGCATTCGCCAGCAATACGCGCAGGGCGAAGAGTTTAATATTTCGCAATCCATTATCCATAAATTTAGTAACCTGCATTTAATGCTGCAGAGCATTAACCTGCCCGTGTTTTTTGAGGATTTTACGCCTTACAGTATTTTTTTATTTAAGGTAGATAATAACGAGCAGGAGTTTGGCTATCGCGATGAGATCAATACGCTTACACTGGCTTTACGAATAAAAGATTTTGGGTTGATCATTTGTTTCCAGGACAATGGCGCCAACAAACAATATCATAAAGAAACGTTTGAAAAGATAAGCGAACAAACCTTACATCCCATACAGTTTGAAGAATTTAGCGGACGGGTATTTTATTCGGCTTATTTGTTTAACCGTTTGCCCGAGTATAATTTACTGCCGGTTGGCGAGGAGTTATTTATTGAAGCCATGCCGCTACGCGGTATGAGCAGCAAACCGCTTTTTGACCATTGGCAAAATAAAATTTACGGACAGGTGTTGGAGAATTTCTGGAAAAACTGGGGCTTCCTGCTTTTAGAGATTATTAAAAACCCCGAAGAGCCCGTGAGCTTTTTATTTGATGCCGATGGCAATGCCATTAATGCAGCATCGATTGCGCTCCCCCGCTAATCTGGTGTATAAATATTGGAATTATTGCCGGGTTTAAAATAATGGTGATAAACACGCCGCATAAAGCACCAAATAAATGCGCATCATGATTAATATTATCGCGTGAATATTTTGAGGCATAATGGCAATAAACCAAATACAACACTCCAAATAAAATAGCCGGGATAGGTATAGGCAATGGTATGATCATCATTTTGCTCATTGGCGAGTATAGGATATAGCTAAAAACTACCGCGCTAACTGCCCCTGATGCGCCTAGACTATGGTACCAATAATCGTTTTTATGTTTGGCTACCGATGGCAGGTCGCTTAATATTAAGCTGGCTATGTATAATACTCCGAATTGCCAATGCCCGATGTATGCTTCTAACTGAAAAGCAAAGAAATAGTAAGATAGCATATTAAACAATAGGTGCATCCAGTCTTTATGTATCAACCCGCTGGTTAATAAGGTAAATACATTTTTTTTACGTGATACACTGTAAGGATGCAGCATCATTTTGCCATATAGACTCTCATTACTGAAAGCTAATAACGAAACACCAATAGTAATAACAAAGATGAACGAGGCCACTGGAGCCAGATTTATATATTCCATTTATTTTAAATCGAGTTTGATATTTACCAACAAGCGGCCTACCGGGTAGCGAAGATATGTTTTTTCGAAATACGGCGAATTATGATAAACAAAATTTAACTGGGCGGATGCGCTTTTGGCTAGTGCCAGGTCCTTTAACTTTTCATTATCCAGCCTTTTGCGCAGTCCGGGGTCTTTTTTAAGTAACTCGGCAGCAACATCTTCAAAAACATAAGGCGAATATCCTTCTTTTGATGCCAACACCGAATCGAAAAAGTTCCACGCAAAGTAGGAGTCTACGCCTTGCGGTTCTAAAGTCTCAACAATAAAACGGTTAAGCGACTGGTTGGTATAAACCACATAATCGCCAGCATGAAATTTGATCTTCATGCTGGTTGGAGTAAGTTTTACGCTGCTATGCAGGTAATGCCCCTCGTAAGGTCGCTGACCGGTTTTGTAATCGGCTATGTAATACATTTGCAGGTAAAGCGTGGTATCGTGCGCCAACTGGCGCATGGCTACTTTGTTTAGCTTATATAAGTCTATTATCTTTCCCCATGCTTGGGGAATGATGTAAGCCACCGGTTTATCTGCCGTTGCTGTAGCTATGTAGTTATCAAAATACTTTATGGTTTTTGTATAGGGCTTATTTCGGTCATAATACAGGCGGGGTAATTCGCTTACTTCGCTTGGTTTATAGTCGGCGGTATAGCCTTTAAAAGTTAAGGTATCATAATTTTTCGTGTCGACATCCCAGTTTAGGGCAAATGTTTTTTGTTGCTTAACCTGTTCATCGGCTTTGGCTTTTACTTCGCCAATTAGTTTGGCATCGCGCTCGTTAATATCAACCAAAGCCTGCATAAAATCATACGTAGCATAAACACGCTTACTAAACTCTTTTAACATGTGTGTTTCGGTAATATAGCTGATGATGTTATGTTGCGATGTATATCCGGTTGCAAAGCGGGGCGTTTCTAAAAAGCTAATAATACCACCATCCGGCGATTCATCTTCGCTCTCTACATAGGGCGTCATTTCAAAGCCGCTTTTTTTCATCCGCTTATACAATTCAGGCGATAGTATTTTAGATGTGTATTCGGCCAGTATGGGGTTTTGTTTGTCTTTCTGCGTTTCTATCAGCGTCATTACATATTGGTAGTCTGCCCCATCGCTGGTGTGATTATCCAGGAATATTTCGGGTCGCCACGTATTTATTATGGTTTCTAATGCCAGGGTATTGCGGCTATCGGCTTTAATAAAATCGCGGTTCAGATCAAGGTTGCGTGAGTTGCCTCTAAAGCCATAGGCACTTGGCCCGTTTTGGTTAATGCGGCTCAGGCCACGGTTCATGCTGCCATCAATATTATAAAGGGTAACAATACAAATCACCACATTTTTAGGCAATGCATTCTTTTTAAGCAAATCGCGCGCAAACATCATGCTGGCATCAACGCCTTCCGGCTCGCCGGGATGTATGCCGTTGTTAATTAATAACACACGTTTGTTTTGTTTTTTAATCAGCCCCGGATCAAATACCCTATCGTGCGACAATACAACCAATGTCAACGGTTTGCCAATATCGGTCATGCCGTAGTTGATCAGTTTCATCTGCGGGTTTGTCTTAGCTAGCTTGTTGTAATAGCCAATAACTTCGGGATAGGTTGCGGTATAGTTTTTATCCTTACTTAACTCGAAGGGGGTTAACTGGGCTTTTGCAGCACCAATAGTTAAGCAGGCAGCCAGGGCAAATACAAATATTTTCATGAATATGATCTAAGCAAAATAATTACGCCCTTTAAGGTAAGGATTATTCGGAAACGCCGGTAATTTCGTACCGGATTTTTTTAGAGAGACTTTTTACAATCAGATCATAAGAATGATCTATCATATCGAGAAGCTGTTTACGGGTTAAAGATCCGGTCATGAAAACGGTGTTCCACATTTTTTTATTCATGTGATAGCCGGGTTGTATTTCGGTATAGCGTTCGCGCAATTCAACCGCCAGTTCGGGGTCACATTTAACATTAAAACGATCGCCCTGATCCAGGCCGGTGATCAGGAAAATTTTGCCGCCAACTTTAAAAACCAGCGTATCCTCACCAAACGGAAACCCTTCGGTAACGCCCGGTTTTGCCAGGCAATGGTCGCGCAGTTCTTCTATGTTCAACTATTAATTAATTTTTTTTGTGTACGGAATAGAGGAGCCAAAGTTTATTTTTATACCCACAATGATTTGCCGATACTGATCGGGCGAGTTGTTTTTAAACCCGCTTGGCGGGTCTTTATAGCCGTCCAAACCTTCGCCCCACGTTATGTTATGTATATAGCCAATATTAAGGCCTATAAATGGCTCGTCGAAGGCATCATATATTTTAAATTCGTATCCAAAACGGATAGGCACTATTAAATTCAAACTTTTGTTTGGGCCGGGGAAAACATAGGTGCCAACGGGGTAGCCGGTGGCGAATAAATTTGTACGTTGTATAAAGGCCATATTATTGCTGATAACGCCAATCCCGGTACCTGCATACAGATCTTTTACCAGAGTAAGAAAAAAATTTCCATCGTAATCTATGGCTTCGCCCAGGGCAAAATCGCCATGTATAATAAATGCCTTGTAGCGATTGTCGTATTGGCGGCCAGACTGATCTAACGTGGTGCTTCCGCCAGAAATTTGGCCAAATTGGAATTCGGCTCCCAGGGGCATATATGGTGTTAAATTATAATATCCAGTAATATTATATGTTTTGCCCTGGTTAGCTATCTTTAAATCGGCATAAGGCAAATTATAGCTGGCAAAAAAACCGATCCCATAACGCGAATAGTTATAACTATCCTGCGCTTTCAGGACTAATGAGGAACAACCGAGAATAAATAATAGTAAAAACTTTTTCAAAAATCAAAAATTAATCAATCTTTACGCCTGTATCTTATTAACCAAGCTAAGCATGTACCAATATAAACAAATATATGAACTTTAAACCTGCCTTAAACTATTTTGTTGCAGAAAATTTTTTACGCTATGTAAGTATTGATACGCAATCAAATCCTGAATCAAATTCATATCCATCAACCGAAAAACAAAAAAACCTGGGTAAACTTTTAGTTAATGAGTTGCTGCAAATTGGGGTAAAAGATGCACATTTGGATGAGTACGGCTATGTTTATGCAACCATACCTGCCAATACTATTAAGCCAAATGTGCCGGTAATTTGCTTTTGCTCGCACATGGATACCTCGCCCGATTGCAGTGGAAAGGATGTAAAACCCATTATCCATAAAAACTACCAGGGAGATGATATTATTTTGCCGGATGACCCATCGCAGGTATTGCGGATGAGTGAACACCCCGATTTAAAAAATCAATTGGGCAATGATATTGTAACAGCCAGCGGCACCACTTTATTGGGTGCTGATAATAAAGCCGGCGTAGCCGAAATTATGGATGCCTGTTACCAATTAATTAATCACCCCGAAATTAAACATGGCGACATCCGAATATTGTTTACTCCTGATGAAGAAATTGGACGCGGGGTTGATAAGGTTGATATTAAAAAACTTGGTGCATACGCCGGTTATACTGTAGATGGCGAAAGCGCGGGTAATATAGAAAACGAAACTTTTAGCGCCGATGGCGCTAAGCTGATCATCAACGGCATAAGTTCGCACCCAGGTTTTGCGAAAGGCAAAATGGAGAGCGCTTTAAAAATAGCCTCGATAATTGTAACCATGCTGCCCTATGAGCTATCGCCCGAAAACACAGAGGGTATGGAAGGGTTTATCCACCCGGTTGGCATAAGCGGGCATGTTGAGCAGGCCACCATTGATTTTATTATTCGCGATTTCGAGGAAGAAAACCTGGTAAGGTATGCTAACGAACTCAAAAAACTGGCGACTGAGGTTTTAGAGGACTTCCCCGGCTCGAGCTACGAGTTACAGATTAAGCAGCAATACCGTAACATGAAACAAATACTTGACCAACACCCGCAAATAGTTGAATATGGTATGGAGGCTATTAAACGTGCCGGGCTTGATGCCAAACTATGCAGTATACGCGGCGGTACAGATGGCTCAAGGCTATCGTTTATGGGATTGCCTTGCCCTAATATTTTTGCCGGCGAACACGCGTTTCATGGCAAGGAGGAATGGGTATCTGTACAGGATATGCAAAAAGCGGTTGATACCATTTTGCACTTATGCATGGTTTGGGAAGAGAAAAGTTAATATTTCTACTTTAGATCATTGCACTTATTAGCCTCATACCATTTTAACCATTCGCTTTTATTTTGGCTAAAGGTTTTAAGATCAGAATAGCCAATGACAGTTTTGTCTGTAGGGAATGATACTGGTACACGTTTCTTAATAAATTTTAAGGCCCGTAAAAACTTGCCACCTTTTATTTTTATTGATGCACTATCTTCATTTGCATGCTCAGAAACATACTGCTCTGCGATGGTTATTTTTTTAAAGAACCGTCGTTTAAACCTAGCGTTTTCTTTACATGGTTTTTCTTTCCCAGTGATGATGTAAGAAGCGCCGGTAGTTTGATCACGACTGCGTTTAACATAGCCATGGACGCTTACCTCGGCAAGTTGGTTTTGTTGCTCTTCCAATTTTATATCTGCCGTAGCCTGTCCCTGGTTAAGTTTAACTGATTGTGTGCGATAGCCTAAAGAGACAAATGTTAACGGAGAATCAATATTTGCAACAATACGGTATCTGCCGCCGGTATCAGATTGTGCAAACCCTTTCGCTAAAGTACCAATTCTTACACCCTGAATCGGAGCCCCATCTTTGTTTGTTACTTTACCCGTTATGGTAACTAAACTATTTTTTATACTAGCCCTGTTTTGAATATTTAACCCGGCAACCTTGCCCTGGAGTAATTGGTCTACATTGCCAACGGGGTTATCCTGCACTTCTTTACCTGTGATAATGTACGAAACTCCTTTTGTTTCATCAGACTTGCGTTTAACGTAGCCGCGGATTACAGTTCCCGAAGGATTTTTATTATCTGCAATTAAGTTGATATTTAGATTTTTTTGTCCGGGTTTAAGCTTTATAGTTTGTGGCACATATCCCTGGTAGGTAAATACAAGTGTTGCAGTATCATTAACCACTACGCTATATTTTCCGTTTATATCTGCCTGGGTTAACCCTTTTCCCGGTATACCAACGGTTGTTGCAGCCAGAGGTTCGCGGGTAGCAACATCCAATATTTTGCCGGTTATCATATTGGTTGTCGGGCTTGCCTTTGAACCATAAAATGATAATTGCGAACCAAAGACTGGTTTGGTAGCGGGTGCTTTGTACGTATAATTAGTATTTGTACTATCACCCGATAAACCGCGAATATTAACAGAGCCGCGCTGGCCCAGCGCGCCAAAATAATTACGCTGTGTATTTTGCCCGGCAACTTTACCCTGTAATAAATTTTCAACATTTCCTACCGGATGGTCCTGAACTTCTTTACTTATATTAATAGCCAGGTTATCCGCCACCAATTTGGTGGTATCGCGTACAATTAGGGGCAGGTCGGTCCTAGATACAGTGATTTTGTTTGCTGCAATTAGGTCCGGCGATTTTAAATCAGGTTTTTTAGACGCGATGCTCTTAACGTTCGCCTTTGCAATAGGGCTGGAAGGCTTAATGATCGTGTCCGTTTTTTTTATGCTTATATCCGGTTTTACCACATTTGCATATTGAACTTTATCCGGCACAGCCGAAAAGAACCAATAACCCGCACCAAACATAATTAGCAAGCAAGCTGCGATAGGTAAAACGCGCCACAGTAAAATACTGCGTTCTTTTTGAGATGCAATGCGGTTGGCCAATCGCTCCTTTAACTCAATTAAATTCCTTTCCTGATCTTTACCTGTAATTTCATACCCTTCCAGCGCATCCATTAAAAACGGGTCGTCTTGTGCCTCGCGCTCAACGCTGTGCATAGCACGGGCATCAAGCTGCCCTTTAAGGTACTTGCCAATTTTAGCTATGTTTGGATCTTTAGCGCTCACGGTTCTTTTCCAGGCAAATTTTTAAATTTCTTTTTCCGTTTTGGATATAGCTTTTTACTTCGTTCATGCTATACCCGGTATCATCAACAATCTCTTTATAACATTTCTCATCCATGTAAAACAACTGGATGCTTACTTTTTGTGCCGCTGGCAGTTTTTCTTTACAACGCTCTAATGCTGTTATATCTTCTTCTCTTTCGTAATTAAGATGTGCGTCATCAGCAAATTCCATAAAATCGGGTAAAGATTCCGTCTGTAGCTTTTTACCCGAACGTATTTGCATCAAACAAAAATTGCGGCTCAGTACATATAACCAGGGTTTAAATTGTTTAATATCATGCTTTGCCGCTTTGGTTATCAACTCTTCAAAAATCTGCATGACGGCATCTTTGCTCAACTCTTCATCGTGCAAATACTTTAAACAAACGCCATAGACCAGATGCATATAGTTTTCATACAAAGCCGCAAGCGATGCCAGGTTGCCCGTTTGCTTGTACTCCAGTAATAGCCCTTCATCGGCTGTATTGTTGGGTTTGCTTTGGCTTTTTAGAAAGTTCATGAAGAGCACAAAATAATTTTTTTTTATGATTTATGGAAATCTATAATAAGATGCATCATACAGGGGTAAATCCATAAATCTTAAAAATATAATTATGAGAAATTATCTGATCCTGTTGACAGCTGTCGTAAGCTTTACCGGCTTTACACCACTGGCTGCTAAAACGAGCATAATAACCATCGCTCGCCATAATAATTTAATAACAGTAACCGGTAAAATAACAGAAACCGCTACAGGCCTACCTCTGGCGGCAGCAACGGTTGGTTTGAATGGCAAATGGTTAACCCAGGCAGATATTAACGGAAAATATAGCGTAGTGGTTAATGATACTGCAACACTTGTATTTACCTACCAGGGATATGTGCCGCAAACTATAAAGCTTAAACCCGGACAAACAATACTTAATATTGGTTTAGCAAAAGATGGCAAAGCACTTAATGAGGTGGTGATTCGCGGTTATGTTAAACGTAATCGCGACCAAACTACCGGGGCGTCGTATATCATAACAGGCAAAGAAGTTCAGGACCATCCGGTAGGGAATGTAGGGCAATTACTCCAGGGCAAAGCAACCGGGCAAAACACGGGGAATAACTTTTTTGGTGCTGCTGGTAATCGTAGCTCGGTGAATGTTCGTGGGTTGTCTTATAACTCCAATGTAAGGTCTGATTATGCCTACCAGGCACCGGGAACAGAATCATATAGCCATATCTCAGAAAATCAGTTCGAGGATCCAGCTACAACTCCGCTTTCTACTTTTGCGGTTGATGTTGACGGCGCGTCATACGCCAATATTCGCCGCTTTATTAATAACGGCCAGCTACCGCCAAAAAACGCGGTACGTATTGAAGAGATGATAAACTATTTTAAATATGATCTGCCTACGCCTAAAGGAGGAGCCCCGGTTGCTATACAGACCGAGCTTTCTACCGCGCCGTGGAACCCACAGCACCAATTGGTACGCATCGGCCTAAAAGCCAAAGAAGTAAAGTTAGATAAATTGCCACCCTCAAACCTGGTGTTTTTATTAGACGTATCGGGCTCTATGGACATGACCAATAAGCTGCCTCTGGTTAAAACATCAATGAAAATGCTGGTTGACCAATTACGCCCAATTGATAATGTTGCCATTGTGGTTTATGCAGGCCAGGCGGGTGTAAAACTAGAATCGACCCCCGCTAGTCAAAAAGAAAAAATTAAGACCGTTATTGACCAGTTGTATGCCAGCGGTGGTACTGCGGGAGGCGCAGGTATTATAACCGCCTACCAAATAGCCCGGCAAAATTTTATAAAGGGAGGTAATAACCGTATCATATTAGCTACCGATGGTGATTTTAATGTTGGCCCGTCAAGCAATAAAGATATGGTACAGTTAATTGAAGATGAGCGCGGCAGCAATGTTAGTCTGTCCATACTGGGTTTTGGCATGGGTAATTATAAAGACAGCAAAATGGAGTTAATGGCCGATAAAGGACATGGTAACTATGCCTATATAGATAACATTACCGAAGCAACAAAATCAATGGTTAACGAGTTTGGCGGCACACTGTTTACTGTTGCCAAAGATGTAAAGATGCAGGTAGAATTTAACCCGGCTAAAGTACAATCTTACAGATTGTTGGGTTACGAGGATCGCCTTATGGCAAAAGAGGATTTTAATAACGATAAAAAAACAGCAGGCGATATGGGCGTGGGTCATACCGTTACCGCGCTGTATGAAATTATCCCGGCAGGTATAAAAGACGGTTTTAGCACAAGTGTTGATCCGTTGAAATATCAAAAACCGGATAAGAAAGCCAACGCCAATAACACATCGTCAGAAGTGATGACCATCAAATTCAGGTACAAAGAACCAGATGGGGATATAAGCAAAATGGAATCTGTAGTGGTAGCGGATAAGCCACTTGACCTGAAGAAAACATCTGATGATTTTAAGTTTGCCGTCGCAGTAGCCGAATATGGCTTATTGCTGCGCGATTCGCAGTTTAAGCAAAACGCCAATTTCGAGCAATTGATAACTATGGCTAAAAAAGCCAAAGGAAATGATGAGGATGGCTACCGTGCAGAATTTATCCGCCTTGCCGAAAGCACTAAGAATATGATGAAGACAACAGAAGTTACGGCTGTTAACTATCAAAAATAGATCATCAGCCTAACTGTTAAAGAATTTATACCTAAACCTTGTTAGCCGGTGAGCGAAATATCTCCCGGCTAATTTATATTATCCTTGCTCGTTCAGCATGTGCAGGGTCATGCGTTCAAATTCGGTAATAAAGTCTATGTAATGTTGGCCAGTACCCGGGCCGCTAAAGCCGGTATGTATTTTACGTACGTTGCCTTTTTTATCAATAATAATAGTTGTTGGGAAACCTAATACTTTTGCCATCATGGGTAGACTTTTAGCCGGGTCGCCGTTAATTGGCGTATAACCGGTTATCAATAGCGGATAGGGGATATTAAACCTGTTTTGTAATTGCTTTACTGTTCGTTGCGATTTTGCAAAATCTTTTGTGCGCTCATAAGCCAGGCCAATCACCTCAACACCTTTTGGGTGAAACCTTTTATAATAATCAACCATATAAGCGGTCTCGTCCATACAGTTAGGGCACCATGAGCCTAGTATCTGTACAATAACAACTTTGTTTTTAAAGCGACTATCGGTTAAAGAAACTTTACGGCCGTTAACATCTTTAAAAGTAAAAGCCAGTTTTTTATACCCCGGTTTAAGTTCGGTAAGCGAGTAAGCATCAGGTAGTTTGGCATTGGCATTTTTTACGCCGCTCCAATCATCAACACTAGTTAAACCTGCATAAAATTTACCGTTAACTATTTTGTTTCCATTGATAGTAGCGGTAAATAAATAATCATGACCGCCATCAAAACAAGATAGATATAATTTGTTACCGCTAACAACGCCTTCCAGATAACGATAATCGCCGGTGGTTGATAGAAATGTGCCGGTAAGTTTGGAGCCAACCTGTTTAAACTCTCCTACTGTTGGATCTATTTTAGGCGCTTTGCCAAAAGGCACGGCCCATTTGCCGGTAATATTAAACGCGGGTTCTTGCAGGGTTTTAAAGCGCCAGGTAGTATTAGGTGTGGCCATAAAAGCCATCGACACAAACTTATCGCCCAGATTTTTGGTCCAACGGCCAACCAGGTTACCGGCAACATGCTTTAACCTAAACTCCGAATCGAACAAAGGCATACGTATAAAAACAGAGTCGCCCTTATATTTTATATCGGTTACTTTAATGCGTTCGGTGCCATTAATTACAGCTAATTGCGTTTGGCGGCCAACGGTGCTTATCTCGAAATTAAAAGGGATCTCAACGCCTTTGGCTGTTTTGGTTACGCCGCGCCATACCCCTGCTTTAAGAGTTGTTTGCGCATAGGTAAATGGCAACGATAAAGTAAGAGCGAGTATAGTTAGCAGCGATCTGATTTTCATTTGGATAAATTTGATGTTTATCAAAATTAAATAAAAATCAGCTGGTTATTTCAATACCTCGCGGGATATGACAATTCGTTGAATTTCTGAAGTGCCCTCATATATCTGGGTTATTTTGGCATCGCGCATTAAACGTTCAACATGATACTCTTTTACAAAGCCATAGCCGCCATGAATTTGTACGGCCTCTATGGTGGTTTTCATAGCTGTTTGCGATGCATATAGCTTAGCCATAGAGCTGGCTTGTGCGTATGGCAGATCATTATCTTTTAACCAGGCGGCCTTTAAACATAATAGTCGCGAAGCTTCAATTTCAGTAGCCATATCCGCCAGTTTAAATTGTATGGCTTGCAGGTCGGCCAGGGTTTTACCAAATGCCTTGCGCTCTTGCGAGTAAGCCAGCGCCAATTCATACGCGCCCGATGCTATGCCCAGCGCCTGTGCAGCAATGCCAATGCGTCCGCCTTCCAAAGTGTTCATGGCAAACTTAAACCCAAATCCTTCTTCGCCAATGCGGTTTTCTTTAGGTACTTTAACATCGCTAAAATGTAACGAATGTGTATCAGACCCACGAATCCCCATTTTGTTTTCTTTGGCACCTACGGTAAATCCTTTCATACCTTTTTCTACTATCAACACGTTTATACCGTGGTGGCGTTTGCTGGCATTGGTTTGTGCCATTACCAAATAGGTTGATGCGGTACCGCCATTGGTTATCCAGTTTTTTGTACCGTTAAGCAGATAATGATCGCCCATATCAATTGCCGTAGTGGCTTGTGCCGTAGCATCGGACCCAGCCTCGGGTTCTGATAAACAGAAAGCGCCAATTACGTCGCCTTTGGCTAAGGGTATAAGATATTTTTGTTTTTGGGCCTCGTTAGCATATTTCTCTAACCCGTAACAAACCAATGAGTTGTTTACTGATACAACAACTGATGCAGAGGCATCGATTTTTGAAAGCTCTTCCATTACCAATACATAAGATATGGAATCCATACCGCTACCGCCGTATTGCGGCGAAACCATCATGCCTAAAAACCCAAGTTCGCCCATCATTTTCACTTGTTCGGCTGGGAATTTTTGATGCTCATCGCGCTCAATTACTCCAGGCTTTAGCTCTGTTTGAGCAAAATCGCGCGCTGCCTGGCGTATCATTAATTGTTCTTCGGATAGTTCAAAATACATATGCAAGGGAAAAAGTAAATATATAATTATTATGCATGCATAGCAAAAAATTAAGTCAAAAAAAAGAGAGCTCTTTTGAAGCTCCCTTTCCCCTAATTAATTTAAACTATTGATTAAACCCAAAACAAAGAACAAAAAACCCCAGCTTGGGTGTCTGAGAATTCACTTATACGTTTGTGCCTACATAAAGTTTCACAGGTAGATGCAGGGCGCTTTGATATAGCAAATGTATTGCCATTAGGCCATAGGAACAATGACTTATTCGTCTGAATTTAAAAATAAAATTCCGTAAAATTTATACTATTTTAGCATTATAAAAGTTAGCTTTTGTTTTCTGATATAAAACCATAATTACCGCCATATCATGTTATTGACTGATTTTGAATATCTTGACAACTCTGACAATGCCTTTAAGCGCAAAATTTCACTACAGATAAAAAGGCTGAGAAGGCAGAACCAAGTAACCCAGGAGAAATTTTATTCTGATACAAACATTAATATTGCAAGGCTTGAATCGGGTAAAATTGATATCCGTATAGAGACCTTACGCAAGGTTTGTTATTATTTTGATGTTTCTTTATCTGGGTTTTTTAGAGGGATCTATTAAAACGGGGTTGGTTCGTTGTATAAAAGGTGTGCATTTTTCCGTTATTGTATACAGTTTCGTGCTTTTTTAAATACAGAATAAAGTATTATACTATAACTTTAAATAGAACAAATATATGTTAGGACGCTAGAAATGTGCATTTTAATATTTTTTTTAAAAAATAGCTTGTGTAATAAAAAATGAAGGGTATATTTGCCATCCCAAACGGAGTGGTAGTTCAGCTGGTTAGAATACATGCCTGTCACGCATGGGGTCGCGGGTTCGAGTCCCGTCCATTCCGCTAAAAGAGCCTCAACGCTCTTTAAAACGCTTAAATCAAAATGGTTTAAGCGTTTTTTTTTGCTCAAAAAATCGCAAAACTACTCAGGTTTTATGACTCACCCAGGTGACCTATTCGGCGGCCTGTTTCTAAACACTAATTTAGCCACAAATTGACGTTAACTAAGTGGTATTCAATTAGTTAATGCCATAAATTTTGAGTTAAAAACACCTCAAAACTACGCAGGATTCTGGCTTATTGGAACCGTGAAATTCGGGCGATATCAACCCGTCTCAAATGACCTCATCGGTTAGGGTCCGAGGGTTCGGGACCATTTGGGACCGGGTGAATTTTCTGCCAAAAAGTGACCATTTCGGTGACCTATTTGGCAGACAGGATTTAGGTCACCGAATTACAAGGTAAACAGTTGGTTTTAAGGCACTTAATATGACAAAAATGGCCTCAAAAGGGCTCATTTGAACTCAAAATTAATGCAGTTAAACAATTTAAAATCAAACGTGGTATGAAAAGCACACAAAGGTTCTCAGTTCTCATCTGGGCTGACAAAAGAAAAACAGATGCAAAAGGTAATGTTCCCCTCTATGCAAGAATTACTTATCTGGGCAAAAGGGCGGAAATTTCAATGGGCCGTAAAGTCGATCCCGGCAAATGGGACCCGGAGGCGGGTTTGGTAAAAGGCTCCGGGCAGGAAGTAAAGCAAATCAACAAGGAAATCATTACGGTTAACAATGACGTCTATATGGCCTTCCATGATCTCAAGCAATCCGATGATTTTATCACCGTGGAAAAAATCAAGCAGCGGTACGCTGGCGAGGATGCTCCTCAGCGGATGTTGCTGGAAGTGTTTGATGAGCATAATAAAAGCGTCGAAGAACTGGTAGGGAAAGACTTTGTAAAAGCCACGCTGACCAAGTATAATACTGTCCGGTCAAAAACAGCAGATTATATCCAGCACAGATTTAAAAAACCGGACATCTACCTGGAGTCTATTGACTATGCGTTCGTCACAGGATTTGAAATGTACCTAAAGACCGAAGATGGTATTGAACACAATACCGCTATGCGGTATATGAAGAATCTTAAAAAAGTTGTTAACCTGGCGTTCAACCATGGGTGGATCAGGACGAATCCATTTAATCTGTTCAAGTGTACTTATAAAAAAGTTCATCGTGAAGAATTGGAATGGAACGAAATACATCAACTCGCCAACCATCCATTTACGATCAAGCGACTGGAAGAAGTCAGGGATACCTTTTTATTTTGCTGCTACACGGGTTATGCTTTTGTCGATGTGGTAAAGCTTACGCCGCAGCATATCTTCATTGGAAAAGACAAAGTTGCCTGGATCAAAACACAACGGACTAAAACGTATGTGACCGCCAACGTTCCGCTAATCCCCCAGGCCATGGAACTTATTGAAAAATATAAGGACCATGAGTGCAGAACCGTACTGAATAAACTGTTCCCGGTCAAAAGTAACCAGAAGATGAACGCTTATCTAAAAGAGATCGGTGACCTTGCCAGCATTGCCAAAGTTTTAACCACGCACATTGCCCGCCATAAATTCGCAACTACGGTAACGCTGGAGAATGATGTTCCGCTTGAAACAGTCAGTAAAATGCTTGGACATACTAAATTGACAACTACTCAAATTTATGCGAAGATGAAAGACAAAAAAGTTAACCGCGATATGCACGCTTTAAAGACGAGATTAAAGGAGCAGGAAGAAATTGTAGAAGGCGAATTAGCAGAGGAGGAATTAGCATGAATTTGAATGAATCAATTATCAACGATATTCAGTCGATCATAAATACAGCCAGAGAATCAGCTGTACGCGCTGTAGACCATGAACGGGTGGTTATGTATTGGCATATAGGTAAACGCATTTTCGAAGAGGAGCAACATGGTAAGGAAAGAGCAATTTACGGGGAACGCCTCATTGGCTATCTATCGGAGCAGTTACAGCCACAATTTGGCAGCGGATTTTCGACAAGAAATTTAAATATGTTCAGGCAGTTTTTTCGCTGCTTTCCAATTGTGCACGCACTGCGTGCACAATTGAGCTGGACACACTATCGATCTCTATTAAGTATAGATGTAGCCGAAAAAAGAGGGTTTTATATAGGAGAGACCATAAAAAATAATTGGACAGCAAGGCAGTTGGAAAGACAAATAGGAAGCCAGCTTTATGAACGGCTGCTTCTAAGTAAGGACAAGGAAACTGTGCTTTCAGTCGCGAGAAATGAGAAGCAACCGGCAGAACCAAAAGATATCATCAAAGATCCCTTGGTACTTGAATTTTTAGGTTTGAAGCCAGAGGCTGCCTACTACGAGAAAGATCTTGAATCTGCGCTGATCAAGCATCTCCAAGAGTTCATGCTGGAGTTGGGCAATGGCTTTTCATTTGTAGCAAGGCAAAAACGTATCCATCTTGATGGGGATGATTTTTTTGTTGACCTGGTATTTTATAACCGATTGCTGCAATGCTTTGTTATCATCGAACTAAAAACCCACAAGATAACACATGGAGACCTGGGCCAATTGCAGATGTACGTTAATTATTATGATCGGGTTGAGAAATTAGCTCATGAAAGTCCTACGGTTGGAATTTTGCTCTGCCTGGAAAAAAACGATACAGTTGTAAAGTTTACTCTTCCGGAAAACAGCAATGTTTTTGCAAGCAAATATCAGCTTTACCTACCTACTGCAGAGCAATTATCCAGGGAGATTCACAATGAAATCCTTAAACAAAAGGATACGGAGAATGAATAAATGAATTGGGCACACACCGTGTGCCCAATTCATTTACACCAATATTCATTGGATTTTGACGTCACAGATTGTGATTTCAAAATTATAACCAGCCAAAAAAACGTCGATCCATTTTCCCTATTTCAGTCTGATAACAATTATCACATTGTGAACGCAGTGTGTTCACAATGTCCAAAGTCATGCCTCAGTTATGCAGACACTGTCTGCACAATTAAAACTTATAGTTCATTTTCATTGTTTGATCCCCATTGTGTACGCACCGCGTACACAATGGGATTTTTCTCGACATTTTGAATTGTGCCCGCACTGCGGGCACAATTTGATGAAGTACTATGGCATCCAACGTCAATTTATTATATTGATTGTTTACGGTGGCCATCGCCGAGTATTATGTATTTGATAAATGGACTGACTTATGCGACTCTCGAAGCGGTACTATATCCGCGATAGCAAGAAAACCAATCAAGCAGTAATCATTGTCGATATTTAATCAAGCTAAACGGCTTGGACTCTTAAATTTTAATTGTGTACGCATTGCGTACACAATTAAAAAAACCTGTATCCGACTCGGATAAACTCGGATTAAATCTGATGCTGTTTAAAGCAAATTTGTATCAGGTTACTGGTTTCACAGAAAATCAATGCCTTATAATAACTGAAATGAACTACAATTAAAATAAAGCTATGGCAGCAGAAATTATCACTAAAGAAGATCTACAGGAATTTGGAAATAACCTGTTAAATCAAATCAGGGGATTATTAGGTCAAACCCTTCAAGAACCTAAAAGATGGCTAAAAACATACCAGGTAAAGAATCTCTTAAAAATATCAGATAATACCTTGCAAACCTTAAGAGATAACGGCA
>NZ_JAQBOF010000009.1 GCF_028288185.1 Mucilaginibacter sp. | reverse complement strand
CATGTTTACTGTTTTTGAATATTCAGCAACAATATCTTTCGCTTGTTTCTTTGTAGCTACGAATAATACTTTACGTCCTGATTTTACAATTTGTTTTATAGCTGCAGCAGCTTCTTCAACCTTTGATAAGGTTTTATTTAGATCGATAATGTGTATACCGTTGCGCTCCATAAAAATGTACTGTGACATTTTAGGATCCCATTTGCGGGTAAGGTGACCAAAGTGTACACCAGCATCCAGTAACTCGTCGTATGTTGTTCTTGCCATTTTGTTGTCTCCTTAAATTATCGTTTACTGAATTGGAATTTCTTACGTGCTTTCTTGCGACCTGGTTTTTTACGCTCAACCATACGGTTATCACGTGTCATTAAACCTTTAGCGCGCAATGAAGGCTTCTTATCAGCATCGAGTTCAACAATAGCTTTCGCAATAGCTAAACGAACGGCTTCTGCCTGTCCTTTTACACCACCACCTGCAACATTAACTTTAACATCATATAATCCGGTTGAACCAGAAACCTCAGTTGATTGAGTAACGATGTATTGCAATGGCAATGTAGGGAAGTATTCTTTGTAATCTTTACCGTTTACGGTAATTGCACCGCTACCATCTGTAAGGTAGATACGTGCAACGGCTGTTTTTCTTCTGCCTGAAGTGTTAGTTGTTGGCATTTCTTTTTTCCTTAGTTTTTAATGGTTAAATAGCTTTCGGGTTTTGTGCTTCATGAGGATGCTCACCACCTGCATATACATGCAAATTGCCAAACAATGCTTTGCCCAAACGACTTTTAGGTAACATACCACGCACCGCTTTTTCAATTACACGTGTTGGATGCTTTGCCATTAACTCCTTAGGAGAAATGAAACGTTGACCACCTGGATATCCAGTGTAAGAAACATATTGTTTCTCGCTGAATTTATTACCGGTCAACTTTACCTTGTCTGCGTTGATAACTATTACATTATCACCACAGTCTACGTTTGGGGTAAAATCAGGCTTGTTTTTTCCACGAATGATCATTGCGATCCTTGTAGACAAGCGCCCCAAAATCTCGCCTTCCGCGTCAACAACAACCCACTGTTTGTTAACTGTTTTTTTGTTGGCTGAGACAGTTTTGTAACTTAACGTATTCACTTGCTTTTAATTAAATTAAATAAATGTTTATTATACCCCTCTTTTTAGGGACTGCAAAGATACGCTTATTTGTTTTATTTGCAAGTGGATGAATAGAAAAACATTGAAAAAAGCAATGGCTTAAATTCTAATACCACAACTAATGGATTTTGCTGTATGCGATGAGCTTGTTCTCCAGTTAATAAACAAGGAAATTACTTATCAGGGCCTACTATTGTCTACAGACGTGTTCTGTGCCATTGCTTCCTTTAATTTACCGGTGATATATACATTGCCAAAAATACCAATGCCTATCACTCTCGACTTGCCTTCCCAGGTAACTTTAGTAGTGGAGAATATTAAATAATTATCTGTGCTAACAATACTATCAATCATCCTGTCAACCAACGCACCGCCTAACAAGGCGCCGAAGGCTTGACCTATCATTTCTGATCTGCCGCCCTTCATCTCGTCTTTCACGGCTTTCTGCATGTACATGTTAAGTTCTGTTTTTACAACTTCTTTGTGTCGGGCCAGATTAGGGTTAGTAAAGATAGCTACTGACAGGATCAGCAGAATCACGATAAGGGTTAGGTAGCTTTTTTTCATTGCGGGTTAGGTTTAGTTTTTTGTACGCAAAATAATATTTATTTCACTTCAAACCAACAGTTTTAATTCTACTATTTGTAACATTTCCCTCCCCAAAATATCAAAGTAGTAATTACTACTTTTACACCTCATTAACTGATTCATTATTTAACTGCTATTAAATGTTAAAATCATTTTCACTTTCGGCCTTATTATGCTTGTTTTTGGCACAGGCAAACGCACAAAGCCTGTATATGCCACGCGATATACAAAAAGCCTTTAAAAAAGGCACCCGCGATATGAGCGGCAAACCCGGCAAAAACTACTGGCAAAATACCGGCAATTATAACATCGCCATCAGTATGGAGCCGCCCAGCCGTTTGGTAAAAGGTGTTGAGCAAATCACGTACATCAACAACAGCCCTGATACATTAAAAAGGCTGAACATGAAACTGATATTAAACATCCACCGCCCCGGCGTGGCCCGTTTTGGCGGTGCTAGCGCTGATTATCTGACATCGGGCATACAGATAGACAAAATTGTGGTTAATGACGTTAGACGCAACTGGAACAATGATCTGGCCGCAGGCACCAACCAGGCCATAGCTTTAGCCAAACCATTAATGCCGCACGATTCTGTAAAACTAAATATCGACTGGCATTTTGACCTATCTAAAGAAAGTAACCGCGAAGGTGTTATTGATTCTACCACTTTCTTCCTGGCTTATTTTTATCCGCGGGTATCTGTGTATGATGATTATAATGGCTGGGATACTTTACCCTTCCTTGATGCGCAAGAGTTTTATAACGATTTTAACAATTACACCCTTAATGTAACCGTTCCTAAAAATTTTATTGTATGGAGCACAGGTACATTACAAAACCCTAACCAGGTTTTACAGCCCGAGTTTGCCAAACGACTGCAAACATCAATGACCAGCGATAGCACCATACATATTGCTACTCCTGCCGACCTTGCTGCCAAAAACATTACCGCGCAAAATACTACTAACACCTGGACGTGGACCGCTAACAATATTTCGGACATGACTGTAGGCGTAAGCGACCATTATAACTGGGACGGTGCAAGCGTGTTGGTTGATGATGCAACGCATCGTTTAGCCAGTGTGCAGGCGGCTTACCCTGATAAATCGGCAGACTTTCATCGTTCGGTACAATTTAGCCGCAATGCATTGGGCTGGTTCTCGCATAACTGGCCGGGAGTGCCTTATCCGTTTCCTAAAATGACAGTTTTCCAGGGCTTTGCTGATATGGAATACCCAATGATGGTGAACGATAGCCACCAGGATGATATTGGCTTCGCACAATTGGTACAGGACCATGAGATTGCCCATACTTATTTCCCGTTCTATATGGGTATTAACGAAAGCCGTTACGCCTTTATGGACGAGGGCTGGGCAACCACGTTTGAACTACTAATAGGCACTGCCGAGAATGGCAAAAAGAAAGCCGATGACTTCTATAAAAAATTCCGTGTTGAACAATATATCCATGACCCATCAACTGCCGAGGACCTGCCGATCATCACCCCCAGCAGCGAGCAACGCAATGGTTATGGCAATAATGCTTACGGCAAACCATCATTAAGCTACCTGGCTTTAAAGGATATGTTAGGCGATGCACTATTTAAAAAGGCATTGCATACTTATATGGATAACTGGCACGGAAAGCACCCTATCCCCTGGGATTATTTTAATTCGATGAACGCGGGCTCTGGCAAAAATTTAAACTGGTTCTTCAACAACTGGTTTTTTACCAATGGTTATATAGATCTTGGTTTGGAAGATATAAAAGCTATTGTGGGCGGTTATAAATTATCAATCAAAAATATAGGCGGATTTGCAGTGCCATTTGATGTTGTATTAACTTATGCAGATGGTACTACCCAAAGCACGCATGTAACTGCCGGGGTGTGGGAGAAAGACCAAAAACAAATATCAATTACTGTTAACGCTAAAAAAGTTGCAAAATCTATAACCATAGATGGCGGCATTTTTATGGATGCTGATGAGAGTAATAATAAATGGAGTAAGTAATGTAACAATCAACACAAGGGTGTCATCCTGAGGCACTCGAAGGGTGAGCGTAAAGGCCTTTGCCTTCATGCTTCGAGTACCTCAGCATGACACCCCCCGCGACAAAAGCCTCTTCTCTCAAAATGAAGGGGCTTTTTTGTCGCATCCAACCCCTAAAAATGTCTTTTTCGCACACCATCTATTTGATGATCAGCTATTAGATTTGTATTATCATAAGAACCAAGACCATGAAAGGCCAGCAAGCAAAAAGTATAGACGACTACATAGCAGGTTATCCTGAGAATGTACAGGAGCTATTACAAACCATACGGGCAACCATCCAAACTGCCGCGCCCGATGCTAAAGAGGCCATTAAATACGCTATACCCACATTCACACTTAACGGCAACTTAGTGCATTTTGGCGGCTATAAAAACCATATCGGCTTTTACCCGGCACCAATGGGTATAGAAGCGTTTAAAGAAGAGACGGCTAAATACGAAACCGGTAAAGGCACACTGCAATTTCCGATAAATAAACCCTTGCCACTAGATCTGATCACCAGGATTGTAAAATACAGGGTGGAAAAGAATTCGGAGAAAAGAAAAAGCAATCCTAAAATCCTCTAATCCAACAAATCTTAGTTTTAGTTACCAACACCCCTTTGACATTCCAACCCATAACCCGATTTTCGCTATCCGAATAAAAATATATGATTGCACACCATAAAAAATTAGCTGCCGAATTTTCAATAGCCGAAAAGCAAGTTACCGCAACCGTTAGTTTATTGGACGAAGGCGCAACCGTACCCTTCATTTCCCGATACCGTAAAGAATTAACCGGGAGTTTAGACGAGGTACAGGTAGCCGGCATTCGTGACAGGATACAACAATTACGCGATCTGGATAAACGCCGCGAAGCCATATTAAACTCGTTAACCGAAATGGGCAAGCTAACGCCCGAGCTACAGGCGCAAATAAACGCCGCCGAGACAATGGTATTGCTGGAAGATATTTACCTTCCCTATCGCCCTAAACGTAAAACCCGCGCTACCACTGCCCGCGAGAAAGGCTTACAACCGTTGGCCGATCTGATCTTCGCGCAAAACAAATTTGATGTGGAGGCCGAGGCCGAAAAATATATCTCTGAAGAAAAAGGAGTTACCAGCATTGAGGAAGCCCTGGGCGGCGCACGGGACATTATTGCCGAACATATAAGTGAAGATGCCGTTGTACGTACAAAAATACGTGAGCTGTTTATGGGCAAAGGCTCATTTAAAAGTCGGGTTATTACCGGTAAAGAAACCGAGGGCATTAAATACAAAGATTACTTTGAGTGGGAAGAGCCCGTAAAATCGGCACCATCACATCGGATACTGGCCATGCGCCGCGGCGAGAAAGAGGAGATTCTTTATTTAGATGTATTACCACCCGAGGAAGAGGCTGTAGATCAATTAGAAAAAGCATTTATAACAGGAAACAATATTGCTGCCGACCAGGTTAAACAAGCTATTGCCGATGGCTATAAGCGCCTGCTGCGCCCATCAATGGAAACAGAGGTGCGCCTGCTAACCAAAAAGAAAGCTGATGAAGAAGCCATCCGTGTGTTTGCAGAGAACGCGCGTCAGTTGTTATTAGCGGCACCGCTGGGTCAAAAACGCACTATGGCTGTCGATCCGGGTTTCCGTACGGGTTGTAAGGTGGTTTGTTTGGATGAGCAGGGTAAGTTGTTAGAGTATACCGCTGTATTCCCGCATACCGGTGCAGGGCAGGCTAAAGAGGCAGAGAAAACCATCGGACATTTATTTGAAAAATATAATATACAAGCCATAGCAATTGGCAACGGTACTGCAGGCAGAGAAACAGAACTATTTATTCGCAAGCTGAATTTGCCGGGCGTAGAAATAGTTATGGTAAATGAAAGTGGTGCTTCAATCTACTCGGCATCTGATGTGGCGCGCGAGGAATTTCCGGATAAGGACGTTACTGTTAGGGGTGCTGTATCTATTGGTCGTCGCTTGATGGA
The DNA here is from genome assembly GCF_028288185.1 of Mucilaginibacter sp. Classification (GTDB taxonomy): domain Bacteria; phylum Bacteroidota; class Bacteroidia; order Sphingobacteriales; family Sphingobacteriaceae; genus Mucilaginibacter. Next base: position 11,718 of record NZ_JAQBOF010000009.1, on the reverse strand, counting down.
CCCGTTGGCCGAATTGGTGAAGATCGATCCAAAATCCATAGGTGTTGGGCAATACCAGCATGATGTGGACCAGAATAAATTGCAGGCATCGTTAGATGATACCGTAATTAGCTGCGTTAACGCGGTTGGTGTGGAGTTGAATACCGCATCGAAACAGATCCTTTCGTATGTATCGGGTTTAGGTCCGCAACTGGCTCAAAAGATCGTTGAATACCGTGACGAAAACGGCGCATTTAAACACCGCGACCAGCTAAAAAAAGTACCACGACTGGGCGATAAAGCTTTTGAGCAAGCAGCCGGATTTTTACGTATCCATAATGCCGCAAACCCTTTGGACGCAAGCGCTGTCCACCCTGAACGTTATCCGCTGGTAGCCCAAATAGCTAAAGATAAAGGTTGTACGGTTAAGGATCTGATTCATGACGATAAGCTGCGCCAAAGCATCCCATTACAAAAATATATTACCGATACAGTAGGCTTACCAACGCTGACTGATATTATGGCCGAGCTGGCCAAACCGGGCCGCGACCCGCGCGAAAAGTTTGAAGCCTTTAGCTTTACCGATGGTGTAAACAGTATTACAGACCTGAAAGCAGGCATGAGGCTGCCGGGCATAGTAACCAACATTACCAACTTTGGGGCATTTGTTGATATTGGCGTACACCAGGATGGACTGGTACATTTAAGCCAGATCACCAACCGTTTCATTAAAGATCCTAACGAGGTGCTAAAAGTTCATCAGCAGGTTGAGGTTACCGTTACCGAGGTTGATGTGGCCCGCAAGCGTATCTCCTTATCCATGAAAACTGATGAGCCTAAAAAAGAGCACCGTCCGGCCGCGCCTGTAAAACAGCATCAGCCTGCAAAGCCGGCTTATAATCCGCCAAAAAAGAAAGAGCCGGAGCTTGAAACCGATATGGCGATTAAGTTGGCAGCTTTGAAGAATCTGTTTAAGTAGGCAAATATTAAGACTTACGAAGTTTTTGAAACTTCGTAAGTCTATAAATTATCCTTTTTTTGTGGGTGTTCCATACTGAGTTTAGCACGCTTGCCTCATTAATCAGCTGATTTTTTTACAAACGTTTACTTTTTCGCCCGGTTTATTATATTTACAAAACTAATTATTTAAAACTTTAGCATTGATCCATGAAGATTATAGAAAACCACGCCGAATTTGAAGCGCTTTTAGGTCAGGAAATCGGTGTATCAGACTGGCATACCATTACCCAGCTACAGATAAACCAGTTTGCCGAGTCGACAATAGATCATCAATGGATACATACCGACCCCGAAAGAGCCAAAATTGAAAGTCCGTTTAATGCCACCATTGCGCATGGCTATTTAACCGTATCGCTGTTGCCCTATTTCTGGCATCAGATCGCTGATGTACGAAACCTTAAAATGTTGATTAATTACGGTATTGAAAACATCCGCTTTGCCCAACCTGTAGTGGTTGAAAGCCGCGTGAGGCTTATTGCCAAACTTGATTCGATTGCCAATTTAAGGGGTATTACTAAAGCTACAATTGGTGTAACTATGGAAATTGAAGGTGAGAAAAAACCGGCTTATACGGGGGCAGTAGTATTTTTATATCACTTTATATCGTAACCCGGGCTAGTTTTTGGGGTGATATTTGTTTTATCAAATAATATGCTAAATTTGATAAACCTTTTATTGTCAATCAATTACCAATGCCTATTTTCATGATAAAGAAAGTTACACTTTTTTTATATGCGCTAATGTTTGTTGCATTAGGGTGTAAATTAGATAAGTCTGTTTCTCCAGGCGGTGCCGATAGTTTAAAAACTACTGGCGGCACCTCTGGTAATACTGTCGATAGTTACCAGCCGGCCACAAAAGGCACCTACTGGAAATATTCTGCAACTATAATGAACACACAGGCCCAGCCCCCTGTTAACATGACAGAACTTCAAACTACCACCATGACTGGTGCTACAATAACAATTAACAATAAAGTTTACTATACAGCCAACAGTGTTGTCGATACCATGAAAGGTTACGTTTACTTTTATCATGGCAATAATACTTATAGCTACAGAAGCAACCTTATATCCCCGGACGTTGTAGTAGAATATGTATATTTAAAAGATAATGCAGCTGTTGGTGTTACATGGACTTCGCCAATAACAGACAGTGGCAAGATAAATGGTACCCCTGCACAAATTGTTGGCTCAATTATAGAGAAAGATATTAGTATAACACTGGCAGGTAAAACATTTACTAACGTTACACATACGCAATTACTTTTGCAGTATGATACGGGTACCGGTTTTTCAACCTTTCAAAATATGGACTATTATATTGCTAAAGGTATAGGCATAATCCGGATCTACACAAAAAACATACAGTTCTCTACTACTACCAGTAACAATATTATAACTGATTATACTGTAAAGTAATAAGCCGTCTGTAACCTCAGTGCCATAATACTACCCTGACTCTCCTTCTTCGCTAAAGGTGTGCGTACTTTTGTGTTTTAATATATCCATGAACACAAATCAAATCCGCCTAAGCGTATTAGACCAATCCCCCATCCGTAAAGGTGTTACTGCCGAGCAAGCTGTGCAGGAAACCATCGCGTTAGCAAAATATACAGACCAATTGGGCTATACCCGTTTTTGGGTATCAGAACATCATAATACTGGCAGCCTGGCCGGGTCCACCCCCGAGGTATTAATAGCCTACCTGGCATCGCAAACAACAAACATTCGGGTGGGTTCGGGTGGAGTAATGATGCCTAACCATAGCACCTTAAAGGTTGCCGAAAATTTCAGGATGCTGGAAGCATTGGCCCCCGGCAGGGTAGACCTGGGCATGGGCCGCGCGCCGGGTACCGACCGCATCACAGCATCCATACTTAATCCATCAAACCATTTTGCCGAGCAGGATTTTATGGAACAACTGGCAGACCTGCGCAACTATTTCCATGACACCGCCGAGCCGGGTACCATACAGCAAAAAATACGCGCTATACCGCAGGTAAAAACTGTACCTGCTATGTGGCTGTTAAGTTCGAGCGGGCAAAGCGGATTATTTGCTGCGCATTTTGGCATGGGCCTGGCGTTTGCCCATTTTATTAATCCGGTTGGTGGGCCGCAGGCGGTGCAATTGTATAAAGACAAATTTCAGCCATCACAAGATCTGGAACAACCCGAAGCCAACATGGCCATATTTGTTTTCTGTTCGGACGATGAAGAGAAAGTAATGAAGCACAAAGCCGTGATGGACCATCGTTTCATACAGTTTGAAAGAGGCCTGGGCTTATCGCCATTTGGTTATGAGGAGATAAAAGATATCGAATACACCCTGCATGAGCAGGACCGCATACGTTACAACCGCCAACGGGTAGTTGCCGGTACACCGGCTATGGTAAAAACCCGACTAAACCAACTTGCCGAAAGCTATGGTGTTGATGAAATTATTGCTGTAACCATTGCAGAGGATTTTGACGACAGGCTGCGATCATATAAATTGCTGGCAGATATGTTTGGGGTAAATCAATAAGCCTACCAGCTAATAACCCCTTATTACTTTATAGCATAAAAAGTTACTTTACTAATTACACGTGCGCCTGTATTTGCAATATATAAATTACCTGCCGGATCAAACATCATTCCCAGCGGAGAATTTACTGACGCACTAAATGCCGGCCCGGTAAGCACACCTGCATTTGATGTCCCTTTTATAAAAGTGGTTACTAAGCCCAGTTTATTAATTTCGCGCACTTCGTAAACCGGCAGTGACGGATTTTCATCGGTTACCCAAATATTGCCTGCCAGATCAATTGCTAATTGCCTTGGGTTAGTAAACTGCGCCGCGACACCCGCGCCGTCAACAAGGCCAGTTGCACCGCTGCCTGCCAGGGTTGTTACTACCCCATCTGCCGATATGCGACGTATGTTTCTAAATTCGCGATCGGTAACATAAATTGTGCCTTCATCATCAATAGCTATACCTTCTAAATTACCAAACTGCGCATCAGCGCCTTTTCCGTTAGCGTAACCGTCAGTTCCATTTCCGGCAATAGTGGTTACTACACCTGCAGTAGATATTTTGCGCACCCTATGCGCGTCATTAACATATAGGTTCCCTAATACATCATGGGTTATCCCGGTAATAGCGCTAAACTTAGCGGCCGTTCCGGTACCATCCGCATAACCCTGGGTACCATTGCCTGCAAAAACAGTTGCTGTTTTATCAGGAGTTATTTTAACAATGTTAAAGTTGCCGGCATTAGCTACATACATATCACCTATAGCTAAAATTGTAAAATCTGCTATTGCCTTAAAATCACCGGTTGAACTGGTAATCGGTTGGGTGCGCCCATCTGATAATATTTTATAGATACTGGTACCGTTATCACTGAATGCGTTTTCCTGCCTATCTAAGGCCAAATGTTTTAACTGGTTGCCGCCACCAATTGATATAAAATCATCAACCGTACCATACATTACCGTAAAACTAACCGGCGACTGCAATTGAGCCGTACCAGTTCTAAGTACCAACTGCCCAGAATTAGCAGTTGCAGGAACCGTAACCGTAATTTGGGTTGAGGTAATGGAACTGATAGGCATCTGCAAATCATTTAAATACACGATGGTACTACCCGGCGTGGTATTAAAACTTGAACCCGAAATTTTAATAACCGTATTAGGTAACCCACTTTGAGGGCTAATGCCATATATTACGGGGTCTGGCACATTAATAACACCCGAATCACCATCAGGTGTTGAGTTAGGCGTAGTAGTTGCTTTTTTTGCGCAACTGCTTATAAAACTAACCAGCAACAAAGCTATTATAAAACTGAAATGTGTTTTGCAGTAAAGATTTTTCAATGGAAGGAGGTTTATTATTTATTACAAGTTAGCTTTAATTTTTAAATAAAAAGCATTAACCATAGTTTGCTATACATTATTTACAAAACAGCCGTTTAAGCTTTTAGGCTTAAACGGTTGTTTAATGTAAGGTTTAGGTTTATTATTGTTAAAGGTTTAGACTTATTATTTAATAGTTACTTTACTAATGGTGTTTGCACCTGTATTTGCAATGTATAAATTGCCCAATACATCTATAGTCATTCCATCAGGGAAATTTGTAGAGGCTGTGGCTAGCGGGCCGTTAATAACACCCGTATTGGATGTACCAGTCAATAAGGTAGTTACTACACCCAATCTATTAATCATTCTTATTGAAAACATAGGCAGCAAATAATTTTCATCAGAAACAAAAACATTCCCGGCTGCGTCTACTGCTAACCCATGGGGGTTATTAAATTGCGCGGCGGCACCCGGGCCATTTGCAAAACCTTGCGTACCACTACCCGCTAATGTGGTAACAACACCATCGGGAGTTATTTTACGTATCTTTTTATATTTGGTGTCGCTAACATATATGTTGTTGTTAGCATCTACCGCTATGCCTTCCAGCGTACCAAATTGGGCTGTAGCGCCGGTTCCGTCAACACTGCCATCTGTTGCGCTACCGGCTATAGTAGTAACCAAACCAGCGTTAGATATTTTGCGCACACGGTGTGTATCATTAACATATAGGTTATTTGATTGATCAATGGCAATACCAGTAGGAGAGCTAAACCTGGCTGCATTACCGCCTCCATCCGCAATGGCGTCGGTACCATTACCCGCAAATGAGCTTACTATTCCTTCGGGCGTTACTCTAACAATATTATGACCTCCACGATCCGGCACATACAAATTACCAAGCTGATCACCAACCGTACCCCAAATACTTTTAAAAGCATTACTATTAGCACCACCCGCAACTAAACTTACAGTACCGCCTACAGCGATTTTATAAATTGATTTAGCTCCATCATCACCAAAAATATTACCTGATGCATCAATTATGATATGCCTTAGGGTTGTTGTACCCAAATCTTTAAAGGTGCTTACCGTACCACTGGTTACAGTAAGGTTGGTTGTTGAAGTAAGTACGGTGGCACCGCTTTTAAGCACAATGGGACCCGTTGTAGCGTTTGCCGGTACTGTTACCAATATCTCTGTAATTGGAATAGAATTACCTGTAATAGCGGATACACCGTTTACTACTAGCGTATTAATTGAATTAATCGTAGCGGGCACACCGTTTATTGTTATGGTATTATTTGAAAACAATGGATCGAAGTTATAACCAATAATGCTTATTACACTATTAGGTAAAGCACTGGATGGTTGAATACTGTTCATTACAGGTATTGCAACAGTAGGCGGCGGGTTTGGAATGCCATCTACATAAGCATTATGGAGCTCTTTAGTGTAATCTTTTTTACACCCGTTTATAACAACAGAAAGCACTATTACACTAAGCGTAATAGCTATTTTTCGCCATCTTAAGTTACTAGTTTTCATCGCTTTATTTGGTTTGTGGTTATTGGTTCAGGTATTTTAGGTGAATATACAGAGTTTTTTAATCATTCAAACATGCTACAACAAATACTGACGAATAAGTCAGTAATATTTTGAATTTCAATACACTAAGTATCTTCAGCAGGCGTAGTGGCACCTTTATGTAAGGATAAATTAACATTAGTTTATTAGCAGTAAAAACTTAAATCGTATCTTTGCCGTTATTATAATATATTCAAATCCATATCATTCGTGATCATACTCATATTTTTCCTGGCGCACTGGTTCCTGTCGCTATTTTTTCAAACATTTTTTCTGCATCGTTATGCTTCACACAAAATGTTTAGCACCCATAAAATTAACGAGCGTATTTTCCACATGCTTACGTTTATTTGCCAAGGTTCGTCTTATTTAAACCCGCGCGCTTATGCAATTATGCACCGCGAGCATCATGCTTATAGCGATACCGAAAAGGATCCGCATTCGCCTTATTTCTTCAGAGATGTTTTCCAGATGATGTGGCGCACCGCGTTGAGCTATAAGTTGTATGAAAAACGCTTAAAAGAGCCCGAAGCTCAGTTTAAAGGCAACTATCCTGAGTGGCGATTGGTTGATTACTGGGGATCGACCTTTGTATCACGTATATTATTTGGTATTGGCTATATAGCTTTTTACGTTGCCTTTGCTACCCATTGGTGGATGTTTTTATTATTACCAATACACTTTATGATGGGGCCTATACATGGCGCTATTGTAAACTGGTGCGGCCATAAATACGGTTACTCTAACTTTGATAATGGGGACAAGTCAAAAAATTCTTTCCCGTTAGATTTTCTAATGCTTGGCGAGTTGTTTCAAAACAATCATCATAAACGCCCTAATAATTCAAACTTTGCCGCTAAATGGTTTGAGTTTGACCCTGTTTACCCGGTAATGAAAGTTATGCATTGGGTAAGGATAATTAAATTACGTAAGCCTCTTGCCGGTTAAGCAGAAAGCTTAAAAGCCAAAGCCAAAAGCTTTTCAACTGATAAATTACTAATAAAGGGTAAAGGCAAGCTTTCAGCTTTTACCTTTACCCTTTTAGCTTAAATAGAATGAAAGTATCTTCACTAGCCGAAAACCTTCGCGGTTCTGAAATTATTAAAATAGCCGGCGAAATCAACGAGTTAAAACGCCAGGGTCAAAACATTGCCAACCTAACTATTGGCGATTACGACTCAAATATCTATCCTATCCCGGATGAATTAAAGCAAGGCATTGTTGATGCTTATAAGGATAATCAAACCAACTACCCGCCTGCTGATGGCGTATTGTTGCTGCGCGAAAGTGTTTCTACTTTTTTAAAGAATCGTTTGGGTTTAGATTATAAGCCTAACCAAATCTTAATATCGGGCGGCTCAAGGCCGTTGATCTACTCTACCTACCTGGCTGTTGTTGATGAGGGCGATAAAGTTGTTTTCCCGGCACCGTCATGGAACAATAACCACTATTGCGATCTGCTAAAGGCCGAAGGCGTAATGGTACAAACCAGGGCCGAAAATAATTTTATGCCTACGGCAGACGAGTTGCGCCCGCATATTAAAGGCGCTGCTTTATTAGCACTATGTTCACCATTGAACCCTACCGGCACCATGTTCCATAAAACGGATCTGGAAGAAATTTGTGATATGGTTATTGCCGAAAATAAAACCCGCAGCTCAGACGAAAAACCACTCTACTTTTTATACGATCAGATATACTCGCAATTAACCTTTGGCGATAATCAGCATTTCGATCCGGTTACTTTGCGTCCCGAGTTGAAGGATTATGTTATATTTATTGACGGCGCCTCTAAATGCTTTGCGGCTACCGGTGTGCGCGTTGGCTGGGGTTTTGGACCCGAAGGTGTCATCAACAACATGAAAGCCATTGTGGGCCACATGGGCGCATGGGCGCCTAAGGCAGAGCAGGTTGCTATGGCTAAATATATTGTGGAAGACGATAAGGTAAATGCCTACCTTGATAAATTAAAATCAAGGATTCAAGCCAGCTTGAATTCATTACATAATGGTTTCCAGCAATTAAAGGCTGATGGCTTTAGTGTTGACTCGATAGCCCCCATGGGAGCCATATACCTAACGTTAAAAATAGATTACACCGGTAAAATCACTCCTGACGGTACAGTACTTAAAGACTCTGCTGATATTAATTTTTATTTGATAAAAGAAGCTAAAATTGCTTTTGTACCGTTCTCTGCCTTTGGTACTGACGATGATGTAAACTGGTTCCGTGCTTCGGTAGGCGCCTGCACTTTTGAGGATATTGAGCAGGCTATCCCAAGAATTAAAGAAGCGCTGGCGAAATTGAAATAAAAAAAATCCCGTTGTTTAAAGGACAACGGGATTCATAAATTTAGTTTAGATCTATAATTACGCTAAAAGTATTTAGCCCGGTGTCTACATCATACTCATAAGTAAACGTATCTGATGATTTGGTAATGATAAGCAAACCAAAATGCTCCATTAAATTACTTACATCCAAAACTTCGTCACCGTTTTCTTCTTCGCATACAAAGCGTATCTGGGTATCGCTTTCAACAACGGCATACATGCTATGCAAGCCATCTTTAGTTAGTAACTCTTTGTGGCCCACGTCATAAACAAGTAATGATGTAATATTGCCCGGATGGAAACGGTTACCAAAGTCCTTCTTATCTATATTAATGTTATCCTCGTTAATGGTGACATCTAAAAATGTTTCAATAGTACCGGCATGTTTTATGCCATTGGTTAACAGTTCAATTATTATAACCTCAATTTTAAAGCTAATCCCTTCTGTATTTACACCCGCAGGCAAGCTGTTGATCACAAAATCAAGTACTTCCTGTACCGATGCCTTTATTGACTGCCTGGTATTAGGTAATAAAAACTGTTTACTTGCTAATTGTGCCATGTATTTTTATTACTGATTAGTAATCTCATCAAAACTATTATATATTTTAAAGACCTTATCCAACCTTGTTAAAGCAAACAGGTTGGTTATGTCTTTACTCAAGCCAACTAAAACAACGTCAGCCTGGAAAGATATTAAATGTTTAAAAACTGATACGATCGAACCTAAAAATGAACTATCAATATACTCAACCGCGCTCATATTTATGGCAATTGATTTATGATATTTGTCAAAAAGCTTGATAACCTCGGCTTTAAACGCATCTCCGTTTTCAAGGCTGGCTTCTTTTATGTTCAGATTAACAAGCAAAATATTATTAAGTTCTTTATATACTTTAATCATACTCTAATTTTTATATATGCTGATTATGCTTCGGTCATCCACCTGTTCATTTAAACTGTCGGTAAACAAACTCTTGGCTATATGCGTAAAGTTATTCTCTCTTTCCATAAAAGGCTTTAAAGTTTTAGAAAATTGATTGTAGTCGCTTTTCTTGCCGGTTTTATCAATAAAGTCTATCATACCATCGGTAAAGACAAAAAGCCTGTCGCCTTGGTTTAAAACAATTTCCTTCTCACTGTAATTACCTTCCTCAAATAAGCCTAACAACAACCCTGACGAGCTTACCATGGTCAACTCGCCTGTTTCATTGCTGTATTGCAGTAAAGGCAAATCGCCGGCACCTGCATAAGTAATGCGGTTGGTTTCGCTATCAATCAGCAGCAGAGATAAACTTGATAAAATATCTTTCAACACCTCATCAAAACAAATAATACTATTTACCTGCTGCAAAATTTTAGCGGTCGAGTATTCTTCATTAAAAGCTGCAAACCTTACCGCCGACCGCACATAGCTTAAAAACCCAAAAGTAAAGAACCAGGCCATCCACTTTTTGCCCATAATATCGCCCAGCACAATAAAGTTGTAACGATCGTTAACCTTTATAAAATCAATAAAATCGCCGCCGGGGATATCATGGTATGCCTGATGCCAAAAATCAACACTAAACTCTTTTATCTGCGGCGGTTTAACCGGTATTGATTTGATGTTAAGTGATTTTGCTGCTTTCTTTACTTCGTTTTCTGACAGCTCGCGCTGCTTATCAACAGCAAACAGTATGTTGTTAACTTTTGATACAATTACGTTTATAGGCGTATCTTTTATTACATAATCAATAGCCTGTAGGTCAAGCCCTTTTTCAACCAGGTCCTTGTCTGAGAAAAAGGTTAAAAAAACAAACGGGATATCTTTAAATGCAGGATCGTTCATTAAATAGCGCCTAAACTCAAAGCCGTTCATTTTAAGCATCAGGTAGTCAGACAATATAATATCGGGCTTAGTACCTTCCTGCAATAATATAATCGCCGCCTCGGCCGATGGTGCTACAGTACATTTAAACCCTGATTTTTTAAACACCTGCTCAATCAACTTTAAAAAAAGCTGGTCATCATCAACAAGTAATATCTGCTTGGGTTTACTAATAGCCATTATCGGGGTATTATATTGGGGGGCTTGTTTAATGCTTTATTAACTATCAATTTTAAATAATAATCCTGATAAAAAATAATATTAAATAGTTTTTCATTTATGAATGAATGCCTGCTTCTCTTACCGGCAGCAATTTCAATTAAAAATTGTAGCAAGTGTAGGGCTACACCGCTACATCTGCTACAAACTTTATAAACGATAAATCTTAATCCTATACCAACACCCAACAAAAAAGCGCCATTGCAAATCTCTTCACAATGGCGCCTTATTATTATTAGGGGATGTATTTGTTATGACATCTTTAGCTTCTTCTGTATATCAGCTACGTAGCCTTTAAATTTTTTATCAGTATCAATTAAATCTTCAACTGTTTGGCAAGCGTAAATTACGGTTGAGTGGTCGCGACCGCCAAAAAAATGACCTATTGATTTTAATGAGCTTTTGGTATGCGCCTTAGCCAGGTACATAGATATCTGACGGGCCTGCACGATCTCGCGCTTGCGGGTTTGTGATTTTACCATATCAATTGGCACTTCAAAATACTCACAAACTAAATTCTGTATGTATTCCATCGAAATTTCTTTCGATGAATTTTTTACAAAGTTCTTCAGCATTTGCTTAGCCAAATTCAAATCTATCTCCTTACGGTTCAAGGTTGATTGCGCCAATAACGATACCATGGCGCCTTCTAGCTCACGTACGTTATTATCTATGTTGTGAGCAACATATTCTACCACATCGTTTGATAACTCGATACCGTCCTGATAAATCTTGTTTTTCAAGATCGCCATACGGGTTTCCAGATCAGGGATCTGCAAATCGGCAGAAAGGCCCCATTTGAAACGCGATAGCAAACGTTCCTCTAAACCGGCAAGGTCCTTAGGTGCTTTATCTGATGTAATAATAAGCTGTT
>NZ_JAQBOF010000003.1 GCF_028288185.1 Mucilaginibacter sp. | reverse complement strand
GGAGGATAGTAATAATGAGAAAATCAAAACCGAAAAAAAGAATCCTTCTTCCTGATCCAAAATTCAATGATATTTTGGTAACCAGGTTTGTAAATAACATGATGTTTGATGGTAAAAAATCTACCGCTTACACTATATTTTATAACGCAGTTGATATTGTTGAAAAGAAAACCAGCGAAAGCGGTTTAGAAACCTGGAAAAAGGCTTTAAACAATGTTATGCCTGCAGTTGAAGTTAAAAGCCGTCGTGTTGGTGGTGCTAACTTCCAGGTTCCTACCGAAGTTCGTCCAGAGCGTAAAATAGCTTTAGGCATGAAATGGTTAATTAGCTATGCCCGCCGTCGTGGAGAAAAAACCATGATGGAGAAATTAGCCGGCGAGATCATATCAGCAGCTAAAGGTGAAGGTGCAGCAGTGAAAAAGAAAGAAGATACGCATAAAATGGCCGAGGCTAACAAAGCGTTCTCTCACTTTAGATTTTAATTAGTGAATTATTGAATGAGTGAATGAGTGAATAGGTGAGTTTTTAATTAAACATTCACTCATTCACTCACTCGCTCATTCACTAAATATAAAACAGATGTCAAGAGATCTAAGATATACAAGAAATATAGGTATTGCCGCTCACATTGATGCCGGTAAAACTACTACTACCGAGCGTATTCTTTACTATAGCGGCGTTAGCCACAAAATAGGCGAGGTACATGAGGGTGCAGCTACAATGGACTGGATGGCGCAGGAGCAGGAACGTGGTATTACCATTACCAGCGCTGCAACAACTGTAGATTGGAAATACAGGAATCAAACTTACCACATAAACATTATTGATACACCCGGGCACGTGGATTTTACCGTAGAGGTAAATCGCTCATTACGTGTTTTAGATGGTTTGGTTTTCCTTTTTAGTGCTGTTGATGGTGTTGAGCCACAATCAGAAACTAACTGGAGACTGGCTAACAACTACAATGTTGCCCGTATAGGCTTCGTAAACAAAATGGACCGTAGCGGTGCCGACTTTTTAAATGTTGTAAAACAAGTAAAAAGCATGTTAGGCAGTAACGCTGTTCCATTGCAATTGCCAATAGGTGCCGAAGAGCATTTTAAAGGTGTTGTTGATTTGATTAACTGGAAAGGTATTGTTTGGAATGAGCATGATAAAGGTATGACCTTTACTGAGGTGCCTATCCCAGAGGATATGATCGAAGAAGCTACAGAGTGGAGAGAGAAGTTGTTAGAATCAGTAGCTGATTATGATGAGAGCCTGATGGAGAAATTTTTTGATGCTCCAGAAACTATTACAGAACGTGAAGTATTAGACGCTTTACGTAAAGCTGTTTTAGATGCTAAGATCGTTCCTATGGTTTGCGGTTCGTCTTTCAAAAACAAAGGTGTACAAACCATGCTTGATTATGTGATGGAATTATTGCCTTCACCAATGGACGTGGAAGGTATTATTGGTCATCACCCTGATACAGGTGAAGAGATTTTACGTAAACCATCAGAAAAAGAACCGTTTGCAGCTTTAGCATTTAAAATCGCAACCGATCCTTTCGTAGGTCGTTTATGCTTTATCCGTGTTTACTCTGGTAACTTAGAGGCAGGTTCGTATGTGCATAACATGCGTTCTGACAATAAAGAGCGTATCTCCCGGATCTTCCAGATGCACGCTAACAAACAAAACCCTATACCTAACGTAGGTGCGGGTGATATTGCCGCGGTAGTAGGCTTTAAAGATATTAAAACAGGTGATACCCTTTGTGATGAGAAACACCCGATCATATTAGAATCGATGAACTTCCCTGAGCCGGTTATCGGTTTAGCTATCGAGCCTAAAACTCAGGCTGACGTAGATAAATTAGGTATCGCTTTAGGTAAATTGTCTGAGGAAGATCCTACGTTCCACGTAAAATCTGACGAAGAGACCGGCCAAACTGTAATTTCAGGTATGGGCGAGCTTCACTTAGATATCATCATGGACCGCTTAAAACGTGAGTTTAAAGTAGAGGTTAACCAGGGTGCGCCACAGGTAGCTTACAAAGAGTCTATTACAGGTACTATACAACACCGCGAAACTTACAAGAAACAAACCGGTGGTCGTGGTAAATTTGCGGATATCCAAGTTATATTGTCACCAAATGACGAAGGTCAGGAAGGCTTACAGTTTGTGAACGAAATTAGCGGTGGTTCAATCCCTCGTGAGTTTATTCCATCTGTAGAGAAAGGCTTTAAAGCTTCTATGGATAACGGTGTATTAGCCGGCTACCCATTAACCAGCTTAAAAGTACGTTTAATTGATGGTTCATTCCACGCTGTCGATTCGGACGCGCTATCTTTCGAGTTAGCTGCTAAGATGGCTTACCGCGAGGCATTGCCAAAATGTAAACCGGTATTGTTAGAGCCGATCATGAAGATCGAGATCTTAACCCCTGAAGAAAACATGGGTGATGTTATCGGTGACATGAACCGTCGTCGTGGCCAGCTTTTGGGCATGGACTCACGTGCAGGTGCACAGGTAATTAAAGCTACTGTACCACTATCAGAAATGTTTGGTTATGTAACCCAGTTACGTACCATCACATCTGGCCGTGCTACTTCAACCATGGAGTTTGATCACTATGCTGAAGCGCCACGTAACGTACAGGAAGAAGTAGTTGCTAAAGCAAAAGGCAAAAAAGCTGCTGCAAATGCATAAATAGAGATTAGTTTATTGGTAATTAGAGATTAGTTGCCAATCAACTTTTTAAATAAATAAACAACAGATTGCCCTAACAAATAGCTCTTAGGGATTAATCACAAACAAAAACAAAATGAGCCAAAGAATCAGAATCAAATTAAAATCTTACGATTACAACCTGGTTGACAAATCAGCAGAGAAGATCGTAAAAACAGTAAAGCCGACAGGCGCTGTAGTTAGCGGACCACTTCCGTTACCAACCGAAAAGAAAATTTTCACTGTTTTGCGTTCACCACACGTAAACAAGAAAGCACGCGAGCAATTCCAATTATGTTCTTACAAACGTTTATTGGATATCTACAGCTCAAACTCAAAAACTGTAGATGCGCTAATGAAGCTTGAATTGCCAAGCGGTGTTGAAGTTGAGATCAAAGTATAACTGTACCGGAAGATCCAAAAATATAAAAAGCCATTCGATTAATATCGGGTGGCTTTTTTGTTTTCACCTATTTGTAAAACTATCGCTTCTTGGCCTTTACACGCTTGGCTTGCCCCGCTCTTGGGCGCGGAGCCCCATTACTTTTTCCTTGATGAAAAAGCAACAAAAAATCAAGTCATACGGGATGCTTCTTGCCGCACAGGCCTTATGCGCTACAAATCAGATAAAACCTAAGGCCCGGTCCTTTTGCCGCCTGTTGTCGCACAAGGCCATTGCTTCAGGCAAAATTACCAATGCCTTTGCAGCCGCACGGCCCACCTTGTTTTACCTGATTTCGCCCGAAGCTGCCCGTCTGACGGTTTTTAGCAATGAAACAAGATTTACTTCCAATTTGAGCATTACATCCAATCTTTATTATTAGCATGATGTTGGTATTGTGCAAAGTGTCAGCAAAAAGCTTCGGGTGAGGGCAGGTAAAACTGGTAGCCAAGAGCGTTGGGAAGGGCATAGCAATTTTTTGCTGAGCGTGGGGCAGGAGGGTGCGAAGCGGCGCAAAAATTTTGCAGCCCGTGGTTTTACCTGGACTGACGGGCAAAGGCCTTGAGCGCAAAGAAGCCTCTTTGCTGACTTGATTTTTGCTTCTTTTCATCAAGGAAAAGAACAAAGCCAACCCGCGGCGATTGAGCGGGCCGATGTTTAAATTGTGGATACAGATGGCAACGTGAACCAGTTAGCTCACCAACAACCAACAAACCCCCGCCCCTGTAGCCGTATTCAAAAAATTAACCACATTATTCCCGATCACCCCTTTACGCTCTAAAGCAGCACCCAAAACAGAATCGAACAGGTTGCCGGTAAAACCTGCCAGTGTTATCCAGCAGAAGCCAATTCCCCAACCAAACCCTATGCTGTATACGGTGGCGATGAGCATCGTGCCGATCAGCCCTATCAGCGTACCTTCCACACTTACAACACCATCCGGACCGGGTTCTTCTTTTTTTAAAGTAAGTATATTATAAAACCTGCGCCCGTAAACCATACCAAGTTCGGATGATAACGTGTCGGCAGTAGCTGCTGCGAAGCTGCCTGCTATCATCAATGTTATAATTGAAGTATGCCCCGGCAGGCACCATCCAACTGCACCCAGTATAGCCGCAATACCGCCATTGGCTAATACTTGCCCTGCAGTGCGACGACCTTTGTTTTCTTCGGCTGCAGCTATTGCTGTTTTTTTAGCTGCTTGCCATTTGGTTGCCCATGAAGCGCTGATGAAAAATACAGCCAGGATGATAAGCCCGGTTAACCCCCCGCCCTTGTACATTAATAAACCAACTATAGCACCAGTTACAACGCCGGCAAAGGTGAGTTTTTTGGTGGTGTAACTTAGAATAGCACCTGATAGTAAAATAAAAAGGATGATAATATCGGCAGTTGACATAGCTTATTCTTCAGGATTTAAAAAATCCTGCCACACGCCCTCTAACTCATCCACCAACTCCGGCTTAATAGAGATACCCGATGCCTGCGGTGTCCAGTTCTGCGCGATCAGGTTGCTGGTTTTTAAAATATCAAGGGTGAGTATCTGTTCCTTATCAGGATTAAGCAAAACATCCAATGCCACCGTAATGCGATAATAATGCTTGCCATTACGAAAAGCCGGGTATGCTTCGGACGCTACAGTCCCCGATGCGAATATCCCCTTTGGCTCAACCCCTACACGGACAATATACGCCCTGTCGCCGGGCCGAATGCTTTTATGGCTGATCACGCTCCAGTTATCTTCGAGCTTACCCGTATCGGCTAACTTCTTAATATCGTCATCCAGATCTGCCCATTCAAACTTTAGCGGGTTCCATCCAAACAGGTAAGATTTCATGCCCCTAACCCCCTAAAGGGGGAACTATTTATGGATTTTAATATGGTCATAGCGATTTTTACTCCCCCTTTAGGGGGCTGATCTACCCGCGTCCGGTTAATTCATCTACTTTATTGCGCTCGGTTTGCAGCTCGCGGGCCAGTTTCTTTTCCTTCTCGTTGGCTTTGGCTTTAAAGGCTTTAAATTCTTCTTCCAACTCGTTATACAAAGTAGTACGATACACGGCTTCGTTACGTGCACTACCCGAGCGTGCGATAACCACCGCTGCAATTATGCCCAGTACGATTACCAACCCCCACATTAATAAATTGTAAGTAGTTTTTGATAGGACTATACCAAACAGGCTGATAGAATCAGTTTGCGCAAGCGCTTGATCTTTAGTAGTTATATCATTTTGTAGTCCACTAATGGTTGTTGTTTGAGCGGAAAACTTAGCCTGACTGTCCTTTATCTGGTTACGGGTGCTTTTAAGCGTATCCATAAAATTCTTCCACAAGGCGTCAACAAACGGCTTTTGAGAATTATATATTTTGGTTAACAGGTACTGGTATTGGCCATTAAGGCTTTTGTCAACATGTGGTGTCGGTGCAATGGTGGTATCCTTTTTAACATCAGGTGGGGTAGTGGCAATAGTTGTTGTAGATACTTTAATAGGAGACGTGGCGGCTTTTTTTATACTGTCGGCAATATGTTGGGCCCTATATGTTTTGGCGTACGAGCCGTAACCGTACCGGGAATAAGGTCTGCCGGTTTTAGGGTTAATGGGTCTAACGCCGGGTTTGGCAACAACTGGCTTTACAACTGTTTTTTTAACAATGGCCTTTTTTATACTATCCTGCGCTTTAACGGTAGTTATACAAATAGTAAGTGTTAGTAACAGCGATAGCTTCAACATGAAATTAGTCTTCATAATTGTAAAATTAGACAATGATATATTAAAAAAACAGTAAAAAATTGCATTTTTTGCGTTTTTAGGCAATAATTGGCGCAATGAATGTAAACCTTAATACGCATTTTTGCTACACATAGTTATATTAGCAGAATGAATATTGGAATTATCGGCTTAGGCGATATGGGGCGTTTATACGCCAAAGCTTTTTCAAAAGCCGGGTATACAGTTAGCGGCTGCGACCTGCCTGCTAACAAACAACAGCTACAAGAAGACCTGGCACCTTACCATATAAAAGTATTGGATAGTGGTAAAGAAGTATCGCAAATCAGCGACTTGATAATTTATTCTGTTGAAGCCGAAAAAATAGCGAAAGTAGTTGCCGAAAACGCGGAGTTTACCAAACCCGGCGCTATTGTAGCCGGGCAAACGTCTGTAAAAACACCCGAAATAGAAGCCTTTGAAAAATACCTGCCGGAAAGCGCGCAGATCATTACTTTTCATGGAATGCACGGTCCGGGGTTTGAGCCAAAGGGACAAACACTGATATTGATACCACACCGTGCTGATACCGAAGCTCGCCAACGCATGTTGGACCTGTTTACGGCCATAGGATCAGAGATTGTAGAGATGGAAGACTACCACGAGCATGACAAAATTGTAGCCGACACACAAGCCGTAACACATGTAGGTTTCGAAAGCATGGGCACTGCCTGGAAAGCCGCCGGTTTTTTCCCGTGGGAAAATGCATCTTATATAGGTGGTATTGATAATGTGAAGATATTAACAACTCTGCGGATATTTAGCTATAAAGCGCATGTATATGCAGGATTGGCCATATTAAATCCGTATGCCCGCCAGCAGGTGCGGCAATATGCAGTGTCCGAATCAGAATTGTTTAAGCTGATGATACAGGAAGAGGAAGCAGCATTCCGCCAGCGGTTATACCGCGCGCGCGATTTTGTATTTCACAAAAGCCGTAAACCTATTATGCTAAGTGATAAGGTGATGAAAGAGTTTTCACTATCGCAAAACCATGAATTGCAAAAACCAAATTCGCATTTAAGTATATTAAGTATGGTTGATGCCTGGTACCATTTAGGCGTTAACCCCTATGATAACCTGATCTGCCAGACACCGCCTTTCCGCCTGCGATTAGGCATTGCCGAGTATCTGTTTAAAAACGAAGAGTTATTAGAAGAATCTATCCAGGCCGCGCTTTACGATAAAACAATTCGTGGAGATGATCTGGAGTTTCACTCGGCGGTGCGCGAGTGGTCGTCCATCATTGGTTATGGCGATATGGAAGGTTATAAAAAACATTTTAATGATGTACAGGCATTCTTTAAAGGCCGACTGGAAGAAGGCAACAAGCAAAGCGCTGAGTTGATCAGAAGATTGATGACTGAATAATTTGATTTCGGATTTGGGAAGTTCGATTTCGGAATTAATAACTTTTATTCCCTCAGTCTTTCATCCGTATAAGTTATCTCCGTACGGCCATGCTTAACCGGTTTACCGTTTTCATCGACACTTACAAATACTATCTTATCAATAGTAAGGATGGTTTTTTGGGTGATTTTGTTGCGTACCTCACACGTTAGGGTAATAGAGGTGTGACCAAAGCTAATGGCCTTAATGCCCAACTCAATAATATCACCCTGACTGGCCGAGTTTATAAAGTTAATTTCGGACATGTATTTGGTAACGCACCCGTTGGTGCCTAGCTGTATAATTGTATATATAGCAGCCTCTTCATCTATCCAGGCCAGTAGCCTGCCGCCAAATAAAGTGCCGTGCGCATTCAGGTCTTCGGGTTTTACCCATTTGCGTGTGTAGAAATTCATTTACCTTTAGATTGATGTACTGCAAAGGTACAACAGAAATTTTATCATAACTGTAGTGCAGTGTTTCGAAACACCTCGCTACACCTTACTGCACTTTATTCATCGTCATTTTGGTCATGGTCAATTTTACCCCATTCGGCGCGCAGGTCGTTTATTGTTTGGGTGGTGCTATTTATCTCGCCGCGGTATTTTTTCGGGTCATTATCTCTAAACTCCTCATATAATAGGGTATATAACTTACACTCCTGTTTTATCAGCTTTGATTTTACAACGGCTATTTGTTTTTGCTTTTTGGGCAGGGTAAGGTTATCCAGTTTTAACGCGATGCGGCTAAGCGTATTTACATCAGGCAAAACAGTATTATTAAACACGGCCATCCGTTCATCCCGGTTCATGCCATAGCTGCCATAAAATTGCCGGCTAACTTCGGCTGATAGGTTTTCTGTTTGCTCGGTAAGACGATTTAGATCATTAAGTTGATAAACCGGCGCCAGCCAAATACATAAGCCGGTATATATAATAGTAATAGCCAACGCGCCTGATGTGGTGATATTTTGTTTTTGATATTTTAACCCCAGGTAAGCTATCCACCCAAATATATAGCCAGATACCAAACCGCCAAAATGCGCGGCATGGTCAATCTGCCGGCCAATGGGTATAATATTATACGCTACAAAAATGGCCGTACTTATTAATAACGCTTTACGTGCGTTACTCTCATAAAATTTAGTGCTTAACAAGGCAAGCAATACACCAAACAGCCCAAATATAGCGCCGGATGCACCGCCCGATACACCATGATCGCGCCATATTACGGATGTTATGCTGGCACATATACCGGTTAGTAAATAAAGGAAAAGATAATTCCATTTACCCAGCTTGCTTTCTAATAACGAGCCTATGTATATTAACACAACCATATTGAGGGCAATGTGTAATAACGAGAAATGTAAAAAGGTATTAGTTATTAATCGCCAAACCTGGCCGTGAAGTACCTGTGTGCGGTTGCTAAAACCAAGCGACAGGTAAATATCCTGCATACTATGTACCCAATGCTGGAAAGGGTTGCCGTGATGTTGGGCGGCTTGTATAAATAATACTATTACCATGGCCACCATAATAACGTGCGTAATAATATATAGGGCGATATTGGCCAGTACCAGTATAGGCGTAATAAAATAATCTTGCTTCGGCGTAAATGCTGATAAAAAGCTGCGCAACTTCTCCTTATAACCCATCGGCGGATTATCAAGGCTGATAAATTGGTTATCCGGGATGCTGTCTATTAATTCCTGCGTAGTTTCCTGCAGGTTATCTTTTAGGTGATACTCAACATATTCTATTTCGCCGTTGATGAGCAGGTCTAGGTTCTTTTGGTTTTTGCCGTAGTCGGTAAAAAAGAACTGGTAGCCTACGCACTCGCTTTTTATAATGGCCTGGTTATTAACTATACGTACAGACACTTCTTCGGCATAGCTCTCCCAGGATATAGGGGTATAGCCAATAATGCCATCCCTGTCGAAATAGCCAATGCGCCAGCCCAGGTTATTAAAGGCTTGATATAATAAGGTTAAGTAATGGTCGGCATTATATTCGCCAAGTGATATTACGGTAACTTTTCTAGGTGATATGCCCCAGGCCATAGGTTTTAGTTTAGGGTAGTAAATATAGGGGATAGGTTTTAATAAGCAAGTGTAGGCGTATATATACCCCCGCATACACTTGTCACTTACTTAAGTACCAAATTACTGAGCTATGGTTTTACGGTTTATTACCAGCTCCGTATCAGGGAATAATTTCTTTATCCTTTTTATACCCTCATCGGTAATAACACCTGTTAACGTAAGTTTGAGTATATGTACTTTGGCTAGTTCATTGGGTATATTTATAGTATTTACAAAATCAATAGTTAATAAATTTATCGGGCCAATATTAAACAATGCTTCAGGGACGACATTGCAACGTATTTGTATCCCGCCATAGTTTGTGCCCGAGGCACTTTTACGAAAGTCTGCCATGTTCTTATCTTCAACAGCTGTATCTTTTTTGCGAATCATCCATCCAATCTCCGGTCTTAGGTTAAAGGTTTTATCATTTTGTGTTAAACCTACAAAGCCTGCCCAAAGCTCAAGTGGCGTACTTACAGTATTACCGGTACCATCAGCATATATATATTGTAAATTAACCTTAACAATTTCATCGGGTAAATCTACCCCCGAGCTTAATGCTTCAAGATTCATACGGCGACCGGATTTATCGTAAGGAAAAAATTTTACTATCCATCCGTCAATTATGGTTGACGCACCATATCTTTTTATAGAGTGGTATTTAAACATGGTTTGCCAAAACTCTTTATTCTTTTTTCCTTTTGATGCTTTTACAATTTCCTTTAAAAGGGGTTCCATTTTATCAACCCACCAATCCAGTTGGTATTTACGCAATGCCTCTGTTTTGTCTAACACTCTTTGCCAGTCGGCCGGGGTGCCTTCAAGTGTAACCTGCGGTATGCCACAACCTACCATTATTACCACAAAGTCGAAATATGATTTCATGGCAGCCAGCGCAGTAATTTGCGATGCTATTTTAGTAGTCGGTGTGGTGGTGCTAAAATCTGCGGTTAGTGCGTCTGTAAGCTCTTTACCTGTATAGCGGCTTATCTGGTTATTAAATTCGGGGAAGATCTCTTGCCAGGGGCTGTTGGGGTTATCAAGGCTGATGCGATTGTTCTGAACCACCAAGGTAGTTTTACCGCTAAAATTAACAAACAAATGGCGCAGGCTTTCACTGTTATTAGTAACATGGTTTGCAAAACCCTGGCAAATAAGCAGCCACATCATATCGGGCGATAGTGTAAACGGCCTATGGCTTGCGTAAGCATTATACATACCCGTAATGGGTGGTAGCCGTAGCTAACCAGGCTATCAGCAATGTTGCTTTTGGCTACTATGTTGAATTGAGGGTCGTGCTTGGCTTGGAGTTCAGGCGTTCGAAAACCATATGCATGATGATCCATGCGGATAAGATTTTTTAAGATATCGTGGTAGCTCCAAACCGGCAAGCGATTATCAGGCCTTTCAAGCTTTTCAACATCAATAACAATTAGTTTTTGCGCATTACTTACCAGGCTGCAGCATAATAATAGGGTAACGATATAGGCAGGTTTCATGGTTATAATTTAGGTTGGGTTAAAACTAGCTAATTTATTTATGAATGTTTCAAGTCAATTCCCTTAAAAATCAATGAATTCCTATTAAATAACTACCCTTTTTATCACTTACTAGAATTAACAAAATATTTATAAAAAAATATCTTGCTAAGTATTTGACAATTAAAGTAAAGTTGCTATCTTTGCCGTCCCTTAACGGGGGAATAATATGCCTTGAACGAAGCCCTACTGCTTCGATGGGCACAAATAACATAAAGAAAATGTCAGGATTAATTGGTAAAAAAGTAGGAATGACCAGCATATTCGACGACTCAGGGAAAAACATCCCTTGCACAGTTATCGAAGCTGGCCCTTGCGTAGTAACACAAGTAAGGTCTGTTGATACAGACGGATATGCAGCTGTACAGCTTGCATATGGCGACAAAAAGGAGAAGAACACTTCTGGTCCGTTAAAAGGCCATTTCCTAAAAGCCGGTACTGCCCCAAAACGTAAACTTGTTGAATTTAAATCTTTCGAAGACGAAAAAGCTCTTGGTGATACTGTCACTGTAGATATTTTCTCCGAAGGAGATTTTGTTGATGTAGTTGGCACGTCAAAAGGTAAAGGTTTCCAGGGTGTGGTTAAACGTCATGGTTTTGGTGGTGTGGGTATGCAAACTCACGGTCAGCATAACCGTTTACGTGCGCCAGGTTCATTAGGAGCTTCATCATGGCCTTCGCGCGTATTTAAAGGCATGCGCATGGCTGGTCAGATGGGTAACGAACGTGTTAAAGTTCAAAACTTACAGGTTGTGAAAATATTTTCAGAGCAAAACCTGTTGGTTGTTAAAGGTTCAATTCCCGGATCAAAGGGTTCATTCGTAATAGTGGATAAATAAGATGGAAGTTAACGTATTAAATGTATCAGGTAAAGAAACAGGTGCCAAGGTGCAGCTTTCTGATTCCATATTCGGTATTGAGCCAAATGATCACGCTATCTATCTTGATGTTAAGCAGTTTTTAGCTAATCAGCGTCAGGGTACACACAAATCAAAACAGCGTAACGAAATTGCAGGTTCAACCCGCAAATTATATAAGCAAAAAGGTACCGGTGGTGCCCGTGCAGGTAGTGTTAAATCACCATTGTTTAATGGTGGTGGCCGTGTATTCGGTCCGC
>NZ_JAQBOF010000002.1 GCF_028288185.1 Mucilaginibacter sp. | reverse complement strand
CAGTGTTATACGGATAAGGGACGATAAAAAGAATTGAATTTTTCAAGCTATTTAACGGTATCCGGAACGCTATAAATTTGTCTATAAATTTTCTCCACGATATCAAAATTACGATATTTATATGCTAACGCTCTAATTCTTTTTTTCAAAAGGCCGTTATCCTCTTTTAACAAATCATCTATCTTTGTTATTGCGTTGTTGTATTCGTTATCTGTTAAACTTTTCAACACGTAACCGGCATTATTTTCTTCTATTATATCCGAATCATCAGAGATATTTGAAGTAATAACTACCGGTAAACCTGTTGCCCAATACTCGCCGTCTTTAATTGGCGTACAATACCGTTTGGTTGGGATTGGCTTTACCGGTGTAAGTGCAAAATCGGCAATTGCTAAGTATTTTGGAATGTCGTAATGAGGGACAAATTTTTGAATAAGAACATTATTGGGGATTTGAACGCGCTGTAATTGTTTACTTATGCTTTCTATTGATGCATTAGTAAGCATAAGTATCCTGAAATTACCTTTCCAATGTTTAAAGCATTGTTTAAAAAAATCAAATATTTCGTCGTCCAAATATATTCCTCCAAACTTTCCCGCATAAACGCAAATTATTTTACCATCTAAATCAAGTTCGTTTATCAATTGCGAATCCCGATACATAAAATTAAACTTCTCTAAATCTGTACAAGCCGGCTTGGTAAAAAAGCAGTTATTATCAATTTGTAAATTATAAGTTTTTTGGGCATAATCTTTCATCCCGGATGCTGCAGCTATATAATACTTAGCTCTGTGCGATTGTCTTATTTCTAATTCAAAGAGTATTTTATATGCCCATGAATTAAGTTTCCATGTGCCATTTTCTATCATAGTTTCTGCATGTGGTTCATAGCTATCCAATATTAGTGGCTTGCCTGATAAAATACTTAACAAATATCCTATAGCGCCTGCAGGGGTGCCCCATGTATGTATATATTCAACACCCTTCTTATTAACAAAATACAGCAATTTAGTAAGGTAAAAACTCCACATTAATATTTGTTTAATACCAAATCGGTTATATTCTAAAAAAATAACCTGCATATTATCTTTTTGCAGATCTGCATTTGTTTTTATTCTTTCCTGATAAGATGTTTTTAATTGTGATTGTTCGAGGCAAACTAAATATACCTTTCTTTTAGATACAGCAGCAATAATTTTAACATATGGCAAAGTATATGTTTGTACTAAAGCATCTTTGAAACTCCAGTAGGTTAGCACTAGTACAGGCTTCATTTACTTATCACTTTCTTAGTCAACTTTACTAACACAGGCGGATAGATAAATAAAGCTTTTATTAAAAAGTATATTCCCCGCTTTTTATTTTTACCATTTATCCACCAGCTGCCTGCCAACGTAAAATATAAATTAGAGAAGCATTGTTGTTTGAACCAAAATGATTTAAATAAGCCATTTTTATACGCCTTTTTGTATACGCTAACATGGTCCTTTTCCATTATTGATATGTTACGGCTCATACTATTGGGCAAAACTCTATAACTTGTTAATACTTTATTTATATGTCCAATTGGATGTTTCGCAGCCACCCTAAAAAACAACTCCTGATCTGCTGCCGTTGAAAAGGCAACATCCCATTGACCAATATTATAAAAGATGTTTTTTGTCATCATAGTACTTGATGGACCGGGAATATTAGTTTCTTGCCATAATAACAAGCTATTTAATATATTACCACCTTTTCCTTTAAAATAACCACCAGTAGAATTACTATTTTCATCAATTAACTCAACATCTGCATGAACGAGTGGATATTCGGGATTGGACATTAAAAAATCCAATTTTTCTTTAATGTTATTGTAATGAAAAAGATCGTCGGCATCCAAAAAGCACAAAAAAATTCCGGTTGCTATATTTGCACCAAAATTTCGACTATCAGATACTCCTGTATTATACTTTTTAAAATATTGAATTCTATTATCTATTAAGTGTTGTTGAATAATATGTGCAGACCCATCTGTTGATCCATCGTCTATGATTATGAGTTCCCAGTTTGTATAGGATTGATTGATAACAGACAATATCGTCTCATTTATGTAATTCTCTGCATTAAATAACGCTATTATAATAGAGACTCGTTCATCCAAAATATAAAAATTAACATGATTTTAAATAGTTACTTCTTTTTCAACCAAACACAAAGTTGCATTCCTGTATCGGTTTTCTTCATAAAAGGTGTAATGATGTAATCAATTATTTTAGGCATGTATGTTTGACACACATAGTATTGATGTAATATTACTTCATAGTTATTAGATATGGCATGGTCTTCAAATGATTTTAATCCAAATTCATACAGATGATAAGGGGCATGCATTGGAGATAAATTTCCAACATAGTCAAGCCCTCTAATCGAATAGTATAAATTAATAATTTTACCCACCAGCCAGTTTGATGATGGGACTTCGATATGAATAATACCATTTGGCTTTAACCATTTTAACGATTTAGTTATTGCTGCAGACGGATCATAAAGATGTTCTAAAACTGCCCCAAATGTTATAAAATCAAAATGATTATCGGGATACTCTATTTCCTCAATCATCCCAAGTTTTAATTTTTCAGAACTTATTTTCATTCTATTTATAGCCCTTTCATAAAAGGGTTGAGATGGCTCGAACCCATAAGCATCAAATCCTGCAGTAGAAAGAGCGGTCATAGCCTTACCCAACCCCGCTCCAATATCGAGTGATTTCATGCCTTTTTTAAAGTCAATGAGCGTTCTGAGTATTTCTATTTCAGCTTTAAAATAGTTTTCATTAAAAGTAAAATAATCATCTATCCAATAATTTTCCGGCGGTAAACCATAATGGTCCTGAATGTCATCAGGAACTGGTTGAGGATTACTGTAAATTAAGTTACAATTTGTACATTTAATTATAGAAGTGGTTATTCCAATTTTTTTACGGGGATTTTTACCTTGCGATTGATTGAGGCGTTTACCTATTACTTTATGCGCATTACTTGACGATCCACATAGGTTACAACAAGTAATATATTTGAAAGAATACTTCATGTCTAGCATTATCGTAGTTTTATATATATAAATTTATTATTTGCCAGAATGGATTCTTCCGTATTTTAAATTAGTTTCAAAAACCTTGCTTTTTCTTCATCACAAATTAAATAATTAAAGTAATTACTTTTACTTATATTTTTCGTTCTAATAATTTCTCCACTTTTTTCGTCTATATTAAAATATAAGTAATTTAAGTTTTGAACTAATGCCTGAACTTGTTCTCCTATTTCGTCGGTAAGTATTTCAATCAATATAGTTGGCCGAAATTTCTTTAAATATATACCCATGCCTGAAAGCACTTCTGGCTCATGGGTTTCAACATCAATTTTAATTAGATCAATTTTTTTCAGGCTTTCTTTTTCAATAAATTCATCGAGTCTTATTGTTTTTATTTTTTCTGTTCTGTATTCAACTGCATCTGGTAATAATGATTTATTTACTGTTACAGATAATGCATGAGTAGCGTTTTTTTCCATATATATTGTTGCTTCTCCTGTAAAATCCGATAACGCTACTTCATATGATTTCACTTCTGATTTAAATGAATTTAATCCTATGTTATAATTCAATTTCTCAAAAACCGATTTGATGGGTTCAAAAGAATAAATTTGGGCTAATGGATTCATGCTACCAGAAATTAAACTGTAAACACCCGTGTTTGCCCCGATATCTAAAATGATTTCTGAATTTTCACTTAACGCTTTCCATAACTTGAATGAAATTTTTTCCCAGGCGTTGTCAATGCCATGCCAAAAAAGCTCGTTCTCAATCATATATCCATAATGCTGCATGTAAAAGCTATTTTCTGAATGAGCTTTTATTTTTATTATAGAGTTAAAATGCAAGTGCTGACTTAAGCTTTTTGATGGAATCCAAAAATATTTTATCGCAGTAAATATTCCCTTTTTAAAAGGAATAATTTTATATATAAATTTTATAAATTTCTTCAAAATTAATTATTTAAATATACGTTTAAGTAATTTTTTAGCATAAACTTTACATCATACATGGAGTGTGCTATTAGCTTAATTTCTTCCGAAATTAGTGATTTTCTTTTTACATCTTTCAGCATCCAGTTAATGCCTGAAATTATATCTTTCGAATTTTTTTCAGCAACAAAGTAACAATTTTTTTTATGCTCAAGGGCATCAGCAGCAGCCCCGGTTCGGGTTGTTACCAATGGCACTCCATTGGCCATGGCTTCTGCAATAACAAAACCAAAAGGTTCTTGAGTTGCAGCGTGTACATATATATCCATTATGCCATATAAGGATGGAATATAATCTCTTTCTATCCAGCCCGCTAAAATAATGTTACCCTGAAGCCCATATTTTATAATCAAAGAATTTAGTTCATCACATTGGGGGCCTTCACCAATAAAAATAAACTTCACATTTGGGTGTTTTCTAATTATTTCTGCGGCGGCCTCAATTATGTATCTATATCCTTTCCATTCAATGTACCTTGAAACTGTACCTATTACAATATTATCTGTTATATTGTATCTCGCTCTTAATTCTTTTTTATAATTATCATTTTGCTTGCATAAATATTCAAAAGGGATTCCGTGATGTATCAGCTTAACTTTAAGCGGATCAGCTTTTTCATTGTTTAATATAAATTCTTTTGATTCATTGCTAATTGCTATAATATTGGTTGCGTTAAAATTATTAAATTTATCCGCCCAAACCCACTTTCTGGCATAATTCCAATGAAAGGTTGTATCACCTTTGGTTATTACTCTTTTTTTAATTCCGACCAATCGTGCTGCAAATAATGCTGGTAATGAATCGTCAAACAAATGAGTGTTTACTACATCAGGGTTAATTAGTTTAAAAAGTTTTATTAATTGAGGTAATGCCAATAACATAGACCCTTTTCTCTTAGCATTATTAAACTTTATCCAATAACAATTACATCCCCTTTCCTTCATATCCTCCAACATTTGTGGTTTTGAGGGACACATAGCAATGAAAGAAAATTTATAGGAGGGATATTTATGAATTTCTTCTGCAAACCAATTAAAATAGGGTACAGAAGAATTATTAGCCATTATGTGAACTATGTGCATTTTTGTTGTAAGACTTTGTAAAACCTTTATTTAGATAAATTCCCGCCTGAACTGTATATAATTTAAATAATAATATTTGGGGCAGGCATGCTTTTTCGCAAGTTGTTACTATAAGATTAAAAAGCAACAACGGCAGTTTTTGTCTTATAAGAAATTTTGCTATTTTTTTTATTTTCAATTTTTGTGAATCTTTTTTTTGGACGGGAATATTTTCAGTCCACATAGCTGTTACTTTGCGTTCAGGGAATTTTTGACATAAAAAAACAAAACCCTGCACACCGTTAAACTGCCTTGTTAACCAGTTTTTCTTTTTTATACGGTCAATTTCATTATGCTTTACAATAATATTCTCATCCAAAATAAGGGTAAATCCTAAGTTTTTAGCCCGTTCTGCAAAGTCCTGATCCTCACATCCTGCATAAGGAAAATTTTCATCCATTCCGTTCAGTTCCTTATAATGACTGGCTTTTATTGATAAACAGAAAGAAGCAAGAGATTCCACCTCATACAATTTGTTTTCTCCCGGTATTTTATACTCAATTTTACCCCTTATAGGAGCATAATCATAAGCTAATTTATATCGGCCAAATGTTGTTTTAGTTAGAAGTTTTTTAACCAGTTCACTATATTCCCAAAGGGGAGTTGACAGCGCCCGGTCAAATTTTTCATGCAGGTATAATACGTTTAAAAGTGTGTTTGCGTCAACAATAATATCATCGTCTATAAACAAAAGTATTTTACTTGTTGCCAATTGGGCTCCTAAATTTCGGGCACTCGCCGCGCCATAATTTCTATTATTAACAACAATGGTATTATATGTATTAATATTTAAAAACGCAACTATTTCCAACACAGACGTAGTTTTATCATCGTTTACAATAATAATTTCGGCGATAATACCATTTATTGCACCAATTAGATGATCATAGGTTTCTTTTAAAATCTCTAATCGCTTGTAGGTAGGTATTATTATACTTATTAACATTGCATTAATTTTGGCCAATTATTAAATATAAATATTGATAATAAAGTCTAACTACGGTTGCAAATCGCAATAAAAAAAAGCTATATTTTATTTCATATTTTAAGACAAGAATATTTGCCTTATTATTATTTGTCATTTTATTTAAAAAGGATTTTAAATTGCTGAGCAAGTTATCAGATGTCTTAGGATCACGCATCTTTCTGTATACTTCTATCCAAAATAAAAATGAATTAACAACGTGATTAACAATTTCTATTTCACTTAAACCATTTTTGGATAAATACGGTAGGTCTACCTCACAATTTGCTGGAATATTATATTTAATTGCTAGGCAGGCCAAAGACTGCTTAAGTAAATGTGTTGAACTATAATTAGTAGAGTGTATTCTGTAATCGGTTAATATGCAATCTAAATTTATTCCTTCATATTTATTTAAAATTCTTACCCATAGGTCGTAATCTTCAGCAACCAATATCGGATAATATCCACCCAATTCATTGAAAATATTTTTCTCAAATACTACACTTGGATGTGCAAAGCAACATCTGTTTTTTATTTCTTTTTTTACATCAATTAAGCTTGTTGGATATCTCCAAGTACCAAATGGTTTTGAATTTATGTCAATTAATCTGACGTGCGCGCCGACAAGTTTGACATGTTTATTTTGCTGCAAATAACTAACTTGCATAGTTAACCTATCTTTATATGCAATGTCATCGGCATCCATACGAGCTATATAAGGACCGTTGGCTATTTCAATAGCCTCGTTAAGGCATTTGACTAAACCTTGATTTTTTTGCTTATTTATGTATTTGATCCTTGGATCGGTATATGACGATATGATATTATGACTTGTATCTGTAGAGCCATCGTTGATTATGATAAATTCCAAATCAGTTAAGCTTTGATTTAAAATACTATCAATAGAGGATCTCAAAAATTCAGCCGCATTGTACACCGGCATTACAACTGAAACTATAGACATACCCATGAAGGAGGATAAATGGACTGAATATATTGTGCGTTTTGATTAGGTTCAATAAACCATTGTTTAGGAGCAACAACAATTTTATTTTTATAGTTATTCATCCATGCCCCCCACCAGGAATAAGTGCTATTTGCTATAATATTGTGTTTACATTGTGCCATTAAAACCATTCCTTCATAAGAATACATCTTCTCATCTTCAATCATAATATTTTTATATGGCAGTTTAATATTTACTTTGCACCAATCTATATCATCTGAAAAAATAAATATAGTTATATCCTCGATTTGTAAATTACTTAAAATGCAATTGATGCTTTTCGTATAATAATCTGATGTTTGAATATGATAAATATGGCTGTATTTAGATAAATAATCAGAGCGCCTGATGTGTATACTTATACTATTGTTTGAACTATTTATTAAATCACTATAAATGGCAGCGCCGGCACTCATTTTATTTTTTAACACCAATTGGTTACGCAAATCTGCTTCTATGCCTTCAAAATATTTAGGCGATTGCCAATATCCATCCAAATACGCATTGTTTCTTACTTGAAAAATATTAGGGTCAAATTTAAACTGTTTTTCTTGAGTGTAAGAGTTTTTATAATATGGTAGAAATATGCGTTCCAAAAATCGGGGGACTTTTGCAAATATATCTTGTGGAATTATTGTAGTTGAATTATTCTTTTTTAAATCAGTTAAACTAAAAGCCTCTAACGATAATTGACGTTTGGTTGTATCATTATCGTTATTATTGTAATAATAAGATGTATCAAATTGTACTTCTTTATTAAGCTGTTTCTTCAATGCAAAACCCAATGCGTATTGAAATAACTGATTACCAACACCCCCCATTATTTTTATTGTGATCATTTATTATTATGTTGTTAAAAATCATACAGCATTTATTAAAGTTTATCTAGATAGATTTTCTCCTATAAATATCGAAGTAATAAAACATTTTCTTTACATTATCCTTAGCAACAAGCAGCCACTTTTTAACGCCGGTATATCGCAAAGCCCTATGTCCGCCATATTTACCTTTATCCAATATAATAAGTTTAGGTATAAAAGGTAAACCCCAATTTTCCACGTACGCATACTCTGGCGACAATATTTTGGGCATTTTATTTAGCAAATAATGATTAAGGTGCGACTCGTCATGCCATAATGCTATTACTCCTTTATTGAGGTCGTTCTGAATGTTGTTTTTTAATGTATTGATCAATTTTAAATAGTTTTCCCGCATGCCTCCATTAAAACCACCCATAAAATAATGATCGCCTTCTCCTTGTGCGATGTATGCCTTAGAGTTTGCATTTCTATCATAAGGAAATTCATCGTTTTTTTTATTCCAATATCCAGGGTGAAGTACTGCCAGCAAACCGGAATCTATTTCATTCGGTAAGATTTCTGAGCTTATATGATCGCAAAAGGATATATTGGCATTAAAGAAAAACAAATAATCACATTTTTTTAATTCTTCTTCAACTTTCAAAAACATCTCAAAACGAAGTAAGGTATTATTCGGCCAACCTAAGGTCTTTTGATATATTTTTTTTACTTCGCTATCATCCTCAGCAAAAATTTTCTTTGCATCAGTAAATACAAAATATTTTTTTTTGTGCCCCTTAAATAAAAATTCTTGAGAAGATTGATAAAATTCTTCCCAGAAAATAGCATAGTTACCAGTGCAAATGTAAAGGATGCCGATCGTACTAGACATCCACTTTACTTTTACTACTTACTACACAAATCATAGTTTCACCCTCAAGTAAGTATGTTTCCAATGGTGTCAATGTGGTATATTTTTTGATGACATTATTTAACGTGTAAGCACTGAACCAGCAATTATGGTCGGGATGAACGATCTCTTGAAACGCATCACCATGCCAGCTATTTCTTTTTATATGATTTGGTGCAAAACAATTAGGTCCTGTTATAATGAATCTATCACAGGACAATTTAGATATGTCGCTAAGAAACATTTGAATATTATCTACGTGTTCAATTGTTTCGGGAATTAAGCAGACGTCAAAATGTTTATCAGCCACTTCCGAAAATGAAGAAAAATAAGGCTTGTTAACATATGTTTTCAAAACGTCTATCCCCTCCTTATCTATATCAAAACCATATAATTCGTCAACATAGCTATTTAATTGAATATGCAGATTTTTTTCAGGGTTAAATACTGGATAGTCAGTACATCCAAAATGAAGCACACTTTTTCCGGTGCAATATTTTCTAAATAAATCTAGGCGATTATCAGTTTTTTTGATCTCCGTTTTTTGTACAAAAAACGGATCGTGCGTATAGCTTTTTTTTTTATAAAACATATATAATAATTTTAATTTAATGTCCAGTTTATATCTTCAACATATATTGAGTTTTCACTCAAGTTTACAATGTCATTATTATTTACGATTTCAAATGCGCAAACTTCTTCTACTGTCTCTATGTGCTTATTGTTAAACTTATCACCTAAATGAGCTGTGAGGGTATACCTGCCTGGCATTAATTTAGGGCTTTCTAAAAGAGCCGTTATTTCAAAATCACCTTCTTTAGACCATGCGATGTTATCATCATAAATAACTGGGTTGATTATGGATAGCCCCGAGTTATCTACTATTTGAAATGCAAGCCCCGCATTTATAGGTTTTGATACAAAGTTTATTTTAAATGTAAAATTTATTGGTTCTGAGAAACGGTGAATACCATAAGCGTCGCTAGTGTTAATATTAATGGCAACAAACCCATTTTTTTTTCCTAAACAAATGTAATTTTTATTGCCATTATTAGAAAAGTCATTTTTATATAACATAATTCCTTCATTAGTCATACCGTGAAAACTTATTTCACCATTTTTAAGATATATAGTTGATGTTGTTAATTTTCTTACTGCGTCTATGTTGTGACTTACAAAAAGTACTGTTCTCCCTTCTTTGCTGACATCATTCATTTTACCCAAACATTTCTTTTGAAATTCGGCATCACCTACAGCCAATACTTCGTCAACTATTAATATTTCAGGTTCTAAATGAGCCGCTACAGCAAACGCTAATCGTACGTACATGCCACTACTGTAACGTTTTACCGGGGTATCTAAAAATTTTTCTACGTCGCTAAAGTCTACAATTTCGTCAAATTTTGATTTGATCTCTTTATGACTCATCCCCAGTATAGAGCCGTTAAGATATATGTTTTCGCGCCCGGTTAATTCTTGATGAAAACCTGTGCCCACTTCTAACAGGCTTGCCACGCGCCCATTTAAAGTAATACGACCGGTTGTTGGCTCGGTAATTCGGCTTAATAGTTTTAGCAACGTGCTTTTACCTGCCCCATTCCTGCCAATTATGCCTACCGCATCGCCTTTTTTTATTTCAAAATTAACATCTTTTAGGGCCCAAAAATCCTCGGTATGATCTGATGTAGCACGCCTGGCCTTAAAAATATTTTTTGCCTTATTGGCTATAACATCTCGTAATGCCGTATACCTCTGTTCTTGCTTATTACCTATCTGGTAACATTTTCCTAAATTTTCAACGCTTATAATAGCTTCACTCATAAAAAATTTAAATAATGTCAGCAAATGTTTTTTCAGTTTTCCTGAAATGTCTAATAGCAATAATTAGCATAAACAAACTTAATCCTACAGAAATACCCATGCTTAATTCAATATCCGAAGTTAAATTACCACCTAATATACACCACCTAAACCCATCTATTATACCAACCACCGGGTTAATATCAAATAGCAATCGCCACTTATGTGGTACAATGCTGCTGCTATAGCCTACCGGCGAAACATATAATCCAAACTGCACTATAAATGGTATAATATACCTAAAATCGCGATATTTAACATTTAATGCTGTCAAATATAACCCTATGCTAAATGATGTTAAAAAGGAAAGGAAAAGGAATATAGGCAAAAGCAAAATCTGTATGGGTGGTAAAAACTGATAGTAAATAAATAATACAAAAAGTAATACCAGACTTATTAAAAAGTCGACAAAACTGGCTATTACCGCACTTGCCGGCACAATTAATCTTGGAAAATATACTTTAGTAATTAAATTGGTGTTTGCTACCAGGCTATTACTACATTCTGTTAATGCTGAAGAAAAAAATGTCCAGGGAAGCATGCCGGCAAATACAAAAAGGGCATAAGGGGCATTAATATTGGCAGGAAGCTTCGCAAAACGGTTAAAAACAACCGTAAATATAACCATTACCAGTAAAGGTCTTAAAATGCTCCAGATTACTCCCAGCGCAGTTTGTTTGTATTTTACTTTAACATCGCGCCAACTTAAAATGTAAAAGAGCTCGCGAAAGCGCCATAAGTCTTTCCAATAATTTTTTTCGGTTCGACCCGGCTCAATGATTATTTGATGTTGTTTATAATCCATCCTTCATATTTTAACAAAAGTTCGATTTATAAAACAAGTGGGCTTAGTCGTCCTGATATCACTGGTTAAAAAACGACTGCCAAACCGTGGGTCGATGTAAAGTAATGTCATTAGTTTATCGTTATTTGTATTCCATCATCTAATTTATATAGAGGGTCATAATTTAACAGAGTTTTGGCTTTTGAAATATCTGCCCAGCTATTTTTAATATCACCTGTACGGCTCGGCGTATGAATGCCATTTATTTTTTTATTAGAAAAGTAATTTATCTTTTCTAAAAGCTGATTAAGTGAGGTTTTTTCTCCGCAAGCTATATTATAAACCTGGTTAACCGCCTCAGTATTTTCGACAAAAAAGGCTTTTATATTAGCCTGAACCGCGTTTTCAACAAATGTAAAATCCCGGGTTTGCTCCCCGTCTCCATGTATAGTTGGTGAAAGATCATTTTTTACTGCATCTATAAATAACGGTATCACAGCAGCATATGCGCCTTTTGGGCTTTGACGCGGGCCAAAAACATTAAAATACCTTAATCCTATCGTTTCCATTCCATACGTTTTGGCAAAAACATCTGCATACAATTCATTTACATACTTAGTAATAGCATAAGGGGAAAGGGGCTTACCAATATTATTCTCTGTTTTAGTTATGTCTGAGTTATCTCCATAAGTAGAAGATGAAGCGGCGTAAATAATTCTTTTTACACTTTCTGTTTCCTTTGCCGCACACAATATGTTTAAAAATCCGGTTATGTTAACCTCATTATTCATTATCGGGTCGTCAATAGACCGCGGAACAGAACCAAGTGCTGCCTGGTGCGTTATGTAATCTATGCCATCAACTGCCTTTTTACAAGTTTCAAAATCTCTTATATCTCCCACTAATAATTCAAATGATGGATTATCCATAAAAGCTTTAATATTTTCAAAAAATCCTGTAGCAAAACTATCAAGCACACGCACTTTTTTTGCACCGTTTTTTAACAGATATTCCACAATGTTTGACCCTATAAATCCTGCTCCACCGGTTACAAGAAATTGAAGATTGCTTAAATCTCTGGTATGATATTGTTTATTGTACATAGTTATATTATAATCTTCCGTCAATTAATGATGGTTTAAGAACTCCTTTAACATCAAATAAAACTCCCGGAGTTTTTAGTATAGCTGTTATGTCAATTTTTATGAAATCATTATGGCTTACAGCTAATATAATTGCATCGTAGGTTTTGTCAGTAGGCAATGTATTAATGCAATCCAATTTGTATTCATTTTGCACTTCGGTACAATTAGCCCAAGGGTCATAAATAGTTATGTCTGCGTTATAAGTTTTTAATTCTTTAACAATATCAACCACCTTGGTATTGCGTATATCCGGGCAGTTTTCTTTAAATGTAAAACCCATTATTAAAATGGATGATTGCCAAACGTTTATCTGTTTCTTAACCATTAATTTAATTACGGCATCTGCTATATACGGCCCCATACTGTCATTAATTCGCCTGCCGGACAATATAATTTCAGGATGATAGCCCGCAGAAGTCGCTTTTTGAGCTAAATAATAAGGGTCCACCCCTATACAATGCCCACCAACCAATCCGGGCTTAAATGGCAAAAAATTCCATTTAGTTGCAGCGGCCTCAAGGACTTCATTTGTATCAATATCTAATAAAGAAAATATTTTTGACAACTCGTTTACGAATGCAATATTAATATCGCGCTGGGCATTTTCAATAATTTTAGCAGCTTCTGCAACTTTTATTGATGACGCCAAATGAGTCCCTGCAGGTATAATTGATAAATACAGTTCATTAATGAGTTGCGCGGCTTGTGGGGTGGAGCCGGAGGTTACCTTTTTGATATTTGGCAAAGTTCTGGTTTTATCACCCGGGTTAATACGCTCGGGCGAATAGCCGCAAAAGAAATCCTCATTAAAAACTAAACCTGACATTTTTTCTAAAATTGGCACACAATCTTCTTCTGTACATCCAGGGTAAACGGTAGACTCATAGATAACAATATCGCCCTTCTTTAACACACTAGCCACAGTTTCTGTCGCTTTAATAAGAGGTGTCAGGTCTGGGTTATTATACTGATCAATTGGGGTTGGCACAGTTACTATAAAAACATTACATCCTTTCAAATCATTTTTATCAAAAGTGAAAAAGGTGCCGAGACCTTCACTATCGGTTCGACTATTTTCACTTAACTCATGCGGATCAGCTTCAAGCGTATGATCTATACCTAATAATAACTCTATAATACGAGTATTATTAATATCAAATCCAACTACCTTATACTTTTTCCCAAACTCTATGGCTAACGGTAACCCAACATATCCTAAGCCAATTATAGCTATACTTGGGCTTAATACCTTACCTTGCTGATTTATCATTAATATTATTTATTCTATATAAACGTAATGCGACTAATATGATTAACATTAATAATACAAATATCGCCGAAATGAAAACTATATACCTAGTTGTGCTTGCTATAACAGGCGCTAAAGGAAGCTCAGGCTCATCAATAATTTTATATAACGGGGTTTCTTTTTGTAAGTTAATTTTAGCAATTTCTAAATTACGCATAACCTCTGTATAAGCACCCGCGAAAGCAGCGGCCTTGGCCTGGCTGAATAAGGTACCGGACCGCTGAGTGCTAATCGAAGGGTTTAAGTTATACGTCCGGTCAATCATTGCAGCCGTAGAGTTGTATGTACCGCGTAATACTATTCCCAAACTATCCGCTTCGCGCTGAAGCAGCTTTACACTTGTTGCAGAAATCGTTGTTTTAGTATCTATAAAATATTGAGCTGTTTCACCAAGTATACATTTCGCAATATAATAGGCTGTATTTGCATCTGTTGATGTGGCGCTTATTAAGTAAAAAATTAATTTTTTATCTTTTTTAAATACAATAAATGAGCTTCCAACATAACTAATTACACTTCTATATACACTAATTTGCGCTTTGCTATATGTTTTAGGATTGTTATTAAATGGCCCATTTTTTTCATAAAACTTACTATATTTTTTTTGTGCTATATAGTTTAATAATGTTTGATGCGTAGCGGTGTCTACAACAGCCATTAAAGCAGACCCAATTAAACTCCTTGATTTGAATAATTCGATAATATTATCGCCCGAAAATATGTTATCTCCGCCACCAGCGCCAGTGCCGTCAAACCCAAGTTGTGCCGCTAATCCGGATAATCCGTTACCCCCTCTGGGATCACCTGTTGATAAAACAAAACTTATATTGGCCGTATAGGTAGGTTTAACATCTGGCTTAGTATAATATCCAACTACTACGCCTACAATTAAAGCTAAGAGTAAAAAGTACCATTTTTTTATTAAATAGAATAAAACATTGATACCCCGTTCCTGCCAAACTTTAATAAAATCCTGACTAATAATATCGGGCATGTTATTTCCTTAAACTAGTTACTGTTAAAACGATCAATGTAAGTGCAGATACCATTCCTGTTGTAAGGGTAATTACTTCTGTCGGTGAAACACCAACCTTTTCAATTCTCCTCGGTATTATAATTTCGGCGCCTGTTTGAATAGAAGGATATGATCTAAACAAACCAAAAAAACCGTTACGCGTCCTCTTCACATGCCCATCTGCGTATAGCACGTAGATTTTTGATTTACGTGCCCTTTCTGTTGTTCCCCCAGCCTGTGTCAAATAATAATTTAAGGGCTTTCCTTCAATGAACCCCGTTTTTGTTGCAGACAATACTTGTCCGCTCACTTTAACCAATGGGTCAATCCTTGAAACTAAGATTTGATCGCCATCCAACAACTGATAATCCTCAATTGATCCCGGCTTGTTTAACACCTTATCCAAATTTATTGGTATTTTGAAATTTGTTTTCGATACATCTTCTATCACCTTAGATGTTGAGTCTTTTAGATTTTTTTGAATGTTTTGTATAATGGCCTGCGCTTCTTCGTTATCCAAAGGAGTATGGCGTATTAAATATATACCTTTTGGATAAGCCAAAGCTGTTAGCCCTCCCGTGCGTTTTAATATACTGCTAATATGCTCTGATTTTGATTCAAGTACATAAGTTCCTGGGTAATAAACCTCGCCCTCTACAAAAACCTTTTGTTGTTCAATATACGCCGGATTACGCCTTACAGTAATTACATCATTAGGTTGAAGTATAAACCTGTTACTTTCAACAGCAAGGTCTTTATCGGTATTAAGGACTAACACAATAGCAATAGAATCCACATCCTTATTTAACCGCTCGGTAGTAAGCCTTCTGCTTACTTCTACACGGTATGATGATGCCGCATCAGTAAAGCCATTTGCAGCAAAAAAAATATCTTTTAATGATAGATTTGCTTTGTAAGGGTAAGCTCCTGGTTTTTTTACTTCGCCTTCAATTTGTATGGTATAAAGTGTTTTAAACTCCGCGCTTGTAGCTATATTCACTGCATCATATTTTACCAAAGGGATATCAGCAGCCCGGCCATTTAATATCTCTGTTAGGTTAAAGGTGACATTATCAAGCGTGCCATCCGGGTGCTTGCGTGTTAAGGTTGCCCTGTCTGTAAAAGCGCCTTCCGTTAATCCACCGGCGCGTTGTACCAAGGTACCCACAGTTAAGCCAGGCGTTAATTCATAATCACCAGCCCTGTAAAGTGGTCCTGATATGGTAACACCATTTTCAATCCGGTCTAAAACACCATCTACTCTAAACTCATCTCCATCAAGCGGTTTATAATTGGGGATATCTGCCCGGTAAATAGTTCTTATTTTTCGTTCAAGGTCAGTTATTTGCTTTACTGTAATTTGAGCTTTATACGCTTTGTCTGTATATCCTCCTGCAAAAAATAACAGGTCTTCCAGGTTTTCATTGTCCTTTAATTCAAATGTTCCGCCGCGTTTTACCTGTCCGCTTATTGAAACATGCTTTTTAAAAACAGGAAAACTAATCACATCGCCGTCTTTTAAAACGACATTTCCCTTTTGATCGCCGCGGGTTAAGAACTGGTAAAGGTCAATCGTAGTAAATATTTTATTGTTGCGCAGTAATTCAATATTTCGGTAGCTATTAATATCACCCGGGCCGCCGCAGGCTAAAAGTGCATTATAAACAGTAGTGAAAGACGATACGGTAAAATTACCCGGCTTATAAGCACCGATCGCAGTTATATGTATACTGCGTATTTTGCCTAAGGACACGGTAAGCCTAGATAAATTGTTTTTTAGAGAAGGATAAGCAGTTTGAGCCATTTTATTCTTTATACGGGCAATGGCATCATCAATTCTTAATCCCGATAATTCAATTGCACCAACTTGGGGTATAAAAATAGTGCCTTCGGGCCCAATCGTAGTTTTTATATTTGTTTCCTGGTAACCCGATACATTGATAGCCAGTTCATCATCAGGGCCTAAAATATAATTTGTAGGAGTGGCTATACGCAGGTTAGGTTCAAATGACAATGAAGGCGAGTCAAAAAACGATGATCCGAATACCCCGTTTGCGTGTGGCTTAGGGATTGTTAAATAATCATTTTTTTGCGTTTCCCTGGTTACTGTTGGGGTTAGCGTTGGCTCAACATTAACCTTAGAAGATTCTACTTTAGTCAAAGAATCTTTTTTTGAAGTAGCTTGCCCTTTGGCTTCGTATATATTAAAACAAATAAAAAAAGCAATAAATAATATAAGAAGGTTTTTGATATGCATTGTAGTAATAAAAACACCCAATCGATTATCGATTATCATTGTTAGCAAAGCTTGAATAAATTAGACTCTAAAACTACCAAATATATTTTAAACTACTTATTAGTTGGCGGTATATTTGCAATTATAGCTTTTTTAAAGCATTTGTTTAAATATTAAGAATCGTACTTAACATTATCATTCTTATCGTCTAGTATTCAAAGCTGTATTTACTATGCATACGTTCCTCCATTCGCAAAAATAAAATCATTTCTTGTCTGCAATAACGCTATCATCAATTTATTTCTAAAAATATAGGTCTTTTATAGATTATAGACCTGTGAATTAGGATGGCCACGTTTGACAGTCATAGAGTTCGCATCCCATAATCTGTTCGTACTCTAAGGTCGGTTGATAGTGTAGTGTTAGTACGTTGTAGGTTAGACGTACTACAATATAATAAATATTGTCGGCTTTGGCCTCTTATAAAGAAGAAGCAATTTGAAGTAAACCATAAAATTGAGTTATGGTTCTTTATGTACTAACGTGTACTATCACTGTACTATCAGCTATTTAGCTTCGCTGTCCGCTGCTAGTGGCATAAAAAACAAAAAGCCCTTAGAACTTAATCTAAAGGCTTTCTTTATGTGGGAGTTACTGGGTTCGAACCAGTGACCCTCTGCTTGTAAGGCAGATGCTCTGAACCAGCTGAGCTAAACTCCCGTTGTTTTGGGACTGCAAATATAGAATGATTGGGCAACTCTTCAAAATAAAAATGAAATAATACCACTAGTTGTTGATTATCAGTAAGTAACAAGGTTGTTAATAGGTGCTTATGCATGCGGCTGAGTGTGTTCGTGCAATTGTTCATACAGCATAGCAGCCATAAAAAACACTTTTATGGTTTATTACAAGCTAATTATAGGCGAAAGAAGATTTAAAGAAGATCAGATTTTACAAGTCCAGATCTGCGGTTAAACGCAAATTAGACAGAAAATAGTTCGAAATTCGTACAGTAACTCCCACATAATAAAAAAGCAATTTCTAATAGTATGTCAACCAACGGGGCCCATATCGTTTTAAAGGGGTTAATTTTAAAGGGGTTAATTATGTTAATATTTGTTAAAAATGCGCCGGTAGACCATGGTGTGTGCTTACAATACCTACTAATAAATTATATTTAAAAATTATTTGCCGTGCCCTATAGGCACGGCAAATAACAGTTTAGTTTTAAAGCCGTAATAAACAACTATCTTTGCAGCCGCATTAATACATAATGCAGACCGTGGATGATTAGGCGGGATGAACAAATAAAATTTGAAATATCATACTACAAGCATGAAAAAATCGCTACAAAGCACTTTTTTAATTATACTTTCTATAGCTATTATAGCATCTGTAACCAGTTGTAATAAAAAAAGTAATGTAACACTACCTATACCTGCGCCATTAATAAATGATATCGTAAGCGGCCTTACATCAACCACAGTAACTATAGATGGGCGTATAGGAGCATCATACGTGGTAACAGAAAATGGCATTTGCTATAGCGCTACCAATAAAACACCTACTACCAGCAATATTTTTATTATCGATACCGTTGGTGCTCGCTGGGAAAATAAATTAACCGGGCTAACCCCCAACACCACTTACTATATAAGAGCGTATGCGACTAATGATAGCGGCACGGGCTACAGTGATGTTTTAACCGTTACAACACCAGCCAATAACGCGGTGCCGGTTGGTACAGTAACTACTTTTGCGGGTAGTGATAAAGGGCTTTCGGGATATGTAGAGGGTATAGGCACAGCCGCTTTGTTTGACGGGCCGCAAAATATAGCATTCAATACAACTAGTGGGTTGTTTTATGTTAGCGATTCGTTTAACAACACCATAAGAACCCTTACAACTACCGGCACAACCGGCACATTAACAAATGCCGGTATAGGTTATGTAAATGGCTCATTAAGCGATGCGCGTTTTTACGGCCCGAGGGGCATATCATTTGACGTGCAGGGAAATGTTTATCTGGCCGACCTGGGAAACAATGTTATCCGTAAAATTACCACCGGAGGTATTGTAAGCACATTGGCCGGAAACACCATAGCTGGTTATCTTGATGGCACAGCTACTGTAGCAGAGTTTTATAATCCAATAGCAACTACTGTTGATGCTACAGGAAATGTTTATGTAGCAGATAGAAGTAATAATTTGATACGTAAAATCACCCCTGACGGGGTGGTGAGCGTATTTGTTGGTTTTAAGGCTCTTAACGGATATTCGCAACTAACGGTACCTGGTTATTTAGATGGAAGCGCCGCAGTCGCAGTTTTTAATTACCCCATAGCAATAACCAAAGATGCAAACAGTAATTTTTATGTGGCGGATTATAAAAACAACGCGATAAGAAAAATAACACCAGCCGGTGATGTTACAACCTATGCGGGCGGATTAAATTTCCCGGCTTTAATTGGTAGCCCAACAGGTATAGTTATTGATGCACAGGGAAATATGTTTATTTCTGACAATGCCGGCCGCATACTTGAGATTACCAAAAACAAAGTATTATATGTATTGGCTGGCGCTAAAGCGTCTGGTAATACAAATGGCGTAGGTTCTGTGGCTCGCTTTAGCAATCCACAATCAATAGCGCTTGATGCAACCGGCAATTTATATGTAGCCGATTTTAACAATAATGCTATTCGTAAAATTACTATAGCGATACAATAAGATATTTAGTCGGCCCATAATTTATAATAGATGTTGGACTAATATTAATTGCTATCTAAATAAGGCATGTCAGGGAATTATGTTTAAAAAAAACACTGAAAAAACTTGAATCGGTAAAAAATACCATAATCACCCCAAACAATACCATTAAACCTGGTTATTACCGCCTATCTTTGGGGTAATGAAAGCTGTTATCCCCATATACGACATTTGCAGCCTAACCCAAAAGAAGGATGACTTATTAATAAGCCGCTTTGCGCCGTACTTAAAAAGCCACCGCAATTTGCACTTGGCGCACAAACATTCGTTTTATCACCTGGTGTTTTTTACCCAAGGTGGCGGTTCGCAGACGATAGATTTTCAGCAAGTGCCTGT
Source organism: Mucilaginibacter sp. (assembly GCF_028288185.1). Taxonomy (GTDB): domain Bacteria; phylum Bacteroidota; class Bacteroidia; order Sphingobacteriales; family Sphingobacteriaceae; genus Mucilaginibacter. Next base: position 146,746 of record NZ_JAQBOF010000002.1, on the reverse strand, counting down.
TAAAGCTAACCAAATTTATTTTATGATACCGGGCCAGGTGCATAACTGGGCCTTTAAAGGCGAGGTTGATGGTTATATCGTTAACTTTTCAGTGCCGTTTTTCCAATCATTTCTATTGAAGACTAATTATTTAGAGGACTTTCCATTTTTTACCGGAATAATTAATGACGCGGTAATTGACATACCTACCGGACAGCAGGAAAAGGTCATTGCTCTTTTTGAAGAACTGATCCACGAAATAGAAGAGCCCAAGCCGCTTGAAATGGATATGGTACGATCTATCATGCTACAGCTATTTATCAGCATTGCCCGGTTGGGCTTAAATACGGTGAATAATACCACGCCGTCCTATAATTATACCCTGCTACGCAATTTTCAGAAGCTGATAGAGAAAAATTATACTTCCATAAAGCTCCCTAAAGAATATGCAGAGCTGCTATACATTACCCCAAATCATTTAAACGCTTTGTGCAATGATGTATTGGGTATATCAGCTGGTGAAGTGATCCGCAACCGGATCGTTTTGGAAGCAAAGCGACTGCTCATCAACAATGATCTGACTGTATTAGAAATAGCCAACCAGCTAAATTTTGCAGATAACTCATATTTCACCAAATTCTTTAAAAAGCAGGTTGGCCAAACGCCCGAAGAATTTAGAAAAACAACTAACAGCCATGAATAGTTCAATAATAAACACAACAATGGAAACCTCGCAACTATCAGCCGCCATACATGCCAAATGCCCGAAATGCCGCAGGGGCGACCTGTTTGCTACCAGTATGTATGGGTTTTCGTCGCAAAAAATGAATACCAGCTGCTCGCACTGCGGTTTTACATTCGAGATTGAGCCGGGGTATTTCTATGTGGCTATGTTTGTAAGCTATGCTTTTAACATTGCCCAAATGGTAACCATGGCTGTAGCTATTTATGTATTATTTGGCAGCCATAACCCGTGGGTGTATGTTGGCGCGTTGTTGGGGGTATCTGTTGTGCTTTCGCCGTTTAATTTTAGGTACTCAAGAGTTGTGCTGCTATACTGGCTAACCCCCGGCATTCATTACGACCCCAACCGCGCTCGTGACGATTATCAAAAAATAGGCTAATTATAACCTGGGTTTATTAGGCTTTATCGGTGCTTCAAAAGTATTTACGCCACGTGTTTTAAACTTGCGGCGATAAACTTTATCCTTACAGGCTACATACATTACATCAAAATTACTGCCGCCAAAGCAAAGGTTAGCGGGTTGCCCGTTAGGTATCGGGAAAATAATGTTTACCCGTCCGGCTTGGTCGGCAACTTGTATGCCTAATCGGGTGGCTATATATACACGGCCCGCGCTGTCTACCTTCAGGCCATCGGCACCGGCATTATCCTGGTTGTCGGGAGTGTAAAGCCAGTCGTAGCGCTGTTTATTAGAGAGGGTTCCATCCGGATTTATTGAAAACAGGTAAACAAAATGCGTCCCCATTTCGGCAACGTATAATTGGGTTTGGTCGGGCGTTAACGCAAGGCCATTCGAGTACTTCATACCCTCGTCAACCACCACCTTTTCGCCATTGGGCCTTACCAAATATATTTTGCTGGGTTTCTCCATGCCATCGGGAGCTGTAACATACATATTTCCATTTTTTGCTACCGCGATATCGTTTCCGGGGATGTCGCTGGCAACAACTTTCTCTTTGCCTTTGACATCGTAACTCAAAATTTGATTGGTTGCGGTAGCCACGGTATAGCGTACACCCTTATTATCAAAGCCGGTACCGCCTGCTTTTTTCGAGTCGATTTTCAGATCAGTCACCTTACCATCCAACCCAACTTTATAGGTTTTTGCATTGGGTATGTCCTGGAAATAAACCTCGCCTGCGGTGTTAGCGATTAACCCCTCTGTAAAGCCATAACCCTCGCCAACCAGCTCCCAGCCCTCGCCGGGGATAATAATATCATGCAGCATTGCATTTTTGCTGATGCCGGTTGTAATAGGTGCCGGATAATCTTTCCATAACCACCGCATAGCTGCCGGGAACATCGCCTCGGCTTGTTTACCGTTATGATTACCCTCGCCCCAGGCATGCTCTACCTGCGTGCCCACAAATTGCAGCGAGCGTTCCATCATCTGGTTAGCAAAGAACCAATCGCCGGGGTAGGAGTTTTGGTCATTACTGCCATCCTGCAAAAATACACGCATGGCACGTGGCTCATATTTCCTGACTAATGACGAGTAACGCTCGCCGCCCCGCAAACCAACATACGTGCCTATACCCGAAAACACTTTCGAAAACTCGTTGGGCTTTTCCCATGCTGCGGTAAAAGCCGCGATGGCACCGCTGCTATTGCCGCCAATGGCGCGGTCGTTACCTGTTTTTAATAAATGAATGGCACGGCCATCGCTGGTTTTTTGTTTCTCTACATCGGGTAAAAGCTCCTGCAAAATAAACCGGGCATAAGCATCACCCAAACCATCATACTCTAAGCTGCGATTGTAGCGATCTAAACCGGTTTTTTGGTCTGCCGCCACTATCCGCCCCGGCGAAACAAAAACGCCTATGGTAACCGGCATTTCTTTGCTGTTTATCAGGTTGTCAAAAACAATAGGGGCTTTATTCTGGATACCATCCTGGTTAATATATACGCAAGCCGGTTTGGTGCCATCATATTGCGCGGGTATATAAACCCAATACTCGTGCATTTGCCCCGGGAAGATCTTAGAGTTTTGTAAGGTAAATTTTAGCACCTCGCCTTTAGGCACCCCAGCATGCGCGACAGATGCCGGGTCGACCGGGTAATTTTCAACAGGCGCCTGGCCAAAAGTTAATACCGGCAAAAAGAATAAACAGGCATATAGCAATGCTTTCATAACACGTTCAGGAAAAGGGTTTATAATTGATTATAGTAAATATATGGGTTTTAACTATAACCTAGCATTTTAGGGAGAAAATATAAGCGCTGTTACAACAAGAGGAGGGTAACCTCTTCTTCTAGTTTAGATAAATATTTAACAACAATAACCAAATCACATCATCTGATACATTGTCATAACCATGGATAATCCTATTTGGGGTATCAATGATCTTTTTGATGTCAGTAATTTTAATATCAGGTTGTTTCTTTATGATCCTATTGGCTGCTTCACCAATAATTTCAACGTTTCTTTTAATGGCCCTTTTGGCTTTAAGGTCTTTTTTAAATTGAAAGAAGTTTTTCTGGTCTGGAAGAAAATGGTCAAGATTTGTTTCACCCGCATGAAACAAAGCAGCATTACACAGGGCTTCGTCAAATCCTTTTGCAATCACACGCAACCTGCTTGCATTTTTTATTACTTTTGTGCCAAATATAATTTTGCATGAAGAACACAGCCCTTAGCGAAACCCATATAAAAGCAGGTGCCAAGATGGTGCCCTTTGCCGGTTACAACATGCCGGTACAATATGCAGGCATTAATGCCGAACATGAAACCGTGCGCAAAGCAGTAGGCGTGTTTGACGTAAGCCACATGGGCGAGTTTATTTTAAAAGGCGATAACGCGCTCGACCTGATACAACGCGTAAGCAGCAATGATGCCTCAAAACTATATGATGGCAAAGTGCAATACTCATGCCTTCCCAATAAAACCGGCGGTATTGTTGATGATCTGTTAGTTTATCGCATTGACGAGAAAACCTACATGCTAGTAGTAAACGCGTCAAACATCGAGAAGGATTGGAACTGGATAAGCCAGTTTAATACCGATGGCGTGGTGATGAAAGATATATCAGACCGCACCTCTTTACTAGCTGTACAAGGACCAAAAGCCGCCGAAGCTTTACAAAACCTTACAGATATTGACCTGGCATCAATGGAATACTATACCTTTAAAAAAGGCACATTTGCCGGTATTGATAACGTAATTGTATCTGCAACAGGCTATACCGGCGCAGGAGGCTTCGAGTTATATTTTGACAATGAACATGCCGAAGCTATCTGGGATGCCATATTTAAAGCGGGCGAAGCATTTGGTATTAAACCAATTGGCCTGGGCGCACGTGATACACTGCGTTTAGAAATGGGTTTCTGCTTATATGGTAATGATATTGATGATACCACCTCACCTTTAGAGGCAGGCTTAGGGTGGGTAACCAAGTTTAATAAGGGGTTCACTAACTCGGCAGCTTTGCAGGAACAAAAAGCGGCAGGCGTAAAGCAAAAGCTGGTTGGTTTTGAAATGATTGATCGCGGCATACCCCGCCATGACTATGAGATTGTTGACACCGATGGCAACAACATTGGTAAAGTAACATCGGGCACGCAATCGCCATCATTACAAAAGGCTATAGGTATGGGTTATATAAAGAATGAGTTTGCCAAAGAAGGCACCGAGATCTTTATTAAGATCCGCGATAACAGTATTAAAGCTAGAATAGTTAAACCACCTTTTTATAAATAGTATTTTGAGTCAACCAATAAACAAACCGTCTGCAAAGGGCCTGGATGTTTGCCTTACCCCAGCGCTGATCCCGCTTTATAATGTTGAAGATTACATTGTTGTAGTTATTGATATTTTTAGGGCCACAACCTCTATTTGCTACGGAATTGAAAATGGTGCCGAGGCTATTATACCGGTATCGCAGGTAGAAGAATGCAGCGCCTATTTAGAAAAAGGCTTTGATTACTTACTGGCTGCCGAGCGCAATGGCGAGGTAGTAGTAGGTTTTGACTTTGGTAACTCGCCATTCTCCTATACCAAAGAGAAGGTAGCGGGCAAAACTATTGTGCTCACCACCACTAACGGCACCCATGCTTTACACCTTTCGCGCAGCGCAAAAAAAATAGTTATAGGCGCATTTATTAATCTTACCGCTATTTGCAACTGGCTAAAGCAACAGGATGAGAGCATTCTGCTGGTGTGCTCCGGCTGGAAAAACAACTTTAATCTGGAGGACACCTTGTTTGCAGGTGCCGTTGTTGAGCAACTAAAGAATAGCGGTTTTGTAGTTGATGACCCTGCGCTAGCTGCTAATGATCTTTATAACATTGCCAAAGATGACCTGAATAAATACCTCAAAAAAACCTCGCATAGCGAACGCTTGAAAAAATTAGGTATTGAGGCTGATATTGAGTTTTGTTTAAAGATCGATCTAACAACCGCTATCCCGATTTTAGATGGAGATAGATTGGTAAAGTTGCAGTAGCAGTAAATATTGTCAATTTAAACAGCCACTTATTTTAATTTCTCGTTATTCTTGTGCCTATCCGCATCGCGGATGCTTTTCTTTTCCATGTTCTTTTGCAGGGCATCGGTCAAATCAATATTGGTTTGGTTAGCCAAGCATATCAGCACAAATAAAACATCGGCCATTTCATCGGCAAGGTTAACTTCTGTATCAGATTTTTTGAAGGATTGTTCACCATATTGCCGCGCCATTATGCGGGCCACCTCACCAACCTCTTCCATTAATATGGCCGTATTGGTTAACTCGTTAAAATAACGAATGCCGGTTGTTTTTATCCACTTGTCTACCAATCTCTGTGCTTCGGATAGTTCCATAATTAGTGATTTTCCTTGTCTTTTGTATCCATGATTATTGTTACCGGCCCGTCATTTATCAAGCTTATTTTCATATCGGCACCAAATACACCCGTGGCAGTTTTTTTGCCGGTAATGGTATCAAGCGTCTTTATCATTTGTTCATACAATGGTATTGCCCTATCTGGCCTTGCGGCTTTTATAAATGACGGTCTGTTACCTTTTTTCGTTTGTGCAAACAGGGTGAATTGCGAGATCAATAAAATACTTCCACTTACATCGGCCAATGCTTTATTCATCAAACCACTCTCATCGCCAAAAACACGCATGCTTGTTATTTTTTGTGCCAGCCATTGTACATCTTCTTCGGTGTCTGCGTCCTCAATACCCAGCAGCACCAAAAACCCCAGGCTGATCTCGCCGGTTATGGCCCCGTCAACTTTACAGTTTGCCTCAGAAACGCGTTGTATTACTGCCCTCATTTATAGAATCAAGAGTTAAGAATCAGGAAGCAAGATAAAAAACAAATGGTAAAAAGCATCTCTTCAAATGAAAGGGCTTAGGTGGTCTATTGTACCATCACCGCCATAGTGGGCGTGCGGTCACTTTCGTTTTTCAACCTGTCGATAGCCGTAATTACATACAAATACGTTTTACCGCGTTGTGCTGTCGTATCAACATACATCGGGTTAGCATCATATTGTATATGTAATATATGGTCAGGCGCTGATATGTCTATCTTTTCACTACCCTCAAAACGGTAAATAACATAGCCATAAACCAGTTCATTGTCTTTTGCCGGTAATGGGGCATCCCATTTTAATTGTATTTTATTGGTATTGGGTACTTTGGCTACTTGCAGGTTTCGCGGAGTGTTAGGCGGCACAGAATCCAACCATAACATAACCGGCGGCAATGCCGGGTGCTTGTAATAATTTAACCGTAAGGAGTCGGTAAATCCCAACTTATTATCTGTTAATGATTGCGAACTAAAAAACACGCTGCCCTGAACGCGCGGGTTATTACGCAACAATTTTATTTGATCAGGCATTTGCTGCGGATACTTAAAGGCTCCTATTTTTCTTTCATTTATTCGGTAAGCGGCTTGTCCTATATATAAATGCCGGTTATAGGTATTAAGCCCCCACCAATCCAGTAATTTTTCAAAACCCGCCAATGAATAACCTATTGGCCAGTATATTTGCGGGTTAATATAATCCAGCCAGCCTTCTTTTATCCATTTCCGCGAATCGGCATATAATTCATAATACGAGTCGCCACCTCTTGTATCAGACCCTTCGGGGTTTTGCGATTTATTGGCCCAAATGCCAAACGGACTAATGCCAAACTTTACACGCGGTTTATGTTTGTGGATACTATCGCTAAGCATTTTTATCAGTTGGTTAACATTGTCGCGACGCCAATCTCTGATATCACTAAAATTGCTGCCATACTGGGCATAGGTAGCGGCATCGTTTATTTTTTGTCCGGCTATTGCATATGGATAAAAATAATCGTCCATATGTATGCCGTCTACATCATAATTATCAACTACATCTAAAACAACCTGCACAATATATTCACGCACTTCGGGTATGCCCGGGTTAAACAGCTTTAATCCTCCATAAATAAAAAACCACTCAGGCTTTTTGTTGGTGATATGGTCCGGGCTTAGGGCCGAGTATTTATTATCAAATGTAGCACGGTAAGGGTTAAACCAGGCATGTAGTTCAATTCCCCGCTTATGTGCCTCTGCAATAGCAAAATCTAACGGGTCATAAAAAGGTGCGGGGGCCTGTCCCTGTTTGCCCATCAGCCATTTAGACCATGGCTCGCGGCCCCTGCCATAAAAGGCATCGGCAGCCGGGCGCACCTGGAACATTACTGCATTTAGATTAGTACGCTGGTGCTGGTCCAGTATATTAACCAACTGTTGCTTTTGCTGATCAACTGTCGAGCCTTGCTGCGGCCAGTCAATATTAACAACAGTTGCTATCCATGCCCCTCTAAATTCGCGCTTAGGGTGGGCACGATATTTAAGCATGACTGTGGTATCTGTTTGGGCTTTTGCTTTTGTTATAACTAATAACGTAAACAGAAGTATAAAATAGCGTAATTGGTGCATTAACAGGCTTTCTTTTAGAAGTGCAAAGATATAAACTCATTAATAAGGCGGTTTATTATGGCAAATAATAATTGCGTTTTATGCAATTTGTAGCTACTTTTAGCCAATCGCGGTCAAATTATTTATAGACAATTGTAAAAACAATATCATAAATTTCGCATTATTACGTATATTAATAGTTAACCAATGATTGATGCGGAGTAAAATCGGCCCATCTTTAATAACGGCATGTCCGAATTTAATTATTATTTAAGTACAAAATCAGACAATTTTTATGGAGAACCAGCAAACACAAGAGCCTAAAAAAAACTCGAACGTTATTTACTTTTTAGTGGTAGTAATTGTAGCATTATTAGGCACCGACGTGTATTTATACATGAAGAAGAATAATTCGGACCTTAAAGTTGTTTACCAAAACGATGAAAAGACCCGGCTACAAACAGAACTGGATAGTTTAGAAGCACAGATTGAGCAGGTAAATTCAGGTAAAACAAAAATGTCGGCAGAGCTACAGGCAAAAAACGATTCGCTTAAATCCAAAATAAAAGTTTTAAGAAGCGAACTGGCCAAAGGCAAACTTACCGCCGCCGAACTAAGCAAGGCACAAGAGGACGTAAAACAACTGCGCTATTTTGTTACCAAATACACTGCCGATATTGACGAGCTTAAAAAAGAAAATGTATCATTAACTACCGAAAGAGATACTTTAAAAACCAATCTTACCTCGGTTAGTGAAAAAGCTACCAACCTTGAAAAACAAAATCAAGATCTTGACAGCAAAGTAAAAGTAGCATCAGCATTAAAAGTAGCTACCACCAGCGTTGTTGGGTATAAGGTTAAAAAGAATGGAAAAGAAAGCGATGAAACCAAAGCCAAAAACGTTAATAAACTAAAAATAAACTTTACCGTTGCCAGCAATGCTATAGCAGCAAAAGGATCGCATGATATCTATATCCGCATTATTGACCCAACCGGCAACCTGATAACAGGTGCAGACGCCGGAACATTTAATGCCGATAGTCAAGATTTGCAATACACCTATAAAACATCTATTGACTTTAAAGACGATGGCGTTAATTATACCGTTGATTGGGTTTATGCATCACCATTCCAAAAAGGAACTTATACCGTATTGCTTTATGCCGATGGTTATACTATGGGTAAAACAAGTGTAACGTTTAAATAAGATACACCCCGCAAACGCCATTGCGAGGAACGAAGCAATCTCTACGCCGAAAGGTATGGAGGTTGCTTTTTTGTTTTAGGGTACTGTACCAGGTACGCATGGATACACCTGTGTACACTTGAATAGGTTACTTACCTGTCTTTTTTGGTTCCGATAGGTAATAATGCCATAACAGCATAGTAGCTACCGTCCTATAAGGCTGCCATTGGGCGGCAACGGCTATTATTTCCTCTCTTGTAGTTGTTGCCGGCAAACCCTTAACCCGCTTTAAAGCATTAACCGCGGCAAGGCCACCAATGGGGAACAGGTCAGCCCGTTGTAGTACAAACATCAGGTAAACATCAACTGTCCAGTTGCCAATGCCTTTTAGGGTGACCAATTGCGCACGGATCTTATCGTCTGGCAATTGCTCAAATGCTTCTAAGTCGATATGTCCGCTTATTAATGCCTCGGCTAAATATTTAATGTAAGCTGTTTTTTGGCGACTGCAATAACAGGCCCTAAGCTCTTCGTCCGTTAATAATAGCACTCGCGCAGGAGTCAGCTCCTGCACCCGCTCTTTTAATTTATTTAAGGCCGATAGCGCCGATGCCAGCGATACCTGCTGCTCTAAAATAATATGCACTAAAGTTTCGAATGTATTGGTTCGACTCCATAGTGGCGGGTAACCATGGACTTTAATAATACCCGCTAGCTCTGTATCGGTTAATGCTAATTCATCACAGATTTGGTGATAGTTGGCTTGGGAGAACTTTGTTATCATATAATTGTTATTTAAAAATACTAAAAAATTTAGGATTTAGCGTTTACTTTTCAGATTTTTACTACATGAACAATCTCCCGCCATTAGCAGAACGCATGCGCCCAAAAAACCTGGACGATTATGTGGGACAAAAACACCTGGTAGGGCCGGGCGCGGTATTGCGCAAGGCTATAGAAAGCGGCGCGTTGCCGTCTATGCTGTTTTGGGGCCCGCCGGGTGTGGGTAAAACTACGCTGGCTTATATTATATCGCAAACGCTTGACAGACCCTTCTTTTCGCTAAGCGCCATCAACTCGGGTGTTAAAGACGTGCGCGAGGTCATTGAAACCGCATCGCGTTTAAAAGAAGATGGCGACACACTACCCGTATTGTTTATTGATGAGATCCATCGTTTCTCTAAATCGCAACAAGACTCGCTTTTAGGCGCTGTAGAGCGTGGTATAGTTACATTGATAGGTGCAACTACAGAAAACCCATCCTTCGAGGTTATATCGGCTTTGCTATCGCGATGCCAGGTATATGTCCTGCAGCCATTGGAGGAGGATGACCTGGTAAGTTTATTGGATAAAGCGAAGAAAGAAGATATTGTACTACGCGATAGAAAGATCGACGTTAAAGAATATGAGGCTTTGCTGCGCCTATCCGGCGGCGATGCGCGTAAGTTGTTGAATATTTTTGAGTTGTTGGTAAATGCTATCTCGGGCAAAAAAATAGAGATCACTAACCAAATAGTGTTGGATCATGTGCAGCAAAACATGGCGCTGTATGATAAAGCCGGCGAGAATCATTATGATATTATATCTGCATTTATTAAATCCATGCGGGGCAGCGATCCTAACGGCGCGGTTTATTGGCTGGCGCGGATGATTGCCGGTGGCGAGGACCCGTTGTTTATTGCCCGCCGCATGCTCATCCTGTCATCCGAAGATATTGGCAATGCCAATCCTAATGCCTTGTTGCTGGCTCAGGCCTGCTTTAATTCGGTTAACGTAATTGGCATGCCCGAGTCGCAATTGATCTTATCACAAACAGCTATTTATTTGGCAACATCAGCCAAAAGCAATTCGGCTACTACGGCTATTGGTACGGCCATGGGCTTGGTAAAACAAACCGGCGATTTGCCTGTACCTCTGCACTTGCGCAACGCCCCAACCAAGCTGATGAAGAATATTGGTTATGGTAAAGATTATAAATATGCTCATAGTTTTGAGAACAACTTTGTTGATCTTGACTTTTTGCCCGATGCCATAAAGGGCACAAAAATTTACGAACCTGGTAACAATCCAAGGGAGTATGAGTCAAAAGAAAAGTTAAAAAAATTGTGGGGCGATAGGTATAAATATTAGGCCTCACCCCGGCCCTCTCCAATGGAGAGGGAGAAGCCAACGCACAAAGCCAACACAACAAGCAAGTCCCCTCCTTTGAAGAGGATTTAGGTGAGGCATTTATTAATTTATTTAATTATAATTACAGTAATTAACTATTTTTTAGCAGGCCGCATGATAACAACTTTCTTTAAGCACGAGTTTAAAGCCTTTTGGCGCTCAAAAAACGCGGGTAAGAACCTTGCGGTCCGCATAATAATGTCGTTGCTTATTTTAATGCTGCTTCTTTATGTAGTGGCAGCCGGGTTCTTAATGGACCTTATACTTAAAAAAGTATTTCCCCATGATTCTTTGATATTTTCATTTTGTGGTATTGTACTGGTTTATTTTGTTGGCGAACTGTTTTCAAGGATCCAATTGCAAGAGTTACCAACCCTACGGGTACAGCCGTATCTACAACTACCTATTAAACGCAATACCATTGTTGGTTACCTTGCGCTTACTGCACTTTTTTCGGTATTTAACTTATGGCCATTTTTATTGTTCTGGCCGTTTTTATTTAAAGTAGTATTGCATGACGAAGGCGGCCTGGCTGTGATAAGTTTTATGGTGTCGCTTTTTGGCCTGTCTGTTTTTAATAACTACCTGGCCCTGTATATTAAACGAAAAGCCAACTTAAACGGCTGGGTATTTTTAGTTGCTTCCGCTGTTTTGATATTGGTAATTATGGGCGATACTTCATGGCACTTATACTCCATCCGCAATATATCCTACCTGTTTTTTGGCAATTTAATTAATCATCCTGTTTTAGCCTTAGTGCCGGTATTGTTAGGGGCCACCATGTATTATTTAAACTTTATCTATCTTAAACAAAACCTTTACCTGGAAGAACTAAGCACCAAAAAAGACAAATACAAAAGCAGTACCGAGTATCCTGTTTTAAGTTATTTTGGCGCAACCGGCGACCTGGTAGCTAGCGAGGTCAAATTGATATTGCGGAACAAGCGCCCTAAGTCGGCTTTGATCATGTCATTGTTCTTTCTGTTTTATGGATTGATATTTTATACCAATCCCGGGCTTAAACACAACGAGTGGATGAAGCTTTTTGCAGGGATGTTCATGACCGGGTTTTTCATTATTAACTACGGACAATTTATGTTTAGCTGGCAGGCTTCGCACTTTGATGGCTTAATGGTGAGCAAAGTTAGCTTTGTTAATTTTTTAAAAGGCAAATATCTTTTGTTTACCACTACTTCAACGGTAGCGTTTCTGTTAACCATACCTTACGTTTATTATGGCTGGCGGGTATTGCTGGTGCATTTTGTAATGTACTTGTGGAACTTAGGCGTAACCGTTAACATTGTATTATACTTTGCCAACCGCAATGCCAAACGCATTGACTTGAGTAAAGGTGCATCATTTAATTGGGAAGGGGTTGGCGCAACGCAGCTTATTCTATCGTTCCTGCTGTTTTTACCGCCGTTTATCGTTTATCTGCCCTTTAAATTATTAGGGCATCCTGACCTTGCGCTAGCCACTCTTGCCGCTTGCGGTGTGGCAGGCATACTTACCCGCGGCTACTGGATAAATTTCCTGGAAGCTGACTTTAACAAACGAAAATTTGCCATACTTGATGGCTTTAGAAATAAATAAAGATGATACAAGTAAAAGATCTTAAAAAAGTTTATAGCGGCGTTATTGTTGTAAACATACCGCAGCTGGAGATTAAAAAAGGCGAAAGCATTGGCTTGGTTGGTAATAATGGTGCCGGTAAAACTACACTGTTTCGTATGATACTTGATTTAATACGCCCCGAAAGCGGCGAGGTATTATCAAATGAAAAGCCCGTTGCCGGCAATGACCATTGGAAAGATTATACTGCGTCTTATTTAGACGAAGGCTTTTTGATAGACTACCTTACCCCCGAAGAATACTTTTATTTCATCGGCGGCCTGCACCAACAAACCCGTGCTCATGTGGACGATTTTTTAGCAGGATACACCGACTTTTTTAACGGCGAAATATTAAAACGCGGCAAATACATCCGTGATCTTTCAAAAGGTAACCAAACCAAAGTGGGCATAGCATCATGCATGCTGCAAACCCCTGAGTTGTTAATGCTGGATGAGCCTTTTGCTAATATTGACCCAACCACACAGTTCAGGTTAAAAGCGATGATCAAGGAAGCTAACCAAAAAGGCGTTACCACCATCGTATCAAGCCATGACCTTAACCACGTTACCGATATTTGCGACCGCATATTGCTAATGGAAAAAGGAAAGATTATTAAAGATATAGCCACTAACTCGACTACTCTGTCCGAACTGGAGCAATACTTTGCTATCGGTGGTGCGCCAACGCCCGCCGCGCCCATTATTGATGAGGAGGAAAACCATTAATAAACGATACTCGATTGTCATTCATGTACACCATCAGAGAAGCAACCGTAAACGATGCAGAAACCATCAGGGCGCTGGCCAATGAAATATGGTGGCCAACATACTCGTCTATACTAGCCGATGATCAGATCAATTTTATGTTGAATGACCGGTACTCTACGGGTGTACTGGCCAAACAAATTCAAGATAAGGAACAAACTTATTTATTATTGATTGCTGAGGAACAAACGGTAGCCTTTGCCGCTTATTCGCCGGATGATAAGGATCCGCATATATATAAGCTTCATAAACTATACATGCTGCCATCAACCCAAGGAAAAGGATATGGCAAGATTTTGTTAAATGCTGTTTATGAAAAGGTACTGGCGGCAGGTAAAAACATATTGGAATTAAACGTGCATCGCCGCAACCCGGCCAAAACCTTTTACGAAAAAATGGGCTTTACCATAGCCTATGAAATAGACATTCCGTTCGGCCCATATTTTTTGAATGATTACGTTATGCGGAAGGAGTTGTAATATTTAGAAATCGAAGTTTAAAAACTTCGTTAGTCTTTTTGAAATACAGTTTTGGGCTCTTAATCCTTTTCCGGATACATGCTTGTGATCAATCTGCGCAGTGATAGCTCCACTAACACACCAAGTCCAATACCAATGGTATAACTTGCTAAATCGCCAATATAGAAAGTTTCGCCTAATAATACTTTGCCAAAAAAAGTAGTGCGTAAATTATTTATCCAGGGAGCCTGGTAAAGCTGGCTAAGCTCGGTAGCGTAAGCATAAATTAGGCTTACAATTATGGTAAATGTTAACGCTTTTTGTATGAAGAGGAATCGCATTAACAGAAAGACAGCCAGTCCCCATAAAATATCACCAACAAATAACGGTATAACGGCCGGTGATAACGTACGCGATACCAACCCGGTAATAACGGTAATTATAATAAGGATTAAATAAATCAGACGTGCTTTTAGCATTGGTTAAATATATATATTTTAGAACATATAGTTAAACCTAATGTATAAAAAAAGCGCCCCAATATCTATCGGGACGCTTTTTTTATAAATGTTGTGTGCTTATTAAGCGGTTACAGTTTCTGCTTCCAAAGCCATTTGCTCATCAATTAGGATACGGCCGCAATGCTCGCAAACAATAATTTTTTTGCGTTGGCGGATATCAGACTGACGCTGAGGCGGGATTTGGTTAAAACATCCTGAGCATGAATCGCGCTGGATAGTAACTACAGCTAAACCATTTTTAGCATTTTGGCGCAAACGATTGTAAGCAATCAATAAACGTTCTTCGATATTAGGGATAGCTTTTTCTGCCTGCGCAGTTAATTCGCTTTCGTCTTTTTCGGTTTCGGCAGTAATAGTGCCTAGCTCATCTTTCTTAGCGTCAAGGTCGCTTTTGCGAGCCTCAAGGTCAGCCAATGCTTTTTCATAAACCTGGGTTTTTGAAGCTATCTCAAAACCAAATTCACGTATTTTTTTCTCGCTAACTTGTATATCCAAACCTTGTATTTCAATCTCTTTCGAAATTGCATCATACTCGCGGTTGTTTTTTACTTCGTTAAGCTGGGTTTCGTATTTTTTGGTGTTAGCCAATGAATCTTTTATCAGATTTTTGCGGGTAACAATATCATCCTCCAAATCATCAAGCTCACTTTTAATTTTTTGTATACGGGTTTCCAAACCTGCAACATCATCTTCCAGATCGGCAACCTCCATAGGTAATTCACCTCTTATCTGGCGAATTTTATCAATTTTAGTGTGGATGGTTTGTAATTCGTATAACGCTTTAAGCTTTTGTTCTACGGTTTGTTCCATTATTTTGACGGGATTTATACTTATTTCTTTTTATAAACGGATGGCAAAGATACAACTTTTTTAAAATATTTTATAATTGAATTGTAAATTGCTAATATTCAAAAGTGTAGAGGGCATCAAAACGACTATTATGTCATTTCGAGCATAGCGAGAAATCTATACATAAGCATGTCGCCGGCCTATTCGTGTATACATCTCTTCCTTTGGTCGAGATGACAATTAAAATTTGCTACATAAAATACCTCACCGGATTAGTGTTAACACTGGTTAACCGTAATGGCAGATCAGCAAACTTTTTTTGTATCATTTCATGCAGCAATTGTTGGGTAAACTGCTCGCTTTCAAAATGGCCTATGTCTGCTATAATGATCTTACTGTCGGCATCAAAAAACTCATGGTATTTATAATCAGCGGTAATAAAAATATCCGCGCCGGCGGCTATTGCATGCTTTAATAAAAACCCACCCGAGCCACCACAAACGGCAACCTTTTTTATTTGCTTGCCCGTAAAGGCGGTATGCCTTATTACAGAGGCATGCATCTTTTCTTTCAGGTGATATAAAAATTCTTCGGCATCCATAGCTTGTTCCAGTTCGCCGGCCATGCCCGATCCTACCTGTTGGTGCTGGTTGGTCAATGCATATAGATCATAAGCCACTTCTTCATAAGGATGTGCCAGCATCAGCGCCATTAGTATTTTACTTTCCAGGTTGGCGGGGTAAACGGTTTCTATACGCGTTTCTTCTTCGGTATGGCGTATGCCGGGTTGGCCAACGTATGGGTCGCTATCTTCGTTGCCTTTAAAGGTGCCCGTTCCTTCGACGTTGAAGCTGCATTCGCTATAATTACCTATGTTACCCGCCCCTGCATAGAATAGCGCATTACGCACCTGGTCTACATGGCTGGTGGGTACATAGGTAACCAGTTTTTTTAACAAGCCTTGTTTTGGCGATAAGATATGTGTGTTCTCCAATCCTAGGGTCTCGCAAATTTTGGCGTTAACCCCGTTCATTACACTATCTAAATTGGTATGGATGGCATATAGCGCTATGTCATTTCGGATAGCTTTTTCGACCACGCGCTCCACATAAGTTTTGCCGTTAAACCGTTTTAACCCTTTAAAAACTATGGGGTGATGCGATATAATGACCTGGCAATTGGTAGCGATCGCTTCATCAACAACAGCCTCAATACAATCCAACGATATTAAAACCTGGTGAATTTCCTGGTCGGGATTACCAACAATAAGGCCGGCATTATCATAATCTTCCTGGTAAGCCAGCGGGGCAATACTTTCAAGGTAAGTGGTGAGTTGGGATAATTTCATTGTTAGGATTACACAATTTTTTTTGATTGCACTGATGTTTGATAAATGTATCAAAAATACCGTAAACAAGTAAAGACGCAATGTCTTTTGCGTCCTTACATTTTCCAATATATGATAGATCAAGGAGCGATTTCCCGCACCTCTACGGAGTATTAATTACCCATTTTAGCAAGGTTAAAGCTTTCGAAGGCCATTTTTTGGTTGTATTCGTAAGCTAATTTTTTATGGTTGATCAGGTCGACAATTGAGCCGATAAAGCATAAGCCTACAGTAAACAAGTACAATATACCCATCCCGATCTGTCCGGTGATGAACCTTTGCAGGCCCGGCACCAAAAACAGACCTATTATACAAAATATCAGCATATCCTGCGGGCTTTTGCGTTTACCTGAATACACCATAAAGAAGTATTTTTTTTGCTCGTCAGTTAATCCTGCAGTAGCTTGTTGTAACAGAGCCAATTCTTCGGGTGTTATGCCTGAAAGGCTCATATACGGGTTTTGATACATATCCATGATCGTTGTTGTTTTAAAGTGATTTGTTTTATTTATACCCCAAAACTAATGTACCATTTAAAAGTGGACAATGCAAAATGGGCAAAGCTGATAAACAAATCGGTAAGGGTAGGGATTTGAGCGGTGAAAAAGTGGGGTGGGTGTGAGTTTGTCGGCGAATACTCACCCCGAGGCTCTTCGAACGCGACCCTCTCTTTGTCTTTTGCAGAAAGAGAGTTATTAAAAGTTAATTCGAAAAAAAATCAAACAACCCTCTTTATCGCTTGCGAAAGAGAGGGTGATCGAGCGAAGCGATGATCGGGTGAGTCCCAGCCATACTAATCAAACTTATATTCCTGCTTCGGCACAAACAAACATCGCCCCAGCACAAAAATCCTATACCCAATAATTAATAAAGCAGGCACGCCCAGCCAATGCGCATGCCACGATCTAACAATATCACCATGCAACAGCCATGATATGGCATGCCCGATACCACAACCGGGACACCAGGTAATACCCATCAATTTTAGCGGGCATAGGGTGTACTGCGACTCGATAGCCGAATTAGCAACCGCCAGCGCAATGATGGCGGCTACCCAGAAAATAAGTTCGAAGTTTGTTTTTAAAAATTTAATCAACCTTGTTTGATTTTGTTGCCAAAACCAAAGATACAGCTAATGAAGATAATAATCCAATCAACAAGGCACCGAACATACGGCCAGAGAACGCGGCAAAATTATTACCGGCTTGTATATAATTGATATAAACTATACCTGCAAAAACGGCTAGTATGCCACCAAATAATAATATTTTAAAGCTTTGTATCAACGCTTCTAAGAAGCCCATATTGCCCGCAAGCTCGTAGTCGCGATAGCCTTTTATACCAAAAAACAGGCCTATTATCGGTATAAAAATGGACAGATATTCGTAAGGCGCGGTTTTGTCATCAGAGATGTCATAACCTAGGGCGTGTGTAATAAACAGCCATGCCGCGCTTAGTACACCGATAACAAGGCCCCATATTAAAGCATTTTTCATTTTATTTAAGTATTAGGTTAAAAGTTGTGAGTTGTAATTTAAATACGTGCCGTAAATACAAAACGTTGTTTAAACTATCTTAAAAAGTGTTTTAAGTGGTATATTGTTTTGTATAATTAAAATTTATGCTGTCAAACAGCCTTTTTACAAGTTAATTAAAATTATGCGGGTTTACTTGTTCGCGCGCATTAAAAATCAGTGCAATCAATATTAATCAGCCGTCCTTTTTCCCTATATTTGCGGCAGTTTGAACATCCGTGATATATTAGAAAGATATAAAGCTGATGACCGGATTTTAGCGTTGGCGAAAGCTTTAAACGCGGGTAAAAATCCAAGGATACAGCTTCGTGGGCTGGTCGGATCGGGTGATGCGACCATGGCGGTAGCATTGTATTTTTTGCAGCATAAGCACATGGTGTTTGTATTGCCCGAGCGTGAAGAAGCCGGCTATTTCCAGGCCGACCTGGAGAACCTTACCGGTAAAGAGGTACTGCTTTTCCCATCATCATACCGCAAACCTTTTGAGTTTACCCAGCCCGATAGCAGCAATGTTTTAGCGCGCGCCGAGGTATTGAATGAGCTGAACCATTCGTCTGAATTTGGGCAGCTGATTGTTACCTATCCCGAGGCTTTGGCCGAAAAGGTAATTGACCGTGCATCATTAGAAAAAAACACGTTAGAGATTGCCGTCACCAACAAACTGAGCATTGATTTTATCAATGAGTTTTTGGTAGAGTATGATTTTGACAGGGTTGATTTTGTATACGAGCCAGGGCAGTTTTCTATCCGTGGTGGTATAGTTGATATTTTCTCTTTCTCGCACGAACTGCCTTACCGGGTGGAGTTTTGGGGCGATATGATCGAGTCTATCCGCACGTTCGAGATAGAGAGCCAATTATCGGTGGAGCAGGTTAAGAGCATTACGATAGTGCCTAATGTGCAATCGAAATTTTTAACGGAAAGTAATATTTCGCTGTTAGAATATATTGACGATGATACCCAGATCTGGATAAAGGATGTACAGTTTACGTTTGATATTATCCAAACCGGGTATAAAAAAGCTACCCAGTTATGGAACGCTTTATCGACAGACGAAAAGAATCAAAACCCCGATTGGATTGACCCTAAATTTGGTTTTACTGATGAAAAACTAATTGCCGACCAACTGCATGACTATCCCGTAATTGAGTTTGGCAAGCAATTCTTCTATCAACCTACAGAAACTATCAGCTTTGATATGCGCCCGCAGCCATCTTTTAATAAAGATTTTAGCCTGCTGATACATAACTTTAAAAATAACGAAGCCGAAAAGATAGAAAACTATATCCTCACCGATTCGGCGCGACAGGTGGAGCGGTTGTATGCCATTTTAGACGATCTGGATAAAACGGTAAAATTTACACCGATAAGCGTTTCAATCCGCGAAGGTTTTGTAGACCGCGAGCAACACCTGGCCTGCTATACTGATCACCAGATATTTGATCGTTACTATAAATACAAGCTTAAAAAAGGATACCAGCGTTCGCAAGCCATTACGCTTAAAGAGCTGCGCGAGCTTAAACCCGGTGACTATGTTACCCATATTGACCACGGTATAGGCAAATATGCGGGGTTGGAAAAAGTAGAAGTTACGGGCAAACAGCAGGAAATGATCCGCTTAATTTATGCCGATAATGACCTGTTGTATGTTAACATCAATTCTCTTAACCGCATATCCAAATACAGCGGTAAAGAGGGCAGCGTACCCCGCATGAATAAATTGGGTACTGATACGTGGGAAAA
This sequence comes from Mucilaginibacter sp., assembly GCF_028288185.1. Lineage (GTDB taxonomy): Bacteria > Bacteroidota > Bacteroidia > Sphingobacteriales > Sphingobacteriaceae > Mucilaginibacter. The sequence goes on along the minus strand of NZ_JAQBOF010000002.1, from coordinate 126,975 downwards.
GCTCAAGAAAACAACAAAAAAAAAAGTTAAAGACATAGCCCGAGATTTGATCAAGCTTTATGCGGTGCGTAAATCGCAGGTAGGTAACTCATTCTCGCCGGACAGCTATTTACAAACCGAACTGGAGGCCTCATTTATCTATGAGGATACACCCGACCAGGAAAAAGCTACTACTGATTTCAAGAAGGATATGGAGTCGCCGCACCCTATGGATAGGTTGATCTGCGGCGATGTGGGCTTTGGTAAAACCGAGGTTGCCATCCGCGCGGCATTTAAGGCCGTTGCCGATAGCAAGCAGGTGGCTATCCTGGTACCGACAACCATTTTGGCGGCCCAACATTATAAAACGTTTAGCGAGCGTTTAAAAGGCTTCCCTTGTAACATTGATTACGTTAATCGCTTTAAATCAAGCAAGCAGATAAAGGACACTTTAGAGAATCTGAAGAATGGCAAGGTAGATATTATCATAGGTACACACCGTTTGGTGAGCAAGGATGTAAAATTTAAAGATCTTGGCCTGATGATCATTGACGAGGAGCAGAAGTTTGGCGTAGGCACCAAAGAGAAATTGAAACAAATGCGCGCCAATGTAGATACGTTAACGTTAACCGCGACCCCCATACCGCGTACCCTCCATTTTTCCTTAATGGGCGCGCGCGACTTGTCCATTATATCAACACCGCCACCCAACCGCCAGCCGGTAGTTACCGAGCTGCATGTGTTTAATGATAAGCTGATAAAAGAAGCGGTTGAGTTTGAATTGGAGCGTAACGGCCAGGTGTTTTTTATCCATAACCGGGTTAATGACTTGCCGCAACTGGGGGGCATGATCCATAAGCTGGTGCCCGGTGCACGTGTGGGCATCGCTCACGGCCAGTTAGAAGGCGACGCGCTGGAAGATGTAATGCTAAAATTTGTGAATAACGAATATGATGTATTGGTAGCCACTACCATTATTGAGGCGGGTTTGGATATCCCTAATGCCAATACTATTATCATTAATCATGCGCACATGTTTGGCTTGAGCGACTTGCACCAGATGCGTGGCCGTGTAGGCCGGAGCAATAAAAAGGCGTATTGTTATTTGCTGAGTCCGCCATTGTCAACCCTAACTAACGAGGCCCGCAAACGACTAAGCGCAATTGAAGAATTTAGCGATCTGGGCAGCGGCTTTAACGTTGCCATGCGTGATCTCGACATCCGCGGTAGCGGAAACCTTTTAGGAGCCGAGCAAAGCGGTTTTATTGCCGAGATCGGTTTCGAGATGTATCATAAGATCCTGGATGAAGCCATTCACGAATTAAAGGACGATGAGTTTAAAGGCCTGTTCCCTGATGATAAACCACGACCCTTTATTGCCTTTACCCAAATAGATACCGACCTGGAGATACTGATACCAAACGAATATGTAACCAGTTTATCAGAGCGGTATAATTTATATTCGGACCTATCTAAACTGGAAAACGAGGCAGAACTGCAAGCGTTTCAGCAACAATTGCATGACCGTTTTGGGCCTATACCTGCACAGGTAAACGATTTGCTCAATACCATGCGCCTGCAATGGACTGGCAGGGCTATTGGCTTCGAAAAGATCTCATTAAAGAAAGGCGTACTGCGCGGTTACTTTATCACCAACCAGCAATCGCCATATTTTGAAACTGCAGCTTTCCGCAATGTGCTAACCTTTGTGCAAGCCAACCCTCGCCGTACCAATTTAAAAGAAGTAAAAAACACCCTTCGTTTAAGTATTGAAGGCGTAATGGGTATTAATGAAGCGGTTGAGTTGTTGGGTGGGATGTTGGAAGTAGCGGAAGCGCAACCATAATCGTCCTGTCATTCTGATCGCTAGCGAAGAATCTTTTACGCGCGACAAGTACAGCGCTTATCAATAAATTATATAAGATCTTTCGCTGTCGCTCTGGATGACAAATAAGAAGAGCCGTTCCTACAAATCCCTCAACCACCTAAACACCACTCCCACATACAACAATATACATATCGCCGCCACTATCCCAATCTCCATAATAACTTTAACAATAGCGTCCGGTCCGCCGGTGGCCATAGTGCCAAATACGGCTACGCCAACCGCGCCTGCTGCTTGCCGGGTGGTATTTAATACTGCCGAGGCAATGCCCGACTGATTAGGGGTAACGGTTGCTAAAGTGCCCGTTGTCATGGCTGGCACCGCCAACCCCATGCCCATTGGCAACGCAAAGAAGGGGAAGAGTAATTGCCAGTAAGGTGTATCCTGTTTTGCTACCAATAGGCAGGCAAAACCAATGGCAAATATGGTTAGTCCAATTAAAATGGGTATACGTATGCCATGTTTTTGCATAATTACACTGCTGGTTAGGTTGGCTATTAAAAATCCGCCTGTTAGCGGCAAAAACGCCATGCCTGCCTCAAAAGCCGAGTAATGCAATACTTGTTGCAGGTAAAGGCTCAGCACAAATACCGTCCCGTAATAACAGCCGTTAAATGCCATCCCCAAACCAATAAATACATTAAAGTTGGTTGATTTAAACAGATCAAGCGGCAATATGGGCGATTCGGCGACTTTCTCCCTCCACAAAAAAAGTCCCAGCATTATTACACTAAAAATTATCCCCCCATAAATAAAGGGCGAGTGCGCCCCCAGGTTATGCCACTCGATAATAGCAGCAATAAACGCCGTAAGCGCCAGCATCCATATCAATTGGCCGGGGATATCAAAGCCGCGTTTTTTACCCGGCTTGCTATCTATCAAATAAATACTGCAAAGCAGCCCGGCTAAACAAATTGGTATGTTCACTAAAAATATGGCGCGCCAGGTGCTGATGTGTAACAGCAAACCACCCAACACAGGTCCGGCGGCAATGGATACTCCGCCGCCTGCCGTCCAAAAGGCAACGGCACTGGCGCGCAGCTTTGGCTCGTGCGAAAAGGTATTGTTTAAGATCGATAACGAACTGGGTATCATAATAGCAGACCCTACACCTTGCAATGCCCTAAAGCCTATTAACGCTACCGGGCTCCATGCAATCCCGCAACCTACCGATGCTATGCCAAACAGCAATAATCCTAATTGAAATAAACGCTTAGAACCTAACAGATCGCTCATACCGCCTGCGGATAACATCAGCACCGCGAAAGCTATGGTATAGGCATCCACGATCCATTGCAATGTGCTTACTCCCACGGCAAATGAGCGGCCCATTTGCGGCAACGCTATATTAACGATAGACACATCTAATTGCGATACTACAAAGGCCAAACTGGTGGTAAATACCACAAACCAAAAGCCGGTTTTAGATTTTTTCACAAGGTAATTTTATAGATTAATTAAATTCAAGACCAACTAACTCTTTTAAAGCCTGTTTCCCCGATGCCGTTATGACAATGGCCCGTGTCCCGGTTTTGCGGGCAACCCATTTTTTATCTAAAAACAATTGGCAAACCGCAGCTCCTAATGCCCCGGCCAGGTGCGGTGTTTTTTCTGTCCAATCCATGCAGCCGAAAGCAAATTTGCGGTTGCCGTTTTTGGGCAGGGGCAGATCGATACCTAGTCTGCCAAAAATAGTATCTCCATTGGGGCCAAGCTGAATGGTTTTGGCAAGCAAATTTTTGACTTTTGGGGTAGTATCGCTGGTAAAATTAATAGCGCCTTGCTGCATAAGCGCATTAAAAACGGCTACACCCAGTTTGCCCGCCAAATGGTCATAACAGGTACGGGCTTGTTGTATGGGTTTTATCTCTATTTCTTTTTTGGGCGATAGAGGCTGCAGGTTTAATAACAACTCTATCAGCTGCGCTACGTCAGGGTTAGACAGCTCATATATTTTTTGCCTGCCGGCTGATGTTGATTTAATTAACCCAGCATTTTTAAGCACCGCCAAATGATTAGACAAATTGCTTTGCGAAACCTCCAGGTGATTGATCATTTCTGTAACCGATGCCGAGCCACGGATCAAATACATCATTACCGATAATCGTACCGGGTCTGCAATAGCGGCGGTTATGGTGAAAATATTTAACTCTTCCATGCCATAAAGGTAGGGAATGAACAAACACGATATATCACTGGATAATGATATGTCAATTTTAAATCAAATAAAATAATTTAAAATGTTTTATCTTGTTAATCGTCTACATAAACAGCAACAATTAAAGGCTCATGAAAATTAAAGTTATAATTACAGGCACTACCGGCATGGTAGGCGAAGGTGTACTACTTGAATGTTTAGAAAATCCTGCGGTAGAACAGGTGCTGATAGTTAACCGCAAGCATTACGATATGCAGCACCCTAAGTTACAAGAGCTTTTAGTGCCCGATTTTTTTGACCTGACCAAAGTAACCACCCAGCTCACTGGGTACAACGCCTGCTTTTTTTGCGCGGGGATAAGCTCGGTCGGCGTTAAAGAGCCCGAATACACCCATATCACTTACGATCTTACCCTGCATTTTGCCGAAACATTATCTAAACTAAACCCGGATATGGTATTTACCTATGTATCGGGCAGCCATACAGACAGTACAGAGAAAGGCAGCATTATGTGGGCGCGTGTAAAGGGCCGTACCGAGAACGCGCTTGTCAAACTGCCGTTCGCAGGCGTTTATAACTTTCGCCCCGGTTTTATGAAACCAACCGAAGGGCAAAAAAGTATGAAGACCTTCTATAAGATCATTGCGCCATTATACCCGCTATTACACCTTTTTATGGCCAAACAATTACTCACCCTGCGCGATGTGGCAACGGCTATGATAAATGCGGTATTAAAAGGATATCCCAAATCAGTTTTGGAGATTGGGGATATAAAAGTGTTGGCGAAAGGTTAGCTGTTTATTTGATGCGTGACCATTTAAGTTTCATAATTAACCTCTTATTGAACAAACACTCCGCCTAACCACTCTTTATGTACGGCTTCTAAACGTTGTACAATATCGGGGTATTTATCCGCCAGGTTGTTTTTTTCTGATGGATCATCCTTTAAATTCACCAGGAAATAGTTTTGACTGTTTAACTCCTCTTTCTTTGCCTCAAATGGGCTATGCATCAATTTCCAATCGCCATCCAGAACAGACCATTGAGGGTTATCCTTACCCCCTGCACTTTGCCAGTTAAATAGCGGGTGTGGCGTTTGCGCCTGCGGCGAATTAATTACTGGTTGTAAGTTTTGCCCGTCAATTTTACGAGCCGGCATTTTAATATTGCAATAGGCCGCCAGCGTAGGGAACCAGTCAATATTGGCGGCAACCTGTGTGCGTACCTGGTTAACCGGGATATGATTTTGCCAGCTTATAATTGCCGGTACACGCACACCTCCTTCGAATAAACTAAACTTCGATCCCCTAAAAATACCGGCAGAGCCGCCGCCGCCAAACGTACGCTCTTCCATTGAAAACCCCTGGTCTGATTGAAAAACAATGATGGTGTTTTCGCGTAAGCCAAGGGCATCTAGTTTCTTTAACAGTTCGCCTATTTTTTCATCCATGGTTGATATGCTGGCGGCATATTTATCGCGTGGCGATGGCAGGTTTTTATAATAATCCAACCATTTCTTTTCGCCTTGCAGCGGATAATGCGGGTTGTTAATGGCCCAGTATAAAAAGAAGGGCTGGTCCTTGTTTTCAGTTAAAAACTTGCCTGCTTGTTCCACCATAAGGTCTGGGAAGTATCGGCCCGCTTCATATATTTCTGCGCCGTTTTTCCATAGGTCATGGCGGTTAGGTCCTTCCCAATAAAAAAAGTGCGAATAGTTATCAATACATCCACCCATAAACCCGTAAGAGAAATCAAACCCTTGCGCGTTTGGCTCGGTATCTTTGGTATAGCCTACGTGCCATTTACCTATATGCGCGGTTTTATAGCCTGCATCTTTAAATAATTCGCCCATGGTATATTGCGAGCCGGGCATACCGCTAACACCTTCTTTAGATGAGGCCATATTGGGCAGCCCCGCTCTTTGAGGATACCTGCCGGTTAATAAGGATGCCCTTGATGGCGAACATATAGGCGCAGCTGCATAAAACTGTGTGAACCGCACGCCGCTCCTGGCCAGCGCGTCCATATTAGGGGTATAAAGGTCTTTCGATCCATATATATTCATATCGGCATAACCCTGATCATCAGTATAGATGATGATAACATTTGGGCGTTTGGCCGCTTTTTGCTTTGGGGTATAGGCCAATAAGCTTATACCTACTGCAATTAGGAGTATAACAGGTAAAGGATTTCTTTTCATAACAGGTTTATGTTATATAGTGATGATACAAATCTATATAATTATGCGGTTATGAGGCGCCTTGAAAATTATTTATGCCACCAGTTGCCTTTTGCCGGTTTCTGCCTGAATATCCGGCTTAACTGCAAATAGAGCTCGGGGTGTTTTTGCTGAAACTGATCGGGTTTTTCAAAAAAGTATTCGGCAGCAACGGCTAAAAATTCGGCTTCGTTGGTAATGGCGTAAGGGTTAATGTCTGATTTGCCCTCTTTTATACGATGCATTTCCTGGTGCATTAAGCTAAGCCACGGGGCGGCGTATTCATGCTCCATTAATTGTTCGGGCACGCCATCGGTAGCGCCGTCTGATTTATCAACCAGGTGCACAAATTCATGTATAGCTGTATTTTCTTTACCCGATATAGGTGAAAAACCTTTTAGCAAGGCTGGCCGCGATAAGATCATCTGACCGTTCATATAACCGGTGCCTACCATCCCTTGTATGTTGCGATTGCCACCTTCAAATTGGTACTCGTGGTCGAAGGTATCCGGGTAAAGTATTACGTTGGTTAAATTGCTGTATTCCCAATCGCCCAAACCAAATACTGGTATAATGGCGCTTGAGGCTATCAATACCCGGTCCAGATCGGTAATATCAGTACCCACCCCTTCTATATTTACGTACTGCAAAAACGCGGCAATTTGCCCTTCAAACCGCTTGCGTTCCCTCTTTCCCAGCCTGTGGTAGTAATTAATATTAGCGTCAAGCAATAACCGTAAAGGTGCATCTAACTTTTGGAACCCGGCTGGCATGGCTTTGCCCCTTTTACGAAAAACAACCCAGGCGATAATTAAAATTACAGGGATTACGATAATAAAATACATAGTTAAAACTTAGAAGTGTTACGGTATAAGAACAATTACCGGTAATTGTTCTTATTAAAACTCCATTACCTCTTTTTTCTTTTTGTGTTTCATGCGTTTGGGTACAAACTCCAGTATTTCGTTTTTTAGCGCTTCAATCATACGGCGTTTTAGGTAATTGCGTTGTATAACAATGCTTACCTCGCGTGCCGGCTCGGGCGATTTAAAGTAACGTACCCGGTCCATTTGCTTATCGGTTAGGTCTGTAAGGGCTAATTCTGGCAGTATGGTAGCGCCGTTGTTTTGATCGACCATGCGTTTAAGTGTTTCAACACTGCCACTATTATACTCAAAATGCTGAAAGCCCTGAGTAGAACGTCTACGCTGGCAAATGTTTAACACCTGCTCGCGCATACAATGGCCTTCGTTTAGCACCCAAATTTCTTCCATGTCTATATCATCGGGGTCTATATGTTTCTTTTTGTATAGCTTACTGTGCTTGCTCACATAGGCCACAAAGTTTTCGTAAAATACCGGGATCTCTATCAGGCTGCTTTCGTGCAAAGGGGTACTTAATATGCCGCAATCCAACGTGCCTAGTTTTAATTGCTGTACTATCTGCTCGGTAGTTTGTTCTGATACGATGAGCTTTACTTGCGGATATTTTGCGATAAAACCGTGTAATATTTTAGGTAGTATATATGGCGCTACGGTAGGGATGATACCCACTTTCAATTCGCCTGATAACTCTTTTTGCCTGTCGGATATGATCTCTTTTATCTTCTCACCCTCTGCTAACAGTATGCGGGCCTGGTTGATGATATCGATACCGATCTCCGTTGGCGTTACTGGCTGTTTAGAGCGGTCGAATAGTTTTACGCCAAGCGTATCTTCCAGCTTTTGTATTTGCATGCTTAGGGTGGGCTGGGTAACAAAACATTTGTCGGCAGCGGCCACAAAACTGCGATAAGTATCAACAGCTACAACGTACTCTAATTGGGTTATGGTCATGATATAGATATAATCTATACAAATATATAAATTATTGATTTTTTCTATCAAAATATATTACTGAAGTTTGTTGTAACTAAAATCAATAGATTATGGAAACTCCAAAGAAAAAGCTGACTACCGCATCGGGCATCCCGTATGCCGAGAATGAAAACTCAATGACAGCCGGCCCCCGCGGACCGATATTATTGCAGGATTTTATTCTGCATGAAAAAATGGCTCACTTTAACCGCGAGCGTATTCCCGAGCGCGTTGTGCATGCTAAAGGTTCGGGCGCTTATGGTACGTTAACCATTACGCATGATATATCTAGATACACCCGCGCAAAAGTGTTTAATCAAGTGGGTAAGCAAACAAAGCTGTTCCTGCGTTTCTCCACCGTGGGCGGCGAAAAGGGTTCGGCTGATACCGAGCGTGACCCGCGGGGATTTGCTATTAAGTTTTATACCGAAGAGGGCAATTGGGATCTGGTGGGTAACAACACCCCGGTTTTCTTTGTGAAGGACCCTAAAAAATTTGGCGACTTTATCCACACTCAAAAACGCGACCCATACACCAACAGCAAAAGTGCTACTATGATGTGGGATTTTTGGTCACTTAACCCGGAGAGTTTGCACCAGGTAACTATATTGATGAGTGACAGGGGCACGCCGTATGGCTACCGCCACATGCATGGTTTTGGCAGCCATACATTCTCTTTGATCAATGCTAACAACGAGCGGTTTTGGGTAAAATTCCACTTTAAAACCCAGCAGGGTATAAAAAACTTTACGGATGAAGAGGCCGGTGCAATGCGCGGCCACAACCCTGATTTTGCGCAACATGATCTGTTGACGCATATTGACAATGGCGATTTCCCGAAATGGGCCATGAAAATACAGGTAATGCCAGAGGCCGATGCCACAACCTACCATATTAATCCATTCGATTTAACCAAAGTATGGCCGCATGGCGACTATCCGCTGATTGATGTAGGTGTGTTAGAGTTGAATGAAAATCCCGATAACTATTTTGCCCATGTGGAACAGGCTGCCTTTGCACCGGCCCACGTTGTGGATGGTATAGGTTACTCGCCCGATAAAATGTTGCAGGGACGGATCCTGTCTTATCCCGATGCGCACCGTTACCGTTTGGGTGGCAACTATGAGCAGATACCGGTAAACAAATGCCCGTTTATGGTAAATAATTATGAACGCGATGGCCAGATGCGTGTGGATGGCAACCAAGGCTCGGCACCAAACTATTTCCCTAATAGCTTTGATAATATTGAGGCAGACCAGGCTTATAAAGAACCGGCCTGGGATTTTGGATCATCTGTAGGTGACTGGTATGACCGCAATGCCGAGGGTGAAAATGATCATTACACCCAACCGGGCAACCTATATCGTCTGATGACACAAGGTCAAAAAAACGATTTGATCAAAAACGTTGTAAATTCCATGAGCGGTATTGATGGGCCAAAGAAAGAACAAATAGTTAATCGCCAATTATGCCATTGGTTTAGGGCTGATATAGGCTTAGGGATGGCTATAGCTAAAGGCCTGGAACTTGATCTGCAGGAAACGATGAAGCATATGCCGGCGTGATGGTGATTAGAATTTAGAGATTGTTATTAAAGCGCTTCACTACTGAGGCGCTTTTTTGGTTATGTACTGAGACTAATCTCTAAAACATATCTCACATCTCAATACTAATTATTATTTTGCACCAAATGCAGTTTAAACACATAGTAGGGCAGGCGGCCATCAAACAACGGCTGATCAATTCGGTAAAAGAAGGCCGGGTTAGTCATGCACAATTGTTTTTGGGGCCAGAGGGGTCGGGTAGTTTGGCACTGGCGGTTGCCTATGCGCAATATTTATCTTGTTTAGATAAACAGGTTGATGATTCGTGCGGCGAATGTTCGTCATGCCGCAAATATCAAAAATTGATGCACCCCGATCTGCATTTTACCTATCCAACATTTGGTCTGCCAAAAGAAACGTCAATAGACTTTATCGAGAATTGGCGGCAAGCCTTTTTAGAGAACAACTATTTAAACCTGGATATATGGCGCGGTTATGTTGATGCAGGGAACAAGCAAGCAAATATTAATATTGCAGATTGCCATCAGATCATTAAAAGGTTAAGCTTTAAGCCGTTCGAGTCTGATTATAAAGTATTAATACTTTGGCTGCCTGAGTTTTTAGATAAACAGGGTAATGCCCTGCTTAAAATTATTGAAGAGCCACAACCCAACACCCTGTTTTTATTAGTGGCCCAAAATCAGGACCAGATATTAAACACCATCCTATCGCGTACGCAACTGATAAAAATACCGGCACTGGGTTACGAAGATATTAAGGCCGAATTAATGGGGCATCATCACCAAACAGAACATGCGGCCGCCGAAATTGCCTATTTAAGCAACGGCAATTTAACGGATGCGCTGGTCATGCTGCAGCAGGAAAATAAAAGCTACCACACCTTATTTGTGCAATGGCTGCGTTTGTGCTTTGCCAATAAAGGGATAGAGCTTGTGGGCTTTGTTGATCAGTTATCAAAAATGGGGCGCGAAAACCAAAAGAATTTTTTACGATACGGTATCAGTTTTATTCGGGAGTGTTGTTTGCTGATAGCCGGCGCAGGCGAACTTGTGCATTTACCGGCGGCCGAGTTGGAAACAGCGCAAAAACTGAGCGCGATAATGAGTATTTCTATGAACAACGCCATAGTTGCTGAGCTTGAAAAAGCGCATTATCACGTAGAAAGAAATGCAAACCCTAAAATTTTATTTTTAGATGTATCTTTACAAATTATAAGTTTTTTAAAAACTAAGTCAAGCCCGCAAGGGAATCAATATATAGCGAATTAATTATGGGATGTGGAAGTTGCTCAACGGGGGGCGGATGCTCGCCGGCAGGCTGCAAAAGTAATGGCTCATGCCTCACTAACGGATGCAGTAAATTAGATGTTTACGACTGGCTGTCGCACATGGATATGCCAGTAAATTATAAGCCATTTTCAATTGTCGAGATAAAATTTAAGGGTTCACGCAAAGAGTTCTATATAAATACCGATAATGTTTACCTGGAAAACGGCGACCTAGTTGTTGTTGAAGCCGCTACGGGCGGTTATGACATCGGCCATATATCATTAACCGGCGAGCTGGTTAGGATGCAATTGGTTAAACGCCGTGTAAAGGAGGAAGATGTTTTAAAGAAAATATATCGCCGGGCAACACCTGCCGATGTAGATAAATGGAAGGCCGCAAAAGATATGGAATGGGAAACCATGCATAGCGCGCGCAAGCTGGCCCTAAGCCTTAATCTATCCATGAAGCTAAGCGATGTGGATTACCAGGCCGATAAAAGCAAAGCTACTTTTTACTATACAGCCGAAGGTCGCGTTGATTTCAGGGAGTTGATCAAGAAGATGGCCGAAACCTTTCGCATTCGTATTGAGATGCGCCAGATAGGTATGCGCCAGGAAGCTAGCCGTTTAGGTGGCATTGGCTCATGCGGGCGCGAATTATGCTGCTCTACCTGGTTAACTGATTTTAAAACGGTTTCTACATCAGCAGCCCGTTATCAGAATCTATCTTTAAACACATTAAAACTGGCCGGCCAATGTGGTAAGTTAAAGTGCTGCTTAAATTATGAGCTGGACACTTACATGGATGCCTTAAAGCATATCCCCGAAAATGTAAATTACTTAAAGACCCTTAAAGGCGATGCCCGTTTACAAAAGACAGATATCTTTAAAAAACAGATGTGGTTTAGTTACCCCCGTGAGGAATCATGGATAGCGGTGCCGCTTGCACGGGTTAAAGAAATACAACAGATGAACAAAGATGGTGTATTGCCTGATGACCTGTTGGTATTTGTTGAGGTTGAAACCGAACCGATAAAAGCGCTGGATTACGAAAATGTTGTTGGTCAGGATAGCCTTACCCGTTTGGATGAACGCAATCGCAATAATAACAACAAAAAGAAAAACAAGAACCGCAACAAAAATAAGCCGAATCCAAATAATCCAAATGGTAACAGCAATCAGCCGCGCCCGGCAAATGTTGCAGGCCAGCCTAACAATAGTGGACAACCACGGCCACAGGGCCCAAGACCCGAGGGGGGAAACAATAACACAAACCCAGGGGCACAACCGCGTCCACAAGGCCCAAGGCCGGATGGGGGAAGCAACCCTAATCGAAACAGGAATCGTCCTAATAATAACAGAAACAAGCCCAATCGCCCGGACGGAAACCGTGGCGGCGGAGATGAACCACCAAAAGAGTAAGCAATGAAAAGTGCTTTAAAATACTTATTCCCCGCCCTGATGGTTTTAATATTGCTATCAGGGGCGGGTTGTACAGACCCAAATGCGGTTATTGATCAGAATGCCGAGATCGTTAACAACAATTGGGCGTATACCAATAAAATTAAATATTCGGTAAAAATAGATAATGAGCAGCAGGCTTATAACCTATACCTTAATTTAAGGGTAACCGGCGATTATAAGTACTCCAACATTTTTTTATTAATACATCAAACCAATCCCGATAAAAAAACAACTGCGGTGCGGTATGAGTTTAAACTGGCTAACCCCGATGGTGAATGGCTAGGGCAGGGATCGGGCAATTTGTATAGTTACCAAACACCCTTTCTGTTAAATTATAAATTCCCGACTAAAGGTACTTACACTTTCCAAATAGAACAAAACATGCGCGATAACCCATTGCATGAGGTGAGTGATGTTGGTTTGCGGGTGGAGACGGTTAAATAAATTCTTTATTAAACCCCGCTTTTGATTGTTTTTTCTTTAATGGCCCGCCAAATTAACCTTTAAGAAACAAATCAACAAATCGTATGTTTCATTAATTATTACTATTTTAGATAGCAATAATGTTTTCCCGCAAACCAAATTATTAACTAGTATTTAAACACGGGCGCTATTATAATAATTGATAGCTTGATTTTGAATATACACTCATGAACAATAAATCAAAAAGGGTTAGTGCTGAAAAACAGTCGAATGCCCTAAACAATCACTTAATCGAAAGAGTTCTTAAAAATTATGGGGCTTCTTCTAAGAATGATTTGTTTCGTCTGGTTATTGAACACCTGCCCGATCAAATTTATTTAAAAGACCCCACGGGACATTTTATAATGTGCAATACGCCCGTAGCCGTTAACGCCGGTTGTGCGATGCCCGAGGAAATGATAGGGAAAACAGATTTTGATTTTTATCCCGCCAGCGATGCAGAACGGTTTCATGAGGATGAACATGAGATTATGAGATCTTCTAATGCGTTGGTAAATCAAGAAGAACACTTTACAGACAAGAATACAAAAGAAATAAGATGGAACCTAACAACCAAAGTTCCAATAAAAAACGAGGTAGATAAAGTGATAGGATTACTGGGCATAAACCGCGACATCACCCAGATAAAAAAGGCCTTGTTAGAACGCGAAAATACCATGAAAGATTTATTGCAGCGCAATAAAGATCTCGAACAAGTTGCTTATGTTGTATCGCATAATTTAAGAGTGCCCGTTGCCAATATATTAGGTTTGTTAGAAATTGCGAGCCATGCAGGCACTATTGATGCTGAAGATTTAAAAACAGTATTCAAGAGCATTTCAAAATCGGCCAAAAAGCTTGATGCTATTATTCATGATCTTAACCATATCTTAGAGACTACCACCACGGTTGATGCCTCCCTGTAATTTATCCGCTATAAAAACATTAATAATTTACCGCATAGCTAATTTTTATTTACCTTCGTTTTGCTAATATTTTTATCAAAATGACTGTCGCTTTTTTATTCGCTTCCCTTGTAATACTTTTAATTGCCGTGTTTCTTTTTTTAAAGAAGCCAACCTCTGCTGATGGTATTTCGGCGGAAGAGTTTGCGCGATTGAAAAATGATAATGCAACGCTAAGCATAACTTTAGCTAAGGCCGAAGAGCGCGCATTAGGTTTGGGTTTAGAACGCGACAAAGCCGATAAACAGTTACAGGATGAGCGCGAGCGTTATGACACCGCTATCACTACATTAAACCAGGAACTGCTTACCGAAAAAAACCGTATGGCCAAAGCCGAGGAGCAATTTAAAGCACAACGCGAGCGACTGGGCGACCAGGAAAAAAGCATCCAGGAGATACAGCAAAAATTTCAGAAGGAGTTTGAGAACGTTGCCGAGAAACTCCTGAAAGAAAAATCAAAAGAGTTTATTGATGTTAACCGCACCAATTTAGATATCATCTTAAATCCGCTTAAAGAAAACCTGAAAGCGTTTGAAGATAAGGTGGACAAGGTATACAATATGGAAGCCGCCGAGCGTAATACCATGAAAGGGGTAATTACCCAGCTAATGGAGCTAAACAAACAAATTAGCGATGAGGCGCAAAATCTAACAAAAGCCCTAAAAGGTGATAATAAAAAGCAAGGCAACTGGGGCGAGGTTATTTTAGAACGTGTATTAGAACGCTCGGGCCTGGTGAAAGACCAGGAGTACCGCCTGCAAGCCAGTTTAACCGGCGTAGACGGCAGCCGTTTACAGCCCGATGTTATAATAGACCTGCCGGATGAAAAACACCTGATTATTGACTCTAAAGTGTCTTTAATAGCTTATGAGCGCTTGGTTAATTGTGAGACCGAGGACGATCGCAAGCTATTCTCGAAAGCGCATGTCGAATCTATCCGCAGCCATGTGCATGGTTTATCATCAAAAAACTACCATGATCTGTACCAGATTAACTCGCCGGATTTTGTGTTGTTGTTTATCCCGATCGAATCATCATTCAGTTTCGCGGTGCAGATAGATTCTGAATTATTTAGCGATGCCTGGGATAAGCGGGTGGTGATTGTTAGTCCGTCAACCTTACTGGCTACATTGCGCACCATTGCCAGTATCTGGAAACAAGAACGACAAAACCGTAACGTACTAGAAATTGCCCGTTTAAGCGGAGCCATGTATGATAAATTTGTGGGCTTTGTAAATGATATGGAAGGCATCGGCAAAAATATTAAACTAAGCCAGAATGCTTATGACAGTGCAATTAACAAGTTAACTGAGGGCAACGGCAACTTAACCAAGACAGCCGAGAAAATAAAGAGTTTGGGCGCTAAGGCTAATAAGCAGTTGGATCAAAAATATATTGAGATTGGCGATGATGAAGCGGTTGAATAGATTGGGTAGCCCCGATGGGGCAAAGACTTTTCTACTTATTTTCTACAAAGGTGTTAACCCTATACACCAACCATATATCTCAAGGCCTTTATTCTGCTGGCAATGCCGCCACGAAATCTAATAAAATATCTTGGTATTCATTACGGATAAACAGATCGATCCAATTTATAACCGCAAAGCTTATAAAAATACAATTTGTCCTGATCTCAGAATTTATATTTGGTACTCATTATTACTTAAAAGTACAGTACTTGTAGTTATAATGCAAGGCGGTTGGTTTGGTTGATTAAAAGTCACGAGTACGCCGCCCTCAAGCCACCGCTGCATACTCGCGCCAGGATGGGGTGAAAAGCAACTATTTTGCCACCCTGAAACCACTACGCTTCGAAATAAAAAAATTTGGATGAAGTGATGCTAACATACTTTCTTTGTAGTTGGCACCTATTTTTATGAAGAAATTGTTCTCTAAGATCACATAATCGCCATCAACCGAGTGGATCTTTGATTCGTTGACAAGATATGATTTGTGAATGCGCAAAAATGATGTGTTTGATAACTTTTGCTCCAACTCCTTCATGGTTAAATAAGTGACATATTTGCTTTTTTCGAGGTAAATGGTCACATAGTTTTGGCAAGCCTCAACATAAAAAACATCATCATGATTCAGACGGATCATCTTTCCTTTTGCTTCGCTTTGAATATAGAAATGTGGGGATAGGTCATTTTGGGGCGCCGGGTATTTGCCGGATCTTACTTTATTCAAAGCGCGGTTCAACTGCGTTAAACTTATTGGGCTAATCAGAAAATCGACAGCCTTATAGTTGAACGCCAGCACTGCATCTTCCTCAGATCGGGAGGTAATGATCAGTGAAGTGTGATTTGTTATTAATTCGGGCAGATTGCTTTGATGGGCCGCGCACACTTCAATATTTACGATCACAGCATCCGGAAATCGGTCTTTTCTAAGAATTTCTTCTAAAGCAATATTTGGGTTGTTTTGACTGCCGGCCAATATAAAATCTGTATGATGATGTAAATGGTTGGCTATGCTGTTCACTGCTGCGCTTTCTTCGATAACGTACAATGAAAATGTTTCCGTTTTGGCAAGGTGAGATATCATGACGGTAAAATTGGTTTAGGTGTTAGTCTTAGGGCTAAAACTAATCATTTTATACGGGTGTTTTTTAATAAAGTTACCTGGCAGATGAAATAAGCAAACATAATTTTTGAGGTTTGGTGTATGCAAAAAGCCATTTCGTCATGCCAAACCTTGTTCTTCATGTAATAAAATAAAAACGAATTTACATTTTAGTTAATATTGGATAACTAAAAATTAAAAACATGAAAAACTTAAACAGAACTATCAAAAAAGCTACTATGCCAAAACTGAGCCCTGTTACATCAGTAAACAGGAAATTTCTTTATAGCTTATGCGCTGCATTATTTTTGCTTACCTGTTCATTATCAACCAAAGCTCAAGACGGCACCCAAGCTGATCCTGATACTGTGACTTTAGGCTTCGAACATAAGGACCTGACTGCGTGTACTTCGTGTTCTCCTCTTATTAATAATTATGGGGATGCCACTCATTCCGGTACTGATAGGTGGATTAAGATAACTTTAATAGATGATGGTTACTTAACCATAAACGGTGGTACTTCTGATTTTGATAGCGTTTTCTATTTGCTTGGCTCCGACGAGAGCACCCTACTTACCTCCGGTGATGATGGCGCTGGCTCTGGGGATAACAATGACCACATTCACTTGCAACCCTTGATGCAATATTACGCGAGTGCCGGTACTTATTACTTAGTAGTAGACGGTACCGACAAATATATTGGATACCCGAGTAGTTGGACATCGACGAGTGGCACCGTAGGTATTTACCTTGCTCTTACTCACTTTTAATGTGAACTCCTAAAAAGGTTGATTGATGATACAAAAGTTGTTAAAAGATGCCGTCTCATAAGTCAATTATGAGGCGGTTTTTTGTTTTGATACTTTGATCGATATTAACACACAGCTATAACGATATCCCCCTCTGGCGTGAATATGCAGCGCTGGCCTTAGGGCGGCGTACCGTGACTTACCAAGAAGTTGACAGCTAAACGTTTCCCACCACAAAGTTTACGCTTTCGGTATCAATAAAACTATTTGCCCCCGGTGATTGGCCAGGTGGCTGGTGCGGCTCATTAAAACGTTAAGGCGGTTTCTATGCGGTTCTTTTTCAAAATCTTCTTCTGATACACTGGCGTGGCGTGTAAACCAATCCCCTGCCGGCAGGCTGTCAATATGTGCCGAAAATTTATTGTTAACTGCATGCCATTGCGCTCTTAATTGGCTAACCGGCGGAAGGTCGGCAATTGCTTTATCGGGCGCTTCAATAAAAACAGGACGAAGTTCGGGATATGATGGGTCTTCAAAACGAAGTAATGGCAATAATTGGTCGTGCACGGCAACTAAATGCCCTAATAAATAAATCCCGCGATTTTTTCCCGGAGATATTTCATTCAGCAACTCCTCGTCAGATATTTTATCCAATGTGTCATTGGTGAATTTAATTTGCTGGTTCCATCCGTCGACAGCCATTTTTACAAATACTTGTTGTTGATCCATTGCTCTTGGTTTTAGTGGTTAATATTTAATCAAATAAAACCTTTTGCAATGGGAGTTTTATCGGCATAAAGTAAACAAATTACCAAATATCACGCTAACGCTTGCGATGCTTCGCGCAAATACCCGATACGTCATAGCGAGCGAAGCGTGGCTATCTCTGCGCGCCAGGTCGCATGTTAACCTATTGTGTAGAGATCGCCACACTCGTGCCTCGTTCGCGATGACGGAATGGTGAGAGGGCCGGGTTAACGATGGCAGCGGATACCGGCCGCTTCGAGGACCTCAGCGCAGGCCGCGCCTAACGCCTCGTGCGCGTATGAGCGTACAGCGTGGGCCGTAGGCAACGCCAAATAGAAAGCTATAACTCTACATTTAACTAACCAAATTGGATGGGCTTGTAACATTTTAATCATGAGCCAATAAAGTGCTTGCATCCTAAATTAATTACTAATAAATTTACTTAATAGGTATTAAACGCTAATCAATATGGCTTCATACAAAATTTCTGTCAATAATAAGCTGGTTACTGTTGAGGCAGACGCTGATACGCCAATGCTCTGGGTATTGCGCGATCATTTAAATTTAGTGGGCACGAAGTTTGGTTGCGGTATTGCGCAATGCGGTGCCTGTACGGTGCATTTTAACGGGTTCGCTATGCGATCATGTCAATTACCGATATCCGAAGTTAAAGATTCGAAGATCACCACCATTGAGGGTTTAAGTACAGATGGTTCGCATCCCGTACAAAAAGCCTGGAGCGAAATGGATGTACCGCAATGCGGCTATTGCCAAACCGGGCAGATCATGGCGGCATCAGCTTTGCTAAAACAAAATCCACACCCAACAGATAATGATATAGATTTAGCTATGAACAATATATGTCGTTGCGGTACGCATTACCGTATACGTAAGGCCATACACTTAGCGGCAGAGAAAGGAGTAGCTGCAAGATGAGCAATCCCGATTTTTCAAGGCGCCACTTTTTAAAAGTAAGCGCTATAGCCGGTGGCGGTGTAATGTTTGGGTTCCATTTACTGGCGGATGCAAACCCGGCGCAGCATTTGGCAGATACCATATTTTCGCCCAATGCTTATGTGTCTATTGATTCGAAAGGGTTGATCACGTTAATGTCGCCTAACCCCGAGATAGGGCAGGGTGTAAAAACAGCGCTACCCATGATTTTGGCCGAGGAGCTGGATGTACAATGGGATAAAGTAGTGGTAGAGATGGCCCCGCTTGATCAAAGCAAATACGGGTCGCAAAACGCGGGTGGTAGTGGCGCCATACGCGGCAGATTTATGCCTATCCGCAACGCGGGGGCTACAGCCAGGCAAATGCTTATCACTGCCGCTGCCCAGCAATGGGGTGTTAATGAGGCTGATTGTTATGCCGAGAATGCTTTTATCATTCATAAACCAACCGGCAAAAAACTATCTTATGGCGAGCTTGCGGCAAAAGCTGCTGTACTGCCCGTGCCATCGACAGTAAAATTAAAAGACCCTAAAGATTTTAAAATAATAGGCACCCGGGTACATAATATTGATAACCATAAAATTATAACCGGGCAGCCACTATATGGCATTGACACCCGCCGTGAGGGGATGCTGTTCGCAATAGTGGCAAGGCCGCCGGCATTCGGCAAAACCTTTAAATCGTTCGATGATACCGAAACCCGTAAAGTTGCCGGTGTTAAAAACGTAGTGCAGGTACATAATGTGGTAGCTGTATTGGCAACATCCACATGGGCCGCTAAAAAAGGGCGTGATGTGCTTAAAGTTGTTTGGGAAGATACCAGCCCGCTGGAAAGCAGTACCGACCACATTGCTTCATTTACCGAACTGTTAAATAATAAAAGTGATAAGCCCGGCCGTAACGATGGTGACATTGACGCGGCTTTAAGCAACAGTAACTATAAAATAGTAGAGGCAGTTTACCAGGTGCCGGTATTGTCGCATGCCAATATGGAGCCGCTTAACTTTTTTGCCGATGTAAAAGGCGATAAGGTTGAGCTATATGGCCCAACCCAGGTGCCTGCCAATTTACGCGGCGCGGTTGCAAAAGCGCTAAACGTTCCGCAGGAAAATATTACGCTGGGCATGCCACGCCAAGGCGGTGGCTTTGGCCGTAAACTGCAAACAGATTATGGTGTTGAAGCGGCATTAATATCGCAAGCGGCAAAAGTACCGGTGCAATTGTTATGGATGCGCGAAGACGATATGCAAGGCGATTATTACCGCCCTGCCAGTATGTTTAAATACCAGGCAGCTATTGATCCGGCTAAAAACGAGATCGCGGCCTGGCATTTTAACGGAGCGGTATTAAGCGGCGGCTCGGCTGGTAAACCTGATGGTTTCCCGGCAGCAAGTATTGCTAATTATAGGGCGGATAATCATAGTCTGAAAACAAATATCCAAACCGGGCCGTGGCGCGCGCCCACATCAAACTCGGTAGCTTTTGCTGATGAGTGCTTTTTGGATGAACTGGCCCACCAAATGAAAAAAGACCCGATAGCGTTGCGATTGGAACTGATAGAAAAAGCTAAAAATCAACCCGCGGGTAAAGCAGCTAGTTATGATCCTGCAAAGTATAAAAGCGTTATAGACCTGGTTACGCAAATAAGCGGCTGGGGCAAACCGAAAAAGCCAAATGTGTACCAAGGCTTTGCCGCACATTTTTCGTTTAACACTTATGCGGCACATGTTGCCGAGGTAACTAAAATGAAGAATGGCAAACTACGGGTAACCAAAGTATATAGTGCTATAAACTGTGGCCGGGTAGTTAACCAAAGCGGTGCTGAAACCCAAGTGGAGGGCGCAATAATTGACGGGCTGAGCCACGCTTTATTCAGCAAGGTTACTTTTGATAAGGGAGCGGTTGAGCAAACCAATTTCCATACCTATAAATTTTTGCGGATGAAGGACGCGCCGATAGAGGTGATGGTAAAGTTTGTACAAACAGATGATGCCCCAACCGGCCTTGGCGAACCCGGATTACCGCCAATTGCCCCGGCAGTTGGTAACGCGGTTTTCGCGGCAACGGGAATAAGGTATAGGACATTGCCTTTTGAGTTTGAGAAAGCGTAGAGGTTAAGTGCTCAATATTTATGGCATGGTAATAGCAGCGGTTAATAAACGTTATTATACCATGAGCACCATACCACTGTTACCTAATTTTAATCTTGACAAATTTAAGGCCGATGTTAGGCAGGGCTTTAAAAATCTGGCCAAAGGCGGATTCAAAAATATTTACAGCCATATAGACCAGCTTGGCATTAAAAAAGGTGTAGATGAGTTGGGCATTAATAAATTTGTTAACCAATGCGCTCTGTTAGCAGCAGGCAGCGGTGCCATTGCGGGTGCCGGTGGACTGGCAATCATGCTAGTTGGTATTCCGCTTGATATGGCCAATCTTGTAACTCAGCAATTTAGGGTTACATTAGCCATAAATTATTACAAAACAGGTCGCTATGAATTGCGGTTTGAAGATTTCTTTAAGATTGTTGCGTCTTCGCTGAAAATAGACGCAGGCGTAACGGTGACTAAAAATGTTATGGAAGAAGTAGCTGAAAAGCTGCTCCTAAATCTCGGCTCTAAAACCGCCGAGCGACTGGTACCAATAGTAGGCGCTGTAATTGGTGGATCGGCCAATTATTTGTTTATAAAAAGGGTAGCTACGCAGTTAAAGAAAAATTGAAACGTGCCTTTCAAACAGTGCATAAAGAATTCAACCCTATATTCTATTAACGGAATTTTGGCATTAGTGTCCGGGCAACTACGCGTTTCTAAGCAGTTCTTCATAATCGGTCACGGTATCAATGTCAATACCGCCCTTTTCAAAAGGGACGGTCGCTACATCATCAGGATGGTTATTGATCACTTTTTTTGCACCTTCCTGGCCCTGTAATAAAAGCAGTTCGGTAAATAGGGCACGTTTAAATAAGGCAGGTACACCAAAGGTGTCTTTATAGGTGCAGGCAACTATGTTAGTCCCGGTTTGTTGTTTATATAGCAGGCTATCGATGATTGCCCGGTTAACAAAGGGCTGGTCGCATAGCATGATCATGGCTCCGGTTATGGTATTATCGTCTTTAATATAATTAATGCCCGCTCTTATAGACGAT
Organism: Mucilaginibacter sp.; assembly: GCF_028288185.1. Taxonomy (GTDB): domain Bacteria; phylum Bacteroidota; class Bacteroidia; order Sphingobacteriales; family Sphingobacteriaceae; genus Mucilaginibacter. The sequence goes on along the minus strand of NZ_JAQBOF010000002.1, from coordinate 104,993 downwards.
GCCATGCCCTGGGTCCAAGCGGTGTTATGAATGATTTGGATATCATTGCTTTTTATGCCGGGTTCAATCTTGTCGGCATTTGCACCCAGTACAACAATGACCGGGTTGCATTTAGATTTCAGGCCGCTCTCTATAGCCAACTCAATTAACGTTTTGCCTTTGTACAGTAAGGTTTGTTTAGGGAAACCCAACCTGCTTGATTCGCCTGCCGCGAGTATAATTAATGCAGTCATTTTATGGTGACTGATTGGAGTTGGGTAGAATGAATAGCAACCGGCTTGTATTTTAATGAAAACCCTTTACGGGCAGATAGCACCGCTTTTATCTCGGCTACGATAGATAATGCTATTTCTTCTGCTCCTTCCGACCCTATATCCAACCCCACCGGTCCATAAATGGTGTCCAGGTTTTCTTCAGTTATTTGGGTGCCGTGGTCTTCCAGTTCGGCAAGGATGCGCTGTAGTTTCTTTTTAGGACCGAGTATGCCAATATAGGGTAATTGTAAGGGTAGCAACTCTTTTAGCAATGCCAGTTCATAATTGTAATTATGTGTCATCAGCACAAAGACGGTCCATTCGTTCAATTCAAGGTGTGATAGTACTTGCTCAGGCTTTGCAACAATAACTTTTTTAGCTGATGGGAAGCGCTCGGGCAAAGCATAATTGTTCCTGCCATCAATAACCGTAATATCCCAACCCAAAACAGCAGCTATTTTGGTAAGCGGTATGGCATCATTGCCTGCACCAATTATCACCAGCGATATAACAGGTTTTACATGTTCAACAAAAGCGGTGTAAGCTACCTTGTCGGTATAAGTATGCGTTGCTGATCGCTGGGTTTTTAAAACGTTTGCTGCATCACTTTTTAAAGTATCAATGTAGGGTGCGTGGTCGATTCCGTTAGTAATAAGCCCACTTTCTGTTAAACATAAACAGGTGCCGGGTTGCGGCGCTTTCCTGTCATCAACAGAAAATAAAGTAACCAATACCGCGTGCCTGCGGTTGTTTAATATCGTCTTTAATAAAATGATGGGGTTTGTTGGATGATCAGATATTGGCTCGATCAATATATGGATTATGCCGTTACAGCCCAGGCCAACGCCAAGTTTGGCATCGTCGTCATCGGTAGTATCGTAAGTAACCAGCAGGGGTTCTTGCTGTAGTATCACTAATCGCGCCTTGCGTAAGGCATCGCCCTCTAAACAGCCACCGCTAATGGCGCCGGTAAGCTGACCATCCTCGGTAATTAACATGCGTGCCCCGGCACGGCGGTAGGCCGAGCCTTCCACTAACACCACAGTAGCCAAGGCGGTTTTTTTGCCTTGTTTATGTGCTGCGTCAAAAGCGGTTACGATGTCAATTATCTCTTTCATTTACTTAACAGCATGATGCCAATGTATAAATTTATGTATTATTTATGACTCACAGCCCATTCTTTTAAAAGCCTTATCGCATCATAAAGTACGCCAGCCTCACCCCTAAAATTGCCAGAGCCTTTTGGAGCGCCGGTTTGCACATCATACCATTCAAAAAAACCTTTGTTGGCAATAACACGGTCGGTCATTGGGGTTAGGTCGTTATAAGCCTCGGTAACCAGGTTATATTTTAACAGGCCCTCTATCATACGGCCTCCAAACCAGGTCCAGTCGCCGCCGTTTTGGTAAACGTATGGTGCCATGTTAGGATATTGTTCTTTTGGGTAAGGCGGATATACCGTGATGCCTATAGTAGCATATTTTTCTTTAGCTGCTGCTGCTACTATCTGCCGGTTAATTTCTATTACCTCTTTTTTGGTATTGAAGCCAGCTAAAATAGCGCAGATAGATCCACCGGTATATAAAATGTCCTCTTCTTTAAAATCTTTAGTGAAAGGGCCTCCATCCAAATAAATATGGGGTAAATACTTATTTGTTTTTGACTGCCATAAATATTTACGCACATTGGCTTTTAGATTAGTGGCAACTACATTCCAGTTTTTAGCGGTTTGATAGCTTCTAGGTTTAAAGGATAAAAAATCTTTAACGGCAATGGCAAACATGGCATTATCATAAATATCAATTGCCCATTTGGTTTTTTGATTGATAGCTACGCCCCAGCCGGTTTCGGGCTGTACATCGCCCCAATCAATAGTAGTGGCCCCGGTAACCAAACCATATTTAGCCGACCAACGATCTTTCATAATATAATTTAAGGCATCCTCTAACCGTTGGATAACCAATTTACCACCCACCTGTTCATTCAATATAGATGCATCGCCGGTAACATCAATATACTTTCTGATTGCTTGTATTAACGATGACTCCTGGTCGGTCTCCACCGTGTTTTTATGCGCGGCCCAGCCGGGTAACAGTTCGGAGTGGCGATAATTATAATTAACATTCGCCTTTTTTTCTTCTACCACGCCATCTACGATGTTACCATCCTCGCCTTGTATCTTAAAAAACATCAGCAGCATGTTTTTTACTTCTTCTTTTGGATGTGCTTTAAGCGACCCTTTAATAAAGGTGTTAAAATCGCGTATCCAAACTTCGTTATAAGAGTTACCTGCCGAAAAGCCACTAAGCAGTTTAATACCTGTTACCTGTACCGAGTCGAAGTTTTTATTGGTTAGAATAGACTGTGCAATAGTTTTGTCAACATTTGCCTGGGCGTTACTATTTAATTTTAATAAGCATACCAAAATGAAGCAACACAATAATGATTTATCCATAATATTTAAATAAGAAATTATAATTGGTTAGCAATAAACCGAGGATTACATTACCCGGTTTATAAATCTGTATTTAACGAAGATAATTAAGAAAAGGCGATTGTCAATTATTAATAACAGCAAGGGAAGCGTTAATAATACTGACTAGATCAACTGATGTTGTAAAATGGCAATTACCTGCGGAGTTAATAGCTTAACATTATGTTCAGTATATAAAGGTATCTCCAGTAAATCACCTGCGCTTAAGGTGTAGGTATGCTGCCCTATGGTACAAACGCATTGGCCCTTCAGTATAAGAAAGCTTTCCATAATATCGCTATGTGATTCTTCCGGGACATCTACTTGGGTAACTATTAATGTTTGCTCGATATTATCATTGTGGCGCAACGGATATGCAAAAAAATCGCCAATAGATTCATTAGGTATCAAATGCTCAATAGCTTGCAACCAGGTTTGGTAGTTGGAGTATTTGCTTATAGCTGGCAGATTATCTAGTGTAATAGCCTGGTCGTTGGTCGTAATTAGATTTGCTATTTGCTGCTTTAGTTCGGCTTTAGGTGTGATGGCATTATTTAACGCAAGGCGTTGCATAGCCAATTCAATCTCTTCCAGGTCTTTTTTAACTTCAGGATATAAAGCGCTCATGGCCAACACTGCTTCCTGTTCGCTCGGAGTGAGTAAACCAAGGCAATATTGTTCTAAAATGCCGCTGTTTATATATTCCTGTATTTGCATTATTTTAATGAAATATATTTAATAGCAATTGTAAATAAACAGTTTTTAACGGAGCGGTGACTCATTAATTATCGACATTTTTTGTAGGGACTTTTAGGATACTAACAAATGTATCAAAAGTTTACTACTTGTATATACGTGTATTTTGTTCATCCGGTTTTATTGGAATAAAAAAAACAACAGATTAAATAAATATCTTAGCAGTAATTTAAACGTTATGTATTTTATAATTTCAAAAATCCTGCTATTTATATTGCTGCCACTTTACTGGATAATAGCTTTACTAGTTATAGCGCTAATTAGTAAAAATCCTAAAAGGAAAAAGAAATTTTTACTGGCTGCTATAATTGTTTGTTATTTATTTACTACCCCCTTTTTTCTAAAAGCCTTTGAAAAAGCATGGGATATAGAACCGTACCCTGCTAACGACAGTAAAAAATATAGCTGCGTAATAGTATTGGGCGGGTTTTCTTCGAGTGGTAAGTTCGCTGGTGGGTATTTTAATTCGGCTGCCGACAGGTTTATACAGGGGGTTAAATTAATGGATACTAAACAAGCATCGCATATATTAATAAGTGGTGGAAACGGCTCATTGCTACCGGGTGGGTTTAGAGAAGCTGACTGGGTTAAAACGCAATTAACCCAATTCAATATTCCAGATAGTTTGATTTTGATTGAAAGCAACTCTAAAAACACCATAGAGAATGCACAGTTTTCTAAAACACTGTTAGAAAAATCTCATTTGCCCCCACCTTATTTATTGGTAACCTCGGCATTCCACATGCGTAGATCGTTAATGATATTTAAAAAGGCAGGTATAAATGTAGTTCCTTATCCAAGTAATTATCTTGGATCTGAGGTAAACTTTGCGCTAAATAACTTTTTACCCGAAGCAAATACTTTATCTAATTGGGAATATTATACCAAAGAAGTAGTAGGCTATGTAGTTAACTATTTTAAAAAATAAGCATACGGTATGTGCCGTATGCTTATTTAATTATTATGCCAGTTCAGGAATGGCCTCGCCGCTAAACGGATCTATACGTTTGAGTTTAAAATGAGTTACCGGATTTACTACCAGCGGTATTTTTTCAACATGTGTTTCGCTGGTATCCAGGCCAAAGGTCTTGGCATCTGATTGTGCCAGTTTTTTAATGCTGAAATAACTATTTAATATAAAGCCTTCGGCAACGCTAAATACGTTATTGTATGACAGGAATTTCTCTAATATCACAAACCTAAAGTCAGACACAACTTTAAATTTATTTAATGATTCATACTTGCTGATGATGTCTAATTCTTTTCGATTCAACATATCTTCAATTACTTTTCTAAACAGCACGTTAACCCGTGGTTGTATCCTAAAGCCCAATCTAAAATCTACTCTAATTATCTTTCCCTTTTCAACCTGATCCACGCTGTACTCCATGGTATAGGGTTCATCAGTAGTATCAATATGGATAAACCAGTAGGTGTCGGCGCGTTTTGGGCTTCGGCTCATTATGGAGTAGATGATCTTTTCTTCTATCTGCCTGCTATTGTTGGCTTTGGTTAAATAAATAAGCTGGCCGGCATATTTGGCAACAGATTGATCGGCGCGTAATGCGTTAAGCAACGGTATTTGAGTTTTAAGGTCGACAAAGTTTAAGAACCGGTTATTTATTTTGCGGGCCTTATACCAAATGTACATGGTAAAGATCAACCCAAACTCAAACACCAGGAAGAACAATCTTTTAACAATTTTTACCGCGTTTACTACAAAAAAGCTAAACTCGACCGTTAAAAACACGCATAAAATTATGGTAACTAACCATACCGGCCAATGCTTTACATAACGCATAAAGTAATACATTAAAATAGTAGTCATGAGCATGGCTATGGTGATAGAAAAGCCGTAAGCGGCTGTCATGTGCTCAACCGTGCGGAAATACAGGGTTACCGCTATACATCCAAAGCATAATATCCAGTTTATGCTGGGTATATAAATTTGCCCGCGAATATTTGACGGGTATTTGATGGTGATACGTGGCCAAAAGTTCATACTAACGGCTTCGCTTATCAGCGTAAACGAACCGCTTATTAAAGCCTGGCTGGCAATAATAGTAGCCAATGTTGCTAAAGCCACACATGGTACCATTAGTAAATGCTGATAAGGCACAATTTGATAGAATGGGTTTAGTAAGCTAAAATTTGTGTTTGCCGGCTGCTGTAAAACCCATGCTCCTTGTCCAAAATAGTTTAATAGTAATGCTGTTTTAACAAATATCCAGCTAACTTGTATGTTTTTGCGTCCGCAATGGCCAAGATCAGAGTATAGCGCTTCGGCACCCGTTGTACATAAAAATACTGCGCCTAATAACCAAAACCCTTTGGGATGGTCCATTAATAAACGCGCGCCATAATAAGGATTAATAGCTTTAAATATGCCCGGATCATGTGCCACCTGTAAAGCGCCTAATACACCTATGGTTAAAAACCAAACCAGCATAACGGGCCCGAATGAAATGCCAACAACCTTAGTGCCGAATTGCTGAAAGAAGAACAGCAACAGCATAATACCGGTAACAATACCCATAATAAGCCAACTGCCCGGTATGAACGATGATGCCAACGAAGGTACGTTGCTCAAACCCTCAATTGCTGATGTAACTGATACCGGTGGTGTAATAATACCATCAGCCAATAAAGTGCCCGCACCAATTATGGCCGGTATGGCCAGCCATTTACCGTAGCGGCGTACAAGAGCGTATAAAGAAAATATACCACCCTCGCCTTTATTGTCGGCTTGTAGGGTAATGAAAATGTATTTAAAGGTAGTTTGCAGGGTAAGGGTCCAGAATATGCAGGAAAGTGAACCCAGCACCAACGCCGGGTTTACTTTGCCGCCCTCTATTAACAAGGTTTGAAAAACATATAGGGGCGATGTGCCTATATCGCCAAAAATAATTCCGAGGGTTATTAGTACGCCTGCTGCCGAGACAGTTTTAAGATGAGAAGTCATTATTGTTTATGTGTGATGATAAGTGATTAAATGTTTTAGCTAACAACCGTTAGGCGTTATTTACAATCAGTGTAAAGTGAAACCGGCTCCCAATGCCTGGCTGACTTGAAACGCCGATGGCGCCGCCTTGTGCTTCAATAAAATCTTTAGCTATTGCCAGGCCAAGGCCAGTGCCTGTTTTTTCGGGATCGGCATCGGGTACTTTAAAGTAGCGTTCGAATATGCGCGACAGGTACATGGCATCAATACCACGGCCAGCATCTTTTACGGCAAACTCAATTACGTTCTTTCCTTTGGTTTGTATGGAAAGATCAATCGTTGATTTAACCGGACTGTATTTTATAGCGTTTGATAAAAGGTTGATGAGTACCCAGGTAGTTTTGTCCAGGTCGGCCATAACGTTGGGTAGTGTTTCCGGACAATTAATGGCTATGGTTATTTCTTTCTGATCGGCCAGTGATTTGATAGACTTCACCGCATAATTAACGATGTTGGTTGGGTGCGCGCTGCCGAAGTTAAGTTGGATATTACCCGTTTCGGCTTGCGCGGCGTTTAATAGCTCGCCGGTTATTTGTAATAAGCGTTTGGCATCGTCTTCAATATTTTCCAATATCTGTTGCTGCTCGGTATTCATGGTACCGACACGTTCATCCTGTAATAACTTAATACCCATTTTCATGGATGATATGGGCGTCTTCAACTCGTGCGATACGGTGGCGATGAACGTAGTTTTATTATCACTGGCCTGTTTAAGATTATCTATATTTTTTGTTACAGGATTGGCTATATAACTTGGAAAATTAACCCAAAAGCTAAAAGCGATCAAAAAACAAAGCGACCCCATTAACGATACTATGATTACCGCATCATCGGCAGTTTTGCTTGCTGTATCACTTTTATGCTGGATGGCAGTCATGTTTAACTGCATGATAGCATAAACTGCTGCCCTGATGTTGTTTTTATATAGAATATTGCCGGGAGCAAGCTTATATAATTCAAAGTTTGCCCTAAGCGTGGCGGCTAGTTTAGCTTCACCAGGTTCGGTGATATTATGTTCCTCTTGTGTTAGATTGGTCTCTATAATTTGTTGATTGGCTGACGAATTTGTCTTGCCATCATCTAAAGCCTCACCAATATTTTTACTATAGGTAATAGAGCGGTAGTTATTTTTAAGAATAAGTTTAGAATCGGATGAAAGGCGGTTTAAGTAATAATCTGCCAGGCCCGAACTTATCAAAGCCATCAGGAACAAAAAGCCAATGCCAAAACGGAGTTTGTTTTTTAAACGCATAGTGGCGCTATTGCCAAACAAATGCCATTAATAAAAAATGTTGGATATATAATGATATACAGTTAGTTGTATTTTGATGGAATAATAAGTATAATTACGCTACCCTATCATTTTGATATGGTATTATCAAAATGGGATTATAATAATCCGAATAAATTGGTTATTCAGTTTCGCTAAAAGTGATCTTGTTAGTTGCTTTATACAGCCTTAATATCACCTCTCCTACACTGCCCAAAGAGCACACATCAGTGTTTAAATACATTTTAATTTTGGGATCGTATTTGGGCTTTGCCTGATTGTCTTCCTCATTTTTCATTTTTTTTAATCCTTCAATAGGAAAGATCGTAAGACGGAGAAAAGTTTTATTATTAATTAAAGACCAGAATGTTGCATTTGTGTATGAAGCAGAAAAATTTGGAAAATTCTTAATTCGCGTCTGAGGATTATTAACAGCGTCTTTTATGGCAGCATAATAAGGCATCATGCTTTTGGGCAAATTGTCAGTGTCGGTTAATGCAATATAACCATGTTGTTTTATCCAGTCTGTTAATGACAGTTTTTTACGGCTCTGTGCAGATAGGCTAGCGCTAATTACTATAAGGAATGCAAATGCGTATAAGTTTTTCATCAGCTATGATCGATAATTGCTAATATACCAACAATCGCGTTACTCCAATCCGTACTCTTTTAACTTGCGATACAAAGTAGCAATGCCAATGTTTAATAGCCTTGCGGCTTCGGCGCGGTTGCCGCTGGTATGGTTAAGCACACGTTTAATATGCTGCTCTTCAATTATTGCCAGTTCAAATGCCGAAGCGGAGTTCTCGGTTTTTATGGAAGCGATATTAAACTCATAAGGCAATAAGGAAGCATCCAGTTCATTACCATCGCATAATATTACCGCGCGTTCAATAACATTCTTTAACTCGCGTATGTTGCCGGGCCAGTTATAAGCTTCCAGCTTTTGCAGGAAATCAGCAGTAAAACCGGTTATATGTTTATTTACTTTGGTGGCATAGGTTTGGACAAAACTTTTGGCAAGGGGTGCGATATCTTTCTTACGGTCGCGCACAGGGGGCAGGGTGATCTGGAAAACAGATAAACGGTAAAACAGATCAGACCTGAAATTGCCTTTAGCAGCTTCATCCTGCAAATCGCGGTTAGTGGCTGCCAGTATGCGCACACTTACCTGTGTGGTTTTGGTATCGCCTATCTTAATAAATTGTTGCGACTCCAGCACGCGTAATAATTTGGCTTGCAGGTCATGGTCCAACTCGCCTATCTCATCTAAAAAAATAGTGCCGCCATTGGCTTCTTCAAAAAGACCTTTTTTATCTTTTATGGCCCCGGTAAACGCGCCGGCTTTATGGCCAAACAGTTCGCTTTCTAAAAGTTCTTTGCTAAACGCGCTGCAGTTTATAGCTACAAATGGTTTGGCATTACGCGGACTGGCCTGGTGTATGGCTTCGGCAAATACTTCTTTGCCGGTGCCGGTTTCTCCCAATAATAAAACGGTGGTATCGGTAACGGCTACACGTTGCGCCAGTTTAATGGCATCAGCAATACCTGCCGAGCTGCCAATTATCCGCTCGAAACCAAATTTTAAATTTAGCTTATTCTCCAATTCTAGTACCCGGCGCTGTAAAATGGCTTTATCCATCGCCTTGCTAACCAGCGGGATGATCTTTTCATTATCATCGCCTTTGGTTATATAATCAAACGCACCATTTTTAATGGCGGTTACACCATCGTTTATAGTGCCATAAGCGGTAAGCACGATGATTTCGACAGCAGGGTTATTGGTTTTAATAATTTTGGTAAGTTCAATACCGTTAGTATCCGGCAATTTTACATCACATATAACAACATCAACGGTAGCGCTTTCTAATTGACGCAAGCCTTCTTTGCCTGTCGCGGCCTCCAGCAGATCGTATCCTTCCAGTTGCAAAATGCGGGCAAGTAGTTTTCGTAAACGGTCTTCGTCATCAATTATTAAAAGCTTGCCTTTTGATGCTGTGCTCATGGATTACAAATCTGTGTAATTTAATTGTGATTATAAACAACAAAAAAGCCCGTCCCAATGGCTATCGGGACGGGCTTTTATATAATGTGAAACTATTTAGTCTTTTATCTCACGGATCTTCATGTTTTTCCAACCGCTTGCTCCGGGGTGTTTTTGGATAGCAATTTTGCCGCCTTGTACTTTCATGAAATCTTCAAAGCCACGGCTTTTAAATTTACTTTGTGCCATTGCAGCGTCCCACTCAGGGCTGCCTATTTTAACGTCAACAGTTTTAGTCCCGTTTAACCAAAAAGTAAGTTGGCCTTTATTTTGAATAATTTTAACCTGGTTCCACTCGCCCGGAGTTACCGGATGTGATACAGTTGCATCGCCAATCATATCATACAAGCAACCTGCTAAGTGATTTGGTTTTTTATTGTCGCTTGCAGCAATGTTATCCAATACCTGCATTTCTGCACCTGTTTGGTAAGTAGCTCCATGTTTGCCATCTTCCTGGATGTCAAAAATAATACCGCTGTTACCACCAGGGGTAATTCTCCATTGTATTTGTAACTCGTAGTTTGTATATGAACCATCAGTCACTAAGTCTTCACCTTTACGGTCATTGCTTAAATCGTATTGTATTTGGCCGTCTTTTACCATCCAGTTAGCAGCAACTGTATCGCGTTTCCAAGAGTGCCAGCCTTTAAGATCGGTGCCATCAAATAGCAGTTTCCAGCCTTGTTTTATTTCTTTTTTAGTTAATGTGTTGTCCTGTGCCTTTACTACAGAGGAGATAGCTATGCATGCCACAAAGCCTAATACAAGTATTTTTTTCATGTTTATTTAAAAATGGTTAGGGTAAAACTACAATAATTTTTAATGGTGCGATATTTTTTATCAATTTCTCAAGTAAATAATAGGTTACAATTGGTTTTGAGGATAATTTGCTGTAAAAACGGCGAAGACTCACCCGGTCCACGCCACCGAAGTTTACCTAACTCTCCACCATTTCCTCCCACAAAAACCATTTAAAAAAAACCCTTTTCTGTATTAGTATTTTTCCCTACATTTGCAGGCTAATTGTTGCTCATTGAAATCGCTAAGAAATTATTCGATTCCTTTTACTGGTTTAGCACTTGGTAAGCATCATTTTGAATTTGATGTAAAGGATGACTTTTTTGACGAGTTTGATTACTCGCTGGTAAAAAAGGCCGACTTGAAATGTGAGGTCGAAATTGAAAAACAGGAAACTATGTTGATCCTTGATTTTCATATTACCGGTACAATTGATGCTGCTTGCGATAAATGTTTGTCGCAATATCCGCAAGCGTTGGATGTGCACGAACAGCAGATAGCTAAGTTTAGCGACGAAGAGATAGACGAAGACGATGAGATCATAGCCATAGGTAAAAATGAGCATGAAATAATGCTGGCCGGCTTGATCTATGAATATATTAACGTTGCAGTACCTTTTATACAGGTATGTAATGACGAGGGTAACACCCCGTATTGTGATAATGAAATGCTGGATAAGTTGAATAACTTAGCGGCGAATAATGAACAAGATGAGAACCCGGACCCACGGTGGGACGCACTCAAAAAAATTAAATAAATAATAACATTAAGTTATGCCACATCCAAAACGTAAAATATCCAAATCAAGAAGAGACAAGCGTAGAACCCATTACAAGGCTATCGCTCCAACTTTAACTACCTGCAAAGTTACCGGTGCTGTACATTTGCCGCACAGAGCTTATACTGTAGATGGTAACGTATACTATAACGGTAAATTACTGATTGAAAAAGCAGTAGCCTAATACTAATTTTCTAATATGAAGATTGGCTTAGATATTATGGGCGGAGATTACGCTCCCAAAGCGACTGTTTTAGGGGCTATCGAAGCATATAAAGTTTTATCGGGCCATACCCTTGTACTTATAGGCGATAAAGATGCGGCTGTAAGTATTCTTCGTGAAAATAACTTTGACCCGGATAGCTTTGAGTATGTACATACTACCGAGGTTATTGGCATGGGCGAACACCCCACCAAGGCTGTTGTTCAAAAACCAGACTCAAGTATCAGCGTAGGTTTTAAACTGTTAAAAGAAGGCCAAATACAGGCCTTCTCTTCGGCAGGTAATACCGGTGCTATGTTGGTTGGTGCTATGTTTAGCGTAAAAGCTATACCGGGGATACATCGGCCTGCTATAACTACTATGGTACCAAAGCTGAAAGGCGGCTTGGGTATTTTGTTAGATGTAGGTGCCAATGCCGATTGCAAACCCGAAGTATTAGTACAGTTTGGCGTATTGGGCAGCTTAATGGCGCAAAACGTTTATAATATTGCCAATCCCCGCGTAGCGCTGATGAACATTGGCGAAGAGGAAGAAAAAGGCAACCTGCTTTGCCAGGCTACCTATCCTTTAATGAAAGAAACAGACCTTTTTAACTTTGTAGGTAATGCCGAAGGGCGCGACCTGTTTAGCGATAATGCGGATGTTTTTGTATGCGATGGTTTTACCGGAAATATTATACTTAAACTTGCCGAATCATTTTATGTGGCAACCCTTAAAAAGGGATTGAAAGATGAGTTTTTTGACAGGTTTAATTATGAGCAATATGGCGGCAGCCCAATTTTGGGGGTAAACGCGCCTGTTGTTGTTGGCCACGGTATTTCAAACCCCGAGGCTATAAAGAATATGGTTCTTTTGTCTAAAGAGATGGTTGAAAGCGAGTTGGTTGGTAAAATAACTAAGGCGTTTCAATAAAAAATTATAACTATGAGTAAAATTACTGCAGCCATTACAGCTGTTAATGGTTACGTACCAGATTATATACTCACTAATCATGAGTTATCTACAATGGTTGATACCAATGACGAGTGGATAACCACCCGTACCGGTATTAAAGAGCGCCGCATATTAAAAGGCGAGGGCCTTGGCACATCAGACCTGGCAGTTCCTGCCGTTTTAGGCTTGCTAAAAAAACGCGGTATAGGTGCCGAAGAAATTGACCTGATCATTTTTTGTACTACTACACCTGATATGCCTTTCCCGGCTACTGCTAACTCATTTGGGCATAAAATTGGCGCGGTAAATGCCTGGGGATTTGATATGCAGGCAGCCTGCTCTGGCTTTCTATTTGGCCTTGCTACCGGCGCGCAGTTTATTGAAACCGGTATGCATAAAAAAGTATTGGTAGTTGGTGCCGATAAAATGTCATCAATAGTTGATTATCAGGACAGGGCAACCTGTATTATATTTGGTGATGGTGCCGGCGCCGCTTTATTAGAGCCTAATTATGATGGTTATGGCTTACTTGATTCTGTACTAAAAAGCGATGGTTCGGGTATCCCGTTCCTGAATATGAAAGCCGGGGGTTCTATAAAACCGGCTAGCCATGAAACTATTGATGCCCGCGAGCATTATGCTTACCAGGAAGGTAAAGCGGTATTTAAATTTGCGGTAACCAATATGGCCGATGTTGCTGCCGAAGTAATGGAGCGCAATAATTTAACTGCTGATGATATTGCATGGCTGGTGCCACACCAGGCCAATAAACGTATTATTGATGCTACCGCCGCTCGTACAGGTGTTAGTGAGGATAAAGTAATTGTTAATATTGAACGTTACGGTAACACCACAAACGCGACTATACCTTTGTGTTTATGGGAGTGGGAAGATAAATTTAAAAAAGGAGACAACCTGATATTGGCCGCCTTTGGTGGCGGCTTTACCTGGGGTTCTATTTATTTAAAATGGGCTTACTGATGTGCAGATGCGTGTATGTGCAGATGTGTAAATGATCGAGTTAACTTTCTCACATTTAGTCTGAACATTGTAAACGCGTATTTGTTAATCACTTAACTATTAACATTATAAAAAACATCCGCATATTTGCACATCTGCATATTCGCACATTAAATTGCGCATCTGCATATTATAACTAACTTAGATTAACACGTTATCCAAAAACCCTATAATCTGCAACAATGGATATTAAACAAATACAAGATCTTATACGCTTTGTTTCCAAATCAGGAGTAAACGAAGTAGCTATTGAGCAAAAGGATTTTAAGATCACTATTAAAACTGCCGGCGAGCCCACAGTTGTGCACGCAACTATACCCGCGCCTGTTACTGCCGCGCCCGCTGCATTGGCCCCTGCTGCACCAGTTGCCGCTGCACCTGCTGCTGACGATACATCAAACTACATAACTATAAAATCGCCAATGATCGGTACTTTTTACCGTTCGGCATCGCCAGACAAACCATTGTTTGTTAATGTTGGCGATGAAATAACAAGCGGTACAGTAGTTTGTATTATTGAAGCCATGAAATTATTCAACGAGATCGAAGCAGAAGTATCAGGCCGTATTGTGAAGATACTGGTTGATAACGCATCGCCGGTTGAGTATGACCAGCCATTATTTTTAGTAGAACCTATATAGATGTGCAAATGTGCGGATGTGCTAATATGCAAATGATTTGCATATTTAAAAGCCATCCGCACATCTGCATATCTGCATATTTGCACATTTGACTTATGTTTAAAAAAATATTAATAGCTAATCGTGGTGAAATTGCATTGCGCATAATCCGTACCTGTAAAGAAATGGGTATAAAAACGGTAGCTGTATATTCTACTGCCGATCGTGACAGCCTTCATGTACGCTTTGCTGATGAGGCCGTTTGTATTGGCCCGCCACCAAGTAAAGATTCTTATTTAAATATTCCCAACATCATATCAGCTGCCGAGTTAACCAATGCCGATGCTATACATCCGGGTTATGGTTTCTTGTCAGAGAATGCAAAATTCTCGGCTATTTGTGCGGAGTACGGCATCAAATTTATCGGTGCAACTTTCGCTCAGATCAATGCCATGGGCGATAAAGCATCAGCCAAAGAAACCATGAAAAAAGCTGGGGTACCAACTATCCCGGGCTCTGAAGGTTTGTTACCAGATGTTAAAACAGGTATCGCAATAGCAAAAAAAATAGGCTACCCGGTTATATTAAAAGCAACTGCCGGTGGTGGTGGCCGTGGTATGCGTGTAGTTTGGAAAGACGAAGAGTTTGAAGCAGCCTGGGATTCGGCCCGTGCAGAATCAGGAGCGGCTTTTGGTAACGATGGTATGTACCTGGAAAAATATGTTCAGGATCCGCGCCATATTGAAATACAAGTGGTAGGCGACCAATATGGCAAAGTTTGCCACTTATCAGAACGTGATTGCTCTATACAGCGCCGTCACCAAAAACTGGTAGAAGAAGCACCATCGCCTTTTATGACAGAAAAACTGCGTAAAAAAATGGGCGAAGCTGCCATTAAAGGTGCAAAAGCGGTTAAATACGAAGGTGCCGGTACGGTAGAGTTTTTGGTTGATAAGGACCGCAACTTCTACTTTATGGAAATGAATACCCGGATCCAGGTAGAGCACCCGGTTACCGAAGAAGTAATCAACTTTGATTTAATTAAAGAACAAATAAAAGTTGCTGCAGGTATACCTATATCAGGCAAAAACTACGAGCCTACAATGCACGCCATCGAGTGCCGTATCAATGCCGAAGATCCGTTTAACAACTTCCGCCCGTCACCGGGTAAAATAACCAATTTTCACTCGCCGGGTGGCCATGGCGTACGTATTGATACGCATGTGTATACTGGTTATGTTATTCCGCCTAATTACGATTCGATGATCGCTAAAGTAATTTGCGTGGCTCAAACCCGCGAAGAAGCTTTAAGCACCATGGAGCGTGCGTTAAGCGAGTTTGTTATTGAAGGGGTTAAAACTACTATACCATTCCACTTAAAATTATTAAAGGACCCAAACTTCCGTGCCGGTAACTTTACTACCAAGTTTATGGAAACGTTTGAATATTCTGAATAAACAAAACATCACCCGTAATGAACATCTCCATAGGTCCAACGGACGGATATATAAGCATGGATAACTAAACAAATGAGCGATAACAAAATAATAAAAGCAATACAGGATAAGGGTAAAACCATCGAGTCTGAAATGTCGTTTTTTGAGCATTTAGAGGCTTTAAGATGGCATTTAATACGATCGGCTATTGCTGTTGTTGTTTTTGCACTGGCCGCTTTTTTAAATTACGACTTTATATTCAACAACATTATAATGGGCCCGTTTAAGACTGATTTCTGGACCTACAGAATGATGTGTAAACTGGGCGATGGCTTTTGTGTATCAAAAATAAATGCCACTATTATTAACACCGAGGTTGCCGGACAGTTTATGCTGCAAATCAACTCATCGGTGCTGATAGGTATCATCGTGTCTATCCCTTATATTTTATGGGAGATATGGCGCTTCATTAAACCGGCCCTGCTATCTAAAGAAAAAAAAGCGGCCAGCGGATTTGTTTTTTATGCATCGGCACTTTTTATTCTGGGTATTTTATTTGGCTACTACATTATAGCACCCGAATCTATTTCTTTCCTGGCCAGCTATACCGTTAGTGATACCATTAAAAATGAATTTACTGTTGGCTCATACCTATCAATGGTGGCAACCATTACTTTAATTATAGGTATCGTATTTGAGCTGCCGATCCTGATATACATACTGGCATCTATAGGCATATTAACGGGCACGTTCATGAAAAAAACGCGCCGGTATTCGGTTGTGATACTATTAATAGTAGGTGCCATTATATCTCCGTCGCCAGATTTTTTGACTACCATGATAGCAACAATTCCATTATTTGCCCTATATGAGGTAGGTATAGTTGTAGCATCAACAGTTGAGAGAAGACGTGCAAAGGCACATGATGATATAATGAATTCGTAATATAATAGGTAATAATAACATGATAGAAGGACTAAAAATTGCCATTGGTGCAGACCACGCCGGTTTCGAAATGAAAAACGCCCTGTTAACCATATTGGGCGAGAACGTTAAAGATTTCGGCACCTTCTCTAAAGACTCATGCGATTATACAGACTTTGCACACCCGGTTGCTTCGGCGGTTGAAAGTGGCGAGTTTGACTATGGTATATTACTTTGCGGCAGCGCCAACGGTGTAGCCATTGCGGCCAACAAACACCAGGGCATCCGCGCGGCATTATGCTATAACGAAGCCGTAACAGAACCGGCCCGCAGCCATACCGATGCAAACGTGTTATGCATCCCATCAAACTTTGTAACGTTAGAACAGGCAAAGAACATTGTAGAGATATTTTTTAATACCAAATTTGAGGGTGGCCGCCATGCAAGGCGCGTTGGCAAAATAGCCTGCTCATAAAATATAAATTGCGATAATGCGTAATATAAAATAGCGATAGGTTTTGAATCTATCGCTATTTTTTTAGGATTAAAAAAATTACCTTAGCGCCATGACAAGCATTTCGGAAGAGTTTTTAGTTGACGCGGAAAATAAGGCGTTTGATATAGATCACCGTAGGATTATCAATTACAATATTGCTAAGTACGATACGGCTGTTGATCGTGGCTTGGGCAGGATAATAAACTTGGATAATGCGAAGAAAAAAGGCCACGCAATTAAGTGGAAGGTGATGGAAAACCTGGACAAAATATTGCCCGAGTTTGAAGCCAACTTTCAAAAACGCGGCGGTAAAGTTATCTGGGCCAATGATGCTGCCGAGGCCAACAAGGAGATACTAAATATCATACAAAAAGCAGGGGCCAAAACGGTTATCAAATCAAAATCGATGGTTACCGAGGAGATTGAGCTAAACGAGTTCCTGGAACATCACCATATCGAATCAATAGAATCTGATCTGGGCGAATACATTATACAATTGCTGGGGCAAAAGCCTTATCATATTGTAACGCCGGCCATGCACCTGTCTAAAGAAGATATTGCCAAACTTTTTCATGAACGTTTTGGTACCCCGATTGATTTCACCCCCGAACAATTGACTCAAAAAGCGCGCGAGTTATTACGTGAAAAATATGTTCAGGCAGATGTGGGTATAACCGGCGGCAATTTTTTAATTGCAGATACAGGTAGCATCGCGCTGTCAGAAAATGAGGGAAATGCCAGGTTAAGCACCTCGTTCCCTAAAATACATATTGCTGTTGTGGGTATTGAAAAGCTAATACCATCACTAACAGACCTTGACCTGTTTTGGCCAATGCTGGCAACACATGGTACCGGCCAAAATTTAACGGTTTATAATACCATACTAAGCGGCCCGCGCCAAAATGACGAAACAGATGGCCCCGAAGAAATGTACGTGGTTTTACTGGATAACGGCCGCACCAACCTGCTTGCTCAAAAAGACCAGCGCCAGGGTTTATATTGCATTCGTTGCGGGGCTTGTTTAAACGCCTGCCCGGTTTATAAAAACATTGGTGGCCATACTTATAATACAGCTTATAGCGGCCCTATCGGTTCTATTATTACCCCGCACTTGCAGGGCATGAAAGAGTTTAAGCACCTAAGTTACGCTTCTAGCCTATGCGGTAAATGTACCGAGGTTTGTCCGGTAAAAATTGATATCCACAAAATGCTGCTGCTTAATCGCAGGGATGCTGTTAATGAGGGCTTATCGCCAACGGCCGAAAAATTTGGCTGGAAAATGTGGAAGACCGGTATGTTAAGCCGCCGACTGGAAGATTTTTTAAGCGGTAAAACCAAAAACCTGTTGATGAAAACCTTCTTCAAAAAAACATGGGGACATTACAGGGATATGCCAAATGTTGCCGGTAAATCTTTCACCCAGCAATGGCAGGAAAAACATCAGCCTGAAAAATAAAGATCATAAATGCGCAAGATAATATTAAACCTGGCGGTTAGTCTGGATGGCTTTATTGAAGGCCCTAAAGGCGAAATTGATTGGTGCCTAACCGACCAGGATTATGGTATGGAGGCTTTTTTTGCCAGTACCGATGCCATATTTATGGGGCGCAAAAGTTATGATATGATAGACGGGCTGCCCAGTCCTTTTGCCGACAAGCAGATCTATGTATTTACCGATTCGCCTTTTTTAATACCGAACCCGCACATTGAGGTTATACACAGCAAAGATTTTTTAAAAGATATCCAGGCTATACGCACATTACCGGGTAAAAATATATGGTTGTTTGGCGGCGCATCCTTGCTGTCCAGCTTTATTAAACATAAACTCATCAGCGAGTTTATTATTTCTGTTCACCCTGTTGTATTAGGCGGCGGTAAGCCCCTGTTTTATAATATAGGCGAAAAACTGGACCTGCTGTTTCTAGGCAGCGAAACTTTTTCGAGCGGCTTGATCCAATTAAAATATGCCATCAAACCAAAATTTGATTTCGGCATATTGGAGCAACAATTGTCTTTGTTAAACTAGGCTCTTTAGTCGCTTCATTAACACCCCCAAAATTTCAGTAGATTAGCCGGATGATTTTTGACCGGAAAAACCTGGACGATAATGCGCTGATAGCAATTTATAAAAAACTGCTGTTTCCGCGTGTTATTGAAGAAAAAATGCTGGTCTTGCTTCGCCAGGGGCGTATTGGTAAGTGGTTTTCCGGTATTGGTCAGGAGGCTATTGCGGTAGGTTGCGCGTTAGCCATGCAGCCTGATGAATATATACTACCCATGCACCGTAACCTGGGTGTGTTTACGGCTCGTAACGTGCCGTTTAATCGATTGTTAGGGCAATGGCAGGGCAAAGCATCCGGCTTTACTAAGGGTCGCGACCGGTCGTTTCATTTCGGCTCGCAAGAACATAAAATCATTGGCATGATCTCACACCTCGGTCCGCAAATGGCTCTGGCGGATGGCATAGCGTTAGCCGATATTTTAGCCGACCGTAAAAAAGCGACTTTGGTATTTACTGGCGAAGGAGGCACCAGTGAAGGTGATTTCCATGAAGCCCTAAACATTGCAGCCGTATGGAACCTGCCCGTTATTTTTTTGATAGAGAATAACGGCTACGCTTTATCAACCCCAACAAATGAGCAATACAAAGCAAAGAAACTAATTGATAAAGCCATAGGCTATGGTATTGAAGGCAGGCAGATCAATGGCAATAATATATTAGAAGTTTATTACGCTATTAGCGAAATAGCCAATAACATCCGCAAGAGGCCAAGGCCCGTGTTGGTTGAATGTACAACATTCAGGATGCGCGGGCATGAAGAAGCATCGGGCACTAAATATGTACCGCAGGAGTTGTTTGACGAATGGCAGGATAAAGATCCGATAAGTAAATTTGAGAATTTTTTAATAGACGAAGGAGCGTTACGACCAGAGTGGATACCTTATTTACGCAACGACTTTTTGAAAGAAATAGACCCGATCATTGAAAGGGTGTTAAACGAAAAAGATATACGCCCCAATATATTTACTGAGATGGGCGATGTATACCAACCATCTACCCGGCCAACATTTAAGCTATCAGGCAAATCAAGTGTGGTGCGTTATATTGATGCTATAAGAGATGGCTTAATATTATCAATGCGTAAATATGATAACTTGGTAATTATGGGCCAGGATATAGCCGAATATGGTGGGGTTTTTAAAGTGACGGAAGGCTTGGTTGAACTTTTTGGCAAAGAGCGCGTGCGCAACACGCCGCTTTGCGAATCGGGCGTTATAGGTGCGGCCATGGGATTATCACTTAACGGCTACAAAGCAATAGTTGAAATGCAATTTGCCGATTTTGTAAGCAGCGGTTTTACACAAATAGTAAACAATCTCGCCAAAACCCACTATCGCTGGGGGCAAAATGTTGATGTAGTTATACGTATGCCTACGGGCGCGGGTACCGCCGGAGGGCCGTTCCACTCACAAAGTAATGAGGCGTGGTTCACCAAAACACCGGGACTAAAAGTGGTTTATCCGGCTTTCCCTACTGACGCTAAAGGCTTGCTAATGGCCGCCATTGCTGACCCAAACCCGGTAATGTATTTTGAGCATAAATACCTATATCGTAACTTAACCGGCGAAGTGCCCGAAGGCGATATATATATAGAGATAGGCAAGGCAAGGATAGTTAAAAAAGGTACTACTGCCACCATTATAGCCTATGGCTACGCCGTACACTGGGCGCTTGAATATTTAAGTAATCACCCCGAACTGTCTATAGAAATTATCGATCTGCGCAGCCTGCAACCGTGGGATGTAAACACGGTTACAACCAGTGTAAAGAAAACCGGCAGGGCAATGGTGTTACATGAAGATACTTTAACCGGCGGTTTTGGTGCCGAAATTGCCGCTACAATAACCGAAAATTGTTTTAAGGAATTAAAGGCCCCCGTTATGCGCTGCGCCAGTTTAGATACCCCTGTACCTATGGACAAAGGGCTGGAAAGCCAGTTCCTGGGCAAATCTCGCCTGGAGAAAGTCATGCAGCAATTATTGAATTATGTCTGAAGATCCACACGAGGCATACGGCAACATAGATATTTACCTGTTTGACCAGCTGTTAAAAAGGACCTATCAACATTGCAGCAATGTTTTGGATATAGGCTGCGGCGGTGGCAGAAACCTGCATTATTTTTTAAAAAATAATTATAAAGTTTTTGGAATAGACCAAAATCCGGACGCTATTAATTCGGTACGCGCATTATCGGCAGCTTTGGCGTCAGCCAATCCAACAGAAAATTTTAGTGTAGGTAATGCTGAGGATTTACCTTTTCAGGATGGATCATTTGATTTAATTATCAGTAGCGCGGTGCTGCATTTCGCGAAGGATAAAACGCATTTTGATACGATGGTTAAGGAGACGTTCCGCGTTTTAAAACCTGGCGGTTATTTCTTTGCCCGGCTTGCTTCTGATATTGGTATAGAAACATTGGTTAAAAGTGTGGGTAATGACCGGTATCAATTACCCGATGGCTCAGTAAGATTTTTAGTTAATCAGGAAACCTTACTTGCCTATACTCACCAATTTGGTAGACTACATGAACCCATAAAAACCACCAACGTACAGAATCTGCGCTGTATGACTACCTGGTGTGTCCAAAAAAGTCTCACTAAAACCCCTCTCCAAAAGAGAGGGACTTAATATCGCTTTAAATCAAAGTCCTCTCCTTTGGCGAGGAGTTAGGTGAGGTTAATTCTATTAAATCACTATACTTTTTACATACAAACAACAATTTTTTGCATAAACTTGCAATGTAAAGAGTAGCAAGACTATACACATAATGAACGACGAATTTTACAGGCAGATATTAAATAAACAGCAGCTAACCGAGGCCGTACCTTCTAATAAAGAAATTACAACTTGGGCTTTGCAGGTTATTCGCTTGTTGTTTCCTGAGCAATCAAAAAAGGTGTTCATTTCTATAGGGCAATTACAAGATGAATTTGCAAAACTGCAGGAAGAGCTATTGCATATTATGAATGCTACCCAAGCTTGCAGCGATTGCGATAATAAGGATCGATCTAAGAGTTTCTTTGATCAGTTGCCAGAATTGTACCGAATATTGAATACCGATATCCAGGCTATTTTTAATGGCGACCCTGCCGCGCGCAGCGAGTTTGAAGTAATACGTACCTATCCAGGGTTTTATGCGATATGTTTTTATCGCCTGGCGCACAGCTTATTTAAACATGATGTGCCGCTGATACCCCGCATATTAACAGAATATGCACATTCAAAAACAGGCATCGATATACACCCCGCCGCAAATATTGATGAATACTTTTACATCGACCACGGTACAGGCATTGTAATTGGCGAAACGACCAGGATAGGGAAACACGTAAAGTTATACCAAGGGGTAACCTTAGGCGCTTTAAGTGTCGAAAAATTTATGGCCGATACCAAACGCCATCCAACAGTTGAAGATAATGTGGTGATCTATTCGGGCGCTACCATACTGGGTGGCGAAACTATTGTGGGGCATGATAGCGTTATAGGCGGCAATGTTTGGTTGACAAAAAGCGTTCAGCCATATTCAAGAGTTTACCATGCGCCAATGGTAAAAGTTTTAAAAAAGGACGAACAATAAAATGGCTACATTAATTGATCTGATAGGCAATACGCCGCTGGTTGAAATTAGGCGGTTAAATCCAAATCCCAACGTAAAAATATATGGCAAGCTGGAGGGCAATAATCCCGGCGGCAGTGTAAAGGACCGTGCGGCACTAAACATGATAAAAAGCGCTTTGGAGCGTGGTGATATTAAACCCGGCAGTAAATTAATTGAAGCCACAAGCGGCAATACAGGTATTGCTTTGTCGATGATAGCTTGCTTGTTTGGTTTAGAGATCGAACTGGCCCTGCCATCAAACTCGACCAAAGAACGTACGTTGGCTATGGAAGCCTTCGGAGCCAAAGTGACCTTGTTGGATGGCATAGAAGCCTGCCGTGATTATGCCGAAAGCAAAGCTGCAAACGAAGGTTATTATATACTGAACCAGTTTGCCAACCATGATAATTATATGGCTCATTATAAAACAACGGGCCCCGAGATATGGCGCGATACCGACCATAAGATAACCCACTTTGTTAGTGCCATGGGTACAACAGGCACCATAATGGGCTGCTCTAAGTTTTTAAAAAGTGTTAATCCTGACATACAAATTATAGGCTGCCAGCCAACCGAGGGTTCGTCCATCCCCGGCATACGCCGCTGGCCCGAAGCTTACCTGCCAAAAATATTCGATCCATCAAAAGTCGACCGTATAATGGACATATCCGAAGAGGATGCCGTAGCGATGACCCGTAAACTGGCCCGCGAAGAAGGTGTATTTGCCGGCATGAGTAGTGGCGGCGCATTATCAGCAGCCCTAAAATTAGCTGCCGAACTAAAAGAGGGTGTTATTGTATTTATTTGCTGCGATAGAGGTGACAGGTATTTGAGTACTGATCTGTTTGGGTAGAAGTCCCACCGCTGTTTGTACCTCATAAACAGTTCTGAAATTGCAAAAAGGGTGCCTGTGAGGACACAGGCACCGGGGGATTTTTTTTTCTTTTCCTACTTTATAACCCTTGCCGCCACACCTTCATTGGTGATCTTAACCGGCAGGATATGCCCTTCGGCATCAAAATACATTTTATCAATACAGGTTACGCGGTGGTTGCCGTCACGCTCGCCTAATGGGCGGCGGTGATAAACAATATACCACTCATCTGTTTTTGGGATATTGATAACCGAGTGATGCCCGGCACCGGTAGCAACGGTCATGTCTTGTTTTAATATCACATCAATACGGTTAAAAGGGCCAACAGGCGAATCGCCAATGGCATAGGCCACGCGATAATTAGGGCCGGTCCAGCCGCCCTCGCTCCACATCAGGTAATATTTGCCATTACGTTTAAACATAACAGGTCCTTCAACATAATCTTTCGGGGTGATAGACTTAAAAGTCTCCCCATCAGCAAACGGAACAACGTCTGTAAAATTTTTATTCAGCTTCGCGATGTTGCAATGCCCCCAGCCACCGTAAACAATATAGTATTGGCCGTCATCATCTTTAAAAACAAACTGGTCTATTGGCTGTGCGCCATTAATGATCTTGCCGATAAGAGGTTTGCCTAAATAGTCTTTAAACGGACCGCCCGGTTTTTTTGAAACCGCTACACCGATACCGCCAACCTGGTTATCATTCTGAATATCGTTAGCGCCAAAAAATAAGTAATACTTTCCGCCCTTTTCGGTTACAGCCGGGGCCCACATGGCTTTTTTGGCCCATTTAACTGCGGAAGTATCTATAATGCGGTCGTGCTTAGTCCAATGCACCAAATCTTTTGATGAAAATGCATCCATCAAAACTTGTTTTTCATATTTATCAGAAAAGGTAGGATAAACCCAATATTCTTTTCCGAAGATCTTAGCTTCCGGGTCGGCATACCAGCCTTGTGCTATAGGGTTACCTGATGTTGTTTTAGGTGCATCCTGCGCAAAGGAAATCCCTGCCGATAAGGCAAGGATTGTTGTTAGTTTTAATGATTGATAAAGTCTCATAACATATTTATCTTATTTTTTCCAAACCCTTTTTTTACCCCTGTTATTGCGATTTTGATTTGGTTTGGCTTCCTGCCTAACCTCGGCAATGTTGTTTAAATGTTCGGGCAATGGGTGCTGGGTAATCTTTCGGTCTATTAGTTCTTCAATACTTTTTAGCCTCCGCTCATCACGATGATTAACAAAAGTAATAGCGGTACCGGTAGTTTCCGCTCTGGCAGTACGGCCAATACGGTGAACATAATCTTCTGCATCGCCCGGTACGTCATAGTTAACTACCAGGTCTATCCCCTCTACATCAATACCGCGCGAAAGTGCATCGGTACCAATAATAATGGGTAATTGTTTGTTTTTAAATCTAAGTAGAATTTCTTCACGTTCCTTCTGTTCAAGGTCCGAGTGAAATGCTTCAGCTTTAAGGTGTATGCCTTTTAATTCTTTATATAAAGCTTTTACAATTTCTTTCCGCGAAGCGAAAATAATAGTGCTCAAGTAATTCCCATCTTTTAGCAAATGCTGCAACAACGGTGTTTTTTGCTGATCGTGCAAACGATAGATCTGTTGGTCGATACCGGCTGCCGGTTGTGATATGGCAATGTTAATTTGCTCGGGATTTATCAATACCGATTTAGCCAAGTTGCGTATGCGCCCCGGCATAGTAGCCGAAAACAATAAGGTTTGCCGCTCTTTTGGCAGATAGCTTATGATGCGCATTATATCATCCGAGAAACCCATGTCCAGCATACGGTCGGCCTCATCCAATATCAAATGATTGATTTGGTTTAGCTTTAATACGCCTGATGTAAGGTGGGCTATCAGCCTGCCCGGTGTGGCAATAATAATGTTTACATTGTTTTGTATACCACGGCGCTGCTGCTCGTAAACGTGCCCGTCGCCACCGCCAAAAACCGCTATGGAACTTATGCCGGTAAAATAGGCAAGCCCTTCAACCTGTTGGTCTATTTGCTGTGCAAGCTCGCGCGTTGGGGTTAATATAAGGGTGCTGGTATGGCCCTTTTCGGTGCGGCCTATTTGTTCTAAAACCGGCAATAAAAATGCGGCGGTTTTGCCGGTACCTGTTTGGGCGCAAGCTATTAGGTCTTTGCCCGCTAAAATAAGTGGAATGGCCATTCCCTGTATCGGGGTTGGGGTGGTGTACCCCATGCTGGTAATGCCTTCTGTTAGCTGTTCGTTAAAATTAAAATCGTTAAATGTCACTCTATCTTTTTTGTATGCGGACAAGATAAGAAAAATTGTTGTGCTAACAGTATTTGCGGGTTATCTTGACACAAGCGTCACTAATTCACACGGGCGATTGGCTTTATATCAGTAGTAAAAATCGATGGTTTTCAGGTATCAACCCTTACACCGGTAGTAAAAAATGGCGTTTTTCAGGTATCCGTGGTTTTACCGGTAGTAAAAATTGCCATTTATCGGGTATCGGCGGGTATGTTGGTAGTAAGTTTTCTATTCAAGGAACTGATTGTCAATGGATTGATTATTATTGACTGTTTTGTGAGATAATATTTTGCTTTTAGATACCCTGTAAATAGCGAGGCTTTGAGTGCCGGCGAAAGCGGCAGTGGCTAATACAAAAATACGAAAAAGGAGTGGGTTTAAAAAATGCAAAGTATAATCACATGGCATCGCCGAACCATCTTTTTTGAATCATCTTAAATTATAAATCCTGACCAGTAGGGAATTGGCCTTTACGACTGTATATAACTCTTCAACTGCTCTATCGTATCCTCATGTACAGATATGGTTTCGGTAACCACATCGGTGATGGATATAATGCCGCATAATTTATCCAATCTAAAAACAGGCAGGTAGCGGATGTTGCTTTCGCTCATGATATGCATGCAGGTTTCTATCGAGCTATCTGGTAATATTCGGGGCAGGCCGGTGCTCATAATTTCGCGTACGGTTGTCCCGGTAGATGAACGGCCTTCCAGTACAACTTTACGGGCATAATCCCTTTCGGTAAGCAGGCCTGCATATTCGCCATCCTCAGTAACTATTACCGAGCCTATGTTTTTACCAGCCATTAAAATTAACGCATCCAAAACAGATGTTTGGGCGTCAATAGAAATCACATTACTGCCCTTACGGGTAAGGATATCAGAAACTTTACGCATAACATAGGGGTTTAGTGGTACAACAGGTTATTCCAAATATAACCATCTGCAAAATAAAAAAAGCCTCTAGATGAGGCCTTTATATTAACATTTGTTTATTTCTTTTGTTGATAGCTTAATCTCTGTCGCGGCTTAGCTTGCTAAATTGTAACGGGTTCTCGTTCAGTTCTAGTCCTTCTTTACGATGTTTAACTATATGCAGGGCTGTAAATATCGCTTCGCGGAATGATATTTCTGATGCCATATTTTTACCGGCGATATCATAAGCCGTACCATGGTCAGGCGATGTGCGTACAAATTTTAGCCCTGCCGTAAAGTTAACTCCAGATTCGAAAGCGATCTGTTTAAAAGGGATCAACCCCTGGTCGTGGTACATGGCCAGTACGGCATCAAACTGCATATAAGTAGCGTTGGCAAAAAAACCATCGGCAGCATACGGCCCAAAAGCCAATATATCGTTTGATCGTGCTTCTTCAATAGCGGGGATGATGGTAGTTTGTTCTTCGTCACCAATTAAGCCATTATCGCTGGCATGTGGGTTTAGTCCCAGTACGGCAATCTTAGGTTTGCGTATCCAAAAATCATCGCGTAAGCTGGTGTTCATTAACTTTAGCTTGGCTAATATTTTTTCGGTAGTGATGCTTTCGGCAACTTTGGTAACCGGGATATGGCCGGTAACTACACCTACACGCAGGGTGTCGCTTACCAAAAACATTAATGATTCGGCAGCACCATCACGGGCCTGCAAATACTCGGTATGGCCGGGGAAGTTAAAATCTTCGCTTTGTATAGTGTCTTTATTTATTGGGGCGGTTACCAACGCGTCTATATCACCATTAATTAAGTCGGCAGTAGCACGTTCTAATGAAGCAAAGGCAAATTTACCAACTTCTTTGTCGGCTACACCTGGCTCTATTTTAACGTCCTCTTCCCAGCAATTGATCATGTTGGCACGTTTTGGCTGTGCTTTTGACGGATGGTCTATTACATTAAAGTTCAGCTCGCTTGCCTCGGTAACACGGCGATAAAACGATGCTACTTTGGTATGGCCGTAAACAATTGGTGTGCAATAATTATAGATCATGCTCTCGGCAAGTGTCTTGATAATTATCTCTAACCCAATGCCGTTTACGTCGCCTATGCTAATGCCTATTTTAAGTTTTTCGCTCATTTTATTTTAGATGATTTAACCTTTCTTCATCGTAAATTACAACGCAAAGAAAAGATTTTAGGCTCAGAGTTCCTGATTAAAGCACAAATATGACTTAATTTGCTCAAATATTTGATTAATAATGACATTAGTAAGGGCAAAAAAACATTTAGGGCAACATTTCCTGACCGATAAAAATATCGCTGCCAAGATAGTTGATAGTCTGCGCCCCGAAAATAAGTACAGCCAGGTGTTGGAGGTTGGACCGGGCATGGGTATCCTATCGGATATATTGTTAGAGCGGGAAGGCTACGAAGTTTCATTGATCGATATTGATACCGAGAGTTACGAGTACCTGCAAAAGAAATACCCAAAACTGGGCAGCAAGCTCATCAATGCCGATTTTTTGGAGATGGATTTTGCCGCTACGTTTACCGGTCCGTTGGGTATAATTGGTAATTTCCCGTACAATATATCATCGCAAATACTTTTTAAGGTGTTGGATAATCGTCAGCAGGTAGTTGAGGTAGTAGGCATGTTTCAAAAGGAAGTGGCAGAACGCTGCGCCTCAAAAGCGGGCAGTAAAGAATATGGTATATTGAGTGTGTTTTTGCAGGCCTATTATAAAGTTGAATATTTGTTTACGGTTAAGGCGGGGGTGTTTAATCCACCGCCTAAAGTATTGTCGGCAGTTATCAGGTTAACGCGTAATGAGACTCCACAATTGGATTGCGATGAAAAGCTTTTTTGGCAAGTGGTAAAAGCCGGCTTTAATCAACGCCGCAAAACGTTGCGTAACGCGTTATCATCCCTCATCAACAAAGAAAAAATGACCGAAGAGCCATTACTTGACCTGCGCGCCGAGCGGCTAACGGTTGATGACTTTGTAAAGATCACCCAACAAATTACAGCGAACAGATAGCGCCTAATTTACTATTACAATAGCATTAGGTGTTGTAGCGGTAAAATAACCCAATGCTTTACCCTTTTCATCCTCCAGTTTCCAAACATGCGATACGAAGGTTTTTTGTATGGACCTGTTATATGGCGAAATTTGCCCGTAAGGACGTGATTTTTCTGTAAAATCTATAAAGAACAGTTTCACTTTACGCCCGGTATTGTTCACGAACATTATAGATGCCTTATTAGTACCTGTGCCCGATATGGTACTTGTGGGTAATTTTTTAGCCGGCGTAACATCGATAACTTCAATTGGTAATTTACCGGTATAAATGGCTTTTGCCAGGGCATAGCCCTCGGGGTCATAACCCATCAAACCATCCGGGCCCGCTGCAGGTAGTTTGGTGCCTTTTAAAAATTCGCCATGTGCGCCAAAGTACCACATTGATAGCTCGGCCCAGTATTCGCCGGCATCAACGGCGGCGTTAGCGCCTTTCCATAACCCCTTGGCGATGGCATTTTTATATTGGTCTCTTATTCTCTTCGCCAAATTATCATCCAGTCCGTAATACATAATGTTATGCGCAAATTCGCGGATGCAAATGTCTGATCCACCTGCATAGCGGTCGCCGGGTAAATTCAATAGATTTTCTTCGCCGCATGAGGTATAGATACCGCCCAAGCCGCGCGTACGGTTATCAATATTTGTGGTTATACCGGTATTATCAACGTATGATACGCCTTTTTGATCGCGAAATTCGGGCAGGTCAGATGTTTGCTGGTTTTTACCGATGATATGGATCTCGGCCCCCCATTGCGCCAAATTATGGCGCGCATTAGGAATATTAGCCAGCATCATATTTATTTTTTGAGCAGCTACTTGTAATGCTTTATCATCAACCGCGTTTGACGAACGAATGGCGATACCACCGCAATCTAAATATTTGCTGTAGAAATCAAATAACGGCGGGGTTGCTTTGGTGATAGGTGTGATGTCAGAGTTTGGGGCAATTGTTTGTGCGTTTGAATATTGGATAACACATAATAGATTGATAATGAGGAAAATATTTTTAAAGGGCAAGGCAAGGTTCAACATAAGTATGAGGTCGATAAATCAATTTTTGGGAGTTAACTTGTTTTTATTGAGATAGATTGACAACTGTTCAAAACTCATGTCTTTAATATCCATAGATATTTTATCCTTAATTTTTTTAAAGGTCTTTACAGTGTCGAAAACCTTTGATTTTTTATAAAATCTCTGAGCCATATTCCAAAGTTAGTTAATCTTTCGTTATGTATATTTGGCCTTTTAGTAGTAGTAAATGAATACAAACAACAAAATACTCATCGTTGACGATATACACCCCATATTTATTGAACAGGCAGAAGCCATGGGGTATGTATGCGATTATCAGCCATTAATAAAACTGGACGGCGCATTACAAATTATTAGCGATTACGCCGGACTGGTTATCCGCTCAAAATTTAATGTGAATAGGCAAGTTATAGACGTAGCTAAAAGCCTGCGCTTTGTTTGTCGTGCCGGTGCCGGTATGGATAATATTGACGTGCCTTATGCCGAAGAAAAGAACATAACCCTGATCAACGCGTCCGAAGGAAACATGGACGCGGTTGGCGAGCATGCGGTGGGCTTATTATTATCGCTAATGAACCATTTTAATACCGCCGATGCCGAAATACGCAACGGCGAATGGAAGCGCGAAGCTAACCGGGGTTTTGAATTAAAAGGTAAAACGGTTGGTATTATAGGCTATGGTTTTATGGGGAAGAGCTTTGCCAAAAAGTTATCAGGTTTTGAGGTTGAGGTTATTGCTTATGATAAATATAAAACCGGTTTTTCTGACAAGTATGCCCGCGAGGTAAGCATGGAAGAAATTGTTAAACATAGTGATGTGTTGAGCATGCACGTGCCGCTGACCAGCGAAACAAACGGTATGATTAATGATGAGCTGCTGTTCCACTTTAAAAAGCCTATATTTTTTATCAATACATCACGCGGTAAAGTGGCCAAAGTTAGGGCGGTGTTAAATGCTATTAGGGAGGGCAAAATTTTAGGTGCCGGGCTGGATGTGTTGGAAACAGAAAAATTCCCGGCATTAGGCGAGCAGGAATGGTTTGATGACCTGAAAAAATTAGGCAAAGTAATTTTAACGCCCCACGTTGCCGGCTGGACATTTGATTCATATAGAAGGATAAGCGAGGTAATGGCTGATAAGCTTGCCGCGCTGCGCGAAGATTAGTTAATAAAGATTGAAGATTGGTGACTGAAAAACTACGAATGCTAATACAACTAATCTTCAATCTTTAATCATCAATCTTTATTACCCCAACAAAAATTTGCATATTAAAACTTAAATAACTTATCTTCGTTTTACATAAAGCAAGACTATACGGGTACGCCTGCATAGTCTTGTTTGTTTTTAAAGTCATTGCGTCCTTCTTAAAATAGGGAGGGCGGTTTTTTTTGACAGACCAATTAGACAAATAAGAAATTAAATAAAGCGTTATGGCAGAGGTAGCATATTTTACCAAAGAAGGTTTAGAAAAATTAAAACAAGAGTTACAGGAATTAAAAACCACGGGCCGGACTAATATATCAAAGGCAATAGCCGAGGCACGGGATAAAGGCGATCTTTCTGAGAACGCCGAGTATGATGCGGCTAAGGAAGCACAAGGTTTGCATGAAGCTAAAATATCGCAAATGCAGGAAACACTGGCTAATGCCCGTTTGCTGGACGAATCGAAACTGGATGTGTCAAAAGTACTGGCATTATCTATCGTTAAAATAAAGAACATACAAAACGGCGCAACCATGAGCTACCAGTTAGTAGCCGAAAGTGAAGCTGATATGAAGACCGGAAAGATCTCTATGATATCGCCTATTGCTAAAGGGTTGCTAGGGAAAAAAGTAGGCGACATTGCCGAAATTACCGTACCAGCAGGCAAAATGGAGTTTGAGATATTAGAAGTAAGCAGGTAACTTTAATGAGTGAATTATTGAATGAGTGATTGAGTGAATGTTTTTAGCTTATTCAAAACTTGCAAATCCACATTCACTCAATCACTCAATCACTCATTCAATAATTCACTCATTAACCTATGTCAAGCATTTTTTCAAAGATCATAGCCGGCGATATACCAGCCTATAAAGTGGCCGAAAACAACGAGTTTTTAGCCTTTTTAGATATTGCCCCATTGGCAGAGGGCCACTTGCTGGTTATCCCCAAAAAGGAAGTTGATAAGCTGTTTGACCTGGATGATGAAACTTATACCGGGCTAATGCTGTTTGCCAAAACTATTGCCACGGCTATGAAGAAGGTTATCCCATGTAATAGGATAGGTGTTACTGTTATAGGTTTAGAAGTGCCGCATGCCCATATACATTTAATCCCTATTAACGGGGTTAATGACATGAACTTTACCAAACCCAAACTAAAGTTTACTCCCGAGCAGTTTAAAACTACTGCTGATAAAATCCGCGAAGCGTTATAATTATCGTCCTATCTGATTTTTGATAGCGAATTCTTTGTTGTTATCAATGTATCATCTGATATATTGATTTTATGCGCTCATTTTCAATTATTTTCAAGTAAATTTAACCATTCGGGCAACCTTTATGCAGTAATCAACGTGATGCATATAAAAACGGGAAACACCAACTAAGCAACTATTTATAACCCTTATGGGCGAAGAAGAGTTACATCATCTGATCCACGGCTGTGTTAAACAGGACAGGAAAAGCCAGAAATTGCTTTACAAGGCATTCTATGGGTTTTCTATGGCTATATGTTTGCGCTATGCCGGCGACCGTGATGAGGCTGCTGAGGTGATGAACCAGGGGTTTTTTAAGGTTTTTACAAAGATAGATTCTTATGATACCTCGCGGCCGTTTAAAGCATGGCTGGGTAGGATCATGATGAATGTATCTATTGATTATTACCGGGCCAACCTTAAAATGGCATACGCCGAGGATCTGGACCAGGCCGAGCATGTATATGATGCCAGCGTGGCTACCGATAATAATTTAAATTATAATGATCTGTTGGCAATGGTGCAGAGGCTTCCGCAGGGATACAGAACGGTTTTTAACTTGTTTGCTATAGATGGCTATTCGCATGAGGAAATTGCCGATATGCTGAATATAAACATAGGTACATCAAAATCAAACCTGTTTAAGGCAAGGCAAAAACTAAAACAAATGATACTGGATGCAGATGCACCCGGTAATTACATAAACGGAGTAAATTTTACACCGGTTGTTGCAATAAACGCAACGCCAATTGGCCCGGTGTTTTATAATAAAAACGGCATTAGAGAATGAAAAAGGAAAAAGGCATTGATGACATCTTTAAACATGGACTCAGGGATCCGGTTGATGAAACCGAATTCAGGGAAAGTGATTGGGATGCATTTGAAAACATGCTTGATGAACGTAAACCAAAGGGAGGAGTTTTTTGGCTGCCTATGTTGGGCAGTGCTGCAGCTATTTTGCTGGCGTTTTTTGGTTGGTGGATGTTTAGGCCACAAACAAGTACAGTACAAAATACACAGCAGGTAGCAGTAAACCCAAAGGGTACAACACAAGCGCAAACACCTGTTGAACAACGGCAGGCAGCGGCTGTAAATCAGCCGGAAAAAACGGGTCCAATAGTTTCTAATTCAGCAAACGCAGCTAAGAATGAAAAAACCACTACACAGCAAAACAAGCTACAACCACAGTATTTAGCCGCCCGTATAAATAATGGTAAGCATGGTATTGGAGGGGCAACACATTTAGGGCAAGGAAAATATGAGGGCAATAGTCCGGTATTTGCTAATGTACCGGGTGCAAGAGATACAGTACAGCTTTATAGTCCATTGGCGGCTATAAATCCAACAACCGATCTTAGTGTGTCAAATGATTTTGGCAGTCCCGCTTTGGCATCAGTTGTCGGTGAGAAAAAGACCGGCATTAACGCTTTGGTAATTTCTTCTGCACCGGCTATTAAAAAAACGGGCTTGTCGGCATTTCATCCGCAATTTGCTATAAGAGCATTGGCAGCTTCAGAGGTTAACGGTGTTGGGTCATTCCAGTCAAGCAGTAAGGGTACCAATATTGGCCTGCTGTTTTCTGTAGGCGTAAAGAAATTTAGCTTGACCACCGGCGCTTCATATTCAACCAAACCATATACTATACCTTATAGCCAGTATAATACCAGTTATAAGTTAAAATATGAGCCAGAGTATGTAACTGCAGATTGCCGTGTGTTAGATATACCGATTAACCTTGGCTACCAGTTGTACAATAAATCAAGCAATAAAATATCCATCGGAGCAGGCATGTCGTCATACATCATGATGCATGAAAGTTATACTTATGATTATGGGACCTCATCAACACTATATGGCCCATCCTATTACGCCGTGAAAACCCGGGGCAAATATTTATTCAGCATTATGAACCTGGAGGCAACTTATGAGCGCAAGGTTAATTCGAAAGTAGGGTTAAGCCTTACCCCTTATTATAAAATACCATTATCAGATATAGGTTACAGCCAGGTTAGGGTACAGACCTTTGGCGTAGCTGTAGGGTTAAACTGGAACATAAATTTGTTAACAAAACCTAAGTAAACATGAAACATATCAGTATTATTTTACTCGCCTGGTTAAGCATCTTAAACCAGACGGGGCAGGGACTCTATGCTTGTAAAAATGCTCAGATCAGTCTTTTTTCAACCGCGCCGATCGAGGATATTGCGGCAAAAACATCATCGGGTACATCAGTTTATAACTCAAATACGGGCGACCTTGTATTCAGTTTAGCTATAAATACCTTCAAGTTCCCCAAATCATTAATGCAGGAGCATTTTAACAGCGATTACCTGGAAAGCGATAAATATCCGCGAGCTACTTTTACAGGAAAAGTGCAGGAACATCCTGATCTGACAAAAAACGGCACCTATCCAATAACCGTAACCGGCGAGCTGAATGTGCATAATGTTAAACAAAACCGCACCATACCGGGCAACCTTACAGTAAATAATGGAGTACTGACTATGACGGCAGAGTTTATGGTAAAATGTGTCGATCATCATATTGAAATACCGCGATTGGTGTTTCACAACATTGCAGAGAGTATTAAAATGAATGTTTCTGCCACTTACACGGCAGCTAAATAGAAATTAATTACAACAATTATCCACAACAATGAAAAAACACATCGCATTATTAGGCTTACTGGGATTGACGCTGGGAGCAAAAGCACAAAAAAAATCATCGGCTGATTCTTTAATGAGCGCGATGAATGCTAATGAAAGACCTGTACCGGTTGCCATATTTAAATCAACCCGGTTAGTATTGTCACAAACCACCGAGACGGTTAAAAAGAATGAGTTTAATTTCCAGATCATTCACCGTTTTGGCGATATTGCCGGAAAAGGTAACGGCGGAGAAACCGCGTTTGGTATAGACCGTGTTAATGATGTTTTCTTTGGATTTGAATACGGCGTTAGCGACAATTTTAACCTTGATTTGGGCCGAAGCACCATTGGCCAATTAGTACAGTTGGAGGCAAAGTGGGCCGTGATGCATCAAACATCTGATAATAGTTCGCCATTGGCAATAACTTTAGTTGGCGAAGCAGGTGCTAAACCATACCAGGGGACTACTTTCCCTACGTTTAGCAGCAGGTTATCTTATTTAGCGCAAGCCATTATCGCGCGTAAATTCTCGTCTGATATTTCTATACAAGTAGCGCCAACGTATGTGCGTGAAAATACACCATTCCCGATATTGCCGGGCAATGAGCAATCGTTTTTTGCAATGCAGGCATCGGCACGTGTTAAACTAACTAATCATACCGGGCTGATATTTGATTATGCTCACCCATTCTCAAACTTCAGGAAAAACACTGTGGGGTTTGAGGATCCGATAGGTTTTGGTTATGAAGTTGAAACCGGCGGCCACGTATTTACGGTAAATGTTACCAATGCCAACTCTGTATCAGAAATGAATATGCTGACCAACTCGCAGCAACGGTTTTCATACGGGCAATACCGTATAGGTTTTACCATATCAAGGATGTTTGATTTTAATCCGAAGGTTAAAAAAGACAAATAATAAATTTACCGACCCCTAAAAAGTAATATTATGGAACGCGAAGAGTTTTTATCGAAGCTGGGCATAGGCGCGCTGGCGGTATGTATGGGTTGCAGCATGGTAGCATGCAGCAAAAGTGGCAATGCCAACCCATCAAACAATAATGTAAACACCCCGCCGGCCGGCACCACATTTTCCGTGGATCTTGGTTCTTCTCTTACCGCCGTTGGCGATTCAAAAATATCAAACGGTATTATATTGGTAAGAATAGCCTCAGGCAATGCTATAAGCTCCTTTACAGCTGTACAAGTAGCTTGTACCCACGAAGGAACAGCTATTAACTATAACAATAGCCAGGGCTTGTTTATTTGCCCACTGCACGGCAGCGAGTTTAGCAAAAGCGGCGCGTTAATACAGGGCCCGGCTACTACATCATTAAAACAGTATACAGTTGCTATTGCCGGCAGTACGCTTACAGTAACGGTGTAATACCCAAATAGAGACTTACGAAGTTTTTTAAACTTCGTAAGTCTTATACATTCTTCTCAATAGTTGCAAACCATCCCGGATATGCAATTTGCTCCTCATTCATCTATATCCTGAGATATTTTTAACGCTACCAAAATATTCTGTAGCTTTGCAAAATTATTTTCTTGAACAAAGTGCTTATTAGTTTTAATGCTTTCTGCTTCAATTACAATAAATTAGAAATTATAATATGAAAAAAATTGTTGACTACAGAAAGCTTTTAGGCGTTACAGAAACAGCCGAACTAGTGGAATTAAAATCGGTTTACCGTGGATTAATGAAAACCTGGCATCCGGATAAATTTCAGGATAGTGAAGAAACCAAGCTGGATGCAGAAGAGAAAAGCAAAACTATTATTGAGGCCTACCATTTTTTGGTAAGCATAGCGCCCGAAACCCGTGACCAATCATTAGCCGAATATAATGCAACCACTGCTACGGCCAGTATTACCGATTTTGAGTTCAAATCGCAGGTGTTGAAGGTTGAATTTTCTGACGGTAACGCTTATGAATATTTTGATGTACCCAGGGCTGTTTATGTAAAATTGGTTAATGCAGATTCGCCGGGAAGATTTGCCCGAAGGCATATTTATAACGAATTTGTTTACAGGAGTTTAAGCAGATTAGTGGCCAACGGTTAATTATTATACTTAAATAACATACAATAACTATCCCTAAAGCTCGTTTTTAAGCCAAACAACTAATCACAACTATGAAATTTTTAAGAGCCCTTTACTTCTCCGTTTTTATTTTATCAGCAGTTACTTTAATGCAAGCTTGCAAGGCAAAAAAGATAGCCCAGGCAACACCTGTAGCCGTAACTGAAACGCCTGCACCTGTAGCGGCAACACCAGCACCTGTAGCAGCTACACCAGCTCCTGCGCCCGCTCCGGCACCGGTTGAAAAACCTAACTATAACTTTGCCAACATACAATTCGAGTTTAACTCGGGCATATTAAAAACAGCTTCTTATCCTATTATGGATAAAGCGGCAAGTGAAATGAAAAAAGACCCGTCAGTAAATTTTGTACTAAACGGCAATGCATCGGCAGAGGGTACAGACGCACATAACATGTCATTATCTGTTGAAAGAGCTACGGCTGTAAAGGCGTACCTGGTTAACTCGGGCATAAGCGCTGATAACCTAACCGTTAAGGGTTATGGCGATAAAAAACCTATAGCAGATAACGCTACCGAAGCCGGCCGTGTTAGAAATCGTCGGGTTGAGATAAAGAAACAATAGTAGTTCCTAAAGTTTTATTGGTTAACCTGTTGATATTTAGGTAAGTGTTAACAAATAAATGATACTCCGGTAACGTTTTTGTCATGCGTTATGCTTTATCTTTAGGATATGCATTAACGAGTACTAAAAAACGAGTTTTATGACCTGGAGAAAGTTTAGCGGCGAGATCATCCAATTACCTATTATTGAAGAGGTAGAACAAGTAATTGAACGGGAAACCTTGCTGGGTAACAAGCTTAAAGTATGCATCGGCACCGACTCGCAGGTTAAAGGTGCTATAACCGATTTTGCGACTGTAATTGTTTTTTTGCGCGAGGGCAGGGGCGGCTTTATGTTTATCCACCAGGAACGCACATCGCAAAAGATGAGCATTAAAGAACGGATGCTTACCGAGGTGCAAAAATCAATAGACATTTCTTACAAACTTTGCGACCTGCTTGACCTGTATGATGTTGATCTGGAAGTGCATGCCGATATTAATACCAACCCTATGTTTAAATCAAACCAGGCCCTGCACGAGGCTATGGGTTATATATTAAGCATGGGCTTTGTATTTAAGGCAAAACCAGAGGCCTTTGCCAGCTCATGCTGCGCTAATAAGATGGTGCAATAACAAAGTTGATTTTGATGGATATTTTTTATCTTGCATAAACATCACGTTATGAAAAGATCAGCCTTTATCCTGCTCACATTGCTGGCTCCGCTATTTAGCCGGGCACAACAAGTCGACCCCACAACTTTTACCAAAGTAGGCGACACTGCACCGATGTTTGATTTCAGCATAACCAAAACACAAAAAGCCAACTTAAAAGATTATCGCGGTAAAATAGTAATGATCAACTTTTTTGCTACCTGGTGCGGCCCCTGCCGATTGGAGCTACCACGTGTACAAGCCGAGATATGGGACAAGTATAAAGACAATCCCAAATTTGCATTATTTATTTTTGGCCGCGAAGAAGGATGGAACGTAGTACTGCCTTTTAAAGAAAAATATCATTACACATTTGCCATGCTGCCTGATGAGGGACGCAAAGTTTTTGGCTTATATGCTACGCAATCTATTCCGCGTAATGTTGTAATTGATGAAAATGGTAAGATCCTATATCAATCTATAGGTTATAGTGAGCCTGAATTTAAAACGCTGCTTAACCTGCTTGATGCTAAATTAAAAACGATAAACTAACAACAGGCAATTACTGGCTGAGTTTTTG
This sequence comes from Mucilaginibacter sp., assembly GCF_028288185.1. Taxonomy (GTDB): domain Bacteria; phylum Bacteroidota; class Bacteroidia; order Sphingobacteriales; family Sphingobacteriaceae; genus Mucilaginibacter. Next base: position 66,102 of record NZ_JAQBOF010000002.1, on the reverse strand, counting down.
CGCTGATTGGAGCGTGAAAACCTATCTATTTAAATTTGAGCAAAACCTGCCCATCCCCCTGGCCGAAACCTGGGACTTTTTTACCTCTCCGTTAAATCTTGTAAAACTTACTCCGCCGCAAATGCGGTTTGAAGTAACATCGCCCTATGATGCTAATAACAGGGTGTATGAAGGTATGATCATCACTTACAAAATAACACCGTTGCTGGGTATAAAAATGAACTGGGTGACCGAGATCACTCACGTAAAAGACCAGGAGTATTTTGTAGACGAACAACGCTTTGGCCCCTACGCATTATGGCATCACGAACATCATTTTAAAGAAATAAAGGGCGGCGTACAGATGACGGATATTGTAAATTACGCAATTCCGTACGGTGTTATAGGCCGTTTAAGCCATAAGCTGCTGGTTGGTAAAAAGATCAAAAAGATATTTGATTATCGCGCGAAAGCGATAAATGAAATGTTTGGGGTGTATAGAAATTAGGTGAAATCCTAATGTCATTTCTCACTGCGTTTCGAAATGACAGCGTTGTTAGGGGTTAGATTTGACAACTTTTAAAAGGTTGTCAAATTTTCGGAGTAGGGCATACTTCTTACTTACAATACTTCATCACCGCATCCTTACCTGCTTTTGATCCCAACACTGCTGCGGCATTAAAATCTGTACAGGCACCGGCTCTATCATTTTGGTTGATCTTAGCCATGCCACGCTTTAAGTATGATGCCGGATTTTTGGTGTTTAAGCCGATAGCCAGGGTATAATCTTTTATAGCGGCATTAGGGTTTTTTAAGTTGAGCTCGGCATCACCCCATAGATTATAAATAGCCTCATTTTTAGGGTCGAGCATTATAGCATAGCTAAAGTCTTCTTTTATACGCTCGGCATCGGGCATAAAGCTTTTGGCGTAGCCCCGCCATGCAAATGCTTTTATATTGTCCAGGTTTATAAATAAGGTACTGTTATAATCGTCAACAGCGCCCTGGTAATCTTTGGTAGCCAATTTAACGCTTGCCCGTAAAAAGAAGGCTTCGTCATCATCATCGCGCAGCAATACAGCTTTGTTAATATCTTTAAGTGCGCCCTCGTAATCACTAAGCGCTATTTTTGCATGTCCACGGTTTTGGTAAGCTTCTGCCGATGCGGTATCCAGCGTCAACGCTTCATTATAATCTTCTATAGCGCCGGTAACGTTGTCCAGGTTTTCGCGGGCAATGCCACGTTCTATATAAAAGCCGGCAACTTTAGGGTCACGGGTTATTAAGTTATTAAAAAGCGTCTGTAACTCGTTAAAAAAACTACCCTTAGCCATTAACTGACCAAGCCGTATATATAAATAGTTATCGCTGGAATTAAGATCGCCCAGCTTTTTAAAATCTTGTAAAGCACCCACCCGATCTCCCATCCTAAGGCGGGTGCCACCGCGTTTTAGATAGTTTTCTGTATTGCCGGGATTATCTGCTATCGCTTTATTATAATCTGCTAAGGCGGCATTATCATTTCTAAGTATGGTATTTATATCGCCGCGTATGGAAAAGGCGAAGTCATTCAAAGTATTAATCTCGATAGCGGTATTAATGTCTTTAAGTGCACCGCTGGTATCATTAAGCTTTAGCTTGATCCTTGACCGGGTTATAAACGCGTAACTGTTTTTTGCATCGAGCCCTATTGCCTTGTCCGCATCGTCAGATGCATCATCATACAATTTAATATTAAATTTTGCATCGGCACGGCTTTGATAGGCCTCGCTGTTTGGCCTTAATTCTATCGCTTTATCAAAATCGGCAATAGCACCTTCTTTATCGTTAAGGTTATTTTTAACAATACCATCGTATAAGTATAGGTCGGCATTTTTAGGGTCTGCTTTTATCCGGTCGCCAAAAAAGTCAAGCGCGGCTTTAGTATCGCCGTTTTTGGCCAAAGCATTTGCCAGGTACTTATAAATGTTGGGAATTTTGCTATCTATCGAAATTGCCCTTTTATAATCTTCAATGGCCTCGGCATATTCATTAATATTGCCATGTGCATTTGCACGATAAAAAAAAGCGGCCGCGTTTTGCGGATTCATGGCCAGTGTTTTGGTATAATCAGCAATGGCGCCTTTAAAGTCGGGCATATTACCTTTGGCGTTGGCACGATAAAATATAATATCGGCATTTTCAGGGTCGAGTTTTGCAGCTCTGTCATAATCAGCAATGGCACCTTTATTATCGCCTAAATTGGCTTTGACAACACCCCTGTACTCAAATAAAGAGGGGTCATTAGGTGATATTTGGATGGCCCTGTTAAAGTCTTCGATAGCGCCTGTATAATCTTTTAAATTAGATTTGGCATCGGCGCGGTAATGGTATAAAATGGCATTCTTCGGGCTAATGGCGAGAGCCTTTGTATAATCTGCCACGGCTTCCGCGTAATTTTTATTGGCGTTGTAGGCATTGCCACGATAGTAATAAGCAAACATATTTACCGATGGTGGATCAAGCTCTATAGAGCTGGTAAAATCTTTTATAGCCGCGGGGTAATTATTAATTGCACTGTAGGCGTTAGCACGGTAAAAATAGATCTTCGCGTTTTTACCGTCCTGTTCAATAGCTTTGGAAAACTCGGCAATAGCGCCCTTATAATCTTTTGCACTTACTTTTGTATTACCCTGTTGGATATAAGTTTCTGACGACTGAGCAAGGCAGTAAAAAGGGAAAAGAAATAATATAAGTAATGATCTGAGCATGTTTTTATACGCTAAAATGGCTTTATAATAAATGATGCCGATGCACTTGAACCATCGCCGGTGTTGCGTCCGTTAATAAATTTACCAGCTGATAAAAATAATGATAGCCGCTTGCCGAATGAATAGCCATAACTTAATGATACCTGATTAAAGGCAAAGTTTTTATTACTGGCTATATGCGTAGGGTCATAGCCGCTGCTAAGAGTACTTGTTGAGTAAAAGCCACCCAGAGAAACGGAAACCTGGTGTTTAAATCGCCTGTCGAGTGTTAGGCCAAACGTGGCGGTATATCTATCTTGCAAAGGGCCGTATGTTCCGAAATACTGCCTTATGCCATTCTCCAGGTTAAAATAATAGTTTTTACCAAGTAGTTTGCCGCTGCCCCCAAATGATGCCTTTAATTCTGCGCCTTTTTCGCCATAACCTAAATTAACATTGTTGATGTACATGGGAAGTATAAAAGTGCCCTGTACGGTGAAATAATAGATGTAATTAATATTGGCCACATAATATCTAATGCCTGTTTCCAGATCAGTTAATCCATTTGTTTGGTTGCTGTAGCCATTGTTATCATGATAGTTGTTTATAACATACGGTAGTAATGCTACAAAGGTAAAGCGCCTGCTTATACCATATTCTGTATATAAAGAATAACTGGTAGACCGGAACTGCCCGCCCGCTGCAAACGGACTAAGCGTACGCAACGAGTCCCAACCTTTGTTTGCAAAGAAATAATTTATAGACGGTGATAATAATAAACTACCGGGCCTAACCGGGAAACTGCCGGCATAGCTATTATTTTGTGAAGCGAAGAAAAGTATTACTGCAACAAGCAGGCACCTTAGCCAAGTTTTAGTAATTTTCATATCATTAAAATAATAATGTAAATGTCTCATGCATCCAACGGATGCCTTCAAGCTTCTTCTTTATTTTTTATTCGATCGTGTCTAATCCTTTTATTAACTAAAAAAACAATCCAAACTGGTCATGCATCCACGAGTTCTCCAGCTGTATGTACAGCGGGCTAACATCATGTCCCAGGTCTTTAAATATCATTATCTTTTTTTGCGTTGATATACTATTAAAAACCACAAAATCATTTGTTGGCGGCACATAAGTATCCAGTAAGCCAACACTCATTATAAATTTGCATTTAACATTTGGCGCAAAATTTTTCACATCAAAATAATCAAGGTTATCCATTATTTTATTCAATGATAGTCCAGGCTGGGTTTTAAGATAGGTATTGATAGCGCTAATTGGAAACTTAACCCGCTTTATCAAGCTGCGCATATCAGCAAATATGGGGCTTTGTGCCGAGCATAGATTAACCCTTTTGTCTAAACTGGCAGTAGTAATAGCTAAAAAGCCGCCCATACTACCTCCCTTTGCAAAAATGTTATCATGTTTAAGCTCCGGCCTTGTATAAATAAAATCCATGGCCCTTATACAATCCATAATTACACCGCGCATTACGTATTTGTTTTTGTCCTCGATGTTATGGACCACAAACTCGTCACGCCGGGTATTGATAACATCCCGGCTGTTACCCTGGCCACGTACGTTTAAAGTAAGAAATGCCAGGTCGGGGTCGTCTATGGTCATAATAGGCGAAAGATCTATCTGGTAACCCGGCAAGCCAAGTACTATCGCAAATTTTTTGTCAGGATTTTTTGAAACAGGCTCTGTTAACCAACCCCTGATGGTAATGTTATCTAATGATTGCATTTGCACCAAGTAAACGTTACAGGTTTTAGTGCTCATTTTGGGCATGAAAAGAACCTGGAATTTAGGTTTTACTTTAGCCAGATCATCCTTGGCTTTTTGCCAATAGGCATCAAAATCGGCAGGCTTTTTTACGGTTGATGTGATCAGTTCGGGCTTTATGCCAAAGGCTTTATGCAGCGTGTCATCATAATCAGTTATATTGACCATGAAATTTACTCTATAAAAGCCAACGCCTTTACCCGGAATATCGAAATTGTATTTTGCCGTTGCTTTTTTAAGTACGCTTATTTTTATCGAATCCGTCCGTATTTTTTGGCCGTTTTCGTCAACAACATCATAACTTATTTTACCTTGCTGATCATTCTCTGTTGGATTTTTTACCTCAAAGGTATATTTGGCTATTTCGTCAAAAATGGCATTTTTATTGGCTGCGGTAATTAGGGTCGATATTTCGGTATTGTCAGCCTTGCCGGGTTTTGTTTCGGTGTGAGATTGCGCGTTGGCTGTAATTATCCAAAACGGTTGCGTTGCCGTTAGTACAATTAAAAAACAAACAAATTTTATAAATCTCATCACGTTCATTTTATCTCTGCAGAGTCATTATCAGGGTTACGCGCTTTATTCTTAATCAAAAAATCCGATTTACGAATGTAATGATTAAGTGGTTCCTCAATAGTTTTAAATAGTAAAATAGATATCGCGTTTAACAAAATAAAAGCATAGAGCAGGTTTATCTTATCATTCTCAAAAGGCGAGTGCCAATTAATGCCCCATTTATCATATAGCGCAAATACATAGTCATTTAACCACTCGGTGCCTGTATGTATCAGGTTATATAGCCAGCCTAAATGTATCAGGTAAAATATGTACGAGCTTTTACCCAACAGCTCGATAAATGGATTGGCTAATACTTTTTTTAAGGCGCTGGTTTCTGTTAATAGCCCATAAAAGAATAAAGCTACCGCAATACATAAAAAGTAGTTATTGGTTATAATACCTGTAGGGCTTTCAACACCTGCTGCCCAGCCCTTGGGTATAGGTTGAAAAGCCATTACCAATACACATAAAAATATCAACAGAAAACCTAGATAGGTATACACTATTTTATTGGTGCGCTCAAAGCCCTTGTTTAATACAATGCGGGCCAGTTGTACGCCTACAAAAAACTCAAAGCATCGCCCAAAAAAGGTAAACAGCATTACAAAAGGGAAGTTGCTGAAGAACCCATACCAATCTACATGGCTAAATATCAATACCATCACTATGGCGAAGGCGGTTAATATTATGGGCTGTATATAAAACTTGCTGTATTTTTTGGCGATGAGAAAGATAATTGGCGCCGAAAAGTAAAAGCATTCCTCGACCGTTAAGCTCCAGCCTTGCGCTATGCCGGTATCCCAAAAACGATAAAAGAAACCACGTATAAACGTAATGTTCATCACCATTAACCATATTGGGTTTTGGTAGCCTTTGGTTATGCTTTCGTCTTTAGTGATAAAGTAATAAACAAAGGCGCAAATGGTCAATATGGCATACATGGGATATATGCGCGCTACCCGGTTTTTTAAATACTGCTTAAACCAATCGACAGTTAAATGAAAGTTTTTATAGTACCTAAAAGTTATTAAAAAGCCTGATAGTACAAAGAAGATAGATACCCCGATATGGAACTCGCCCAAAAAGCGTTGCACAATGTGAGGAAAAGTATCATCAAAAACGTAGAAATAGTGGGATACAAAAACAAGATAAGCAGCCAGCGCGCGAACCCCGGTTAAGGCCGGAATATAGTTTTGAACAGGTTTTTGTACCAACAGACCGTTAAATTAATTTTCTCTAAAATACTTGTTATACCTGTAAGTGCAAAATCAATGCCGGGCCCCCTCTAAATCTCCCCCGGTAGGGGAGACTTTTGATTAGATTTAAATAAAAAGATTATGAAAACTATAAAGTGGGCTTAGCGCGATGGCAAGCTCCCCTACCGGGGGAGATTTAGAGGGGGCTGATTGCACTCCCCTGCACTACACCGCTATTCAAGATCTTTTGGTCTATGTAGTATTGTATTTCAGATTTTTTGAGGCCCCAGTTTGGAGCGATCAGCAGTTCGCGGTCACTAAGGCCGAATAAGCGTTGGATCACCACATCGGGCCTTACCAGGGGTAATAACTCGCATAAAAACCCGGCGTACTCATCCAGGCCGAAAAGCTTAAATGGTTCGCGTTTGTATTTTACACCCATTACAGAGCCTTCAACAATATGCAGGTGATGGAACTTTACAAATTTTATCTGCGGATGGCGGTTTATTTCATCGGCATATTTAAGCATCATTTCCCTGGTTTCCCAGGGGAAGCCGAAGATGGTGTGTACACAAATATCCAGCTTGCTATTCTCTACCAGTTTAAGGGCGGTTAGCAGGTCGTCATGGCTGCAGCCACGGTTTATCTGGTCAAGCGTTTCATTATAGATGCTTTCCATGCCCATTTCCAAGTCTACATCGAAGCGGTCGGTATAGCTTTCAAGCAGGGCTATTTTTTCGGCATCTATACAATCGGGGCGGGTACCTACTGATAGGCCAACAATGTCGTCGGTGCAATAACTTAGCGCTTCGTCATACAGGGCTTTTAGGTAATGTACCGGCGCATAGGTATTGGTATTGGGCTGAAAGTAGATAATAAACTTATCGGCCTTATTGCCCTTGCGCGCACGCTCCATGCCCTCCATAACCTGTTGCCTGATGGTAGACGCATTGCGGCTAACCGATGGCGTAAACGAGTCTACATTGCAATACGTGCAGCCGCCGAAACCTTTACTGCCATCGCGGTTGGGGCAGGTAAAGTTGCCATCAACAATAACTTTAAACACACGGTGGCCGGGGTATTTCTCTTTAAGCCACGGCCCATAGTTATTATACCCCTTCTCCCAAATACTTGTTGATGTGTCTGTTAATTGCATTATGTTTTGTGATTTCACTGATTATTTTGTGATTTCACCAATGGCAAAGATACGGATTGATGTGCAGATATGCAGATGAATGCCGCGATAATGAAAATAGCCGCCGACCAAAAAAGGCCTCAGGGTGACAGCCTCCAGTTTATTATAACTCTACCACTACCGGGTGATCACTCAAACTTAAAGCGATCTCGTTAACATTTTTTAAACTTTGATTAGCGGATGCGCCAACGGTAGGGTCATAAACCTTTACAGAACTAAACTTTTTACCCAGGCTAACCTTTACCTCGTCAGTCCCGGTAGCTTTCTCATCCCATATTACTAGTTGAAACTTGCCATTGCTGTTTTGCAGCAGTAGGTCATGCACGGTTTCGGGTTGATTAGCTATGGTATAAGCTAATGCGGCTGGTTTTTTTAATGAGCCTTTATCGGTTAAAATAGTAGTTAGATTATGCAGGTAGACGGCTGCTTTACGCGGTGTATAATCTTTCTGATAAAAGCCGAAGGTTTGATTGCCGCTTTCGTCTGATCTGTCCCTTAACAAATAAATAGCCGTATAGCTCCATTTGCGTTTAAACTGCGATAAATAAAGGTTCGTGTATAAGCAAGCCTGTTTTTCTTCGGATACTTTTTCGCCGAGCGTTACGCCGGTTTCGGTAGTGACTTTGGGCAGATCAATTAATTGCTCTGCGGTATAGCCTTTAAACTTTTTAGCCCAGGTTTTGCCGTAATTGCCAAACAGCCCGTCAACCTTGCAAAGCGGACCGGGGTCAGCAGCGTTCCAGGTTTGGTTGTCGTATAATCCGGGGTGCGATGGGTGCAGGAAATAGTTGTGGCAGGTAGCGTAATCGGCATACTGGGTGCCATCGGGCATAAGCGCGCCAGTACCGGTTGGTATTTGCAGGTATTGCAGGCCTGTATTATCGGTTTGCGCGCCGCTTTCGCTGATGCTCCAAACGGGGAACGGGTTTAATGTCGCATCAGCTTTAACAGCTTTGTACATATCGTTTTGCAGTTTGGCTACGGCCAGCCAGGTTAGGTTTTTACCACCTTTTTCGCCGTGATAGGTTAGGGGCCAGTTATTGGGCTCGTTAACGCCTTCAAAAGCTAATAGCGCGCCCGCGTTGGCTAACATTCGGCCGCCGGTTAGCAGGCGGTCTATATTGGTGCCGCCGCTCATTAATCCATAACTGAATTTAACGCCTGTTTCGCGGTGCAGGGTTAGGTAGTCGCTTTCAGTCGCATTGCCTTCGTAGCCTGATCGGATCCATCTTATCCCGGTATATTTTATGGCTTCGATGGTTTTTTCCAGCTTCTCGCCACGGGCCGCAATAGCCGAGTTTATCCCAATGCTATTCAAAAAATCATTTGTGTTTATAGCCACTACTTTTGCAGGAGCAGGCTTATCCGCAGAAAAAAATATAGTTAACGGCAAAGCCAAGGCCATTAAACTTTTAGGTAGGATAGTAAATTTCATTACTTAATAAATTAGTAACGCCAAGATAGAAAATTTATGGCGATTGCTATGCCAACAGCCGACTGTCTCGTCCCTGAGTGGATGGCCACCCTCAACGTCACGTCATCCCACAAACATAGGATGACGCGCGAGTTGAAGTGGTAATAGTTACTGTATTTTTACTGATGTTACTAAATCATTAGCCGTTGGTGTAAGATTTGGGAAATGCGGTGTATCTGCATTTATTACCCACGATTGCCCCAGGTAATTATCATCCTTGTACATGGTAACCGTCCATCCTGGCGGTACCGTTGCCGATGATGCCCAATCATTTACAAAACCCATAGTTTGCAATTGCGATATAGTGTAATTACCCTTAGGGATAATACCGCTGCTGGTACCACCATATAGCGTGTTCTGATAAAATACCACGCCCTGGTACTGCTGCATAAAGGACACCAAACTGCAAGCCTCGTAAGTCTGGATATAGCCTGTTGGGCAAGCCACCGCATAGTTACGGTAAGTAAGATTACGCGCAGGATCACGGTTGGCCCAGCCGGTATCTACATTGGTTAATATCCAACTTAGGTATTGGGTTTGTTTGCCATCATTTATCAGCTGCATTATATAATCGGCGAAGATGGCTTTCATGGTGCCTTGCTCGTTAAAGTCGCCTTCGGCGGGGAGGATGCCTTGCGCGTTACACATATTGTTTTTAACGTAATCGGCATAACGGGTAGCGTCTGACAGATATGCGCTGTTACCGCTCTGTTTGTATAACGCGTAAGCCGCGCCAATAGCGGTACCCGAGTTATAGGTATAATCCGTTCCGCCCGGCGGGTTGCTGCCAATTTTATTATCATACACCTGGCCGGTAGTGGTATTGGTTAAATTGGCTTTTGCCCAGGTATAAATAGATTGTGCTTTGGTTAAATAGGCGCTATTGCCGGTAATATTATATAACCGCATAGCCGCAATAACCGTTGGGAAGTTAATGCACGAGTTTTTACCAGTATGGTTAAAATCCCAAAACATGCCGCCGCCTACAGAATCATACGAGCCTGCCCACACCCTATCGAAACCCGCCGTGGCATTGGTAAGGTAGGCTGCATTGTTGGTTATCTTATAGGCGCGTGCAAGCGCGTTTATCCACCACATCATATCATCATAAATAAACCATACGGTGGTATTGTTCCAGTTATAGGCAGCGTATTGGTTTGATCCGCCGGTGTACATATCGGTAATGCGGGTCATATCAGCAGTGGCCTTGGTGCGGGTGTACACATCCATTGCCATGTCCCAGAATATGGCCTGCGTCCAAATGGCGGCAAGGCCCGTTTTTTGGGTGGTGCCATAATACAGTTTAGCGGTAGGGTTGTAGCAAGCCGTATTAAAGGCATTGTAAGCCGTGGTAGCATCGGCAGGGTCCCAGTACACAAATGATTGCCCCGAGGTTACCCCAGACGGCACCGAACCCAGCGTAGTTTTACCGCCCGGCGCGGCACCTTCTTTTTTACTGCAACTTAACAATGCTAAGCAGGCAGTTAACAATAGGATACTTGTTTTCTTCATAATTGTAAGCATTAGTGGTTTGTATTAGTGTTTGTTTGATTAATTACTCAATTGGTTTAACGTAATTTGTAGACACATTACCACAAGCTATCAACAGGCATGCTTGCAAATGGGGTATAGCAAGTAAAGCCCGTTTTAACAACAGCTTATATCAACAACGCAACAGTTTTATTCCGATAACTACCGGGACAGGTTTAAAAATTTATTGGTTTTCTTTATACGCAAGTGGCTAACTAAAAGATGCACCGATAGTTAATGCATCATTAACCAATGCGAAAAGTACGTTTGAAACATAACATAAAACAAAAATGTCATTTCGAACCATGGTTCGAAATGACAGGAGGAGTGGGACGGTGAACGGATTGACCTAATTACATCCCCACCAAGGTATAAGTTTTACCGGCAACGGTTGGCATATCATATAGCAGGGTTGGCTTTTCGCCGGGTGCTTTTAGTTGTGCTTTGTCTGATATGATGGGTTTAGCGGTTTCTTCGTTTTGATAAAAGAAGTTAGTATTTGCGCCTTTGGCGGATCTTAACGCGCCGCCAACCAGCTTAATGCTATTTGGTACACGCAACCTGCAATTACCACCTACGGTCGACTTAATTTTAAGCTGAGCTATTTTACCATCCTTCCATTGCATGCTCACAATCTCAAAACCGCCACGGGCACGCAGGCCGCTGATGGTTCCGGCTGGCCAGGCATCGGGCAGGGCAGGTAGCAGGTTAAGGGCACCATCGGCGCTTTGCATCAGCATTTCACTGATGCCGGCCGCACAACCAAAGTTACCATCAATCTGGAACGGCGGATGCGCGTCAAACATATTAGGATAGGTTCCGCCCCCATTGTTAGAGCTGCCTTTGTTTTTACCCGTTGGAGTTAATTGGTTTTGTATCAGTTTAAAAGCATGGTTTCCGTCAAGCAATCGTGCCCAAAAGTTAACTTTCCAGCCCATGCTCCACCCGGTTGATACATCGGTACGATAGATCAACGAGGTACGCGCGGCATCAAACAGCTCGGGCGTGCGGTATGGCGATATCTGGTTACTTGGGTACAACCCATATAAGTGTGATATATGGCGGTTATGGTCCTTAGGGCTATCCAGATCATGCAGCCACTCTTGCAATTGGCTGTACTGGCCAATTTGCATAGGCGGTAGCCTATCACGCGCGGCCTTTAGTTTGGCGGCAAAATCCTGGTCTACATTTAAAATTTTAGCGGCGGCCATTACCTCGCTGAATATATCAAACACCAGTTGGTTATCCATAGTAACTCCGGCATCAATATTAATACCGCCGCCATAGGCCTGCGGGCCATTCTCCGGCGATACAGATGGTGCTATCACCAGCCATTTATGCTCAGGCTCCTCAACCAAAAACTCCAGGTAAAACTGTGCCGCACCGCGCAACGCGCTGTAAACGGCTTTTAAATACGCTTTATCGCCATTGTACATATAGCGGTCCCATAACTGCGTGCTTAACCATGCACCGCCCGATGGCCAAAGGCCCGAGTAAATACCGTCTACGGGGCCTGTAATGCGCCATAGGTCGGTGTTGTGGTGGGCTAGCCAGCCGCCAACGCCGTACATGTCTTTAGCGGTTTGTTTACCGGTTACGGCAAGGTCTTTCACCATTTGTACCAGCGGCTCGTGCATTTCGGCAAGGTTGGTTTCCTCGGCGGGCCAGTAGTTCATTTCGGTGTTAATGTTGATGGTATATTTACTGCCCCAAGGCGGGCTCATTTCTTTGTTCCAGATGCCTTGTAAATTGGCTGGCTGGCCGCCGGGTTGTGACGATGAGATCAGCAGATATCTTCCAAACTGAAAATACAGCTCTACCAACTGCGGATCATTACCGCTGGCGAAATCATTGATACGGGCATCAGTCGTGTTTTTTATGGAGTCGGTTTTACCTATGTCTAACTTAACCCGGTTAAAGAATTTTTGATAAGCGGCAACATGATTGTTCAGCAATGTCGCGTAGGCGATAGGCCAGGCTTTATTTAGATAAGCGTTAGCTCGTGCCGATTCGTCAGCGCTAATATCATCATATTTTACAAAGTTAGTTGCGATGGATATAAACAACGTAGCAGCATTGGCTTTTGATACGTTGACCGAGGTGTCAGACGCGGCAACTTCGCCGCCATCCAGCTTAACCCTTACAAGCGCCTGGAACTTATCCTCTCCCTTTACACCGTCACGGTTACCCGATACACCCGATAATACCAACTCATCCTTACCCTTAGTAACAACAGTTGACTTTTGGGGACTAGACATAGCCGCCGAAAACGTTAAACTACCCGGCTTGCTTGCCGATAAATGCACCACAATAACCTGGTTAGCATTTGATGCAAATACCTCGCGTTTATAAGTTACACCATCAACCACGTAGGTGGTGGTGGCTATTGCTTTTGATATATCCAGATCGCGGTAATAGTTTTGATATTGCTCATGTCCGGGGAAGTTAAGGTACAGGTTGCCCACCGGCTGATAGCACATACCGTTATCTTTATTTGAGCGCATGGCTTTGGTGGCAATGGCCGCGGCTTCTTTACGCTTATTCTCAAATATCAGCCGTCTTACCTCGGGTAAGGCAGCTAACGCGCCTTTGCTGTCATTACGGCTTGGGCCGCCGCTCCATAACGTGGCTTCGTTTAGCTGGATAGTTTCGCGGGCCGGGTTGCCATAAACCATACCTGCCAAACGGCCGTTACCAACCGGCATGGCTTTTTCCCAGGTTTTCTCGGATGGTTTATTATACCAGAGTTTTAAATCGTTTTTTTGCGCAAAGAGGCTAAGGGTTGTACTTAACAGCACAAGCGTCAGCAAGGGTTTTTTAGGACTCATAATTTTGGTTTACTGTGCTAAAGCTATTCAAAATTTTAGTCATATCCGTTCATTTCTAAACGGTTGTAAATAAAATATTACAGATATAAACCGTTATGATATTATATTTACACCATACCATCCATTAGTAAACTTTTTTGTCGGATATTTTTTAAGACTGGTAAGCCATAATTAATTAGCCTCCTTTTTAGCCTGGTTAAGTTTTAAACTACCATCTCCAATACCGCCGTTTGCGTCAACACCTGCTATTTTAACGGTGTACTTTTCTTTAATATCCTGCTTATAAATATCAGGTCGGCTCAGTTGTTGGCGCATTATTCTACCTTATATCTGTAAACTTGCCTGGCTAATGCGCCATCGGCGTTAATACCTTCAATGGTCACCCGGTAAGTACCGGTTTGGTCGCTATTAAAATAGCTTACTTTGATTTGGCCGGTTGGCCCGGTTAACACCCTTGGGTTCCAGTAAATGGTGCTTCGCAGATCGGCTACTTTTGAGCCAGTTTCCCAGTCATATTTAGGCGAATAAAACTCTCTTGTATAATCATAACCTTTAGGCGCGTAATACACAATAGACGGATCACTAGTTTTGCGAAAATAACCGCTCTTTGTAAAAATGGCTATCACAGCAGGGGCAACGTTTTGCGAGCCGCCGCCCGATCTTTGAAAGTTTAAGCCACCTAATAGCTTAGCTGATATAGCCGGACTTTCGTGCGAGGTATATACTTTATCAATATCAAGCGGACTGCCTAAAAGTAAAGATTGATATTCGCAGGGCTGTATCAGCATACGGTCTATCATCACGACGTAGGGCGTTCTGTTAAAAAACGGTACCCAAAGCGGGCCGCAATCATCACTGTTTACCTGGTCAAACCTGATGCGGCTCTTATACATCTCGTTTAAACATTCCATTAGTGTGGTGCAAGGCATGCGGCTATCGGGCCTAAACACTTCATCGGCCTGGCTTTCGTTAATATTGCCCGCGCCGTATTTTGCCCTGGCGGCTCTTATCTGTACTTCTCTTAGTTGATGCGCACGGGTTTCAAATCCATATTTGGCCAGCTCCTGATCTTGCTTTATATTGTTTTCAACGGATGTTTTTATCAATGTGGGGATATCGGCATTTACATCGCCTAAGTTGTTGTTTGGTGTTAACGGTGTTTTGGTTACGCGGTCAACCTCGGTAATTACCCGTTTACCACCTTTGGGTGTGGTGCCTTGTATGGTAAAATCAATGCCATTAGTTATCAGCAGGTTGCTAAAACTAAATCGTCCATCGTTATCGGTAACTGTATCCTGCACAAATCGTAGCTTGTTGTTTATCAGGATCACTTTGGCGCCCGGTACGGGTTTATGGTTCATGGTAGTTACCCGGCCTGTTACTGCATTTACCAATTTCTCGGCCTTATAGACAGGGGCCGCAACATTACCCGTTAAGATGTTTTTCCATGCAAAGCGTCTGTAACCTTGGGTAAGCATTAAAATGTCCAGGTTCGCACGGGTTTCGGCATTGGGGTTGTAGAAATAATAGTTGGGTTTTTCTATATAACCTTTAATGTCCGAACTTAATAGCAGTTGGGAAAAAATAGTATTCTCGCTCGCCTCATCTGATGGTACTGCCGTCTCGCTCACTACCGATACGGAGAAATTACCGCCAACGGGCCTGCCTGCTCCATCTTTTGCATCAATACCCAGGTCAACTTTTTCGCGCCGGTTATAAACCTGTTTAGGGCTGTTAATTTTAAGGTTGATGTTGTCTTTATTTTGGATAAATACAATGCGCTCATTTAAAGGGTCGCCGTTTGAAGTAAACAAAGTAAACTGCAATATGCCCGAAGGAACCTCGTCTACAGGTAAGTATATAGCGGTCATCCCTTTACTAACCGGCACATTGGCCGAGAAATAAACCTTACCACCCGATTGCCCGATAAGGCTCAACATGCCGCCTTGCTTTAAACTACCCGGCGCAGCATTTATCCTCACTAATACAGAATCATTTTTAGGCGTAGCATACACCGACAAAGTGTAACCCTCATTAACTGCATCGGGCAGTTTTATGGTGTTTATGGAACCATCCGGATAGGTTACTTTGGCGCTGTAGGTTTGGCCCGCCTCGGGTGTAAAATAAAAATAGCCCATGCCTAAATGTTTAAGGCCCAGTTGGGCAATTTCCTTGTTTTGATTGTCGATAACAGTGCCGCTTACCGCAACACCTAACCCATTAGTGCCGGTAGCTTTAAAGGCGACTTTGCTTTTTACGCCATTAACTAAATTGCCGCCCTCCGGGAAAAACTGAACATCGGTTTGCAGCGATGCTGTTTTAATAGGGAATGTTTTGGCGACTGTTTCGCTGGCGTTAACACTTAACTTGGTTAAGATGTAAGAACCGCTCAATTCGCCCGGTTTTGAATTGGGCAGGTTAATGGTGATCTCGCCTTGCGCATTAGTTTTTGCGCCACTTGCTGTAATTATTTTATAACCATCTTTAAGCTGATAGCTCACATTTTTACCGGCATAGGCAATGCCCTTTTCATCGGTATATCTTAATACTGCTTTTACTTTTGTCTGGCTGCCGTTTTTGGTATATATGTAATCAATTTTAGAAAAAACGTTGTTGATAATGGAGTTGCCAATGGTGAACGTCCTGTCGTAAAAATACTCGGGGCCGGCATTGCGCATCCATTGGGTATAGGCCCTTATGCGATAATTGCCTTCGCGCATAACCTCGTTATCCAAAACAAAACTACCTACCGCCATACCCGATGTTACGGGCAGTTTTAATTCTTTCGCAACCGAGTCGCCCTCACTGAGCAGGTCGACATATAACGCGCCGCTTAGCGCCGATAGCTGGTGTTTATAGCCAATGGTGACATAAGCCTTAAACCATACTGTATCGCCAACTAAATAGTAGGGTTTATCGGTATGCAGGTACACTTTTTCCTGCGGATGGTTATAAAAATATTGCTGCAGGCTGGTAACCAGTTTGTCTATCGGGTCATCAGCTTTGGGAGTAAAGGCCAGCAATAACAATAGTAATGAGCAAAGTGTCGCTAGTTTTAGACGAAGGCTATTATGGATTTTCATGTTTGATTTGGTTAAGTTTAAAAGTGCCGTCGCCAATCCCGCCGGTTACATCAACCCCCGAAAATTTAATGGTGTATGCGCCCTTAATGTCTGACGTATAGAAAGAAACGTTTGCTTTTCCGTTTTGGTTTGTGGTGATGTTAGGTTCCCAGTATAGGGTTGAGCGGTAATCCGGCTCTGTCACTGATGATACAATATTGTATTTGGGGCTGTAAAATTGCTGTGGGTTTAATAAAGGTAATGGCCGGTAGGTAACAGTACCGGTTTTAGGGGATTTATACCAACCATTGCCTTTAACTGTAGTTATAATTATCCATGGGATAGCTGGCAAATGCATATTATATAACCGGTTAAGGCGCGGCCTGCTTTCCAATACTTCAAGCCCCCTTAAAGTTGCTATTTTGATCTCGCTCATTTCTTCAATCAGTTCTTCTGCAGAAAATGGGTCATCAATATGCAGCGGCAGCGCCCCTCCATCTATAATGATCTTACACCTCATATCATTAATCTCAGGTACTGCAAACCCACCATAATGGACAAAATCTTTTATTACTTTAAAGCCCGGCACCTTTTGTTTTAATAGCTCATAAAGGTTTATAGTCGCCGATTCTTTAATATCTTTTTGGTCATAAGCAATGTCAGAGTCGCCCGGGCCTAACGGGTTGTCTGAATCTATAATAATTTTTTTACTTTTTACCTCTACTTGTTTTAACACAATACCGGTTAGTTTTATACTGCTTTCATCGGCTGCCTGGGCTTTTCTTTTTACATAGTTCATCTGCGCGGTATCAGTATTTACATACCATGGTTTTATCAGGTCGCGTAATGTTTGGGGGATAGCGGGTGGTTTAAACTTGTTGACGTTGATATTGCCAAACATTATTTTTTTGCCGTTTTTATTATTGGCCTGGATAAAAAATGAGCCCGAATCAATAGCCGGCAAATCTTTAAACACATATATGCCATTGGCATCAGTAAACGTAGTAGCCAAAAAATTTGGTTTTTGCGATGATATCAATACCGGGGTATTGGGTATGGGTTTATTAGAAACATTTGATACACGCCCTGTAATTCTAAAATCTTTTTCCATTTCAAACCCAAGTGGTTTAGCCGGCGCGAAAACGTCCTTCCAACTATAACCCGTCCAGCCCTGGGTAAGCAACAGATTATCCAATGCCTGCCAGGCTTGTTTGTCCCTGCGGTTAGTATAATATCCTGGCGACTCTACATGTCCCTTTAGCTCAGAATTAATAAGCAAGCTGGCCATGATACCATAATTGCTCACACTATCCGGCCTGATCTGTGAATCATCCGTTACCGCAAGTGAAAAGCTACCCTGCACCGGGATACCGCTTTTATCCATAACCGCTATTTCCAATCCTACACTATCCCGTTTGTTATATTGAGATTTATTAGGCGTAATCTTGATACTTAATTGGTCGTGATTATCAATAAAAACTGCCCGTTCATTTAATGGTTTCATGCCCTTAAACAGGGTAAAGCGGGCTATGCCTGATGGGAAAATATTTTTAGGAACTACCAATTCCGTTTGATCAAGTACGACAATGTGCGAATAATATATAACGCCTCTTGAAGTACCAATCAAATAACAGGCGCTATCGGCAGGTAAATTTTTTAAGCCGGCAAAGGAAACTTTTAGCTCATCGTCTTTCTCGGGGTTGTTTATATGCATAACCGTACCTATAGCACTTATTTTAGGGAAGGTAAAGCTTTTAACAACAGGGCTGCTTAATTTTGCAGTATAAATTTCATTTGCTTCGGGGGTAAATTCAAATGATCCCATCCCTTTATATAAGGTTGTAAAAGTTGCTGCAGCTACGCCTTTGCTATTATAAATACTGCCGCTAACAGGTGTGCCCGTCCCATCTTCGGCAATTGCTTTAAAGCCGACTACCGATTTTAAGCCTGCCACCAATTTGCCGCTTTCCGGTAAAAATTGTACGTCTATTTTTGCATCGCGATTTAGATCCAACGGTATCCGCAGTATTTTAATGCCATCTGCCTTTTCGAGCGCGGTAATCATTACCGTTATCATTTTACCATTTGCTTTTTGTTTCAGGTTTTGGCTAAACCTGAGCGAGCCATCTATCCCCGTTTGCAGCGTTTCTTTGTAGATATAATGCTCATACTGATATAATGAGTCCTGGCTGTCTAAGATCTTTACCTGCACCTTTCGCAAAGCTACGGGCGTATTTAGATTGTCTGGCCGGTTTAGCTTTATTTCTACCTGTAGTTGTTCTGTTTGTCCTATAGGTTTAAGTACAGCTTTCGCATTGACCATCCAGGTGGTGGGTGCCGGTACACCCAGGTAAAACCGCTGACTAAAAACAAAGTCATCGCCAAAGTTTTGCATCCAGTTGGTATAAGCGCGTAAAGTATAGCCCCCTTCATGGAAAATGTTTCTTGTCAAAGGTATCTGCCCCCACCCCAGCCCATCCTTAATGGGGACGCTTATGCGGCGGGCAACTACAGTGCTATCATCAATAATATCAACATACAGCAGTTTGCTTAATTTAGAGGCCGTAAGATTAACCCTGTCTAGTAGATAACTTTTAAACCAAAGCGTATCGCTTATGTTGTAATAAGGTTTATCTAAGTGCAGGTATACCTTCTCTACCGGCAGGCGTTTGTTAAAACTATCCAATGGGGCGGTTATCAGCGCCAGGCTTTTATCTGCCGCAGGCAATGTTTTTATGCCGATTATGGTTTGGCCGGCCTCAACCGTATAACGATATACCTGTCTGCCCAATTCACCAGCGGCGTTTATGCCTTCCACAATTACTTTATAATTACCAGGTCCATCTGCGTTAAAATAATTGAATACAGTTTTTCCGTTAATGTCGGTTTTTAAATATGGATTCCAGTAAATGGTACTGCGTAGATCGGGCAGTTTATCGGCATTGCCAGGCCTGTCATATCGTGGCGAATAAAACTCGCGTACTTTATTAAAGCCTTTGGGCGATACATTGGCAGTGCTTGGATTATACTGTTTGCGCGTAGTGCCTAACTTAGTAAGGATCAATATATACTCGCCGCCTAAAAAATTAACCATAGCCAGGTTGGTCCTTACCACTTCTATCTTAGCGACATCTTCGGGCGGTATGCTGCCTTCCAATATTTCTGCTATTTCATCAGCAGTCATTTTCTGCCCGTCAACTATCAGCCCTACCGCTTTCTTCTCCTGCATATCTATAAAATGCGGTCGGCCGTAGCCATCCATCTCTATAATAATTCCCTGTAGCTTGGCTTCCAGGCACATTTTCAAATCAACACATCGTTCGGCCTCATCACCCAAAAAAGTAATTACTCTGTCTGCAGATCCTTCGTGTATTTTATACATTCCCTGTGGTGTAATACCGTCATCAGGTTTAAGTTTTTTTGCTTTTATCCTAACCTCTTTTAACCGTTGCACGCGGTCAAGCTGGCCGGTTTGTTCATAAATATCATCCAGCTTTTTGCCGTTATCAATATATGTTTTTAGTGTGGCAGTTATGTTGGTGCTTACATCGGCCAGGTTGCGGTTCTTGTTTAACTTTAGTTTCGGTATGGTGTCTAAAATTATTTTAACCTTATCGCTGTTTTTAACTGTGCGCGCCTGTAATGCAAATTTTATGCTATCGGTCATAAATATGCCGTCAAACTTAAAGCGACCATTGGCATCTGTAGTGGTGCTTTTCATTACATGTGCTTTAAGCGACATTAAAGTAACATTGGCGCCCGGCAGTATTTTATGCCCAAGTGTTTGTACCGTTCCGGCTATGGTAACGCCTAAACCTTCCGCCGGAAAAGCAGGTTTGATATTTACCGTACCAGCCAAATCCTTCCAGGCAAACCTGCGATAGCCTTGTGTAAGCATTAAGTTATCCAGCGCTTTGTTTACATCATCAGTTTCGGCAGTAAAATAGTAATTGGGGTTTTCTATATATCCTTTCAGGTCAGACGTTAGCAGGATGTTAGAGAAGATAGTACTTTCCAAACTTTCATCAACCGGCACTTTGCTTTCGTCTATTACCGTTACCGAGAAGTTACCTGGTACACCCTTGCCTTGGCTGTCTTTGGCATCGAGCTCAACTTGTACATGCTCTTTGCTTCTGTAGCTGCTTTTGGCAGTTTTTAAGCCCAACTGCATCAAGTCGGTACTTCTTATAAAAGCGATACGTTCATTTAAAGGCTCGCCTGCACTATTAAAGATGGTAAATTGTGCTATCCCGCTGGGGAACACTTTTTTATCTAACGAGATAGATGTAATGGCCTTTTCTATTTTTACCGGTGCCGCAAATATGGTTTCGCCGCCGGTTTGGGCGATGAGGTTAATGGTTTGACCGGTCTCTACCAATTTTGCCGATGCATTTACTCTTACCACCACATTATCTTTATCAAGCTGATATATGCTAAGCACATATCCTTCATCAACAGCCTTTGGTAAGGCTATATTTTTTATGGTGCCATCGACAAAATTTATGCGGGCGGTATAAGTTTTACCGGCCTGCGGCTTTAAGGTAAAACTACTCATGCCGGCATGCAAAGTTTCAATTGTCGCCACCTCGTTGTTGGTGTCATCAACTACAACACCTTTAATGGCAGTGCCCGCGCCATCAATACCGACAGCTTTAAAAGCTACGCGCGATGATAGGCCATTAACTAAATTACCGCTTTCCGGAAAAAACTGCACATCGCTTTGCGATAAAGAAGCTTTGATAGGGAAGTTTTTAACTACTGGAGTTTTATCAGCGGCTGTAATAGTAGTGGTGATATACGATCCGGCCAGGTTAACATGGCCATCATTAGGGATGTTGATGAGGATGCTCCCCAATGCATCGGTTTTTACATTTTTAACCCAAACTACTTTATTATTAATAATAATATTATAACGCACATCCCTATCGGCAAGCGCTTTGCCTTCGTCATTGGTGTAGTTTAAGAAAGCGGTTAATGTTGGTTTATTGTTGATGGTCTTGTACTGGTAATCGGCTTTTGTAATTATATCATTATCTGCGATGGATCCTACGGTAATAGTCCGGTCAAAAAAATAGTCCTCGCCCGCGTTACGCATCCATTGGGTGTATGATCTGATACGGTAGCTGCCTTCTTTGAAATCATCGCCCAAAATAAAATTGCCCATCACCATCCCAGAAGTAACAGGAAGTTTAAGTGACCGGACGATGGAATCCTTTTCGGTTATCAGATCAACATATACGGCCCCGCTTAATGCGGATAGCTGGTGCCTGCTGCCGATAGTCACATAGCCTTTAAACCAAATGGTATCGCCCAGCGCATAATAAGGTTTATCCATGTGCAGGTACACTTTTTCCTGCGGGATGGTGTCCGTCCAGCGCTGTAAGGACGCGACAAGTTTGCCCAAGGGGTCTTCATCGCGGGGAATGAATGCCAAAAGTATTAACATTGAACCCAATAGTCCGAATTTAACTGTAAGCCGATTTGGTTTAGCCCACAATGTTAGTACCCGCAAAAAACGGTCGACATTCATATATAAAGGTGATTAGGTATTATTGGTTAGAATAAATGTAAATATATTATTCTGACAAAGTATTATATAAGAAAAGAATATGACTTATATGTCTGTTTTTCAATAGCCTGATGAGCGTAAATGGTGAGTGAAGCGGAGGATTTAGAAATAATTATACCTGTGCAGTTGTAAAAACTGCACAGGATAACTAACCAACTCGAACTAAATAACATAGTGCCAATCCCCTAATTTGACACTACCCCTTAGTGGTTGTTTCTCAAAGGTGATATGGTTTAGATATTAATTGAAGGTAGAAATTAAAAATCATACTTTCTTGTTCATTTTGTTCACAATTACAGGAACAGCTTTTAGGAGTAAATAAGCAATGTATAATGGTAAAATCCTGATTTTAGTGTTTTAATAAGCAGTCGCCAGGCTAAATTATGAACGGGGTTTTGAAATGCATCATTATTAATGATTTTGTTTTAAAGATTTACTACTTTGCATTCTGTTAACACAATTATTAAAATAAACTGATAATTTATAGCTCACCTTATTATCCATTTTATGGAATTGGATAGCTATGTATTATTATATTAAAATCATATCTATAAGTTATGTCTAAGTTTCGCAGTACAGACTGGTTTGGTAAAAAAGATAAAATGGGTTTCATCTACCGCAGTTGGATGAAGAACCAGGGTATGCCCGAGGATATGTTTGACGGCCGCCCGGTAATTGGTATATGCAATACCTGGTCTGAACTTACCCCCTGCAATGCCCACCTGCGTGATATTGCCGAAAGCGTAAAGCGCGGGGTATTAGAAGCAGGTGGTTTCCCGCTGGAGTTTCCAATTATGTCATTAGGCGAAACATTGCTAAAACCTACCGCCATGCTGTTTAGAAACCTGGCCAGCATGGATGCGGAGGAGTCAATAAGAGGTAACCCACTTGACGGTGTTGTACTGCTTACCGGCTGCGATAAAACTACCCCATCAACCTTAATGGGTGCCGCCAGTGTTGATTTGCCAACCATCGTGGTACAAGGCGGCCCTATGCTGAATGGTAAATATAAGGGACATGATATAGGATCCGGCACTAACGTTTGGACGTTTACGGACGACCTGAAAACCGGTAAAATATCCTATGCAGAGTTTGCCGAAGCCGAGAGCTGCATGTCGCGCAGCCCCGGCCACTGTATGACTATGGGTACCGCGTCAACCATGGCTTGTATGGTAGAGTCGTTAGGGATGTCATTAAGCGGCGGCGCGGCTATTCCGGCGGTTGATTCGCGAAGGAAAAGATTGGCCCAACTCTCCGGCAGGCGCATTGTCGAAATGGTTAAGGAAGATCTTAAAATATCAAAAATATTAACCCGCGCAGCTTTCGAGAACGCAATAAAAGTTAACGCGGCCATTGGCGGCTCATCCAACTTTGTTATCCATTTAACCGCTATCGCGGGACGTATTGGCGTTGAATTAAACCTGGAGGATTTTGATAACATCGGCAGTAAAATGCCCTTGTTGCTTGACTTGATGCCATCGGGTAAATTCCTGATGGAAGATTTTTATTATGCGGGAGGTCTACCCGCTATAATTAAACAAATGAGTCCGGTTTTGGATATGGATGCCATTACCGTTACGGGTAAATCGCATAAAGAAAATATTGAAACCGTCGGTACTATATATAATGAAGAGGTTATACATCAGTTCGAAAAGCCAATTATTGAGGAAGCGGGCATTGTTGTATTAAAAGGTAACCTGGCCGTAAATGGCGCGGTTATAAAACCATCGGCAGCAACACCGGCATTAATGCAGCACCGGGGCCGTGCAGTAGTTTTTGAAAACATTGAGGATTACCACGACCGTGTTGACGACCCTAACTTGGATATTGACGAAACCTGCGTAATGGTTTTAAAATGCGTTGGCCCTGTTGGCTACCCAGGCATGCCCGAGGTAGGTAACATGACCCTGCCTAAAAAACTGCTAGCAAAAGGCGTTACAGATATGGTACGCATATCAGACGGACGCATGAGTGGTACCGCTTTTGGTACAGTGATCTTACACGTATCGCCCGAGTCGGCCATTGGGGGTAACTTGGGATTGGTGCAAAATGGCGATATGATAAAACTGGATGTGGCAGCCAAATCAATTCACCTGGAAGTATCAGAGGAAGAACTAGCCACGCGCCGAAGCAAATGGGTGGCACTGCCGCCGGCTTCAAACCGTGGCTATGTCAATCTATATGTTAAACACGTGCAGCAGGCAGATAAAGGTGCAGACCTTGATTTCCTGGTAGGTGGTTCGGGATCGGAAGTGTTGCGGGATTCGCATTGAGTCCCACCCAACCCTCCCCGGTAGGGAGGGCTTTTTAAAAATAAAAAAACAAAAAAGTCTCCCCTACCGGGGGAGATTTAGAGGGGGCTATGGTAATACTAACTCTTATCCTTTGTATTGTAACGCTCATCCTGCTGGTAACCTGGGCAAGGCTAAACGTGTTCCTTACTTTTTTGGTGATATCAATAATGGCTGCCTTGCTATTGGGTATGCCTTTACCGCATATTGTTCAATCTGTAAATAAAGGATTGGGCGATATGCTGGGCTCGCTGGTTATTATTATTGTATTGGGCTCCATGCTGGGTAAGCTGGTAGGTATAAGCGGCGCGGCGCAAAAAATAGCCACCTCTATGCGCAATGCCTTCGGCGAAAAATATATTACCTGGGCCATGTGCGCTACCGGTTTTATTGTAGGTATACCTTTATATTATAATGTTGGTTTTTTCCTGCTGATACCCATCATATTTTCAGTAGCTAACCGATATAAATTGCCGTTGGTGTATGTGGGTATACCTATGCTGGCATCGCTATCGGTAATGCATGGTTTTTTACCGCCACACCCATCGCCAATGGCGCTTACAACGCAGTTTCATGCTGATATAAGTAAGGTTTTTGGGTATGGGTTTATTGTAGCTATCCCCACTATTATAATTGCCGGGCCGCTGTTTGCAAGGTTCTTGCGTAATATGTCATCGCAATCCATAATAGCCATGTCTGTACAGGAAATGCCCGAGGATAAACTACCGGGTTTAACCAACAGTATATTATCATCGCTTTTGCCGGTTATTATTATTGGGTTAAGCACCGTGGTTATTCGTTTTGCAGGCGACAATGCGCAACTAAAGAACATCGCCGCTTTCCTGGGCGACCCAAGCATGGCCATGATGGAAACCATAGCAATAGCTACTTATACTTTAGGCATACGCATGGGAATGAAATTAAATGAAGTAATGAATGTTTATGCCGATGCCGTTAAAGAGGTTGCCATGATATTATTAATAATAGGCAGCGCGGGCATATTAAAACAAATATTTTTAGACAGCGGTGCCAGCGGACAAATAGCCACAACCCTACAGGGTCTTAACCTGCCGCCATTATTATTAGGCTGGATAATAGCCGCCGTATTAAGATTATGCTTAGGCTCGGCAACCGTAGCTGGATTAACTGCGGCAGGGATTATCTACCCGCTAATGCAGCATGTACCAGTCGATCCCAACCTGATGGTGCTTTCTATAGGCGCAGGCAGTTTGTTTTGCTCACATGTTAATGATACCTCGTTTTGGGTTACTAAGGAGTACTTTGGCCTCAGTATGAAAAATACGTTCCTGTCGTGGTCGTTAATGGAGACGCTGGTTTCCGTCATTGGGTTGGGAGGAGTGTTGATATTGAATACCATAGTGCGATAATTTTTAATTATTTTTGATCAGACCAATAAAAAACCATGAAAAAATTATTTTTAACCTTACTGATGGGCGTTGCAGTAACTGCTGCCTTTAGCCAAAAAGACAACACCCTAACCAAGAAAGAAGCTGCCGCGCATTGGAAGCTTTTATTTGACGGAACAACAGCCAACGGCTGGGTAAACGGCGATGGCTCTTTGGTAAAAGCTACTCCCGGCGCATGGGAAGTTATTAATGGTGCCATCACCCTTAAAAAAGATGCCAAAGGCGGCGACATTTATACTACCGATGAATACGGCGATTTTGAATTTTCTGCCGATTTTAATATTGAGCCCGGCACCAACACCGGCATAAAATACTTTTGCCATAAATATGATAAAGGCGGCAACCTGGGCTGCGAGTTTCAGATCATTGATGATGTATTGGGCGAGGATAATAAACTACCCAACCACCTGCTAGGGTCATTATACGATGTATTGCCACCGATAGAGGCCAACAAAAAAGTTAATCCTCCGGGCCAATGGAATACCATACGCATTGTAGCTAAAGGCAAAAATGTACAGCACTGGGTAAACGGCGTTAAAGTATTAGAGTACACTCGTGGCAGCGATGACTACCTGGCCGCGGTAGCTAAAAGTAAATTCAGCAAAGTAGAGCCGGTATTTGGCACGGTTGAAAAAGGTCGCATCCAGCTACAAGATCACCACGGGCCGGTGGCATTTAAAAATATTAAGGTAAGAGAGTTGTAATAGCTCTTACCTGATGAAAAAGGCTTGAACAAATGTTCAAGCCTTTTTTGTTTTCCCTGGCTACCATATTATAAACCCCGGCAGGCTGGTTTCGGGGGTAAACGCTAATTAATTTAACACGAGTATAAAGCCAATTGCCGGTAGTAAAAAATGCCGTTCTCCGGGTATCACCGTTTTTATCGGTAGTAAAACAGACCTCTTTTCGGGTATAAGGCGTTAGGCCGGTAGTAAAAAGTGGTATTTTTCGGGTATTGGGTATTATACCGGTAGTAATATTTAACTCAAATAATTGATTATCAGCTATATAAATAGAAATCTTTAAAGAACTAAACAAAAAATGTATTTGAAATATTTGTGCTGATTAACAGGCAAACTGCAAGCGTGGATGTTATTCAAAGATACGAAAATTTGGGCAGAGGGGCAAATGAAAGGCTTGGGAGCGATCTCGGGCCTTTTGTATTTACAGTAGTTGCAAACTACAGACATAGCGGCTCGAAGTCGGAGACTTCTAACATCGGACCGCATCCAACTACAGGATCACCACGGGCCGTTTTTGTTTACTCTGGTTGTCATTCTGAGCGATAGGTCTACAATCCTAACTTTATCCCAACGCCAATAAACCGCTTACTTTCAGCATCATATACTGGCACATGTCCTTCTGTCTCCTGGCCCTGGGTAAGGTTGCGGGCGTTAATAAATACATCAAGGTATTTGATCATATCCAACGGCTTTAAGCGGTAACCCAAATAAACGTTTTGCAATTTGAACGCGCGGGCATCAGAAGTATATACAGTAAAATTACCGTTGCCGGAAGCTACCTGTTGGTATATGCCCTTGTCAAAGTCGTAACGGGCGGCAACGCCTCCAAAAAAATTTCGATAGCTTGCTTGGCTCTCCAATCCGGTGGTTATCAGGTTTTTGCTAGGGTAAATTACACGTAGCTGTAATAGCGTGTAATTTGTATTCAGATCCTTATTCTTAATAAGCGTGCCGTTTAAGCTGGTGGTCCATTTAAACTCACCCTTGCCGGGTAAAGTATAAGTTATACCCAACCGGTGCATAATAATATTAGCGGTGGTTTGCCTTATGGTATCTTTTTGGGCTATGGTTTCCCCCGCTATGTAATAGGTAGTATTAAATTTTGAATTGCTGTAGTTGTAGCTAAATGATAGCCCCTCTGTTAAAAATGACAAGCTTAAGCCGCCCTGGATTTGGTTGTAAGTTTGATACGGGTTTACAGGTTCATAAATAGTTTGCCTGCCAGCTGCAGCGCGGAGGGGGTAGTACGATATATCTACAAAACTACCGGCAAGGTCTGCAACGTACGACATGGTGCTTGCATACGACGCGTAAAGCATTAGTTTAGTTGTGGGTGTCTTCTTCATAGAGTCTGGCACAAAAAAAGGTTTTAAAATATCAACACTTAACGATGCGAAAGGCAATATTTTAGGCGATTTGGTGCCATTAAATACCGGCATATTGGTATAGGTGTATTTTTGCACGCCAACCTGTAACGTGGCTATATCAGCATAACTTGCGGCAATTGATGGTGTTATGGCAAACAGCTTTTGCTTTTGCAGATAGCGTGTTGTATTTATACTTGAAGAGGTTGCCAAATACTGGCTTTTGGTAAAGGCTGCTGTGTCTGTTGCTTCACGATAAGTAGCGTTAATATTAGCGTTAAGGGTAAAGTCGCCCAAAGTGGTTTGGGCAGAAAGATCATCTTTAACTATCAAACTATTTATGGTAGCCACGCTATCAACACCGTTTGATTTAAGAAAGCTGGTTGGCTGGTAAATATACTCGCTGCTGAAAGCGCTTTTGCGGCGCTGGTAACCCAGGCTCAGATTATTGGTAAACAACTGGGCGATGTTAGTTTTAAGCACTACATTACCATACGCTATATACTGGCTATTATATGTTTTATATGCATAGATAATAGGTGTTAAACTTTCCCTATCCCGTTGCGGCACATAACCAGCGTTAATGCTTATGGTGTTATTGGCATCTAATTTAACATCCATATAGCCGTTAAATTTAAACCGATCAGTGGCTAATGGCTTAAATGCTGTGTAGAAAGTCTTGTCCCAATATTGCGGAAATACATTCTGCTGAAAATCTGCAGATACACCAGCTTTAAAGTTTTGGGTGTTAGTATAGGCCGATACGTAATATTGCTGGTAAAGATCCTGCGTGCTGTACCCCGCATTGCCAGTACCTGCGCTGGTATTAGCGCTAAAAGCGGTATATTTTCTAACCAAATTGGTTTGTCCGGCAATAGTTATACCCTTGCGGCGGGGCCCGCCGCGTTTGGTTTTAATGAGCACCAATACCTGCGATGGCAGCACACCATTTAACGCTACAGCGGCGTTTTGCACCACGGTTATCTCGTCTATATCATAGATGCTGTAAGCGTTAACATCAGTATTTAAAACACCATCTATTACGTAAGCAAACTTTTGCTGCTGGCCGTAAATGCCGTTAATATACAATAGCAGGGCTTCTTTCAGGTCGGTAAAGGGCATTTTCTCCAGGTCGGCAGCGTGGATGGTGTAGGCTTGGGTGAATTTCTTTTTTAAGGTCATTCTGCCAAGATCATACACGGCGGTATTCGGCAGCGAAAACAGTTTAGGTACAATTATCGAAGTATCCGTTTGCGCTATTGCGGGATTAAAAAAAACAGCCAAAAACATTAATGTACAAGCAAGTAAGGTTGCTTTCATAAGCGATGGGTTATAGGTTTAACGGGTAGGTTAATAATTGGTTACCCAAATGTAATAAGTATTTCTAATATATAATATTATTGGCAATTAATTGGAGGTTAAGCACAGGTAGTCTTTGCGCACCCGCTGCCCGGCATATTTGCGCCGGTTTAGTGTTGGAGAGTTTTCAATTTATCAAGGAGCATAAAGAATGACAAGCCTGTTTTACTACCGCTTCCTAAACGGCTTCTCAAAAAAATCATCAACTATTTTATTAAACTCATCCCTGTGCTCAATGAGCGTGCCATGGCCCGAGTTGGGTACAATCCATAAATATGATCTGGTGATGGACTGCGCTATAGCAACGGTATGAGGCACAGGTATAAGGTCATGATCGCCGCCGATGATGAGTGATGGACACTTAATAGCCTTGAGTGCACTAAAGGATATGTTAGGTTGAAGCCAATCCAACATAAAAACTTTATAAATATTTCTTGTTCTGGCATCTTTTAACGGCATCTTTTTTTGCCATTCTTTGTAATCTTTTTGCTCGCCTTTCCAGTAGGATGGGATCAGCCCTGTAGAATCGGGTACTAAATTGGCCCCGGTTGATGCCAGTTTAATTACTTTATCAGGGTGCCGCATAGCCAGCACCAGTGCGTTAATACCACCATCGCTCCAACCCAAAACATAAGCCGAATCTATATGCATGGCGGTAAGCAAGGCATCAAAATCATCGGCCATCATTTCAAAACTTAACGAGTCGCGGTCGTCTTTGGTGCGGCCATGCGCGCGGCTATCAACAGCTATAACCTGGTATTTTTTGGCAAAATAAGGTATGGTATTGCTAAACGCACCCATACTTCCGCCGTTACCATGTATCATTAATAAAGGCTTGCCGGTGCCGTAAACTTCGGTATACATTTTAATGCCGCGTACATCATAAAACCGGCCCACGCTATCATTATGGCCGTAGTTTATTTTAGACTGACTGAAAGCTGCTGATATAAAGGCAATCGATAGCAATAATATTAATGTGGTGTTTTTAAACATAAGTATTACTCTTTCGTATTCTTAACAATAAACGCTACGATCTGTCCCGGTTCCCTCGGCACTTTAGGAAAATGCCCCTCACCGGGGATAGTAATAACTGTCATGCTGCCGCCAAGCGCTTTGTAGCGCTGCTCGGCAACTCGGGTGTCGGTTGTTAACCATGGATCGGTAGCGCCACTAACGTGCAGGGTTTTTATGCCGGCTTTAGTAAGCGGGGCAAGGGTATCAATTGGTGCCTTCTTTTCCATCAGGCTGCGCATGGCAACGTTATCTACATATATGCACGATATCTTGTCGGGGTTGTAAATAGCCCATTCGTAAGCCTCGCCGCCATAAGCGCCGGTGCCCATCATAACCGGTTTCTTAGAGAAACCCTTGCCGGTAAGTGTGGTATAAATCTTATCCCAATCCTTACGTACAGGTCCAGACTGCGATGTTATTGGCGGTATCACCACATAATAACCCTTAGCCAATAAAGCCTGCTCAACGGCAGCATCACGGGCTATGGTACGGTCGGTCCTGAAAACCCATGGGTTACCCGGTGCAGGTTTGTTAGGCGCGATAATAGTTAACCCCTTTATACCATATTTGCTTGCCGTTTTAGCCATATAAACATCATAAACAGGCGTAAACCATGGGCCGCGTACGGTTGCATAAGTTTTCTCCGCTTTAAGAAATTGATATTGATTTTCCAGGCTATAATAGTAGGTTTTTGTATAAGCGGCGGTGTCGGCAAACAGCGGGTCGCTTATGGTTGGTTTAATATTTTGCTCTACCCAGTCGGCAATAAATTTAGCATCGCGGATGCTATGCGGGTGGTGCGGTGTGCCTTCTTTTATCATCATGGTCATGCGGCCGCCTAACTGATGATAAATATCCTCGATAGGTATGGTATTGGTCGGGAACAAAAAGTCTTCGGTACCCACCAAACTCAATACCGGGATATCATATTTAACCAACAGGTCAAGCTTTGCAAAACTCTCGGGGCGAATAGCAGGATTATCCGCATATAAGCAAGATACTTTATCAGGGTGCGTAGTTGCCCAGGCATATTCATTAATACCGCCACGGCTCATGCCGCTAAAGGCAGGCTTTTTGGACAGGCCGTGTTTGGTAAAAAAATCATACCAGGCCTCCCAATGGTTATCGGGGTCAATATTGCAATACACCACGTGGAAACCGCGTTTAAGCAACTCTACTTCTGATTGTGATTCATGATCCCAATAAAACCCGCGCCAGGTACACGGGTTGCCAGGCGCTGCCGCTTTGGGTACAATAACGATACAGCGGATGGTGCCTTTTGGCGTATTAGCATCGTTCATGCCTGTACCTTCCTGCGGGGTTGCTTTTATGGGTTTAATGGCCATGGTTTCCATATCCATTAAATAATCGTAACGGTCAAAGCCATGCCAGCTGGTTTTTTCGCCTTCGAAGGTGGTTAGCGCTTGGGCTGATATTTTACCGATAACTATCAGTAACAGGCCAACGATGGCTAGAGTGAGTTTAAAAAACGTTCTCATTTTAAGGTTTTAATTGTGGTTGATTAATTGGTGGTTGATCAAATATCCTATAATTATTTACATTTGGGCATCCGACCATGAATTTACCTCATAAAATTACAAAAGTATTGATATTATTTATCTGCTCATTATTGGGCATGGTAAAGGTCTATAGCCAAACTAACAACGCTGATGCTGTTATTAAAGAGATTCATAAACATTGCAGGCAAATGTTATTGTCAGACACGGTTTACGCTACCGAGCGTGGCTTACGGCTTACCGATGACATTAAATATAACACCAATGTAGCCGGGTATTTAAATACTTTAACCGCAGATGGTAGCTGGGGCGACATCTCCTACAAAAATCAAACCCGTGGGACCTGGGCACCTGCGGGGCATTTATATAGGATACTATTGTTGGGCCGTGCTTACTTTAAAAATAATGATCCGGCGTATCTTACAGCCATACATAAAGCATTGCGCTTTTGGATAAAAAACGATTTTAAATGCGAAAACTGGTGGCACAATAATATTAATGTGCCGTTTGCTTATTCGAGCATCATACTACAATTGGGCGACAATGCGCAACCGGATGAACTCGACTTCCTGAACAACGTACTTGTTAAACGCATACCTGTAAATGCCGCTACTGGCCAAAACCTGATATGGCAGTTAGATAACGAGGCACGTGTAGCATTAATACATAATGATTACACGGCGTTTGCAAAAGCAATGGCCGGGATGCAGGGCGTAATAACAGTAACTACCGGCGAGGGTATACAACCCGATTATTCTTTTCACCAACATGGCGCTATGATGCAGGTGGGTAATTACGGATTGTCATTTGTAAACTCATTATTGTTTTGGATGTCGGTTACAGACCATAGTCCGCTGGCGTTTGATAAAGCTAAGCAGCAGATAGTTTTTAATTATTGCGCTAATGGTTTAAGGTGGACGATTTATAAAGGCGCTATGGATATCCCTGCCATTGGCAGGCAATTACGTAAAAATGCTGCGGTTAAGCGCGGTACTAACCTGTACGAAGACTTTGATCTCATCCGTTCTTTAGATCATAGTTACCAGTGCAGGGATGTTATAGACGGGTTTGATTACCCAGGTAATTGTAAACTTGCAGGCAACAAAGGTTTTTGGCGCAGCGATTATATGGTGCAGTTAAAAAAAGACCATTACCTGATGAGCGTAAAAATGCATGGCCCGTTTGTAAAAAGGCTGGAATCAATAAACAGCGAAAATTTAAAAGGCGCATTTATTAATGATGGCCTTGCACTGGTGCAAAGCAACGGTAAAGAGTACAACGATATTGAGGCCATTTGGAACTGGACAATGTTACCGGGCACAACTTGTGATACTACTGTTGACCCTGGTGGAAAAAAAGCATTTGCAACAGGGAATACATCCACCTTTGTAGGCCAGGTATCAAACGGGGCTGAAGGCATCAGCGCTATGGATTATAACCGAATGGATGTTAAAGCACATAAAAGCTACTTTTTTGTTGATGATATGCTGATAGCCTTAGGCGCGGGGATAGAATCAGCAGAAAAGAAAAATCTGGTGACAACGGTAGACCAAAGCTTTCATGAAGGATCACTCATCAACAGTAAAAACAAAGACGGGCAAAAATGGCTATGGCATGATGGTAAAGCCTACTATTTCCTGGATAACACCGAAAGCGTCAAAACCAAAACCGAATATCGAAGCAGTGGTTGGGAAGGCGTAAACAATAATGATACAGGTGACGATAAACCATCAGCGGGCAACGTAACCACAACTTATATTGAGCATAACCAAAATAATAAATATGCCTATCTGATAAAGCCGGGAGTTAATGTAAAACAACTACAAGCCGGGTTAAATACCGGGGTTAATATATTAGCAAATACAACCAGTACGCAGGCCATAACATCAGGTAATAACATAATGATTGTCTTTTACCAACCCGGCAGCATAATAGTAAACCATATAACACTAAAAACAGATAAGCCTTGCCTGCTTATTTGTAAAAAGAGCAGAAATAAGCTAAGCGATGTATGGGTATCAGACCCTACGCGCCAACAGGATACCATCAATTTAAGTATCGGTAAAATTATCCGGCAGGTAAAACTACCGATGGGTGATTATAAAGGATCGTCTGTAAAGGTGGTATTGTAACCTACTTAAAATGCTTATCCATAAAGTTAAGATACTGTTGCCAATCATAAGTAAGTATATTATGATTACCCGGGCGGATATGATATTGTATTTGCCCTGATACCGGCTCATTAACTCCCGGCCATTTGGTGGTAGGTAAACCTTCAAGTCCGAATAGTTTATAGACCGGACTGGCATATACGCCACCCAAAAACTCGCCCTCAGGATCAGAATACAGGTCGCCTTCGGCGCTGCCAATGGCAATTGGCCTCGGCGCTATTAAAGATATTACTAAATGCTGGTCGAATGGTAATACCGTATCCCGGCCCATATATTTTCTGAAGTTTGCATCAAACCAATGCGGAAAACTGGTACATAAATGTTTAATGTCTTCGCCCTTGCCCCGCCTAAATATCCTCACCCCACCAGCGCCCGATTCATTACTTAACACCATCGCGAAACGCTCGTCAGTAGCGCCGGCCCAAAGCGCGGCCTTACCCAATCGCGAAAAACCAAATACGGCAACTTTTTTGGCATCGATGTCTTTATCGGTTTGCATATAATCTAAAGCGCGGCTAAGGCCCCAGGCCCATGCGCCTATGGTAGTAAAGTTGTCGCTACGGCCTTGCAATTCGGGGTATAGCGCATGTACGCCGTTTTTAAAGCCATCATCAAAATCGGGGTCAATATCACCACAATAAATAGTGGCGAAACCATAGCCTCGGTTCAATATCATTTCAACATCCCTGTTGGGGTTTTTACCACGGCTGGCTTCGTTAGCTTTGTTGTTTATAGCTGTTTTGCTGTTTGCAACCCAACTGGTTGAAAGTCGTACGGCGGTATCATTACTTAAAGTCTGATTGCCATTAAACCCCAACTGTAAAATAAGACCAGGCTTTTTTACTTTGTTAGGCAGATAGATGAGTATATCCATTTGCGGGCCATCGGTTTTGCCGTTAAAATAAACGGTTACCTGTTTGCGGGTTGCCAAACCACCCAAAGCATTTTTATTGGTCTCGAAAACTTTAAAAGTCATGTTTGCAGGCCGCGCGGGTTGTTGGCCATACATTTCGGTAGTGAAAAATTGCAGTAGTTCTTTGCGTCTTTTTTGCCATTGTTTTGTAGTGGCTACTTTGCTGCCATCACTCATGGTTAGCGGATCTGCCAACCACGACAAATTGCTTTGTGCATGCGCACTTAATGTAATAGCTATTGCTATAATAGCAAGCGATAAATAATTTTTAACCGGCATAGTATAACGTATCTATTTAGGTAACAGATAGCTAAAGATAGATAAATATGCGGTTTAGTAAATAGTATGCGTCCTTTTTAAATGGATGCCGTATATAATGCGGGCGTCTTTAAATTTTTCGTACACGTGTAATGCGTTTTTATCTTCGTAATAATGTTTTACCGACTCGTCAATTTTCCTTTCCAGCTTGTTAACTATCTGGAAGCCATTTTTTAGCAGGATGCCTTCAATGTCATATACATAATGTACAAAGTTTTGAATAGAGATACTGTTATTGTTGTGCTGGAATGTGCGCTTGCCGCCAAATGCCAAGGCATTAGGATGGAAATCGGTTATAATAATATCGCCGTTATGTTTTAATATGCGGCACCAGGCTTGCAGCGCCTCTTCAATGTTTTCAATATGTGCCACAGTAAGTGTTGATACTATTACATCGTAAGTGGCGGTATCGGTATCCGCGAAAAGGTTATCTGTTATCTGGTTGGTTTTTGCTGCCGGAAATTTTTCCTCTAAACGTCTCAACATCCCTGCCGAAACATCAAAGCCGGTAATGCTTGCCGGTTTGGCTTTTAAAAGTTTTGGCCAGTGCCTGCCAGTGCCGCAGCCTATATCGGCAATTGCTGCTCCTTTTAGATTAACCTCGGACAGCAATTCTGTAAACACCTCTTCATCCATATCCAACATTAAATTACCGGGTTGCACATCATAACTTTCTGCCCATATATCATAAGCCTCAACTGACTTTTTTTCTTTTACAGGGGTAAAAAAAATATTTCTCTGCATGGCCCTTTTTAAGGTTGATATCAAGCTGTTTATTGGGTTGGTAGTTGCTATCATGGTGCTCATATGGTAAATAGTTTTAAAGGACTTATAATAGAAATTACAATTGATGTGTACAATGGTTTTAAACATTATATATCAATTACGGGTGGCTATTTGTAAAGGTTGCCCCGGTAATTTATTTCGGGTAATGGGCAACCTTTGGCTAGTGTGGGGCGTAACTGTTTCGATAATTGTGTAATTATAGATTTTAGTTTCTCCAGATAGTGATGGGTGCAGATCCATCACTATTTAGTTTTCAAATGCGAAGTAAAAAAAGCATGTATTTAATGCCTGATACAAATAAAATTACCATTGGATATAGCTATTCAAAATAAAGGAATTAACCGTGTAAAATCCCGCAAGCCGGATTTTGAGGAATTATATTGTGCCGTAAGAGAATCCGAAAAAAAGACATATACCGATCTGCAACTAAAAGGATTGCCTGATTTTGGCACCAACTCGCCCGAATGGGAAATACGCAAACATTCTGCCAATAGGTTGCTGGCTTATTTAAGTAAAAAGCGCAAATTTTTAAGGATATTAGAAGTGGGCTGTGGTAACGGCTGGCTCTCATCAAAAATGGCCGATCTGCCTAACACGTATATAACCGGCCTTGATGTTAATCAGGTCGAAATTAACCAGGCAAGCAGGGTGTTTAAAAAATCTAATTTAGAGTTTGTATACGATAGCTTTAATGAAAACACCTTTGATAAAGAGAAATTTGATATTGTTGTTTTTGCAGCATCCTTACAATACTTTCCATCGGTTGTGGCTGTTTTGCGCCAGGCCGAGAGTCTATTAAATCGAGGAGGTGAGACACACATCATTGATACCCCTTTTTATGATCCGGACGGCGCAGCTATAGCTGCCGAGCGCTGCCGCACCTATTATAAAGATATGGGCATTCCCGCCATGGCCGATCATTACTTTCACCATGATATAAGTGAATTTTGGGGATTTAATTACCGGGTAATGTTTAACCCTACAAGCTTATTTAATCGCTTGTTCAAAAAAGACCCGTTTTATTGGGTCGCTATCAGTAAATAAGGATCATAGCCTTCAGTTGGTTATTGTTCTAACAGAAATAATCGTTAAAGTACTTAATTAGCCAGTAAGTTTTCAGGGACAACCAATATCTGCGATATTTTTTGCTGGTATTGTTTAAGCAGTTTGGCCTGGAAGTTTCCCGGATCTGGTTTAGCATAATGCTTGCCGGTATCCATGCTCATAATGGCGCCTTTTGAGTTGAGTTTTTTCGACTCGGTTTTTTTAAGCCATCTGCCGGCGGTTATTTGCATCAATATATTATCAATAGCATTGCCAAGGCGGTTATCCAATATCTTTTCAAACAATTGTTTAAACAAAGACGGCTTTAACGGCTTTGCCGATGATATGCGCATTATTTTATTGGGCAGATACTCGCGCGTCCAGCCGTTGGCGGCATAAAATTGCTCAATCACAGTATCGCCTTGCAGCGGGATAAGAGTAACAACCTCAATAGCGGTATAAATGGTTTTTTCCTTTATTTCCAGTTGCTCCTCGTCTATATAATAATTCATGCAAAAATAGTCCTGTTTGTTTACCAAAAAGGTTAATTTTTTAAAGGCATGCATTAAAGTACGTGCTATCCACAGGCGGTTTTTGGCAGTGATAATAAACAGATCGATATCAGAATGTTCGTCAGCGAAGTTTTTTGATAACGAACCCGATATGGCAATCCCACGCACATAAGGAAATTTGATAAGCATATCGCCCACTTTTGAGGCTGTTTTGATCAACTCGGCGGCTTTTTGGTTGCCGTTATATCTGCGAACTATTAGCTCGTGGTCGTTTCGTAAAGTATAAAAATTGCTAAACTGGTAAACAGATTGACCGGCAACCAAATATTTAAGGGCAAATTCGAAGTCATTCTGGTTATATTTATTTTTTAGAAATAAATATATCTCTCCACTGGTTAGCGGATACTTGAATATATCAAAATAAGCCAATGTTGCTAATATGTTTTCTTTTGCCGCGTTCACGTTGTTACCTGTGCATCTTTCTATTGTTATAGTGATGACGGGTTAGTGTGCAGATAGGTTGCCCCTGAATTAAATAAAAGTCACCTATTTTGCTATTGTAACAGGCGATTTACAAAAAGGACGTTCTGATATTTCACTTATGCATCTGTACATCCACACATCTGCACATTATTTAACCACCCGCTTAGCATTATCCTTAACAAAAGTATCCCAACCTGAGTATGATTTTTTGCTGCCACTTTTTCCGGTAGGCATCCTTTGGAAAGAATGGCAAACAGCTACGGCCAAACCATCCGTAGCATCTAAAAAATCGGGTGTTTCTTTAAAGCTTAACAGATTTTGCAACATGGCGGCAACCTGTTCTTTGGTAGCATTGCCATTACCCGTAATAGATTGTTTTATTTTGCGTGGCGAGTACTCTGTAACCTCAATACTGCGCGATAAAGCTGCGGCCATTGCAACGCCCTGAGCCCTCCCCAGTTTTAGCATTACCTGTATGTTTTTGCCATAGAAAGGTGCCTCGATAGCCAGGCAATCGGGTTTGTAGTTATCAATAAGCGCAACAGTTTTTTCAAATATGCGTTGCAGCTTTAGCATATGGTCGTCAATTTTATCCATCTTAACCACACCTAAAGCAATCAGTTCAATTTTTGAGCCCACCTCTTTCACCAATCCATAACCCATAACCGCTGTGCCGGGGTCTATACCTAAAATTATACGCTCTTTTATATTTATTGCTTGCTGCATTTAATTATTAAAGTTTGACGTGCACCAATGCACCGTGGTGCAGCGCAGTTAAAGGTAGGTATCATTCTACATTATTACCCAAGCATCGTCATATATTCTTTTCTGCTGATCATCCTCGCGCCCATTGATTCCAGGTGATCGGTATGCACCTGGCAATCCAGTAATTTATAATCGCCGGTTTTTATCAAGGTAATCAATGCTGTTTTTGAAGCGTTGCTTACTTTGCTAAACATACTTTCGCCACAAAACACATCACCAATGGCTATGCCGTACATACCGCCCACCAAATCATCGCCCTGCCAAACCTCTACAGAATGTGCATTACCCTGTTGATGAAGCTGGATGTAAGCATCTTTCATATCAGCAGTTATCCAGGTGCCGTCCTGGTCCTTACGTTCGACTGCGGAGCAAGCTTCTATCACATCTGCAAAGCAAGTGTTAAAACTTACCCGGAAGCGGTTGGAGTTTAAAATTCTTTTCATACTGGATGATATATTTAATTCATCAGGATATAATACAAACCGCTCATGCGGCGAGTACCATAAAATAGGCGTATCATCACTATACCAGGGGAAAATGCCGCTTTTATAGGCCAGGATTAATCGTTCGGTTGAAAGATCGCCGCCTACGGCTAAAAGGCCATCATCCTCGGCCAACTCAGGATCTGGAAATAGTAAATGTTCTGTAAGCCTGAATATCATTTGTCACAAATTTATGTCATATACATTAATTTGTTATTACAATTAAACTATTTGTTAAATTAGCACTCATACTGTTTTAAACCCCCTTAAAACATGGCCAATATTAAGCAAATCAAGCATTTAACATCGCGCGCGGGCTTCGGCTTGGGCTTTGATGATTTTAAGGATGCCGAGAACCAAAGCATTAAACAAACTGTTAAGGAACTTTTTAAAGCATCTGCAGATTATGAGCCGCTAAATATTGTTAAGGGCAATGTAGATTATGCCATGGTTGTAAAAGGCGATCAGGCAAGTCGAAAAATGTTTCAGCAGCAACAACGCCAGCAGGAAAAAGACCTTAACCTGGGGTGGATAAATTATATGAGCACCACAAAAGGCCAGTTGCGCGAAAAAATGGCCCTGTTTTGGAACAACCATTTTGCCTGTCGTACTAAACAAGGTACATACGCGCAACAAGTAGCCAATATACAGCGTAGTAATGCTCTGGGTAATTTTAAGGTCATGACGCTGGAGATAGCCAAATCGCCGGCTATGTTGCAGTTTTTAAATAATCAGCAAAACTTAAAGGGTCATCCTAACGAAAATTTCGCGCGCGAACTGATGGAGCTTTTTACCATTGGCCGGGGTAACTATACCGAGCAGGATGTTAAAGAATCTGCACGCGCGTTTACCGGCTGGGGATATGATGGTACCGGCGAATTTAGATTCCGCCCGTTTGTGCATGATAATGAGAGCAAAACCTTCCTGGGCAAAACCGGGAATTTTAAGGGTGAAGATATTATTGATATCATATTTGACAATAAACAAACCGCTCGTTTCCTTAGTACGAAACTTTATAAATATTTAGTTAACGAAACACCCGATCAGGCACATGTAGAAGCTATGGCCGATGTGTTTTACAAGTCTAACTATGAAATAAAACCACTCCTGGAATATGTCTTTACTGCCGATTGGTTTTATGATGATAAAAATACGGGCAACCTGGTAAAATCGCCCATTGAATTGATAGTGGGCTTAAACAGGCAGTTTACCATTAACTATCAACGGCCAGAGGTAATGTTGCAGTTTCAAAAAGTGTTAGGGCAGGTGTTATTTTATCCGCCAAATGTAGCAGGCTGGCCGGGTGGGCGTAACTGGATAGATAGCTCATCATTAATGTATCGCATTAAAATACCATCAACCATATTAAACGGTGGTGTTATTGATTTTACCGGCAAAGCCGACCCGGAAGATGAAGCCTTTTTAGCTACTATGCGTGTACAACAACCGTTTGTAAATACAAGGGTACAGGCACAACCTGATTGGAACAAGTTTTTAAGCGCTATACCCAAGGACATGAATAAAACAAGTATAGCGCAGTTTATGTTAGAACCTAAATTGAGTAGCGCTTTGATGAATAGCGTTAATCAATCAAAGGATACCAAGGCGTTGGTTATTGAATTGGTATCATCGCCGGAGTATCAGTTAGGTTAGGTATGAATTATAGAATTGAAATCAATAAATCATTAATTCTGTAATTCAATAATTAAAACGTAATGAGTAACTCGAAACAGATTAAGCATTTATACGCCAGGGCCGGCTTTGGTATCAGGTTTGAGGATCTGCACGACAAGCAAAACTGGTCGATACGGAAAAGTGTAAGAAAGCTTTTAAAGGCATCCGAAAAAATAGAGCTTTTAACTGCTGTTAAAGAAAATATTGATATAAGGCAAAGACCTTATAATGCCCTTACCGAGGACGAAAAAAGACAGCTTAATCAAGATCGAAATCAGCAAGAAAAAGCATTGAATGATGCCTGGGTAAAACAGTTAAGTAATACCGATGCACAGTTACGAGAAAAGATGACCTTGTTTTGGCATAATCATTTTGCCTGTAACGTAGGCAACTCTTATTACCAGCAGGAATTAAATAATATAGAACGCACCCATGCGCTGGGTAATTTTAAAACTATGCTGATGCAGGTATCGCAAACGCCGGCGATGCTCCAGTTTTTAAATAATCAGCAAAATCAAAAAAACCACCCCAACGAAAACTTTTCGCGTGAGCTGATGGAGCTTTTTACATTGGGCCGCGGAAATTATACCGAGCAGGATGTAAAAGAGTCGGCACGGTCATTTACAGGCTGGGCCTATAACGGCAAAGACGGCACCTATAAATTCAATAATTATGCGCATGATAGCAGCACCAAAACATTTTTGGGCCAAACCGCTAATTTTTGCGGCGAGGATATCATAAGTATTATAACAGCTAATAAGCAAACAGCTATATTTATCTGCACCAAGCTATACAAGTATTTGGTTAACGAGGTGCCCGATGATATACATATTGGCCAGATGGCCGATGTCTTTTACAAAGAAAACTACGAGATAACACCCTTGCTGAAATTTGTATTTCTGTCTGATTGGTTTTATGATGAAAAGAATATCGGCAACCTGGTAAAATCGCCGGTTGAGTTTTTAGTAGGACTGAACCGCCAGTTTTATATCACCTATCAAAATCCTGATGTGCTGATGCAGTTTCAGCGCACGCTGGGGCAGGTATTGTTTCGTCCACCCAATGTGGCTGGGTGGCCCGGGGGCAAAACCTGGATAGATAGTTCATCGTTAATGTACCGGATGAAAATGCCATCAACCATATTAAATGCCGGGGTAATTGATTTTACAGGTAAAGCCACGCCCGAAGATGAGGCTTACCTGGCATCGCAACGTAAGCAGCAATTAAACGTAATAAAACGTGTACAGGCTACGGTCAACTGGGATAAGTTTTTACATGATATCCCCGCCAAAACCACACACGAAGAAATAGCCCGGTTTATGCTGGAACCGGATCTGAATAAAACAGTAATTGACGAAGTTAACCGCCCCGGCGATTTAAAAACAATAGTAATACAAATAGCATCAACGCCAGAGTATCAGCTTTGCTGATCAATGAGTGATTGAGTGAATATTAAATGGACAATGAAAATTTGAGTAGAAATAGTAAAAGAGTGATATTCACTCAATCACTAATTCAATAATTAAAAAGTTATGGAACGCAGAGATTTTTTAAAAAACACCGCATTAATATCAGGAGCCTTTATGGTGCCTGCATTTTTAAAGCCGTTGGAAGCAATGGCAAAAGGCGATTTAACCGGGCATAAAAACCTGGTTATTATACAGCTTTCGGGCGGTAATGATGGTTTAAATACCGTCATCCCTTACGGTAACGATATTTATTATCAAAAGCGTAAAACCATAGCTATTAACAAGCCCGATATAGTAACGCTTAACGATATGCAGGGGCTTAATCCTAACTTATCGGCCCTGAAAGAAATTTACGACCAGGGATGGATGAATATCATTAACTCAGTAGGTTATCCAAATCCGGATAGGTCGCATTTCCGGTCGATGGATATCTGGCAAACAGGTAGTGATGCGAACCAGTTTTTAAGCACCGGCTGGATTGGCCGTTACCTGGATTCCAACTGCCAGACTTGTCAAAACCCATATACGGCTATAGAGGTTGATGATACATTATCATTAGCCATGAAAGGTGCTAAGATGAAAGGAATTGCTGTACAGGACCCTAACAAACTGTTCCAGACTACGCGCGAGCCATTCTTTAAGGACCTGGTGCATGATCATAGCAGTACTAATTTGAACGAGGATAATTTAGGTTACCTGTATAAAACCATGATCGAAACTTATTCATCAGCTGATTATATACAGAAAACATCAAAAACCTATAATGTAACTGCTACCTATCCAAACACAGGCTTAGGTTACCAGTTAAAGAATGTATCTAAATTTATTAACTCTGGTTTAGACACCCGTGTTTATTATGTATCGCTAAGCGGATTTGATACACACGTTGGTCAGCAAGGACAACAGGGCCGTCAGTTAAAAATTTATGGCGATGCCGTAGCAGCGTTTATTAAAGATCTGAAAGCTACCGGTAAACTGGATGATACCCTGGTGATGACTTTCTCTGAGTTTGGCCGCCGCGTTGAGCAAAACGCCAGCAACGGTACCGACCATGGTACAGCAAACAATGTATTTATGTTTGGCGGTAAGTTGAAAAAAGCTGGTATTTTCAATGATTCGCCTGATTTAACCACACTGGATAATGGCGACTTAAAATACCAGGTAGACTTCAGAGATATTTATGCGAACCTATTGGATAAATGGCTGGATGTAAGCAACGCACAGGTATTGAATAAGAATTTTGCGGGGCTGGATTTGATATAGACCCCATTACCACCACGTCACTGCGAGCGATAGCGGGGCAATCTCTACACGACAGATTGCGAATTTGTGAGTGTAGAGATTGCCACACTCGTTCCTCGTTCGCGTGGAGAATTACAAACTTGTCAATTTCACCACAATCTCTTTCACCGTTAACTTCTCCTGCAAGCCTGATGCCATGTCTTTAAAAGTAAGTAAGCCGCTTTGCATTTCGTCACTGCCGATAACTACCGTGTAAGGGATGTTTTTATTGTTGGCATAATCCAGCTGTTTTTTGATCTTGGCGCCTGCGGGGTATAACTCGGTGTTAATGTTGTTATCGCGTAGTTGTTGTAGTAACGGCAGCCCGTATAGCTCGCCATCTTTATCAAAACAACATATTAAAACTTGTGTGCTTTGGTTAGCATCAGCCGGGAAAAGGTTTAGCTCTTCCATTACATCATAAATACGGTCGGCACCAAAAGATATGCCAGCGCCGGTTAATCCTTTTAAACCGAACATGCCCGTCAGGTCATCATATCTTCCACCACCACCAATGCTGCCTATGGCAACCTCGTTGGTTTTAACTTCGAAGATAGCACCGGTATAATAGTTTAGTCCGCGGGCCAAGGTAATGTCAAGTTCTATAGCCGCGTTTTGCAGTTTAAAATTATCTACGTAGTTCAGTACTTCTTCTATTTCATCGCAACCCGTTTGTCCAATTACAGATCCGGCAAGTGCCGCACGCAAACTTTGCAGCTTTACAGAATTGGTGCCTTCCAGTAAAATTACTGGTTTAAGCCGCTCAATATCTTCAATAGTAAAACCCCTTTCCAGTAACTCTTTTATAACACCATCCAGGCCAATTTTATCCAGTTTATCAATGGCTACAGTAAGGTCAATTATGTTATCGATTTTTCCTATAACTTCGGCTATGCCTGATAGAATTTTTCTATTATTTATTTTTACTGTAAAATCTTTTAAGCCCAGGGCGCTTAAAGCTTCGTCATAGATCAATATAAATTCGGCCTCATTTAATAAAGAATCAGAGCCCACCACATCAGCATCGCACTGAAAAAATTCGCGATAGCGGCCCCTTTGTGGTCTATCTGCACGCCAAACCGGCTGCACCTGGAAACGTTTAAAAGGAAAAGTAATTTCGTTTTGGTGTTGCACTACGTAACGGGCAAAAGGAACGGTGAGGTCGTAGCGTAGGGCTTTTTCTGAAACAGCACTGATTAA
Organism: Mucilaginibacter sp.; assembly: GCF_028288185.1. GTDB lineage: Bacteria > Bacteroidota > Bacteroidia > Sphingobacteriales > Sphingobacteriaceae > Mucilaginibacter. The sequence continues at coordinate 21,381 of NZ_JAQBOF010000002.1, read as the reverse complement.
ATCTTGATTCGATTTTTTATACAATTCTCGTTCACTCTCTGATTCAGATACTCTTTGAAATGCTTCATTAAGAGAATGAGCATCAGGAACCTCCCAAACTACTTTTGTGTCTTTGCCCTTGTGCCAAGGTTCATTCTCTTTTACTTCGTCTATAGATGGCTTCAACCCCTTCGGAACTAATACATTAAATAATTCGCCAAGACCATTATATAATTTTGAATTTATAAGGTCGCCATTGTTAAGTATCTTAAACATCAATTTATCTCCCTCATCACCATACTTACCGGTTAAGGTAGACAGGTTCTCCATTGACGGAGTTTCTATTTGCTGATAACCAAACTTGCGGAAAACGCCTTTAATGGTATCAAAAATAAAATTGCGTTTTACCATTTCGGCAGGCGAAAAGTCGCGGGTTCCTTTAGGTACGGATGGTTTTATAGCGGCCATGTGGCAAATGTACAAAAAAGAGTGTTAAGCTCTCTTTATAAGATGTGCGTTATTAGCAGCTTGGTGACGCTCATGGCTGTTATTTGTAATTCGCTACCTATCGCTTGGTAGCGCTCAATTGCCGCTAGGGCTGTTCCTTTTGTCTTGATACAAAAGGAACCAAAAAATCAAGTCAGCCCAATCGCTGCCATCGCGCAGGCCATACTTCCGGCCGCGTGGGCTGACGGGCCAACGCTCTTTTTTACTCTCATTAAATAACTAAATGCAGGTTATATACGAAGTGTCAGACAAAAAGCTTCGGGTGAAAGCAGGTTAAACTTGTTGGGCTGTGCGGTTGGAAGGGCGTAGCGTCTTTTTGCCCGGACAATGGCCTGTGCGAGTTGGAGCAAAATTATGCCGCCCGTGGTTTTACCTGCTTTGCCGTGCAAAGGCCTCGAGCGAAAAGAAGCCTCTCGTCTGACTTGATTTATTCACCTATTGTTTGTTTTATAGGTGTTCATGAGGTCGCTACGCTTAGTTTTTTGTTGCTTTTTCATCTAAGGAAAAAGTAACAGGCCTTTAACGGAAAGCTAAAATCTATAGGTAATATTGTTATTAAATATTATGATCATTATGAAAGCTTTGATAAAGTGGGCCGTATAAAGTCTATCGCCGGCCGCACCCAGCATGTTACCATTGATGGCCTGACAGATGAGGACCTGGTAAACGCGGATACAGGATTTTAAGAAAACCCTTTTATACCCCAAACTGTCCCAAGTGATGATCCAGGTGTTTATAAAACATGGTGTCCCACTCGCCTTTAGTTAATACACCAAACGAATGCGATTCTTTTTTATCAAAATGTGCCTCGCCAAGATCAAGTGTTTGATTAATGTGAGCTATTAGCCGCTCTTTTTCCGCTTCGAAATCGCGGTCATCCTTAATTAAAAAAGCTGGAGCAGTAGGATTATTGTGTTTATAGGGATCAGGGCCAACTACTTTTTTCTTCACCAATGCCTTTAAAATAAATTTCATAAAAGGGTTAGGTTTAGGGTGCTTATCGGTATAGGCCATTTCATAGCTTACGTTGCAATGGGCCAGCATTTGTGCCACGTTCATTTTTCCCCATTGGGGTTTGGTATCTGCTGTTAGTTTGTTTATTCGGGTGGTTAGTTCGGTAACATCAGCGGGGTTAAATACACTTTTCATTATGATTGGGTTTGTATAAAGATGGGGAATATAACCCAAGCAATCAAAACTATAACAACAAAAAAGGCCTGAGAATAAACACCCTCAAGCCCTCACATATAGGGGTATTAAAATACTTATGCTCTGTCTACAGATCCGAACCTAATAACCGTAACTGTAAATAGGGCTAAACATGCCAACAGTATTAAGCCTTCGTAAAGATTTCGGCTTGTGTTATTATTCATTGTGGTTATTACACCCAATGTTAATATTACTAAGCAAACTGTAATTATGGTGGTGATGGTTGAATATTTTATTTCCATGTCTGTACTATTCTGTATTATATTAAGTGTTCTAACTAATACAAACGCTACGCCAATGCAATTTATAGTGGATAGTCAGCTAATGGGGGGTAATATGTGGAATTGTGTTCCCAATTAAGGGCCCAATTGTAACGGATATGTTACAATTTGGTTTTAACCAATTCTATCTGTAAGGCCATGCAACAATACGGCACCTACAAATAAAACCGCGCATACGGCCAATACAATACCTGCAAACAGGTTCCTGGCCTGGTCATCACCCATAAAATTTAATACAACTAGTGTTATGGCAACTATTATAAATATGGCCCATGCTATAGAGAAAGATAGTTTCCTTTTCATGCTTCATCAGTTAATGTAATAGCTTAAACAAATACAGCACCAATGGTAAATTAAGTTCAAAAACCGAGGGCTGTATGGATAGCACTGTTGATTTAAGCTGTAATAAGTGGGAAATTATGCCCCACTATAAATTAAGTTTGTACTTTTAAAAATGCGGCGCAGGTATCAATTTATTCTATTATTTATATTGCTAATTTGCTGCCCGTTAGCGGTATCAGCCCAACAAACAGTCAAGCCGTTTCCGCAGTATGCCCGTTATTTTGCGGGGATTATCAAGCCAAATCACATCACCCAGGCACAACTGGATAATACCGTACGAGGCTTTTACGCACAATGGAAAACCCGCTTTATAAAAAACGTACCCGGAAAACCCCAATGCTATGTTTGGTTTGAGGGCAAGGGCGGCAAGCAATGCGTATCAGAGGGGCAAGGTTATGGGATGATAATAACCGCGTTAATGGCCGGGCATGATGCAAATGCTAAAACTACCTACGATAATTTATTCCGCTATTACCGGGCCCACCCCAGCCATCGCAGTAAATACCTAATGGCTTGGGCGCAAAAAACCAACGGGGCTGATCTGGATAAAACATCCGCTACGGATGGTGATATGGATATTGCTTATTCCCTGCTACTGGCAGCCAAACAATGGGGTAATAATGGCGCAATTAATTATGTACAGGAAGCTAAAGCCATGATCAATGCCATTATGCAATACGAGATCAATCATAAAACGTGGTCGGTTTTGTTAAGTGATGGCGTGGAAGAAGAAAGCAAAGATTATTTTGCCATGCGATCATCTGATTTTATGCCGGCTCATTTTAAAGCATTTCAACAAGTTGTTAAAGATGGGAGATGGGGGAAGGTTGTTAATGCATGCTATCGGTTATTTGATAGTATGCAAACCAATTACAGTCCGGATGCAGGGCTGCTGCCCGATTTTATCATCAACCTAAATAAAAACCCCAAACCCGCCAACCCATATTTTTTGGAAGATAAGTATGACGGTCAATATAATTACAACGCCTGCCGTGTGCCCTGGCGCATAGCTATAGACTATTTAATGACCGGCGATAAACGTTCAAAAAATATCGTTGTCAAAATAAACTCATGGATACGAGAGACTACTAATAATAACACCTACAACATTTCTGCCGGTTATACCTTAGCGGGCAACGATATTAAAGGGCGATATTTCGAGGCCTTGAGTTTTGTAGCGCCGTTTGCCGTTTCGGCAATGGTTGATGGTAAGAACCAGGTATGGCTAAATCGCGTTTGGGATTATTTGATTGGCTTTAAGCTAAAGGATTATGACTATTATGATAACAGTATCAAACTGCTGAACATGATCATACTATCCGGCAATTACTGGCAATAAAAAGCGGCTATTATCCCGTCAGGAACAATAACCGCTTTAATGATAGGTGTTGATCTATTTAATACTGATCACCGATATACCTGCATCAATATATCCCATACGGTTAGCATGACAATGCATGGCAATTACGTTTTTGCCATTTGGTATAAAAGCTTTTTTACCGGCATCGTTAATATCTTCAATTGTATAATTACGTGAGTGGCCGGCAATATGAGCGGCTTTTACACCATTGATATACACATCGCAGTCGTCCTGGTGACGGATGTTAAGCACCATGTTTTTAACATCCGTAACATTGCTTGCGGTAAACTCCTGGCGCAGCCATATATCATTGGTGGCCCAAACAGATTTAACGCCTGTTGGCGTATTGTTAGGGCGCACATTAGTTGGCACACGCGATGCAAAACCACCGGGAGCCGATTGCCACGCGGCATCGTTAAACGCCGGGGTAAGCCATGCCGTGTCGGGCTTTTCAAAAGTATATTTCCAGTTTTGCGATGTTGGCAATACAGTTGTTAAAGTCACGCTGCCTTTAATAGCCAGGTCGTTTGATGCTTTGATGGTAGCCTCGGGCGCTTTAACAACCTCGCGGTCATAGGTAAGCAAGCCGTTCAGTTCAGATTCTACATCTGTCGTTTCGGTGTAAACTGCGGCGCTTAAACCCCTGTTGGTTTTTAGGTAAGCCAGGTCGCGCGAGTAAGAATTGTACAGATCGGTATAATCTTTCAACTTATCTATCATAATATAGGTTGGACGTTGTGACCATGTATGGCCCGGTATAATGTAACCGATGCCACCATACTCACCATTGGCTACAACTTGTGTAGTGGTTGGCAAAGCGTCCGGATCGGGATAACTATGTACGTCTAAATAATCGCCTGCATTGAACCAACTGCCACCACTGGCCTGATTAACTAAACGCGATGGGTCGAGTTCTTTCACCATCCTAACCAGCGATGGTGTGTTTTGCGCACCCTGCGCCTGGCCTTCGTTAAAAGTAACCCAGGTGATGATACAAGGTGAGTTCCAATGCGTTTGTACCAACCTGGTCAGTTCCTTGCGGAACTCCATGGTATCAACCGGTGGCGGCGGGAAAGCACGACCGGTATATGAGTTTGGCGATGGCATATCCTGCCAAATCATCAACCCTAATTTATCGGCCCAATAATACCAGCGGTAGGGCTCAACTTTAATGTGCTTACGCACCATGTTAAAGCCAAAATCTTTGGTTTTTTGCAGATCGTATTTTAAAGCTGCGTCTGTCGGTGCCGTATAGCCACCATCCGGCCAAAAACCCTGGTCTAACGGGCCAACCATAAATTGAAATTTATTGTTCAGGTATAGTTTTTTATACCCGCCATCATTTTCGACAGATATTTTACGCATCCCAAAATAACTGGAAACAGCATCAACCTTAGTTGAACCTTTTACTAAGGCTATATTCAGGTCATATAAGAATGGGCTATCCGGCGACCATAGTTTGGCGTTTGCTACGGGTACACTTAGCTCGGTATTAGTTTTCCCGGTCATGGTTCTAACCACCTTAGCACCGTCTTTTACGGTAATGCTTACAGTTGAGCCTTCGCTTTGGCTGCTAACAGTTAGCCTTACTACACCCTTATCAATATCAGGCACTATTTTAATATCGCTGATGTTGGTTACAGGTACCGGCTCTAACCATACTGTTTGCCAGATCCCGGTTACAGATTGGTACATGATACCGCCCGGCCTTAACGTTTGTTTACCGCGGGGTTGGCCGCCATTGTCGGTTGGATCAAATACCCGTACTGTAATTTCTTGCGGACCTGATGCTTTAATGGCCGATGTTATATCATACGTAAAAGGATCATACCCGCCTGAGTGTACACCCATGTTTTTGCCGTTTACAAACACTTCGCTTTCATAATCAACCGCGCCAAAGTGCAGTAGGATATTCTCGCCTTTCCAAGTTGCGGGTACGGTAAACGTGCGGCGATACCATAAACGGTCATGATGCTCCATAACACCCGATAAGGCAGATTCCACCGGGAACGGCACCAATATGTTTGAAGCCAAATTACCTGTCGGCAAAGCATCGGCAGCAGCTCCGGGTTGGTATTGCCATAGTCCGTTTAGGTTCATCCATTTAACACGCGTTAGCTGCGGGCGCGGATATTCAGGCAATACACTGTTAGGGTTTACATCCTTGGCAAATTTGCTCATCAAGGCCGCCTTTTTAGGTTGCCATTGCTGCGCAAACATAAGCGAGGGTATTAGGATACATATCGCTAATGATAAAATTCTTCTCATATTAATTTGAAGTTATTGAGGTTAAATTGGTTAGGCTAAATTTAGATTAAAAAAATAATTACAACATAACATACAATATATATGTTACACTTTCCGATCGGGCAAATTCCGTTCTAAACTATTGGTAATAATGCAAAATCGTTATCTTGCCGCCATGTATGATATCTGCTGCGTAGGGCACATCACCTCTGATAAAATAGTTAATACCAAAACCACTTTGCACATGCCGGGCGGTACGGCGCTGTACTTTTCGTGCGCTGTAAATAAGTTGGATGTAAACTATCTTTTAGTAACTGCCCTTGCCGCTGCCGAGATGGAATATGTAACCTATCTGCGCGACAAAGGCATTAAAGTTAAAGTGCAACCCAGCACACATACCGTAATTTTTGAAAATATTTACGCCGAAAACCAGGACGAACGCACCCAGAACGTACTGCAAATTGCCGACTCGTTTACGATGGAGCAGTTGTTGGATGTTGAGGCAAAGGTGTTTCACTTAGGCCCGCTATTAGCCGATGATTTTGACACGGATTTTATAAAAACGCTGTCAGCCAAAGGCAGTATCGCATTAGACGTTCAAGGCTATTTACGCAGAGTAGTAAAGCAAAAAGTATACTTAACCGACTGGCCCGATAAAAAAGCGGCCCTGCAATACATTGATGTTTTAAAAGCGGATGTTGCCGAACTGGCAGCATTGTCAGGCCATAAAACAGTGGTCGAAGGCGTAAAGTTTTTAAGCGATTTAGGTGTAAAAGAAGCCGTAATAACCAACGGTAGCCAGGGATCTGCAATTTATGCGGATGGAGTTTTATATGAGATCCCTGCTTATCATCCCGAAATGGTAGTAGATGCTACCGGTTGCGGCGATACTTATATGGCCGGTTATTTATACAAACGCATTAAAAATGCCGGCATACATCAAGCCGGCGAATTTGCCGCTGCCATGGCCGGGCTTAAAACCATGTCGCCGGGTCCATTTGTGGGTACCGAGGACGAGGTATTGAAGTTTATGGCTGATCGCTTTTAAGTAAATCAAATAATATACTTACTTGTTATATTAATGCCGTGAACTGCACCACGGTGCTGGTGGTGCGGTGCTTGATGTATAAATATTTTTCTGTTATTTATCATATTTTGTTTAAAAAAGCTTATGCAAGCCAAAAAGCAAGCATGTGGAGAAAGTATTATAAAAACTTGACTGGTTTTTAAGCGATTTGTGGTAATATTTACAATATTGACTAATAAAAATTATAATATTTTCAAAAAACATTGCAATTATTTAAAAACAGTTTATATATTACATCTTTATAAACATACCCGGTTAACAAATTTTTATTTTACCTAATATTTTCATGCAGGAATCAGCTTATTTTGATAAATACAACCCGATTGATGGCGTTTGGGATGAAATGTATGGAGCAGATGCCAACGTGCGTGAGCATTACCGTAAGGTAATTGAGTACATTTCAAGAGAATCAGCAGACGATCTGAATAAAAAAGAAGAGCTTGCCAAAAGGCTTTTCATGAGCCAGGGTATAACTTTTACAGTATATAATAGCGGCGAAGGGATTGAAAAAATATTCCCGTTTGATATTATCCCCCGCATTATTACCGCTGCCGAATGGGCCTTTGTAGAGAAAGGGATTAAACAACGGCTAACTGCGCTTAATCATTTTTTAAAGGACATTTACCACAACCAATTTATTATTAAGGATGGTATAGTGCCTATTGATATTATATACTCCTGCCCCCACTTCCTGCGCGAAATGCACATGTTGAATGTGCCTTATGATATCTATGTGCATATATCCGGTATTGATCTGATCCGTGATTTTGACGGTACTTTTTACGTGCTGGAAGATAACCTGCGCACCCCATCGGGCGTAAGCTATATGCTGGAGAACCGAGAGATCACCAAACGTTTATTTCCGGATCTGTTGCCGCAATGCGGCGTGCGCAGTGTGACCGAGTATCCATCTATATTATACAAGAACTTACTGGCCCTATCGCCACGACAAATAGCTAATCCTAATATCGTGTTGTTAAGCCCGGGTATTTATAACTCGGCTTATTTTGAGCATACCACACTGGCCCGTTTAATGGGTGTTGAGCTGGTTGAGGGGCGCGACCTTGTGGTGAATAACCATAAGGTGTACATGAAAACTACCATCGGCCTGCAACAGGTTGATGTTATCTATCGCCGGGTTGATGATGAGTACCTGGACCCGTTGGTGTTTAATCCAAGCAGTATGCTGGGTGTGGCAGGTATTATGGGCGCTTATCGTAAAGGCAACGTAGCGATTGTTAACGCAATAGGCAATGGCGTAGCCGATGATAAAGCGGTTTACACTTATGTGCCTGATATGATACGCTATTATTTAAATGAGGAGCCGATATTAAAGAACGTACCTACCTATCAGCTAGGAAATGATGACGAACGCGAGCATGTATTTAAAAACCTGAATAATATGGTGGTTAAACGCACCAACGGCAGCGGTGGCTACGGCATGTTGATGGGTCACGCGGCATCCGAAGAAGAGATAGACGACTATAAAAAAGAGATCATTAAAGAGCCACGCAATTTTATCGCGCAGCCAACCATAAGTCTTTCGGCAGCGCCCTGCTATATGCAGGGCGAGTTAAAACCGAGGCGGATAGATTTGCGCCCCTACGCGCTGTTTGGACCTGATGGTATTGAGATAGTACCCGGCGGCTTAACCCGTGTAGCGCTAAAAGAAGGTTCGCTGGTGGTTAATAGTTCGCAGGGTGGTGGTAGTAAAGATACGTGGGTCCTGGCGTAAATCCAGTAAGCAGTTGGCAGCAGCAGTTAGCAGTAAATAAAGGGTTGAAAATATCCGAATAATTAATAACATAAATAAATCCGATATCGAACATCCGATATCCGAAATCAACAAAGAATGTTAAGTAGAGTAGCAGCAAGTTTATATTGGCAAAGTCGGTACATTGAGCGTAGCGATGGTATGCTGCGTATGCTTAAAATAAACTATGCTTCATCGCAGGATGCCATACAGGAGTTTACCTGGGAGCCGGTGATACGCATATTTGCGGGGCTTGATGATGATGAAGGAGCCACCCTGGGCAATGATAGCCGCGCCGTATTAAAATACATGGTGATGGGTAAAAGTAATTCAAACTCTGTGTTGAATATAATTACCCTTGCCCGCGAAAATGCGCGTAGTGTGCAGGAGCATATCACCAAGGATCTTTGGCAATGTTTAAACGAATATTACCATACCGTAAAAGATAGTAAGCTGGAGCGCGCCTTACAGCGCGAGGACCCGATAAGCGTACTGGATGTTTTGATAAAACAAGTAATGCTTTACTATGGTACTGTGGAAATCACCATGGAGCGTGGCGAGGGCCGTAGCTTTATGAATATTGGTAAATACCTTGAACGTGCTATACAATCTGTTGATATTTTGGACACCAAATTTGGTTCTATCAGTGATAATCCCGACTTACTTACCGATACTACCTACTGGAAACACTTATTGCTTTCGCTGGGCGGATATGAACTGTATTTAAAAACCTATCGCGAGGGTTTTGAAGCCGAGAACGTATTAGAGCAGGTGGTGCTGAATAATGATTTCCCACGCTCGGTTATCTACTCGGTAAATAATATACAACGTTATTTTGAGCGCCTGCAAAACGATAGTAACTTGGAAGATTTTAGGGATATGATCTTTAAAATTGGCCGTTTGCAAAGCCGTATAAAATACAGCTCGGTAAAAACAATAAGACAGGAAGGGTTACATGCTTTCCTTACCCAAATACGTGGCGAACTTTACGGTATTGCCGATGCCTTGAATGAACATTATTTTGCGAATTCGTGAAAAAAGATTGGTTAATTGAAGATTAAAGATTAGGATTGCCTGATTCAAATAAACAATCCTCTTTCCGCGTAGCGAAGAGAGGGTCGACAAGCGAAGCGATGTCGGGGTGAGTAATCGCCATCATCACATTAAATAATTATTACCCATATGCCTGAATTTGAAATACAACATATAACCAGATATATTTATGACAGCCCGGCCCGTGATAGTGCCAACCAGATCATTCTGTTCCCCATAAAAGATGAGTTTCAGGATGTTTTGAAGCAGGAGGTCACCGTAAGCGGCAACCCTATTGTTGACAGGCATGTAGATTATTATGGTAACGAGGTTGGCAGCTTTACTTACAGCGAGCCACACTCGGTATTGATCATTAACTCAAAAATATTGGTGAGTACCAAGCATCGCCCTTACCCGGTAAATGATATTTTCCCGGCACAGCAATGGGAGGACCTAAAGCCGTTACAATACATCGTTCCCTTTATTGATTTTTTAAGGCAGGAGTATTTTGAAGGCTTTGAAGAACTAAAAAAACTGGTTGAAGAATTAAAAGGGAATAATGATATTCCTTACCAGGTAGCACTGCGCTTTTGCGAGTATGTGTACAAGAATTTTAACTATATAAAAGGCGTAACCACCGTTGAAACCACCTTGGATGAGATATGGAAACTAAAGGCCGGCGTTTGCCAGGATTTTGCCCATATTTTAACCGAAATGCTGCGTATGGTAAAAATACCGGCGAGGTATGTAAGCGGCTATATCTGCACTGATAAAAACGGTATGCGCGGCGAAGGCGCGACCCACGCCTGGGCTGAAGCCTATATACCAGATTATGGCTGGCTAGGCCTTGATCCTACCAACAACATTATAGCTAATGAGAACCATGTGCGCCTGGCAGTAGGCCGTAATTTTATGGACTGCTCGCCGGTAAAGGGTGTTTACAAAGGATCATCGGGCCATAGTTTGGAGGTTGCAGTAACAGTTGACGATGATGGTTTAGTAAATTATGAGCTGGCCGATGAAAAAACGCAGGCAGCTATACCGGTAGCAAACTATACCATTAAAAACAGCTACCAGCGCCACATGGAGATGATTCAGCAACAACAACAGCAGCAACAATAATGCACCAACTGTATCACTATACTGTTCATGGTATAATTGCATATTTTGCTTCGTAACACCTTTCAACACGCAACCTGTCGCTTGGTGACGCTCTTGGCCGCTAAGGCCAGTTACTTTTGTCTTGATACAAAAGTAACCAAAAAATCAAGTCAGCCCAATCGCTGCCGCGTGTGCTGACAGGCCTTCGCTCTTTTAATTTTTCATTAATATGAGGAATGTAGTTCTATTGAATAAAGTGTCAGCAGAAAAGCTTCGGATGAAATTAAGTAAAACAAGTTGGCATGTGCGTTGGAAAGGGCATAGCAACTTTTTACTGAAGCGAGGCCTTTGCGCGAGCGAAGCAGGGTAAAAATATTGCAGCCCGTGGTTTTACTTACTTTGCCGGGCAAAGGCCGCGAGCGCAAAGAAGCCTATCTGTTGACTTGATTTTTTGTTACTTTTTCATCTAAGGAAAAAGTAATGGGCCTTAGCGGCCAAGAGCGCTACAACGCTACTTTTACTTCGTCTTCTTAACCGCTGCAATCAAATCATTGATCTCCGGTGCTTTTGAATAACCCTTTACCAGTTTTTTATCGCTATTATAAACAGCAACATAAGGTGTTGTTTGTATTTTAAAGTATTTCTGCACCAGGTAGCTATAACCTTCTGTACCTATGGTGATATTAGGATATTTCTTCAAATCGTAATCGCGCACAAAGTTTTTGATGGCACGGATATCATAATTGTTAGACCAGGTTATCATCATGATCTGGGTATCACCCAGTTTTTTCATGCGTTCGCGCATCTCCATAGTTAAATGCTGGCAATGCGGGCAATCGGGCGAAAAATAGATAAGCAACGTTTTGCGGTGCTTTAAATTTGCAGGGGTTATCCAGGTGCTGTCGGTTGTTAAAATGCGGTAGGGTGGCATAGCGGCACCAACCGAATCATTGTTTTGGGCACGGCAATATCCGGCAGCTATTATCAGGCTAAAAAGTAGAATAAGTTTTTTCATTTGTAAGTATATATTAAGCTTCCAGCAGTTCCATCTGCCAGGCCATGTGTTCTTCTGTTATTGGATATAACGCGTTATTGCGTACGACATGATAAACCGCGTAAAATAAATTAGCATAATCGCCTTTAATAGATGGCATAAACTCAATACTCTTCTCGCCATCGGGTCCAACAGTAACCAATTTGCCTTCCATGCCTGCCGGCTCAACGCCGTAAATATCATCAGTTGGCAAAATGCCTTTATCTAATTGGGCTTCCTGCATATCGCAGCGATATTTACTGTAACTGCCTATGGTACCATGCACTACAAAAGCAGGTAGCGGGTCGGCAATTAATAAGCCCGATGTTAAATATACCACTAATCCGGCAGGATATATTAAACGGTAATTTAAGTAATCAGGCACTTCCGATAAGTCGCGCTGAATAGTTATGAACTTATCAAAAGCTAAAGGCTTACCAAATAAATGGATGGCCTGGTCTATTAAATGCGGACCTAGCTCATAAACTATTCCGTTTATAGGTGTGTCCTTAGTTTCTTTAAAAGGTTTGGGGTTAAGTGCAGGTTTGTAGCGATCATAACGGAAATTTACCTCGGTTAACCGGCCCAATCGGCCGCTTTCAATAACTTCTTTTACCGATAAGAAATCACTATCCCAACGGCGATTCTGATAGCCAAAAACCTGGCGACCATTTGCACGGGCTACGTCAAACAATTCTTTGATCTCGGCGACATTGCCCGCTGCCGGTTTTTCTATCAGTACATGTTTACCGGCATTTAGAGCCTGTTTGGCAAAATCAAAATGAGTAAAGTTGGGTGTGTTAACTATAATGAGCTCTATCTCGCTATCGGCCAATATCTCCTCAACCGAGTTATAGCTCACAATATCCGGGTAATGCGTGGCCATCTTCTTCTGACTACGCTCAACTACCGCTTTTAACTTAAACTGCGGATTGGTGCTTAAAAAAGGCGCATGGAAAACCCTTCCGGACATTCCGTAAGCCAATAAACCGGTTACTATAGGTGCTGACATGTTAGATAGTTGTATTACACAGCCAAATTATTGTTTTAATCAGGCTTATGCAAATAAAACCTCACCTTTAGAGACGGCCGGGGTGAGGGTCTACTTTATACTCCCATGTACCGCATCAATCAAATCTAAATGCCTTTGTATGGTCATTATGTTTTTTGCGGCAAAACCTTTTATCTCGGGGTCAAAGCCATGTTTGGCTGTATTTTGAAACAGGTCCAATGCTTTTTTATAATCTACTTTTATTTTATCCAGGTAAGCAATGTCAAACTCTTTGCCTGCTTTTTTGGCTAGCTCGGCTATTGATTTTTGGTCATCGGTATCCAGGGTATCGGGCAAGGTTATTTTTTTTGCTTTGGCAAGTGCTATTAACCGCCCCTTGCCTTTGGTAAGGTCCTTGATCATCATAGCCCCTAAATTTTTAACGCGCTTATCAAGCCCTTTTTGTTTAGCAAGTGTGCCTATTTTAATTTCGGCCAGGCAACCTTGTGCAATAGTGGTTAAAAATCTAGCATCGTCTTTACCTACAATAATAGAGATGTGTTTAGTGGTATCAATAACTTCTCTCGTGGTATCATCATCCGCATCGACATTTTTATTACCATGACAAGCCTGCAATAAACAAGCAGAAACCAGGGTAATAAACAATAGCGTTACCTTTTTCATAAGGGGTTATTGGGTTAGCAATCAATAATTTTGTTCAAACAGGTTTTTTGGTGATTATAAAATTACGGTTTAATAAGGTTAATTTATCAGGTTGAATAAACTTTTGTTATTTTTGGATAAAATTAAATGATCATATGAACTTTCCTGCTGAACTAAAATACACAAAAGACCACGAATGGGTTAAATTAGATGGTAACGTAGCTACCATTGGTATTACTGAATTTGCTCAAGGCGAACTAGGCGATATTGTATATGTAGATATAAATTCGGTAGGGAAAGAAGTTAGTAAGGAAGGCGTTTTTGGCACTGTCGAGGCTGTTAAAACCGTATCAGACCTGTTTATGCCTGTTACAGGTACCGTAACAGAAGTTAACAAAGCTTTAGATAGCCAGCCTGAACTAGTAAACTCTGACCCATACGGCGAAGGCTGGATGGTAAAAATAACCGTATCAAACCCTGCTGATGTAGCTACCCTATTATCTGCGGATGATTACAAGGGCCTTGTTGGCGCATAATTTATAATGTGCAATGCTGATTTTTGGCGGCATTAGGTATGGGAATATTTAGTATATTAGTAGCTATTGGAGCAATTAAGTATGAAAAAAAATAAACTCTTTTTAATTGGATTGATAGGCTTGCTAAGCTTCTCGGCTTGCAGCATATTTAAAAAAGATTGCGGATGCCCGCATTTTGGTAAGGTAAAAACAACAACGAAGCAAGCACCCGTGGTTTACGCGGCGCGATAATTAATTACTCCGCCATCCAAACCGTATCAACAAACCATTTTTTAATATCAAAGAAACGGTCAAGGGGCCTAAAGCCGGTGTTTGTGGCCATCTGGTCGGTTTGCATGATGGTGAATTTTTGCGATATCTCCATATAAATATACTCGTCCTTAACAAAGCGGATGGTTTCTTTACCAATGTTTATCAATTGGTCCTTTACGCTTATTAAATAGCTTTTGCAGGCGCCGGTTTCAGGGTCGTATGTGGCATAATGGTCAAACTGGGTTACATCGAAATTGGCATTCAGCTCGCGGTTTATGCGTAATAGCAAATTCAAGTTAAATCTTTTGGTTATCCCCTCCGAATCATTATAAGCAGCCAATATAACTTTAGGTGATTTTTTTAAATCGAAGCCTATCAGAGCCATATCGCCGGCAGTTAAATGCTCCCTTAAAGCCTTGCAAAACTCAGTTGCTTCATTTACCGGCATATTACCAATGTTCGACCCCATAAACAACACCACTTTGCGCCTGTTTGATAGCGAAGACGCTTTCTTCAACATATCAAAATACTCGCCGTTTAGCCCGTTCATTTTTAGCCCCGGGATAGTTAGCGGCAATTTTACAGTTAGGTAATTAATAACGTTGTTCGATATATCAATAGGCACGTAAGTAAAATCAACCTGCTGGTCCTGCAAATACTTTAACAGGTGGGTTGATTTGGTGGCATCACCTGCGCCCAATTCTATCAGGTCAAAAGCATCGCCATCGCCAATTATTGATTGCCCAAGTGCCGCTGTTTTGGTCGAAAATATCTCCAGTTCGCAATTGGTTGGATAATATTCAGGACAATCCATCAACTCCTGGAATATTTTATCACCCACAGCATCATAAAAATATTTAGAATTGAGGTGCTTAGGGGTTGACTGTAATCCTGCTATAACATCAGCATAAAACGTACTCGCTTTATTGTTTGACGCATCCATCATTTCGGTGTGTGCAGCGGTTTGGTTCATGGTGTAAATGGTTTTGCGCAATTATTTAGCAAGCCTTATGCCAGTAAATTGCCAACGTAAATGTGTTTGAAAAAAATTACGGTAAGTAATACGGCTATGCCCCGGCGATGTTGCTTCCGAAGCCCCCCTTAACACTTTCTGATTAACCATAAACTTGCCGTTATATTCGCCTATCGCGCCTGCCGCTTTAGTAAAACCCGGATAGGGCAGGTAGGAACTTTCTGTCCACTCCCAGCTTTTGCCCCAGGCAAATTGCGGCGCGGCGGCTTCCCATTCGAATTCTGTAGGCAATCTTAACCCTTGCCATGAGGCATAAGCATAAGCCTCGAAATAGCTAATATGGCAAACCGGCTCATGTAATTTAAGTGGCTCTAACCCATGGAAAGTATAAATATGCCATTCGCCATCAATTAAATGCCAGTAAAGCGGTGCTTCAACTTTATTGGTTTTTACCCAATCCCAACCCTCGGCATGCCAGTGACGGAAATCATGGTAACCATCGGCATTAATAAACTCTAAATACTCTGCATTGGTTACCAAATTGGGACTGATCCGGAAGCTATTTAAATAAACCTTATGACGGTTTAACTCATTGTCAAAGCTGAACCCATCGCCCTTAAAACCAATCTCATAAACGCCTTCGTTCATCTTAATAAACCCGGCATCGCTCACCTCGGTCTTTGGTGATACATAACTTTTATTATAAGCCGGAAATAATGGATTATGCCCTAAAATGTATTTAATATCCGTCAGTAAAAGTTCCTGGTGCTGTTCTTCATGATTTAAGCCGAGGATTAACAGCCCTTTTACATCAGCAGATGGCTCGGCACATAAAAAATTAGCCATGGCATCATCTACATATTTGCGGTAGCTATAAATTTCTATGACGGTAGGTCGGCTTAAATTACCCCGGTCAGTGCGGATAACACGGTTGCCTACGGTTTCGTAATAGCTGTTAAATACGTAATTGTAATCAGGGTTATATTCCTGGTAGCCTATAAAGTAGGGCTTTAAAATAAAGGTCTCGAAAAACCAGGTGGTATGGCCAATATGCCACTTAGGCGGACTAACATCCGCAACGGGCTGCACCACATAGTCCTCGGTCTGCAAATGGCTGCAGATATCTTCGGTATGTTTCCGGGTTTTTAAGTAACAGTCTAGTAAGTCCATTTGGAGTTATTTACGCTCTAAATATTGTTTAAGGTTTGATATAGTTTTAACACCTAAATCGCCGGCTTGTTTTTTACGCATCATTAAAGCATAGGCATTATTAAACCCTATGGGTTGCAGCCACTTTATTTTATATCGTTTTTCAAATTCGTTTTTAACATAGGTGTAAGTTTTTTCTTTATCACCTGCCACCGCGTCAATTTCTTTTTGCAACGGTTGTAATATGGCTAATAAACCCGTACCCGTGTACTCGGGGTAAAGGTCTATCTGGTTATTAATTAGTGCATCAAAACAAATTTTGGTGCCACCTAACCCCGTTTTTGTGGCTACATCATAATCGGTATAACCTTTAATCAGCATGGTGTACATGCTGGCTAAAATGTATTGCTCGCCAAATATTTTTGAGCCTATACGTACTATACCTGCACTGCCGCCACGCTCGGGCCGGTATAAATTATGAGCCATCAAAAAGTCTTTAGCCACACGCTCCGGGCTTTGGTGAAGATAGTCAGTGCGGTAATTTAAATCTGTCATCACGCTATCATTTATTTTGCCCGATAGCATATTTAATGTTGGCTCCAGGTCAGGGAATTTTTTCAACGCGTCATCCCTCACAATTGGCGCGGCATAATAGGGTGGAAAAATCTTTTTATCATCATCCAAAACCACCAACCCATAAGCTTTTAATCGGCCATCAGTAGAGTAGCCGCTTATCACGTCCAGTTCTTTTTCAAAACAAGCCTTATACATCACCGCATCGCTGATCACTATTGTGTGAATTTTTAAGCCATACTTGCTTTGCAGGCCCAGGTTACCATCCTGCCGTCCCATAAATTCGGGTGTGAATCCGGCTGTAAGTTTACCACCATAGGCTGATGGGATGAAGTAAAAACAAGCGAATATGATAAGTAGCATTGGTAGTATGGCAGCGGCAGTTTTTAATTTCTTTAGGTTTAAGTGCTGGAGCGTTGATAAAAGAAAATCAAATAAAATAGCCAGCAAAGCCGCCGGGATAGCGCCAGCCAATATCATATTGGTATTGTTGAGGGAGATACCGCCGAATATAAACTCACCTAAGCCACCCGCGGCAATATATGACGCCAGTGTTGCCACACCCACATTAATGACCGTAGCGGTACGGATACCAGCCAATATCACCGGCATAGCCAAAGGCAACTCAACCTTAAATAATATTTGCCACTTGCTCATTCCCATGGCAACAGCGGCTTCTTTAACCGCGCCATCAACGCCGGTAATGCCTGTATAAGTATTGCGGATGATAGGAAGTAACGCATATAACAACAAAGCCACAATAGCAGGCTTAGCGCCAATGCCTAAAAGCGGGATCATAAAACCCAGCAAGGCAATGCTGGGTATAGTTTGCAATATCCCCGCTACGCCCAAAACCGAGCCCGATAATTTTCTTTTCCTGGCGATAAGGATACCCAATGGCAAGCCGATTATCACAGCAATGATCAGCGAAATAAACGTCAGCCCGATATGTTGCAGCGTTTGGGTGAGCAGCTTATCGCTTTGCTGGGCCATGAATTGCCACAAAGTTTGTTGTTGCTCATTCATGCGGCTGCTGTTTTTTGTATTGATAAAATGCCGACATCAATTCTTCAAACCCCGCCGAGCGGTATTCGTCTTTTTGCTGATGTTTGATGTGTAAATGCTCGGTTTTAATAAACTTAAAGCGCTCAATAGCCGACCAAAAACTTGCATCACTTATTAATCCATCATGTGCTTCAAAAGTTCCCCCTTTAGAGGGCGGCGGCAAATATTTCCAGATATCATTTAAACGCAATGCCTTAAACTCTAATTGCAAACGCTGCTCTTTTAAAAAGTCTATTACAAACGCATTAACCGGTTTAAATAATAGCTCGGTTGGTGTTCCGTTTTGAATGATCTTGCCTTTATCCATCAGGCAGATGCGGTCACCCAGGTCAAAAGCTTCCTGCACATCATGGGTTACCATGATGATAGTTTTGCGTTTTAGCTCATTAAGGGCCTTAAACTCGGCGTGGATTTTTGAGCGGGTAACGTTATCCAGCGCGCCAAAAGGTTCGTCCATTAATAAAACCGGTGGGTCGGCAACTAATGCTCTTGCCAGCCCTACGCGCTGCTGCTGGCCGCCGCTTAACTCGTTAGGATAAACTTTTAGATAGCTTTTATCCAGGTGTAGTTTCTCTAATAATTCGCTAACGCGACGTTCGGTTTTCTTTACATCCCACTTCAACAATTGCGGGACGATGGCAATATTCTCGGCAACGGTATAATGTGGGAACAATCCATTGTTTTGTAAAACATAACCAATGCCACGACGAAGGATTTCTGGCGGTTGGGCCATGATGTTATTCCCATTAATAAAAACCTTGCCGCTGGTAGGCTCAATGAGCCGGTTAATCATTTTAAGCGTAGTGGTTTTGCCGCAGCCGCTGGTACCTAAAAGTATAAGGTTCTCCCCCTCCGCTACCTCGAACGAGATATGGTCAACAGCTTTTACTTTTCCTCCAAAGGAGTCCTTCGGCCCAAATGATTTGCTTAAATGGTCAACCTTTATCATAGGCAATTACTCGTCAATATTCATGAACAGGTTATTTAATGATTCGGAGTACAGCGGATGCGCAAATACGCAATAACGTATCCTGTCGTAAGTAATACCACCCTCCATCGCCATTTGCAGTACCGACATAATCTCGCCGCCTTCCTGACCCAAAATTGCCGCGCCTAATATCTTTTTAGTTTTTCTGTCCACAACAGCTTTCATAAATCCACGGGTGTCGCCGGTTTCCACCGCGCGGGCCACGCGGGCCATGGGTAGTTTAGCAATTATAACGTCAAGGTTCTGATCTTTTGCTTCCTTCTCGCTTATACCAACGCGGCCCAGCTGCGGGTCGGTAAACATGCAGTAGGGTATGGGGCGATCTTTTGTATTGAGGTTCGCCTTTTCTATAATATTGCGATACACAATGGTATAATCATTATAAGCTATATGGGTAAACGCCGGTCCGCCTTTTACATCGCCTAAAGCATAAATGCCTTTTACATTAGTTTCGAGCTTGTTATTTACTTTAATGTAGCCTTTCTCATCCAACTTAACACCGGTTTTATCAAGGCCTAATGTATCGGTATTGGGTATGCGACCAACGGCTACCAACACGTGGCTAAATTTCGCCTTCTTTTCGTGTCCCGCGTTTTTTATGGTAGCTATGATCTTATCTTTTTTGCTTTGTTTGAATTTGACAGCCTGTGAACCGGTTTGCACATCGATATTTTCTAACTCTAATATCTTACGCACCTCGGTTGATATATCCTCATCTTCGCGCGATACCAGCATTGCCGATTTCTCTAGTATAGTAACCTTGCTACCAAACCTGCGGAACATCTGCCCAAACTCCAGGCCTATATAGTTGCCGCCCAGTATCAATAAGTTATCGGGCACTTTATCCAGTTCTAAAATAGAAGTAGAGGTTAAGTAGTCAATATCAGCTAATCCCTCAATATCAGGGATAAAAGTTTTGGTACCGACATTTAAAAATATCAAATCGGCTTTAAAAAGTTTGGTGCCGCCATCTTTTAGCTTTACGGATATGATTTTGGTATCAGTAAAAGCAGCTTCACCAAATACCAGATCGAGGTTTGGGGTTTCTTGGGCGTTTTTTGTGCCGCCGTTGCGGGCGTGCAGCACAATATCATCTTTGCGCTTTTTTATAAGCGCCATGTCTACTTTATAACTTTTGATTTTAACACCCAGTGGGCCGCTATTGGCTGCGATGTAAGCGGTTTTAGCCGATGCTATCCAGGTTTTAGTTGGTGTGCAGCCATCATTTACGCAGGTGCCGCCAACCCATCGCTTCTCTATAAGAGCTACTTTTTTGCCCGCTTTGGCTAATTTTTTTGACAAAGGTAAACCTGCTTGTCCGGCGCCTATTACTATTACATCATATTGTTTGGGCTTCATGAATAGCAGATTTATTTAATAAAGATATGTTTATACTTTGATAGATTTACAATGTAAAAAGGAGGTTTTTGTTTGAACGGATGGCATTGACTTTGCCATTTAAAAGGCACAAAAATATTTTTTTAAAAGAATATTTTTAATTTATCATTAAACGTATATCTTTGCAATCCCAAAATAAGGGAATGGTTTAAGTCAAAAGCCAAAAAGTCAAGAGTCAAAAACAGACATTTGACTCCTAACTAAAGACTTAACAACCAGAACTTAAATGGCCCGTTCGTCTAGGGGTTAGGACGTTAGATTTTCATTCTAGAAACAGGGGTTCGATTCCCCTACGGGCTACTTTTAGAGAGCTAGATATAAAGTATCTAGCTCTCTTTTGTTTTTATCACAACTTGCTATTAGTCAATCAATTAATATATATAATTGATTTCCCTCTGAAAAAATAAATTTACTAAGAAATTATTGGGGTTTTTGATTGCATAAATCATTTTTAACTGATTATCAATAACTCATGTGATTTTCATAAAAAAGGTTCGAGATTTGATTAGAGTTAACCCTGATGTTAGATCATCCGCCGGGATAAAAAGTAAAGGATACACAAGCGAACGGGAGTTGTTCGCTTTCAGCTGCCCGGCCTTGCCTTTTTACCTTGCTCGCGCTGTTGGTTGCCTAACAGTTGAATAAGGATGGTGCGTTCATTTATTTCTTTACTTCAATCAAACTATATTCACTTTTAGGAGCTTCGCATACCGGGCATTTGTAATCGGTCAGGGTTTCAAAATCAATATCTTTCTCAATGTTATTTGTCTGGTCGCCATAAAGTTTATCATATCTTGTTAAGCAGCTATTACATTGATAAATACCTTTTTTTTCATTCTGCGAATTTGTTACATCAGTCATA